>WTGB01000140.1:3146-50761 GCA_011523735.1 Chloroflexota bacterium
AGAGCAGTCGGCTCATAACCGATTGGTTCCAGGTTCGAGTCCTGGTGGACCCACTAGCAAATCAGCCGCCCGGCTGATTTACTTTTTTGGCGGCCCCTCCCGCCGCCGCGATTTTAGCTCCAGCGCCGATGGGATCTGATACGATCATAGGCCGATTTCACTTCTTTGAAGCGCTGCTCCGCTTCCCTTTTTTCGTGCTGACTGACATCCGGATGATATTCGCGCGCGAGTTTGCGGAAGGCTTCCTTTACCGCCTCCTGGCCCGCGCCGACTTCAATCTCCAGCGCCAGGTAGGCGGCGCTGATCTGATTCGCCGAATGCAAATCTGCCGATTGCCCCTGCCGCGTACGATAGTGAAAGCGTTGCTGCGCGCGCTCTTCGCTGATGCGGCGCTTGAATTTTGGCGAGGCGATATCTCCCACATACCAGCTTCCGCGGATATTGGTTTGGCAATCGCGTCGGCGGACGGAGACCGCATCAAAGGGAAAGTCTGTGGTATGCCAGACGACGAATTCATTGCGCTGTGTGGTCTCGTCTAGATTGACTTGCACCAGGCGAAAGTCGTCTTGGCTGAGGTCATAAGCGTGGATAGCGCCGATGTTCAGCACCCGCAAATCATCTTGCCAGCTGTGCAGCCTGCCACAGTAACCATCCTGTGGCAGCAGACGAAGATCGACGAAAAACAGCGATCCGATGCTGGCTTTGCTGTTCTGCTTCAAGATGGCTCTAATCGTGCGCGATTTCGGCGATCGGTCGATGATGTATGCGTAAAGCCGACTGTTCATCCAGGTTTCGACTACAATATCCGGCTCATAGCTCAGTGAGGTAAGGCTGGCTTCGCGGCGGGCGCTGGCGGATTTTACGTCCTGGACTTCGCGGAAGCGGGACTTGATCAAGTTAGCTATGGGATGCGGCACTGTGAGTTTCTTTCTCGCCGACGAATAGGCATCATGATAGAGGTTCAGCGCGGACTTTGTCAAATGCTCGACTTGCCTCTCGCGCTCAAATCAGGGCAGTCTCATCAGAATTTTCTTGACCACTGAATACCCTGAGAGCGCCGAGGTTTACCCACGCGCTGGTAAAAAAGACGCGATATAGGGGCGACTTATTAAGTCGCCCGCTGTAAATTCTGTCTCTATTCGTCGGGCGACCTGTAGCTCGCCCCTGCAGATGACTAAATTGGGCGCATTCGATCCGTTTGCGCGGGTTTTCAATTTGATGCGAATGCCTTGGCGATCAAATCGAATGCCTTGCAATCGTGACAGATATGCGCTAACCTTAACGATAGTAGCGGGCCGTTAGCTCAACTGGCAGAGCGCCTCGTTGACGTCGAGGAGGTTACAGGTTCGAGTCCTGTACAGCCCATTCAGCGCGCCGGCGAATTCGCCGGTTTTGTTTTCAGGCAAGTCAGTTCACATAATGCCGAAGGTTTCAAAAGCCTCGACCGTGCCCATGCCGGATTCGAGCGCTTTCCGCACATGCTGTTCGCCGCGGGCTTTTTCCAGGGCAGCGGTGAAGACGGCCTGTTCCGCGCTTTGGGGGATTATGCAGACGCCATCAATATCGCCGAATACGATATCTCCGGGGTCAATTTTGACGCCATCCATCTCAATGGGCGAACGGTAATCAACGACTCTGCCCCGTGGACCTTGGTCTTGGGCGTAACCGCCAAATGAAAATGTCGGGAAGTTCAAACTCAGAATCTCGCTGGTATCGCGGGAATACCCATTCACAACGGCGCCGGCCGCGCCAAGCAGGCGGGCGCGCGTGCTCATCAAGCCGCCCCAGAGCGCGTATGTTGGCGATGCGCCCGTGCAGATGTATACCTCCTGCGGTTTCATTGTGTCCAGCGCGTGGAACATCAAACCGAAGGGATTGCGAATCCGTTCATCATCATCGTCAAGCGCCGATTCCTCCGTCAGGTCTTCTTCGAGCACAGTCATAGCGCGGCCGATAACCACCATGCTGCCCTCAAGCGGTTTGATTTGCGGCGAAAGAAACTGATGCAGCAAGCCCAGTTTGTCCATGACATCGCCGACAACCGCGGGAAACAACTCATTCCGCGCCAGAGTAAATAATTCTTCATCCGATTGCCAAAGCGCCATCTCGCAACTCCTTTACTGAAACATTGTCTGATGGTCCAAGCAGCATTGTAACTTGTGCATGGGCGATGCACAAAAGCAGGCGGCAAGGCGGATTGATGGGCAGCGCTGAAGAAGCGTCGGGCTAGAATTCGATGCCAGCGCGCGCTTTGATGCCGGCGTCAAAGGCATGTTTGATCTTTACCATCTCGGTCACCGTGTCGGCATAGTCTATCAGAGCCGGGGGCGCGTTCCGGCCGGTGATAAGCAGGTGCTGGCGGGGCGGTTTGTTGGCGCGCATCCAATCGATCGCCGTCGCCGTCTCCAGCCAGCCGAAATCCAGCAGATAGGTGAACTCATCCAAAACGACAAGATCATACTCGTCTGAAGCGATGACACGCTGAGCGATCTCCCAGCCGTGCAGCGCGCGCGCCTGCGTCTCGTCAAGATCGCGACTTGTCCAGGTGAAGCCGTCTCCAGTTTTTATCGGTTCCAGACCGAGAGCTTTCAATGCGCGCACTTCGCCCCACTGTCCGCCTTCGTGTTTGAGGAATTGAATCAGCGCGACTTTCTTCTTCCGTCCGAGCATGCGCAAGATCACGCCAAAGGCGGATGTTGACTTGCCGCGACCATCGCCGGTGTTGATCAGTATTAGCCCGCGTCTCGCTTGTCGTTCGGTCATTATAATGGACTTTCCAGCTTCTTCAAAATCGCTTCAATAGTGTGATGGAGCGTGACGCGCTCATCAATGCGCAGTTTCCAGGCGGGTCCGTTTCCGTTTTTGTACGGTGAAACCTCTATCCGTCCGGGTCCGTCGTCCAGCGCAAAGCCGGCTCGGATGAGGGCGCGCCGCAGCCAGATGGCCTGCTCGCCTTCGCCTGTGACGCAGACCGCTTGTCCGCTGGGTGGATCGAGGAAGAAGCCGCCGCGATGTTGATCGAAGCAAATGCCATCGGCGCGGAATGTCGCGCTCAAACTGCCGTCAAGGACCAAATCTTCCGGCGCTCCGCTCGTTATGCCAGCAGCGCTCATCAACCAAAGACTGTCGCAGTTGCGCAAGGCGAGATCAAGATCGTGGGTGGAGACCAAAATGGCGCGCTGTTGGGACTGCGCCAGTTGCTTCAGCAGGGCAATTGTTTCGATTTTGCGTGGCAAGTCAAGGTAGGCAGTGGGCTCATCGAGCAGCATGATCTCGCTTTCTTGTGCCAGCGCGCGCGCAAGCAACAGCTTTTGCCGCTGACCATCGCTTAGTTCTGCCACCGGTCGTTCCGCTAGTTCCTTGCCGTTTACTGCACGCAATGCCGCGGCGACTTTTCTGTGGTCCTCCCGAGTCATTCGCCCGAGCCAATCAGTATGCGGATGCCGCCCCAGGGCAACCAGCGCGTAGCCATTCATCAGGTTCGGCGGCGGTACGGCAGTCAGGACCATGCTGAGCCTCCGCGCCAGCTCGTGCGGTTTGAGGCGCAGGACCTCATCGCCGGCCAGAAACACCCGACCGGCCAGCGGCTTCTGTAAGCCTGCCAGGGTCCGTAGCAGCGTCGATTTGCCGATGCCGTTTGGTCCCAGCAAGCCGACCAGCTTCCCCCGCTGCAAGCGCAGGTTCAACCCATGTCCCAGGCGAATATCGCTCTTTCCGCGGCGCCGATAGCCGATAGCGAGATCGCGCGTTTCCAGCGGGGGCGTCATGATTTCCCTCGCGCGTGACGCAGCACAACCAGCATCACCACCGGCGCGCCGAGAACCGCAGTGACGACATTGAGCGGCAGCACAAGATTATTGCCCGGCAATTCGGCGATGATTGCGGCGCACAGCGCCACACAGGCGCCGGCCAGGCAGGTGCCGGGCAGGAGCAGGCGATGATCAGAACTGCCCAGCAAGCCGCGGCTGAGATGGGGCACAGCGATGCCGATGAAGGCGATCGGTCCGCAGAAGGCGGTGACGGCGCTGACCAGCAGGGCAATCGCGAGTACGATGCCGATGCGCGCCCGCTTCAGATTAATACCGAGACTGCGCGCGTAGTCTTCGCCGAGCAGCAAGGCATTGAGCGGCTTGACAAGCGCAGCCGATAGCAGCGTTCCAGCAAAGACAAAGATAGCGAGTATCGGCAATTGTGCCGTTGTGACGCCGCTGAAAGAGCCAAAAGTCCAGTTAATGTAAGCCTGAATCCGCTCCGGCAGGGCGAAATATAGCAGCAAGCTGACCATCGCCCCGACAAAGTAACCGAACATCAAGCCGAGGATCAACAGGGTCACGCTGCTCTGTACACGGACGGCGACGAGGAGAACCAAGGTCATTGTTAGCGCGGCGCCGGCGCCGGCGGCCGCCGTCAACATCAGATCGCCTGCTAATCCCAAGCCGGCCAGCAACCCTCCACCGACCGCGCCCGAGGTCAGTACGATTAGTGCCACACCAAGGCTAGCGCCGGAGGAGACGCCCAGGACGAAGGGTTCCGCCAGAGGATTACGAAAATACGTTTGCATCAGGAGGCCGCTGAGGCCGAGCGCCATGCCCGCTAGCGCGGCCGTAGCTGTTTTAGGCAGGCGAAACTTGAACACGATGTTGGTCCAGGACAGGTGATCCGCCTCGCCGCCGAGCAGGATCGTCATGATTTGCTCCAGCGGGATCGAAGCTGAGCCCAGCGCCAGGTTCAGCATCAGCAGCAAAGCAAGCAATGCCAGCAACGCAAATAGCAAGAGAGGTTTGGCGCCGGCGAATTCCCGCCCGCCGACCCCGGCCCAGGGCTTTAACCAGCGCTGACCCCGAGCTGTGAACGGTCGCCGCGCTCTTTTCCAATCGCCGCGAATGGTTGCTCTGCTCAGCGCTTGCTTATCAGCCAGTTGCGACATATCACTCCACCGTCAAACGCTGATAAAAGGCCAAGTCATGCTCGGGGAGCAAATCGGGATGGAAGATCGCCAGCAAGTCAGCCAAGACAAGATGCGGATTGGTCACGCCCCACTCGTAATAATTGTTGCCGCCGTTGGCATTCTCATCGCGGTTATTGTTCCAGATATTGCCATTTTTGAAGGCGGCGAAGTCACCAAAGCGGCTGTCAAGCGCGAGCAGGTCAGCGCCTGAATAGAGGCCAAAGGTTTCAACCAGCCAGATATCCGCTTCTAAACCGCCGTCGTAGACTACTTCAAAGCCCAGCCCTTGGCTCGCCGTCGATCCTTCTTCCGCCAATAACAGCTCCCCGCCAGCATCTCGAATCAACTGACCGACATAGGTATCATCGCCCGGGATGAACCAGGCATCGGCGTAGCTCAGGAAGGCATTGATCAAAACATTTGGTCGTTCAGCCTCGTTCAAGTCGGAAGCCAGCGATCGCACTGCCTCGTATTCCGCGACGATATCCGCGTAGATTGCCTTAGCCTGCGCTTCCTGATTGTAAAAGAGCGCGATGAACTTAAGCCATTCCGCCCGTCCCAGCGGGGAAAATTCGCGCCAACTGGCATCCAATGCAGTGAATAATCCCGCCTCAAACAAAACGGGGTGGGCATCGGTGGCCGGATTAAAGCCGTAACTCATGACCAGGTCGGGTTCCAGTTCGAGCACTTTTTCGATGTTGACCTCAGCGCCGAAGCCGACCTCCGCCACCTTGCCATCAGCGATCATGTCAATCACGGCGGGTGTGCTGATGTAGAAGCCGCTGTCGACGCCGATGAGATGATCCAGCAGGTCCAACTGAGACAGGGCGGGCAACTGCGTGGTAGAAAGCGTAATCACTTTGCCAGCCGGCACCTCGATGAATTGCGCGCCTGCGGCGAAGTCTTCCGCGGGCGGCATGGGCGCGCCACATTGCACCAGCACGTAGTTGTAATCCGGCGCGCCGTCAAAGGCATCGGAGACGCTGACAACTTTGTAATGATTGAAGTATTTGACCGAAAAGCGGACGGCATCAACGATGTCCACCTTCTGCGGGAAGTAGTCAATCTCGTCGGAATAGTCGCTCACGCAGTCATCCGTCAGGTTGACTGCCTGCGCACGCACCTGAAGCAGACTGACAAGCAATAAAGCGAGAATCAGCAGTTTGGTCTTCATTAGAGTCCCTCCTTTGGACTTAGGAGGAAACGGGGCTGATACGTTCACCGACAAAAAATGCCCGCCTGTACGGGCGAGCAACGGTTGTTTGTACCATGCTCGTCTCCCTTTTGACGCGAAAGATCTACGAGCTAAGTCTCAGGCAGGCATTCGGACTTCTGACTTTCAGTCAGTTACCGCTGCGCGACAGCGTCGGACTTTCACCGACTTTCCCTTTACGCGTCGAACATCCGGGTTCAGACGCGCCTGAGTCTTAGAATATGTAAGTCAGCATAGCCTAACACGGCTTCGGACAGTTGTCAAACACGGCGGGAACTGCGCCATTTGTCGAATTGGATGAGCATCAACGGCAACACGATTAATCCGAGGACGGCTGCGATGAAGAGCGGCAGATCTTGCGCAACAGTATTGAGCAGGAACAAAACCGCCAGCGCTAATAGAACGAAAGCCAATCCAATCGCTGCTTTGCCTTTAATGCGGAAGTTCCGCTCGAGAGGAATCTCCTTATCGCGCAAGATGAGAAATACAGCCGGCAGCAAGCTGACACCGGCGAAAAGACTCATGGCGGAGATAAGAGCCCTTTCGTCCATCGATCACAGATTAACGTTCGCTAGGGTAGCGCAAGCCCCAGCTTTGGCGCATCCGGTCCATGGTTTCCATGATCGTCAAGGTTTCGTCTAGGGGCATCACACCGCTCTCGATTTTACCGGCGCGGATGCACTCGCCGACCGCCGCCGCTTCATAATGAAAACCTTCGCCGACCTTTTCAAAGCGCAGGGTTTCCGGCTCTTTACCGCTGACGGCGACTGTCATTTCAATCGGATGCCACCAATTCGGAATCGAGATGAGACCCTTGCTCCCCATGATGCGCGCCTCTTGCGGCGTACTGAGGCGGATGGCGGTGGTGATGGTCGCCATTTCATAATCGCTGTATTTGAATACCGAGACTGAGAGTTCGTCGACGCCGGTGCTGCCAAGGGTGACCTGCGAGACGATGTCGCGCGGTTGCTTGCCGTAGATCATGGACGCCAGCTGCACACAATAGGAGCCGACATCAAGCAATGCGCCGCCGGCAAGATCGGGATTGTATGTGCGGCTCTCCGGCACGATAGCGCCGGTGCGATAGCCGAAATCCGCCTGCACGAGCATCACATCGCCGATAACTTTCTCCGCCAGCAATTCGCGCAGCTTTACCATACCGGGGAAGAAGCGCGTCCAGAAGGCATCCATCAGGAAACGATTATTGGCGCGCGCGCAGTCGATCATCGCCTTGGCTTCGGCTGCGTTGACCGCAAAGGGCTTTTCGCAGAGTACATGCTTGCCCGCCTCAAGGCACATGATCGTATTTGGCATGTGGTAGGTATGTGGCGTGCCAATGTAAACCACATCGACATCGGGATCATTCGCCAGCGCTTCATAACTGCCGTGGCGTTTACGTGCGCCAAATTCCGCGCCGAAGGCATCGGCTTTGTCTTGTGATCGCGATGCCACCGCGTAGATCTCGGCATCGCGAAGCAGTTTCAAGCCGTTTGCGAATTTGCGTGAGATAGTTCCAAGGCCGATCAAGCCCCAGCGGATTTTGTCGCTCATGCCGGTTTCTCCTCCGTCTGCAGTTCTAGCCAGGCAATTTCTGTCGCAGTTAATTCAATATCGACCGCAGCGACATTTTCCGCGATCTGTTCGACTTCCCAATTGGCAATGATGGCGTGATAACGAGGGCTTTTGCTCAGCACGTATGCCACCGAGATCTGCGCTGGCGAAACCCCCTTGTCCGCCGCCAACTCGATGACGCGATCGAGCCTTTGGAAATTGCTCTCGTAGGCATAAGCGCCTATCGGATTGGTATCCCAATAATCGCTGAAGCCGTCAGTGTTTTCTCGCGTGAACTTGCCGGTCATAAAGCCGCCAGCCAGGCTCGACCAAGTGAACAGCGATATGTCATTGGTATCGTACCAGTCGCGATCACTTTCGCCCTGCGCGCCGCTGACGCTGATGCAGCCGGGCCAAGGCTCCTTGATCATCTCGGCGACGCTGAATTGTGGACTGCTGACGGTGAAGCGAGCCTTGCCGTTGGCAGCCGCATATTCGTTGGCGGCGGCGACGCGGTCGGCTCGCCAGTTCGACCCGCCATAAACCCCGATTTGACCCTTTGATTTGTATTCGTCCAGCACATCGACGATCTCGCCGACCGGATACTCCCGATCGTCGCGATGGAGCAGGTAGAGCTCGACATGATCCGTCTGCAAGCGCTCGAGCGATTCTTCCAGATCCTGGCGGATGTATGCCGGCGCGACGCGCTTCGGTTCGCCTTTGTATGGGTGGCAGCCTTTGGTCAGGATCACGACTTCGTCGCGGATGCCGCGCGCTTTGATCCAGGCGCCGAGTTCCTTTTCGCAGACGCCCTCGCCGTAACCATGGGCGGTATCGTAGCTGCTGAAGCCCTTCTCAAACAATGCATCCAGGAGTCGAAAATTGCCGTCGCGGTTTTCGGCCGTCAGCATCACCGTGCCTTGCAGTAATCGCGCGACCGGTTTTATTACTCCGTCAATCTGCTTGTATTTCATCAGAGGCAGTCCTTTCTGGTCGGGTCATGCGCCATATCGGTCCAAGCGAGTTCAAGTGAATGCCTGGGCGGGCTATTGTAGCGCAAGGGCAAACGAAACGCAGTAGGGCATTCTCATTCGCGCGGATTGCCATCACGCTCTAGCCTGAGGCATCCACGAGACTGGCGAGCCGATTGAAATCGACTGATTTACTTGCTCAATGTTAATGGGCGGCAGCTTGAGCAACGAGGCGCTCATGAAAAACTATTGCTTCAAGACATCGCGCGGCTTTGAACTGCCTTCTTTGGGCGGTCCCACTACTCCGCGTTCCTCCATCATGTCGACCAGGCGCGCCGCTCGCGTATAGCCGATGCGCAGGCGCCGCTGCAGCAGCGAAACCGAAGCTTTGTCAAGGCGTCGCACCAGATCGACCGCCGTCTGGTATAGCTCGTCCTCTGCTTGTTCTGGCAAGCCATTGGCGGCACTGTCTTCTTTTCCCGTAGTCGCTGTCATATCCCAGAAGGCAGCCTGTCCACTCTCGGCTCGCTTGGATGCGGATCCTGATCTGGCGGCCGCTGGCGTCTGCGCTGGCGAGGATTTGGGCGGCAGGGGAATAGGTTCAACGCCGGCGATGCCGCTTTTTTGCAACTTCCAGAAGCGGCCAATTCGCTGGATTTCTTCATTGGAAACATGCGCGCCCTGGACGCGTTGCGGCGCCGGTGCATCGCCCGACAAGTAGAGCATGTCTCCCTTGCCTAGCAGGCGTTCCGCGCCCGGCTGATCGATGATGACACGGCTGTCCACGCTGCTGGCTACGGCGAAGGCGATGCGCGCCGGACAATTCGCTTTGATCAGCCCGGTGACAACATCGACCGACGGGCGTTGCGTGGCGATGACAAGGTGGATGCCCGTCGCCCTTGCCAGCGCCGCGATACGGGCGATGGCGCGCTCTGTGTCGTCCGGCGCCATCATCATCAGATCCGCCAGTTCATCAATGACCACAACGATATAGGGCATCGCTGCCAGGTCAGGATCTAGGATGCTGTTGTAATCGATAATGTTGCGAGCGCCTGCCTGGCTGAACTTCTTGTACCGCTCATCCATCTCTGATGTGACCCAGCGCAAAACGCCGAGGATCCGTTCCAGTTCCACCACCACCGGCGCCACCAGATGCGGCAAGCCATTGTAACCAGTGAGTTCGACCCGCTTTGGGTCGACCATGATGAAGCGAACCGTCTCTGGCGAATTGTTGACCAAGAGGCTGTTGATGATCGCGTTGATGCAGATCGACTTGCCAGAGCCGGTCGTGCCCGCTATCAACAGGTGCGGCATCTGCGTCAGATCAGCGGCAATAGGCTTGCCGTCGACCGACATGCCCAGGGCGATCGCCAATGGCGAGTCGATTTTCTGATAAATGCCGGAATCCATCACATCACACAAGCCGACGCGCGCCGACGCTGGGTTGGGCACTTCTATGCCCACATAACCCTTGCCAGGCACCGGCGCTTCCATCCGCAGAGAGCGGGCGCCCAAAGCCAACTGCAGGTCCTTGTCCAGCTTGGCGATAGCGCCGACTTTGACGCGATTCCGCTTGCCGGTCTTGGCTGTTATGTAAGCCGGCTCGACACCGTACTGAGTGATTACCGGACCGGAATTGACTTCGACCACTCGCCCAGGCGCGCCAAAGCTGGCGAGTGTTTCTTCGATGATTTGCGCTTGTTGAAGCAGAGCCTCCCGGTCGAACTCGCTGGCGGTCCCCGCATTGAGCAAGTCTCGGTAATCGGGCATGTCCCATTCAATACGCCCGCCAGGTTTCTCGGATGCGGAAGCGGGCAGCCCCACGAAACGCTTGTCTTGACTTGTGTTTGACGGCTTGCTGTCGACCCGCGGCTTTGGGACGTCGCCGGGAGTATGCACGGTATCGTGAAGGGCTTCGTCGTCGGCTGATACAGTCTGGCCGAATGGTGATGTTGGGCGGACCGCTGCCGGAGCCGGTTTGGCAGCCGGTTGGGGCGAAGTCCGCTTCGAGTTTTTCCTGCGTGGCTCTGGCGCGAATGCGGGTGGCGGTTCCGGTCGTGACTCCGCCGGCTCCGTCAAAGACTGCGACCGATCGGTCTTTATTGTTGGCGGAGGACCGGCTGGGTTGACTCTCGGCGGAGGCGCGGGCAAATCCGCTGCGGGTCTCCTGGCTGATGCTGGGCGGAGGTCATCGCCCAGGTTAAGAAAACGCTCCAGGCGCCCGGTATGTCCCGTTTCCGCCTTAACCGCAGCTTTCACTGGCTCGTCCTCGGCTCGTCTTCGGCTAAGGAAGCGTCTCACCCTGCCTTTGCCGCGCAATTGGGCGGCCCTGTCGATAGCTAGCGATTCCGCGTTCAATTCCAATTCGGATTTAGTCCGGGGACCTAAGAATGTCCGCAATCGATTCGGAATGGGCATCCAGTCGCTGCTTGGCTCTGGCAGGGCGGCTCCGGTCTGTGGCGAAGCGCTCAGTTGCGCCGGTTCCGGCTTGCGGATGCGCACATGGTTTGTTTCTTTCGCCATCGCGAGTTGCTGTTGCCGCGCTTTTAAGCGGGCAGCTCGCCGCTGAACCGCGACTTGCCCGATGCGCGTACGCATATTGCGACTGAGGCTAATCACCACGGCAGCCAACTCCACCATGCTCGCGCGGGTTGTTAACATCGCGGCAATCGTCAGAGTCATAACGACTACGACGAATCCCCCGAGTTCGGTCAGATTGATGACTAGAGCGCTGTAAACCCAACTGCCGATCAATCCGCCGCCGCGCCCAGACTGATATGACTGCTGCAGGATCTGCCCAATACAATCACGACCGCAGCGCTCGGGATAACCAAGGCTGTCGATGTATTGAAACAAGACCAGCAAGCTCAAGAATGTCAGCGACACGCCGGACAGACGCACCGGATCGATTATCGGAGGCTCGTCGCCGAAGTGCCGGATGATCAGCCATAGGCCGACTGCGAACATGGCGAGCGGGACGGCGATGGCGCCCCATCCGAGTAATTGACCGACGATCCTATGCACACCGCCGATAGCCGCTTGCTCCGGCGAAAGCGCGCTGAAGACAAATACGATCGCGCCGAACACCAAGCCGACACCGATCAGGTCCAGCTTGCGATCCAGGTCTAGCCAACCGTCTGATGCGATCTTCGGCGCTTTGCTGGCTCTTGCGCGATTGGCATTGGACACTTTGCCGGCTTGCGCGGCTGAGAGGGACTCTCCACGCTTGCCCTCGCGGGACCTCGTCGTACCCCGACTTGCGCCGAAGCGCGCGCCATTAGCGGTTCGCGCTGCCTTGCTGGCAGGGCTCTCGGTTTTTCCGCGTCGATTATTGCTGCTGGCATCATTGGCGTCATTTCGGCGCAGCCGTCCTCGCAAAGCGCCGATTCTCCCACCAAAGCCGCCGGCCGCCGACGCGATGCGGGACAACTTTGCGCCCGAGGTTCGCTCGGAATTGCTTCGCTGAGGTTTGCCTCCGCGAGAGAATCGTCCCCGCAAGCCGCCGAATCGATGCTTGTCAGCATCCGCCTCTTTTACGCCAGTTTCTGCTCGTTTTTGGCTGTCCGAGCGTCTTGTCTTTCTTTGATGCTTGCCAGCCAGGCGGGCGCGGCGTTCTTCGCTGTCGGCCATTGACGGCGCCGGGTTACGTGCCTTTACCGACTTGCGTCCCGCCTTCGCTGCCTTCCTATCGCGCCGTCCCGGTCCGGCTTGTGGGTCACGATTGCCATGCTCATCATGCGCCCGTTTCGCTGGCGGCTCGTGGAAGGATTCCCGCGCATGTCGGGAGCCGCTGCCGCCCAGAACATTGGAGTCGGACCGGCTCGAAGCGCTGAATTCGTCGGGGTCAAAGAACTCATCATCGCCGATATATTCCGGCTCGCCATCGCCACGATAAGCCATGCTCTAATTCTGTCCAATCCGCAAGTTAGGAGCGGCAAACATGCAGCCTGCCGCAAGACACAATCTTCAGCATAGCATAGTCTCTGATTTCGGGCGATTCGACTTAGAACAAATTTTCGCGCCGAGCTTGCGATGCTGCGGCGGACGCTCAGGGCACCGTGATGACCACTTTGCCCATGACGCGCCGGTCCTGCAATTCGCGCAAAGCCGAGACCGCATTCTCCAATGGGAAGGTCTTGTGGATATGCGGTTTGATCTTGCCGGCGTCAAACCAAGCCAAGAGTTGCTCGAAAGACCGCCGAATAATGGCGGGATCGTGCTGCCAGTAAGCGCCCCAGAAAAAGCCCACAATCGAGGCGTTCTTGAGCAAAGCGATATTTGCCGGGGCGGAGGGGATGCGCCCGCTGGCGAAACCTATGACAAGATAACGCCCTTCCCAGGCGATCCGGCGCAGGGCTTGGTCAAATAGGTCTCCGCCGACCGGATCAAAGATGACGTCAGCGCCGCGCCCGTCAGTCAACGCTTTCATGCGATCTCGCAGGCTGTCGCTCCTGTAGTTGATCAGATCATCGGCGCCGTATTTGCGCGCGAGTTCGAGCTTTTCCGCTGTACTCGCGGCCGCGATCACACGGGCGCCCAACAGCTTGCCCAGTTCAACCGCGGCCAAGCCGACCCCGCCTGCCGCGCCCAGTACCAGCAAGGTCTCGCCCGGCTTGAGCAGCGCGCGCTGAGCTAGCGCGACATGCGCAGTGCCGTAAGCAAGTGGGAAAGCCGCCGCTTCCTCATAACTTAAGTCAGCGGAGATAGGTAGCGGCATGAGGCCAGGCGCCAGCACTTCTTCCGCGAAGCCGCCCCACATCAGAGTCGAGACGACGCGTTGCCCAATTTGCAGCCCTTCGACGCCTTCGCCGATTTCGCTGATGTCACCGGCGACCTCCAAACCGGGACTGAAAGGGAAAGGTGGTTTCATCTGATACAAGCCCTGTACCAACAGGATATCGGGAAAATTGACGCCGCAGGCCCGCACTCTGATCTTGACTTGACCAGCGCCGATGCTTGGGCTTGGAACTTCGTCCAGAACCAGCTTGTCGATGGCGCCAAATTCTTGACAGAGGACCGCTTTCATGGCTGCCCCGCTTAAATGGCAATATCGTTGGCGAGCAAGCCAGTCAGCAGATCGATACAAGCCTGCACATCGCCGATATCAACCGTCTCGCTCGTTGTATGCAGGTAACGGGTGGGTATAGAGATGCAGCCGTTAGGTACGCCCGCGTCCGCCATTTGAATCGCCGACGCGTCGGTCGTACCGCCCGCCAGCAGTTCCAGCTGGTATGGGATGCCATCAGCTTCGCAGCGATCAACCATCCAGCCCTTGATCGCCAGCGGCACAATTAGCCCCGGGTCATGGACTTTGATCGCCGCGCCGCCGCCTAGCTTCACCTGCATCTTCTGTCCGCGAATCTGGTCGCCGCTGCCCGTTACGTCAATAGCAATGCCTATGTCCGGATGTACCCCTTGCGCCGCCGTTTTCGCGCCGCGCAAGCCGACTTCTTCCTGCACAGTGAAAGCGAAGTATAATTCGTTTGGCGTCTGCCGCCCCAGCCGGCGCATCGTTTCGATGGCGACGACGCAGCCGATCCGGTCGTCCAGCGACTTGGCGATTATGCGACGGCCGCGGACCTGCATCTCGCGCATGAATCCCGCGGGCTGTCCAACCGGTGTGGCGTTCTCTTCGCTATCCGTCTGTACATCAATGTAGAAGTCGCTCAAGGCTTTTCCACCGCCGTTTTGCACGGCGATTACGCCAATCGTGCCATCTTCGAATAACACGCGATTGCCGTTCAGCGTGTCATTGCGCAAGCCGCCAAGGCTGGCGAATCGCAAATAGCCGCTCTCCGGTTCCTGGTAATTCGCCATCAGACCGATCTCGTCCATGTGCGCGGCGATCAGCACTTTCTTCCCGCCAACGCCTACGCGACAGATGAGATTGCCCAAGCCGTCAATCCAGATTTCGTCAGCCAGGCCCGATACTTCTCCGCGGATCAATTCGCGGATGCGATGCTCATAACCCGGCGGTCCCCAAGTTTCGACTAGTCGCTTGGTCAGTTCAATCACAGCATTACTCCTTATGTGTGGCGGCGCATCGCCTCGCATTGTAACTTATTGCTTCGCCTGCCATGGGCGCCAATATCGCGTGGGAGCCAGTTCAGTTTAGCACCGGTATAGCCTCTGTCACACTTGCCGGCCGGTTGACAGCTGCCCCGGTCGCGCGCTCCTCGAGGCGCATCGGCAAGCCATCACGCGGGAACATGGTGATCAAGGCGGCAGGCTTGATCTCGACGCCATCAATCAAGCGGAGTCGATAGCGCTGCGCAATCGTCGCCAGCAACAGATTGGCTTCCATGATCGCGAAGCTATTGCCGATGCATACTCGTGGACCGCCGGCGAAGGGCAGGTAGGCGTATTTGTGCAAGTTCTCGATCTCGGGGTCCAGCCAGCGCTCGGGCAGGAAATCCTTCGGTTGCTTCCAGTAGTCGGGATGGCGATGAAGGAGATAGATCATGACTTGCGCCGTCGTCCCCTTGGGCATGGGATAACCGCAGACTTCCGTGTCTTCCGCGGCGGTTCGGCTGACAGACCAGACGGCTGGCATGAGCCGCAGCGCTTCCTTGATGACGATGTCGGTATAAGGCAGGCTGCGCAGGTCTTCCAACTTGGGCGCGCGCCCGGCCAGCACCGAATCCAGCTCGGCATGCAGCTTGGCTTCAACTTCAGGATGCTGCGCCAAGAGCCACCAGGTCCAGTTCAAAGTATTGGCCGTGGTTTCGTGCCCAGCCAGGAAGAGCGTCACCGCTTCGTCACGCGCTTGCAGGTCAGTCATGCGCTCGCCATCGGCATCTTCCGCCAAGAGCAGCATCGACAAGAGATCGCCGCGGTCTTCGCCGGTTTTGCGCCGATCATTGATGAAGCCGTAGACGATTTTGTTCAGCGAGTTATTGGCAAGCCAGGATCGCGCTCGCAGCGGAGTGGGGAGCCAATAGGGCAGGATGCTGGCTGTGTTGTTGGCTTTTTGCACGACTGCGACTGCCTTCTTGACCTGGTTGACTGTGCTCGAGGCATCAGCGTCGAAAAGAGTCCGCGCGACGATCGTGAGCGTGAGTTGCATCATCTCTTCGTCCACATCGAGGACCGCGCCATCGCTCCAGCCTTCCAGCCGCTTCAAGGTATAATCGACCATGGTATCGGCATAGGCATGGACGCGGATGGCATGAAAAGCCGGCGCCACCAAACGCCGCTGCCGCTTCCAAAAGTCGCCGTTGCTTGTTACCAGCCCTTCGCCCATGAAACGCGCCAAGCCGGTCTTCTTGCTGGTATACGCGGGTCCTTTGATAAAACGTTTCGCTTGGCGCACGAAGAGTTCATAAATGACATCTGGATTGGCGACCGAATAATTGTGAGTGTCGCCGATCATGAAATGCCAGACATCGCCATAGGTCTCCATCCAACGTGTGACGTGGCTCAGCGGATCTTTGAAGAACTGGCGATAAAATAAATAGTTCTGCCAGGTGCCTTCGCCCATCTCGGTGGGGCCTGGCGGGAATGTGCTGGCTTGAGATGATCCCTTAAGCCTGACGCTCGCTGCGCGGTTCACCGGTGCCGCCTCCTTTGAGCTGCGCTTCTATACCCATCGTATCCGATAACGACGCTTGTGACTATGCCCCGTGTCAGGCGCGGCGCGCGAAATCGGTTGAAATTCAAATGAGCCACATTCCACTTCACCACGAAGGCGCGCAGGACACAAAGAAAAAAGCATATTTCGCAGGCTCGTTTTCTCGGCGCTAAAGTTTTTTCTGCCTCAACCGAAAAGGATACACTCCCTGCGAACAAGGGACTGCTGAAAATGAGGACACGACAACCAATAATCCCGACTCAGGAGAACTTGATGCCGGGGCGAACCTTGGCGGCCGCCTAGTGGCTGTCTGCGCGACCTCGCCCGCAGTTTCAGACTCTTCGATCCAACCAGGCCTGAATCCTCGTAGTTCGTCGCCCCTGCGAACATTTGGTCTAGCATTGCCGCCAATCCATGCTATAATATCCTCGTTCGCTCCTTAACAACCGCATAGCCCAAATCGTTGCCCCTCCCTTTCCGTAGATTCCCGTAGAAAAAAATTTTCCATTTACGGGAAAATTACGGGAAACCTCCGAATCCAACGGCCGATTCCCTCAGTAAATGCAAGTAAGTAATTGAAATCTTTCTATTTTGCGAATTGTAGGGACGTTGGTCTGCTGTGTCTACGCGCAGCGCTGAAACGCCCGAAAAAATGGAAACATCTAATTGGGCTTTCTCTATGCTGACGGTTAGTGTCTACTCGACCCTCTGCGCTCTCCGTAGTTGGTTTTGTTGCTGCACTTACCACTACCCTTGTCGAGCCTGATTTGCCATTGGCGCGCGCTTGCGGGACAATACGCGCCTAAGGAAATACGCATTGCCGGGAAGCGAGGGCTGGGTATGTATACTATTGGACTGGACTTCGGCACCTTATCTGGACGAGCGGTATTGGTCGACGCCCGCGACGGCGCGGAAATCGCCGAATCTGTCTTTGACTATCCGCACGGCGTCATGGATGAGCAACTGCCCTCGGGCTTAAAATTGCCGCCCGATTGGGCCCTGCAGCATCCGCAGGATTATCTTGATGTCTTCGCTCATACCGTGCCGGCGGTGCTGAGACAAAGTGGCGTTGCGCCGGCCGATGTCAAAGGCATTGGCATCGATTTCACTGCCAGTTCGCCTATGCCGACGACTTATGACGGCACTCCCCTTTGCTTCCTCGAAGAACTCAAAGATGAGCCGCATGCCTACATCAAGCTGTGGAAGCATCACGCCGCCCAGCGTCAAGCCGACCAGATTAACGAAACTGCCCGCCAAATGGGCGAGAGCTGGCTGCCGCGTTATGGCGGCAAGATATCATCGGAGTGGTTCTTTAGTAAATTGTTACAAATCCTGCAGGAACGTCCGGATATCTACGCGCAAATCGACCGCTTCATTGAGGCCGCTGATTGGGTGATCTGGCAGTTGACCGGCCTTGAAGCGCGCAATACCTGCACCGCTGGTTACAAGGCGATGGTGCAGGATGGCGACTTTCCTGACAGAGCGTATTTCCGTGCCTTGGATCCCGCCTTTGAGAATGTGGTGGACGAGAAGGTTGGCCGCGAGTTTGCTGAGTTGGGTTCCAAAGCGGGTGAGCTTGCGCCGCAAATGGCAGAGATGATGGGACTGCCAGCGGGCATAGCCGTCGCCGTCGCCAATGTCGACGCCCATGTGACTGCGCCGGCGGTCAAGGCAACCGAACCCGGCATCATGGTCATGGTTATGGGCACCTCGTGCTGCCACATCTTGTCCTCGACGCAGTTGGGCGAGGTGGGTGGCATGTGTGGCGTGGTGATGGGTGGCGTCATCCCGGGCTTGTATGGCTATGAAGCAGGCCAAAGCGCGGTTGGCGACATCTTCGCTTGGTTTGTCGACCATGCGGTCCCCCTCGAATATCATCAGGCGGCGGAACGCGCGAACCTCAATCTGCATGAATACCTCGAGCAGGAAGCGACTAAGCAAGCCGTCGGGGAACATGGCTTGATCGCCCTGGATTGGTGGAACGGCAACCGCAGCACACTCGTCGATGTCGACCTGACGGGCATGCTGCTCGGCATGAACCTGGCGACGCGCGCGCCCGATATCTACCGCGCGCTCATCGAATCCACTGCCTATGGCACGCGCGAGATCATCGAAGCCTTTGACGCCCAGGGTATCGAAGTGCGGGAATTGGTGGCAGCCGGCGGCTTGCCAGAGAAGAACGCGCTGCTCTGTCAGATTTTTGCCGATGTTACTGGCCGGCCATTCAAGCTGTCTGGTTCCGCGCAAGCGCCCGCGCTAGGGTCGGCGATGCACGCGGCGGTCGCGGCTGGCATCTACAGCGACATTCACGCCGCCGCGGATAAGATGGGCAAGTTGAAAGACGGCGTCGTGACGCCAATTGCCGAAAACCAGACGGTGTACGACAAACTCTTCAGGGAGTATAAGACACTCTATGACTACTTCGGGCGCGGCGCCAATGACGTCATGAAGCGCCTCAAGGCGATAAAACACGAGGCGCTCAGTTGAACAGCCCCTGCGGTGGACTGGACTTTTGCCCGGCGAAATTGCAGGCCTTTTGTATACAGACAATATAATGTTTCGCTGCACAACGTGGAGGATAGGGCTTCGGAGAGATGCTTCGCGCGTTTTCACACTTGGGCTCCTGTCACAAGAGTGGTATTTGTGAGAAATAACCAAAAGCAATGCCAGTAATTGGGACACAATTGCGCTTATTTCCAAATCAGCTTCGCGATACGATAGCTGTGATGCTGAGAAATGGCAGAGGTCGTCGCTAAGGGGCTGAAAAATGGACAAACGCAAGTTGGGTATGGGCAGCAAACGCAAGACGGCCTATCGCCTTATTTCGATTTTATTCGGTCTTGTTATCCTCTACAGCTTCGGCTTTGGCACAATCGCACAAGACGAA
The DNA here is from genome assembly GCA_011523735.1 of Chloroflexota bacterium. GTDB lineage: Bacteria > Chloroflexota > Anaerolineae > Aggregatilineales > Phototrophicaceae > UBA6055. The sequence goes on from WTGB01000140.1 coordinate 22,287, forward strand.
CCCCCCGCGGAGGACGTCGCCGCCGAAGAAGTGATGGAGGTCAGTGCAGCCGACGCCATGGCTGCGGCCGAGGCAGTGCAGCATAATCTCGATCACGTCTGGATTTTGCTGGCGGGCTTCCTGGTCTTCTTCATGCAGGCTGGTTTTGCCATGCTGGAAGGCGGCATGATCCGCGAGACGGGGGTGGTCAACTCGCTTGCGGAAAACTTCATGGACGCCTGTGTCACCGGCATTGTCTTTTTCATCGTCGGCTTTGGCATCGCCTTTGGTAGCGCCGAAGGCAGCGGGTTCTTCCCTCAAGTTGAGCTATTCCTGGGCGGAGCTACCGGCGCCGGAGAAGGGGACGGCACAAAGTTTGTCAACTTCTTCTTCCAGTTTGCCTTTGCCGGCGCAGCGGCGACCATCGCCACCGGCGGTATGGCGGAGCGGACGAATTTCGCCGGCAAGTTGATCTACAGCGCGATCCTTGGCGCGATCATCTACCCGGTTGTCGTATTTTGGACCTGGGGCGAGGGCTGGCTGTATCAGCAGGGATTTGTTGACTTCGCTGGTTCGACCATCGTTCATATGACCGGCGGCATCGTAGCGCTTACTGGCGCCTATATGTTGGGTCCGCGCGCGGGCCGCGAATGGGGCCGCCCACCGGAAGCGTCTAACCTGGGCATCGCCGCTCTAGGCACGTTCATCCTTTGGTTCGGCTGGTATGGCTTCAATGTCGGCTCGACCCTCGGCGCGGGGGATGTCAACCAGTTGGGCTTGGTAGCGGTTAATACCACCTTGGCGGCTGCCGCTGGCGCGCTGGGCGCGATGTTCCTCAAGCATTGGCTGACTGGCGGCTGGAATATGAGCTTCATTCTAAATGGCTCTTTGGCGGGCTTGGTCGGCATCACGGCGGGCTGCGCTTTCGTCACACCTATCGGCGCAATCGTGATTGGTTTGCTCTCTGGCGTGGTCCTGGTCTACTCAATGCGCTTTGTGGAGAGCATGAAAATTGATGATGCTGTGGGCGCATTCTCGGTGCATGGCGCGTGCGGCGCCTTCGGGACCCTGATGATCGGCATTATAGGCTCGCAATCCCTGGGCGCGGCCAGCTTGCTCGATGGCGGCGGCGTCGAGCTATTGGGAGCGCAGATAGTTGGCGTGGTCGGCGTAGCCATCTGGGTCGGCATCACCAGCTTCATTATGTTTTATGTGCTCAACCGGATGGAGGTTCTACATGTCGATCCGGAAGCGGATCGCATCGGCATAGACGCTTACGAACATCACGCTTCGGTCTGGCCGAATATCCTGCCGCTGCGCGAGTCTGACGAAGAATGATGCAAAACCTGACTGAATCAACGCAAACTCAGGGCGATCCGATTTGGGTCGCCTTTTGCTTTGTCTCAGCAAACTCGTGTTATAGATTGTCGCTGTCGAGCATGATGGTCACAGGACCATCGTTGTGAATCTCCACCTGCATCATTGCGCCGAAGACACCATGCTCCACCTGCTCTATGCCCGCTCGTGACAAGCTGTCCGCGTAGTATCGCACCAGCGGCTCGGCAACTTCCGGCTGCGCTGCCTGAACATAACTAGGCCGCCGTCCCTTACGCGCATCTGCGTAGAGCGTGAACTGTGAAACCACCAGCACGCCGCCGCCGACATCCAGCAGCGACCGATTCATCTTGCCTTCCGCATCAGCGAAAACGCGCAGGTTTGCCGTCTTTGTCGCCAGCTTCTCCGCCACTATTTCGCTATCTGAATGCGTGACGCCGACCAGGGCGACGAAGCCGATATTGACCTCGCCGACGACATCGCCATCTACTTGCACCGAGCCTTTGGTCACGCGCTGCAAGAGCACACGCATTGCGCATACCTCCGTTTCAGGACCGCTGATTCAACGTGCGCATCACGCGCAGCAAAAAATATTGACAGCAGGTATCAACGTGATACTGAATGTCCATTTCTTCCTTTTCACGATCATATATGCCAGTGACAGTGAATCTCGGTGCTTCGCCGTGTTCGCCACAGACGACATTGCGGAAGTTTCGTTTTAATCCATCACCGAGTGATTGACGTGTACTATCAAACATCAATCGCAGTTCATAGTCGTCTAGGAAGGCGTCTGCCCGCTCCTCGCCTTCAGTTTGAAAGTCAAATCCGATCTTCAAGCTCATGTCGCCGTCATTCGATCATGTTCGTTTTCCGCTGCACCAACTGAATCGTATAACCCCAGGGATCACGGAGGAAGGCGAGCCTATCGCCGTTAGCTCGGTTATCGACATCGCCATCCAGCGTGGCGCCGGCCGCGACCAGATGTTCACGCGCCACATCCATATCGTCCACGGCAAACGCAAGGTGAAAAGTGACCGGATGATACTCCCCGTAATTGATGAAGGAACCAAGTGGATTGTTGTAAATCTCAATCAAACTCTTGCCGGCGCTGTCCGCCAGAAAGTGAATATGCGGCGGTTCAGCGAATGACCGTATGATTTGCATGTCGAGGTTTTCACAGTACCAAGCTGCTAAAGCTGCCGGATCCGCCACATTGAAAGCGATGTGCTCCAATCTCATAATGCCCCCTATTTCAGTTCAAAATGGTCCGCTTCCGGCGCGCGAGATTGCTCGCCGTCTTCAGGTTCTTCACCTTCCAACTGCTGACTGCGCAGCCAACTCAGGCCCATCATGCCCAGGAACAGCACGGCGATTCCCAAGAAGATAATCTCGTCGAATGGTCCCAAGGCGCCATGAGCCAGTATGAAAAGCATGTCAGGTCTCAAATATTGGCATACCCGCGCATTATAGACGACGCAGCAATTAAACTGAACCGACGGTTGTCAGTACGCCGTAAGAAAAGCAGAATGGCAGATCAGCGACTTATGCTGCTCGCGGGCAGATACAACCGGAAAGCGAAAATGTCGGAACAGGTTCTGAGCGTCAGTGGCTTAAACAAATACTATGGCGCCAAGCTGATACTCGATGAGGTCAACCTCAGTTTGAATCGCGGTGAGCGCGCAGTCCTCGTCGGCGAAAATGGAGTGGGCAAATCTACGCTTGCTCGCCTGATACTGGGCATTGAATCCGGCGAAGGCGGGACGATTCGCCTTGAGCCCGGCAGTATCGTGGCTTATCTGCCGCAAGAAGTGCAGGTCAATGGCAGGCTGACAGTAGGCGAGTACATCGCCGAAAGCCTCGGCGAGTTGAATGCGCTGCAAGGCCGTTTGCGCGAGTTGGAAACGCAGATGGCGGAGGGCAAGGACGTCGCTGCCGCGCTGGATGAGTACGGGCAACTGCAAACGCTGTTTGACCTGCGCGGCGGGTATACCCTGGATGCGCGCCGCGAGCAGATTTTCGCTGGCTTGGATCTGGACCATGTCGACGAGACGCGGGCGGTCATGTCGCTCAGCGGCGGCGAGAAAACGCGTATCGGCTTGGCGGTGTTGCTCTTGCAGGCGCCCGATTTGCTGGTTCTCGACGAACCTACTAACCATCTGGATTTCGCCGGTTTGGCTTGGCTGGAAGAATACTTGCTGAGTTACCCGCACGCGCTGCTGATGATCACCCACGACCGCCGCTTCATCAATCGCGTCGCAACCAAGATCCTCGATCTGTCCGCTGTGACGCATAGCTTGACGGCCTACCATGGAAACTACGACGACTATCTGGCGGCGCGCGAGGCGCAGTATCAGCGCGATGTCGATGCTTATCATGGACAAGTTAATCGGATGAAAACACTCCGCGCCCAGATGAAAAGAGAGGCGCATGGGCATCGCAAGCCGAAACGACCTGATGATGGCGACAAATGGATCAAGTTCACCGCCCAGCAGCAGGTGGCGCGCACGGTAAGCAAGCTGGTGCGCTCTGCCCGTCAGGAATTAGAAACGCTGGAAGCGAATCGACTGGAGAATCCGCGTCACGTCTGGCATATCGAATTTGGCTTCGATCCCCTGCCATTGACCAGCATGGAGCCGCTGCAACTGAAATCGCTGAGCGTGGCCTTCGGTGAACGACCGCTAATCTCTGGCGCCGACGCCGTTCTGCGGAAAGGCGAACGTGTGGCTTTGGTGGCGCCCAATGGCTTCGGCAAGACAACGCTGCTACGGCTGATCATCGGCGAATTGGAAGCGACCAGCGGTATGGTCAAGCTGATGCCAAGCGCCAAACTGGGCTACCTGGATCAGACCGGCGAGTCCTTCGACGACAGCCTGAATATTGTTGACCTCCTTAGCGAGATCAGCTATGACACTGCCGATAACATCCTCACACTGCTTCATCGCAGCGGATTGTTCCGGGACGCGCATCTGGCATCCAAATCGATTGCTGATTTGAGTTTGGGGCAGCGCCGAAAGCTCGGCATCGCCTGCTTGATCCATAGCCGGGCCAACTTGCTGCTGCTGGACGAGCCGACGAATCACCTCGATCTGATGAGCCTGGAGGCATTGGAGCGGGCGCTGCTTGCTTTCCCGGGCGCGATTCTGGCGGCGACTCACGACCGTTGGTTCATCGATAAAATCGCGACCTCCGTGTGGCGCTTGCGGGACGGCAAACTGGTCGTCAACTGACTAGGCTGCCAGTTCAATCAGCATCAACGGGAATCTTGAGCGGGGAGGCTGGCGCCGGCGGTTCATCGTCATCCGACTTTTTTTCTGCGGCATCACCGGCCCCGCTGATGTCGATGCGTACGGCTTGCTTGCCAAGTTGGGAGCGTTTGGTCTGTTTCTTTCGTCTAGGCTTCCGCGGTTTCTTCTTCGGCTCTTTAACCTTTACCGTGACAGCTACTTCCTCTACGGTTACAGTAGTCGGTTCATCAGCCTCTTCTATTTCGCTGATCTCGACCGCTAGCCGCGCGTTACTATCATTGTCGGGTTTCCTTGCATCCGCGCCGCGGTCCCCCGCTTGATGCGCGTAAGCCTGTTTTGTATCAGGCGGTTGTTGCTTCTCTTCGGTCGAATGCTCGGCGCGCATTTGCTTGACGGCGGCAACGATATCGTCTTCGAAAATATCCCAGCGAGAGGGCGCCAGCGATTCCAGCATGAGTTCCAGCGCATCTAGCAACGCGAGGTGATCCGCGCCGCTGCCGCTCAAGACGAGAATCCGCCAGACGCGCAGGGGGCGATAGCTCGGGTGCAGGCGCAATCCTTCGTCGATGATTGTCAGCGCGTCATGGATATCGCCAAGCGTGAGCAAAGTGACGCCGAGACGTGTGTACAACCGTGGCATATCTTTTGGCGGCAAGCCTTGTCCCTTTGGCAAAGCCAGCAATTCCTGGTAGAGCGGCAGCGCCTGTTCCGGCACGTTGAAGGCGCTCCAGGTCCCAGCCAATTCAAACATAATGCGCGCGTTGCCAGGGTAAGTAGCATGCAACTGCCGAAAATGTTCGATAGCTCCGCGGAGATTGCCTTGCCGTTTCAATTGCAGACCAGCATCGACCAACTCGGTGATCACCGCCATCGTCGCCATTCCTCATCGCCTCTGTCTGGAATGAGTATATCATGGTCGACCATCGCTAAGTAATTTCGATCGCATTATTGCAGCAATGGAAGAGCGGCTTGTGGCTTGCCCGCCGATAGTGACGAACGCATAATAGCTTTAGTTCGCAAGCGCAGGAATGAGGGAGTTTCAATGCACTATTTGGGTCGCGCCTTTGGCTCTTTTGCCGCTCTCGCATTTCCCATCTCGATTCTGCTGCTCGCGTCGCCAATTCAGGCAGCCGATAGCGAACCAATCCCAATCGCAACGGGGGAGGCCGAAATCGCGCTCAGCGGTGCTCTTGCCAGCGTCAACGGCGTTCTGATCGAGCAGGAGCGATTCGACGCCGCTTTTGCGCGTATCGCTGCCTTCTCGAACGCTGCCGATGCGAACACCCTCGCCCTGGATGTTTTGAACAGTCTCATTGATGAGGAATTGATTCTGCAGTTCGCGGCGGCGAATGATCTCGCCATTGATGATGAGGTCGTAGACGACGAGATCGCGAGCCTGAAAGGAAACATGGGGGCTGAGCTTTGGGAGGATTGGCTGGCGGAAAACCTCTACACGGCGGGCGAGTTTTGGGATGTGATTCACCGGCATTTAACCACGCTCGCTGTTCGCGAACATGTGACAGCGCATCTTCATGTAGAGGTTTTGCACGTGCGCGCCCGTCATATCCTAGTGGCGCGGAAGAGCGACGCCCAGCTGGTGATTGAGCGTTTGCGGACTGGCGAACGCTTTGGGACGCTGGCTGCAGCGCTTTCGCTGGATGTCTCCACCCGTGACTATGGTGGAGATCTCGGATGGTTCATTTCTGGCGAGTTGCTCGAGCGCCGTCTTGGCGAAGCCGCCTTTTCACAGGCTTTGGGTGATATTGGCGGTCCCATCGCCACGCGGCTCGGTTACCACGTCCTGCAAGTCATTGGCCGGGCAGAGCGCAGCATCGACGCGGACCGACTGCCGTATCTGATTGAGAATGTCTTCAAGCTGTGGCTCGAAGAACAGCTTAAGGCGGCCGACATCCGCTTCAATCTGGAAGCGCTTGATTCGCTAGCAGAAGCTAGGCTTTGACTAGGGGCACAATGTAGCCGTCATCAAGCCAGGCATGCAAGTTCTCCGGGTCAACTGCCTCACTGGCAAATCCCTCAGGATGCTCCCGGTTAAGTTGGGCTAATCTTTCATCGACGACATAACTATTGCGGAAATCGTGGTAAATGCCCTTCGACAGTGAGACGTAGCACCAGGGCGCCAGCCGATACCTTGTATACTCACTCAACTGGGGGACGCGATACTGGAAGGGCGGCTTCTTTACCGCATTCACGATGACATCGGCGTAAGCCTTGACCATGGCTTCTTGCGAGAATTCCGCCTTTAGATAGTGTAGTGTTGATGGTGAAGTACGCCGGCGCTCACTTAGTATGCTGTGCGCAATTGCGGCGGCGCTGTCAATATCGCCAAAATCGACGCGGTCGATATGTTCGGCGGGCAGCAGATCGCGAAAAGGACCTACCCGCGACACGATTGCCGGCGTGCCGCAACCCAGCGACTCAAAGACGGTATTGCCGAAAGTCTCCACCAAACTGCCGATGCACATCGTCACATCAGCCAGGCTGTAATATTCAGGAATCAATGTTTCGCTGATCCAATCATGAAACACGAATGCGTCTCCCAGACCCCCTTCATGGATGCGGCGCTTCAACTTGTCATAATAGGCGCGGTTGCCGGGTTCGCTTTCACTGTCGAGCCAGCGCGGCACCAAAACCCGTAGATCGTGCCAGCCGTAATCGCGCACCAGTTTCTCCGCCACCTGCAAGACTTCGTATATCCCCTTCGGCTCTTCAGGCCGATGCGGGAAAAGCAGGGTGGGATGATTCGCGATTTCGGCGGGAATGACCTCGAAGATGTCGCGCGGCTCCGCGTAGCGGTAGGTCTCCCAGTCGAAGCCATTGTGAATGGTCTGCATCCGCTCGGCGACTCCGGGCGCGAATTGCCCGACGACTGCTTCATACGAAGCGCGCGTATGCTCTGAAGGCAAAATCCATTCATCGCCTTGAAACAGAAAGGCGCATTGCATCGTCTCGGGATAAATGATGCTGCGCAATGAGATCACCGTCGGAATATCTTGATAGACATAGGGGAATATCAGTCCGCCATCATGGCTGTAGTGGATATCCGCATTGGCGATGGCGGCGCCGACATAACGCATGGCATTGGCGATGTGGTAAAGCGGTGTGAAGTATGGCTCCGGATAGGGCTGTTTGAAGCGGAGAATCGGCCGGATTTCTACATTCTCGTGCCACCTGAACGGCCTGCTCGACCCCTCGCGCTGCGTCGACAGAATCGTAAGCTGATGCCCCTGCTCGCCGAGGTGGAGCGCGACCTTTTTGAGTTGAATCTGTCCGCCCCCCATGGCGAAATCGGAGAACAGCGGCGTCATGGAAAAGACGGCGATTTTCTTGCTCATGCTTCTTGTTCAGGCGGGGCGCCTGCTGCTTTCACAGATGAGTATGGAGTTTAACACTCAGGACCGCGGCGACAAAGTCCGCGCAGCTTTCCCGGGTACGTTCGCATCATCCGGAGATGACTGTGCCCACCGTGTTATCGCCTCTTAGCGCCTTGACAAGGTCCTCGGGATTCCAGAAATTCAGCACGACAATGGGCATGGCATTTTCTTGGCAGAGGGTAAAGGCCGTGGTATCCATGACACGCAGCTGTTGATCCAGCACCTGCTGATAATCCAGCTTGCTATAGCGCGTGGCGCCGCGGTTCTTCATCGGGTCTGCTGAATACACTCCGTCAACTTTGGTCGCCTTGACGATGACATCGGCATGTATCTCGCTTGCGCGCAAGGCGGCCGCGGAATCGGTTGTGAAATAGGGACTGCCGATGCCGCCAGTGAGGATGACAACGCGCCCTTTTTCCATGTGGCGAATGGCGCGGAGTCGAATATATGGCTCGGCGATAGAATTCATCTCGACGGCAGTTTGCACGCGTGTGACGATGCCGAGGCCTTCGATGGCGTCCTGCAGCGCCAAACCATTCATGACCGTGGCGATCATGCCCATGTGGTCGGCTGTGCTGCGATCCATGCCTAGTTTCGCCGCCGGCTCGCCACGCCACAAGTTGCCGCCCCCGATGACGATAGCGACTTGTATGCCCAGCTCATGAACTTCGCGCACACGCTGCGCGATGTAGGCGGCTCTTTCCGGGTCAATGCCGGCGCCACTTTCACCGGCGAGCGCTTCGCCGCTCAGCTTCAACAAAACACGTTTGTAGGGCAAGTCGCCATTCACGCTCATGGTCGCTCCTCGGTCAATGTCATCCTCGGTTCCAGTATTTTCAGGTGCCGGAGCACGTTCATGCTGGCGGGGCAAGCCAGAACTCCTCGTTCAATCCTAGCGCGCGGAAGATTGCCTGAGCTTCTGCCGCCGTTCTGCCGCGAAAATCCGGCGCCATCCGGTCCTGATACCAGCGCTTGGCCAGTTCCCACACTTGCGACAATTTTAGCACCGCGCCACGTTTTCGACCGTGACGTCGGCGCCATGCGTCAATCTCGCTTTCCGACCGGAAAAGCAAAATACTCGCTCAAGTATCTACAATATCGTCATACCATTGGCGAAAAGGATGGGCGAAATGCACAAATCTGCCACTAGCATTCTGCAGTGTCTTGTCTTCAACCATGTAGCGCATGACATCGCCGGTGAGGGGATGGCGCGCCTCGATATGTGCGTCACAATCAAGCATGGCTGGGATGCCCAGCGAATCCCAGGCGCAGTTGGCATAAAGCGCCATATCGCCAACGGTGACGCGATAGTCGGTCGGCACTGCGGAAAGCGGATGCGCCATCAAGATCTCATCCCCGCCCGCCTTGAGCACCAAGGCATGCGCATCGTGCAGCCGCTGCAGCGCCGCCCGAGCATCCGGCGGTGAGATGTTTGAGCGCTCAGCGATCGTCTTTAGGGAGGGCGCTGTCCCGTTCGCGATGAGTGATTCATACACGAACAGACGGATCTCCCAATCAGTTTCGCCCATCGTCACGTTACTGCCAGGCACAAAAAAGGGATTAGCCGAAAACTAATCCCCGATCGTTCAGTCTCGCCTTCGCAAGGCAAAAGTCGCGCCAAAATGCTTAAGCTCCGTCACCGATCGCAAGACGTTGGAAGCGACCGATATTAATCGTCTCGCCCACCTCGGCGACTGTCTCCTGCAAGTACTGCGTTATGGTCTTGTCATCGTCCTTGATGAAAGCCTGCTCCATCAATACGATCTCTTCGTACCACTTGTTCATGCGCCCGGCGACGATCTTTTCCGCGATATGCTCCGGCTTGCCTTCTTCCAGAGCGCGCTGCATCTGCAACGCTGTTTCCGATGTGACTTGTTCATCGGGCACATCTTCGCGCTTGACGTATTGCGGATTCATATTGGCGATGTGCATGGCGATATCTTTGGCGAAGGACTTGAATTGATCCGTCGCCGCCACGAAGTCGGTCTCGCAATTGACTTCGACAATAACCGCCAGCCGCTGATCGAAATGGACATAATTCCCAATGACGCCTTCGTTGGCGCTGCGTCCTTTGCCTTGCAGCTTGATGCCGTCTTTCAACGCCTTTTCCCGCAGGAATTCCGCGGCCGCGTCAATGTCGCCATTATGCTGCTCCAGCGCCTTCTTGCAATCTAGCGGGCCCGCGCCAGTTATTTCTCGCAGCGCTTTCACCTCTTTTGCACTTACTGCCATCTCTCTCCTCATCTCCGTTCAGTTGAGCCAACATGCGCTCAACAGTTTATTCCTCTCTGTCGTCCGCCTTTTCGCTGTCGCTATCAGCGCCATCTTCGCTCTCGGCTTCATCATCGGCGAAGAGCTTGGAATCGCGCAGCTTCGCCAAGGTAGATTCGCCCAGCAAGTCTTCGTCAGCGAGTTCTTCGTCGTAGGCATCAGCGAAGAATTGCTCTTCTTCCTCTTCCACGCCGGCTGATTGCCGCAGGTTGTGCCCTTCCAGCACAGCATCCGCCAAGGCGCCAATCAACAGACGAATCGAGCGCATCGCGTCGTCATTGGCTGGCAAGATGTGATCGACCATGTCGGGATTGGCATTGGTATCGACCAGCGCCAATACTGGAATCTTCAAGATATTGGCTTCTTTGACCGCGGTATGCTCTCGTTCGGCATCCACCACGATCAGAAGATCGGGAATGCGCTTCATCTCGCGAATGCCGCCCAAGCGCAACTGCAGCTTGGATATCTTGCGCTGGAGCACGAGACCTTCCTTCTTGGTTAAGCGATCAAATTCGCCCGCGTCGCGCCGCTGCTCCAATTGCTTCAAGGTGTCAATGCGGCTGCGGATCGTCTGCCAGTTGGTCAGCGTCCCGCCCAGCCAGCGATAATTGACATAGGGCATGCCGCAGCGCACGGCTTCCCGTTGGATGATCTCTTGCGCTTGGCGTTTCGTGCCGACGAACAGGACCGATCCACCGCCGGCCACCGAGTTGGCGATCATGTCGTGGAACTGGTTGAGATTCTTGAGCGTGATTTGTAGGTCTATAATGTGGATCCCGTTGCGCTGCGTGAAGATGAATTCATCCATCTTGGGATTCCACTTGTTGGTGCGATGCCCGAAGTGCACACCCGTTTCGAGCAACGTCCGCATCTTTACCGCTGTTGGCATTGCCATTCTCCTCGAATAATCGGTGTTTTTAGCTCGCACATCGTTCAGCCCCCGGTGACAATCCGCCTAGGCGGACAACACCCGCCCTGAGTCCCGATGTGTGGGATTTCGACAATCCGCCGACTAGGCGAAATGCCGGGCGCGATATTAGCATAGATATCCGCCAAGAACAATGTTGGGTTTGGTCCCGCAGCGGTCCGCCGCGTTCCCTATTAGCGACATGCCGGGCTTGTATTGAGGATGTCCTCAAGCGTACTGATAAAGGCGCTGTTGGCTTCTCGACTTCCCAGGCTGAGACGCATTCCATAGGGCAGGCCATTGCGTGTCTGGCTCCGTAGCAAGAAGCCGCGGAGCCGCAACTCTTCCTGCAGCTCGTCGGCGGGCAAGCGCGTCTCGAAAAGGATAAAATTCGCCGCCGGCTTCCAATAGCGGATATTGAGCCGGTCGAGTTGGGCGCAGAGCCAATGAGCCTCTCCACGGAGGTATTCGACAACGCGCCGTACATGCCCTTGATCGCGGCAGGCGGCAATCCCCGCCGCCAATGCCAGCTTGTTCTGATGAAAGCCGCGCTGCAAACCGGCGATGGCGTTGGCGATTTCCGGCTTGGCGATGCCGTAGCCCAGGCGCAAGCCCGCCAGCCCATACGCTTTCGAGAAGCTGTGAACGATAACGATGTTTTTCTTGTCCAAAACATAGCGTAGGGAGTCGGGGTAATCGCCGTCATCCACGAAGTGATGGTAGACCTCGTCAGCTACGACCAAAACATGATCCGGCAATCCACGCATCAGCCGCTCCACAGCTCTCCCCGAGATCAAGGTGCCAGTCGGGTTGTTGGGGTTGCAGAGCATCACCAGTTTGCTGCGTTCAGTAATGGCATCCAGCACTGCCTCGGGACGATAACGGAACGTTTCCGGTTCTAGCGGCACATCTATGACTTTGGCGCCAAGCGGCAGCGACACTTTCTTGTAGGCGCCGGCAAACGTGGGCGAAGACAGGATCACTTCGTCTCCCGGCATGAGGGCAGCGCGCATGATCAACTCCAGCGCTTCGAATCCGCTGCAGCCCGTGAAAATATACTCCGCTGTCAGCCCGCGCCCGAGCGCGTCAACGATGGCGCGCCGCAACTCAATATCGGAAAAATTCGGATAATAGGACAGCGATGGCGCGACAGCATTGATCGCGTCAATCACCCGCGGCGACGGTCCCAGCGGATTTTCGTTGTTCTGCAGGCGATGTATCGGCATATCGGGCGCGGGTCCCCGCCCGTCATCTAAGGCGTTATCTGCTTCTTCTCGCATGAATGGGCTGATGTACCGGTTGAAATGCAAACTGCTCATCCGCTTTTGCCTATGCTCGCGACTTCCTAATTACACAAACTCTTTTGAGCGGCAGCCAAGAGTGTTCGTTATGTTGCGTTCGCACGGCAGTTCTTCTCGCTGCCGCCGAGCGGCTTTGGCATCACGAACTGTGATGATAACGCAAATCGTCGCCGGAGGTAAGCTGGCGGCTCTCTGGCATTCGGCCGCGGCCGCTAGCGAGAATTGCGCAATTGCAGTGAAGCGCCGTCTTTCGGCTTAAAACCAAATTGATCGTAGAAGCCGATCAGGTCGGCATCACAATCCAGCATGACAACTTCAATATGCTCCGTGCGTTTCAGAATTTTCTCCAACATGTGGGAAGCGACTCCTTGGTTGCGATAGGCGCGGTCGACCACGACATCATCGATAACCGCGCGATACAAATCATCGGTGATCACGCGCGCGAAGCCGATCAAATGATCCTCATCCCAAACGCCCAGCGTAATCTGGCTGCGGTCCAGCATCAACTGGATATCCAGCGGACTGCGCGAATCAGCCCAACTTGTTTGCTGGAAAAGTTGATAGAGCTCTTCCGGATTTAGCGGCTCAGTGAATGAGTAGATATAGCGTGTCGGCATCGTCTGTACCCTTGTCATATCCGCTCTGTCTCTTTTGGCTCGCAGTCGCAACATCTCCTTGGCTGCCAACCCTAGGTCATCATACCGCAAAGCGCAGATTGCTGTTGCCATTTTGTATCTTTTGTCCAGTGAGCTGGATATCGACTCGCCCTATATAGGCAGTCGCTCACTGCTGTTGGACCGCCGCGGTTTCCCCATAGTCTGCGCCGGTGATAAAATGATGTTGTCCACCGAAAAGCCTTGAGGAACTGCGGCTTTGGCAACATCGAGATGGGATTCATTCATTCAATTCTTGTGCGAGGTCTATCAGACCCCGGCAAATGAACACCAGCAACTGGTAGATGAATTGCTGAATACGCATGATGAATGGCCCTGGATTGAACGTGATAAAGCCACATTCGTGTACGATTCCTGGACGGCGCAGAATGTCGCTCTGAATATCGACATCGTCAATCGTGACCCGCCCTTCGAAAATATGGCGCGGCTTGAGGGCACCTCGCTCTGGTATTTCCAACGTTACTTTGAGCGGGACGCGCTGGTGGATTACATGTTCGCCATAGATGATCCCGGCACGCCGCTGGCGCAAGAAATCGATTTGATGGATCGCGTTGGCAAATTCTGGCAAGCCGATCCCCTTAACGCTCTCTCGATCCGCGCCAGCCAGGTTGACACATCCGTATTGCAGATGCCGCGAGCGCGCCCGTTTCCCAACTGGCAAACGATGACCGCAGTGCCGCGCGGACGGGTCTATCGCCATCGCTTTAGCTCGGTCCAGCTCGGTTTTGAGAATCGCAGCCTGTGGGTCTATACGCCGCCTGGTTATGACGGGAACGATGGGCTGGATTACCGCCTGCTCGTCTTGATGGACGGCCAATGGGCGATGAATATCCTCGAAGTGCCCTATATCGCCGATGCGCTGATAAAACACGGTCGGATGCAGCCCATTATCATCGCGATGCTCGCCAGCGGTTCGCAGTCGGAACGCGTTGACGAGTACGTAGGCAATGACAAGCACTACGCGATGATCGCCGCGGAACTGCTGCCCTTTTTGCAGGCGCAGCACCGCATTGAACCGCTTGATCTCGGATTGGGCGGCGTTGGCGAAGGCGCCATCGCTGCTGCCTATGCCGCTCTGAAGAATCCGGCTATTTGCGGCCATCTCATCATGATCTCCCCGCCTTTGGGCCGCCCCCCAGCTGTCCGGCTGCTCAAGGATTTTGCGCAGCGCTTCCGCGACTTGCCAATCTTGCCCAATCACATCTTTCAGTCGGTCGGCCGTTATGAACAAGATCTTCGTTTCTATCAGCCGGCTCTGGCGCTCCGCGGCATACTTGAGCGGCGCATGACTCACGACCCGGATCTGCAATACCAGTTTGTTGAGTTGGGCAGCGGCCACAGCCTGGCCGCCTTCAAGAGCGTGCTGCCCGAAGCTTTGGCGCACGTCTTTCCCGCTTAGCAGATTTTGCCTTGGCGCAGCGCATGGCTACTCTCTACATCGTACCAACGCCGATCGGCAACCTCGAAGATATCACCCTGCGCGCGCTGCGTGTTTTGAAAGAAGTCGCCCTGATAGCCGCTGAAGACACCCGCACCTCGCGCGTATTGACCAGGCACTTCAATATCGATACGCCGATGACAAGTTATCACGAGCACAACAAACTTTCGAAACTGGAAAAAATCTTCTCCACCTTGGAATCGGCCGATGTGGCGCTGATCTCCGATGCCGGCACGCCCGGGATCTCGGACCCCGGCTTCGAGTTGATAGCCGCAGCGCTTGAACGTGGCTATCCGGTCGTGCCTCTGCCCGGCGCCTGCGCCATAACCACTGCCCTGGTCGGCTCCGGTATGGCGACCGATCGCTTTCTGTATGTCGGTTTTCTACAGCGCAAAACCGCCTTGCGCGCGCAGTTGCAAGAGCTCAAAGACCGTCCCGAAACGGTCGTCGCCTATGAAAGCCCTTACCGACTCTCTGAAACACTCTCGCTCATTGCCGAGATCATGGGAGAGCACAGGCGCGTATGCGTCGCGCGGGAGCTGAGCAAGAAGTTCGAGCAGTTTTACCGCGGCGCCGCAGGCGAACTGTGCGCTCATTTCCAAGCGGAGAATCCGCGGGGGGAGGTCACGCTGGTGATCGCGGGCGCTGACGCTGGCGCGGCCAAGTGGAGCGAAGCGCAAGTGCAATCCGCTCTAAGCGAGCGATTGGCTGCGGGCGAGTCGCTTTCGCGCGCGGCGCGGACAGTATCAAAGTCTGCCGGCTGGACCAAAAACGCCGTTTATCAACTCGGCATCGAGAACGATTGAAAGCCCTTATTTGCTCATTCGCCGTCGACTTGCAAACGCGAAACATCGACCTCAATAGCCTGCTCGCCGAGCTTGGCGCGCAGCGCTTGCCATTGATCTTCACGCACCACACAGGCCATCGGTCCCAGACGCGCGCCCAGATAACGGCGTAGCGCCGGTATGGCGAAGATCTTCTCCAGCGTCTCTTCCGATGTACTACGCAGCACAATCAAGGACTCGAAAGTCACGGAGGTCTTCGCGCCATCCTGCCAATTCCGCAGTAGCTTGACGATAGGCAGCGGCAGCGGCTTGCCATCCAACTGCCGACTGATGAAGCCTTGAATATGTTGGGTGGTGATGCCTTGGGTTGCCGCCCGCTGCATGCTTGCCGCATCGATGGCATAGACGAATGGATCGCCAGCGACTTTGCAGTGAGCGAAGCGCGCCAGTTGAAATCTCTCAAAGCGGTCTACCCGCCGTGACACCAGCAGCTGGCCATCGTTACGCACATCGATCCTCGTGTGCGGCTCGGCCTGACGCGGCCATTCGCCGAGCTGCAAGAAAGCCCGCCCGTATGCCGTTAATCGCAGAACGTCCTCGCCGACATCAACCAGACCCAGCCAGTGCATCGGACCCGCGATGTAAAACTCAATCAGTGAACCTTCAACCGCATCCCAGCTTTCAAACCCGCTCAAGTATTCGCCCGCGTCGTTGCGGATATACCAACGGTCATAATCGCCGTCGAGACGCTGGAAGTCCGGCTCAAACTCTTTGATGATCTCGATCAGATCGTTGATGGAGACCCAGCCCTGCTCCGGCAGCAGATCACCGAACAACTCAACCGCAGCCTTTCGCGCCGCTGCTGCATCGTAAGTCCAGCCTGAGTCTTCCGGATACAAGCCCGGGATATGCCACATATCTCGGTAATGCTGGCTTTCCCGCCAAGCTGTCGCCAAACTGTGAATCTGCTCGGCGCGCGTCGCTTTCAGCCATTTCCGCGCTTCATTGCGGCGGGGAAGAGCCTTGCCATCCTGCACATCGACCAAGTTAGCGCTTATGCCGATTCCCAACATGAAAGTCAGCCGCCTTTCTGCCGGTCGCAGAAGATACGGCTTGATGAGCCCCACCGCCGTTTTTGCGAACTGCTCGCCCTCGACATCCGCTTCGTTCATCTGTAGCCAGGCGAGCAATGTCGTCATGTCGTCGACAACCGATGTATCAGCCGGGTTGATATCGTCAACATCGTCTATCAGCCCGATTCTGGGCAGTTCTTCCTCGTCCGGCGCCCGTGAAGCCGCCAGGTTGACGTAGCTCGTCTTGTGGAGAGGCAGCACCTCGATGAGGTCGGTCGGTACATATACAAAGCCGAGAAGATTGTCTCCCACCTTGTCATAGCCTTCACCGATAAAGCCACGATAATATAGCGTTTCAGCCAGGCTTTGCCCTTTTGTATGCGGCTTGTCCCGTGCGATCTGCGCCCGGCCCAGTTTGCGAATCTCGCCATAGAAGCGTTCAAATTGCCCGACCTTCATCCGCCCCCCCGCGCTGCTGACCAGCAATTGCAGAGCAGCCCGCGCTGGCTCATCAAGCTTGTCCCATGCCGCCTCTATCTTCTCCGAATCAAGCATGGCGCCTTGCAACCGCCGGATCAACTCGTCGTTAGACAGGCTTTTGCTTTCGACTCCCCAGACCTCCGCCAGCGCCGGCAGCATGCCCGGATCGCAATCATGCAAGGTCGCCAGCAGATTCTTCATTTGTCCGGCTTCCCTTCACCGACCAGCGCGGCGTAGATATCGAAGTGGTAGGCAATCTTGGTGTAATCGTGTGCGCCGAAGACAATACGCGTCGGCGCCGAACAGGTCGGACAATAAAAATCGAGGAAACCTTGCTCATCCGCCGGCAAGCTGGGTGTTAGATCGTCGAATATGCGTTGCAACTGTCGCTTGAATACGGATCGGCTATTGGCTTGGTAGAAGCTGCGCCAGCGAAAACGGATGCGATGATCGCAGCGTGGACAGCGGTAGATGCAGGCGCCAGCCACGCGATTGCGATAATCATCGCCATCGAGCAAACCACGGAATACCGCCCGCGCGTCAAAATGGTCGATGGTTGCGCTTCGCACTTTGCCTTCCCGCCGTCTCGAGATAGCTTGATTCTAGCATATTGTCTTGCCAAACTTCTTCAGTTTATCAGCAGCGTCCCGTAACCCATATAAGCGCACTGACCACCTATCGCCACGCCGGAAATATCAGGTCCGCTGCGCTTAATCCGAATGCCTATCATACTGCGTCGTCCCATTTCGAATCCCTGCTCGCTAATCATTTCATCCGCCTCAGCCAAGCCATATTTCAGCAAGTATACGCCGAGCGGTCCACTCGCTGAGCCAGTCGCAGGATCTTCGCTGATGCCCAGCGCCGGCGCAAACATCCGGCTGTGTGCCGTTGAGCTTCCACACACCGTCTCCATCGTCGTTATGAACAGATTCTCCGCATTGCTCCCCGCCAGCAGGTTCTGCCACTTGTCATGCTTCAGTTGGACCCGCTTTATTGCCTCAAGCGACCGTACCGGCACATAAAGAAAGGGCAGCCCACTGCTAAGCACCTGCAATGGCGCGCTCTCCACTAAGTCGTCTTCACTGAGCGACAGCATTTCTGCAATCCCGCGCCGATCGTGAAACATATCATGGAATTGCGGAATTGGCTGCCGCATCCATACTTCTTCCGGCGCGCCGTCTTCATTAGCTTCGATGGAGACGGAGATCGGACCCACGCCTTCTTCAAAGACAATTGTCCTTGCGCCCTCCAAGCTGCCGAGCCTGCCAATATGCGCCAAGGCATAGGCCGCGCCAACGGTAGGGTGACCGGCCATGGGCAGTTCCGCCGCCGGCGTGAAGATGCGCAGTCTGTAGTCATTGGCGCGGTCCGCCGGCGGGAAGAGAAATGTCACTTCGGACAGGTTCATCTCCTGCGCGATCTGCTGCATTGTACACCGGGGCAGGTCTTTAGGCGGATCAGGAAAGACCGCCAACTGATTGCCGCCGAATTGTCTGTCGGTGAAGACATCAAGCAAATGGTAATTCAATGGCATGGCGAGACTTTCTCCACTGCGTTTGGTCAACGTTATCAACCTGTTTATAGCACAGCCCAGCGCAATGCACTCGCCATAGTACGTTCTAACGTATCGCTGTGGCTCGCCTGCGCTTGGGACCTTGATGGCAAGCACAGCACCGGTGGACGAAAATCACGCCATGTTCTAAACTCCTGACATTGACATGAAGGAGGCAGCAGTGGCGATCGACTATTTGAAACGGCTTGATACTTTACTCGAAAACAGCAGGGCGGACCTCGTGGCTTTTGTCCCCGGGGAAAACATGGTCTATTTCACCGGGCTGCACTTTCACTTGTCCGAACGCCCCATTCTCGGTCTCTACAATGGACAAGGGCTTTCCTTCATCATCCCTGAACTGGAAGTGGCCAAACTGGAAGCCCGTCCGGATCTGGAAGCGCGCCGCTTCATGTGGACGGACGCCGATGGCTATGACGGCGCTTTCAGCGAAGCCGTCGCGGCTCTGCTGCCAGGCAATACCACCTGTGCGCTCGACGGGCAGACGCTCCGCCTCTTTGAATGGCTGGCACTGGAACGCGCGGGAGTCTCCGCGGCTGACGCGCTGGACACAGGCGACCTGTTCCTGGACCTGCGCGCGCGCAAAGCGCCGGAAGAAATCGCCAACATGCAGCGAGCGATTGATATTAGCGAAACCGCACTGAAAGTTACGATGGCTTGGGCGCGTCCCGGCATGACCGAAAGGCAGATCGCCGATCGCCTCGGCGCGGAAATGCTGGATCGAGGCTCACAGGGACACGCTTTCCTCTTGGTGCTCACAGGGGAAAAATCGGGCTTGCCACACGGGGATACTGGCGACCGCGTCTGGGGCGAAGATGAGTTTCTCCTGATCGACTTCGGCGCACGCTATCAGGACTATCCGGCCGATATCACCCGCACCTTCTGCCACGGCGAGCCTACTGCCCAAATGCGCGCGATGTACGAGGCTGTCTACCGCGCCAACAAAGCCGCCCGTGAATTTGCCCGCCCCGGTGTGACATGCGAAGCGGTCGATCGCGTCGCGCGCGCGGTCATCGAAAGAGCCGGTCTGGGCGAGTATTTCATTCATCGGCTGGGGCACGGTCTGGGTTTGAGCGTGCACGAACTTCCCAACATCGTCCAAGGCAACAAACAGGAACTGCAGCCGGGCATGGTCTTCACTATCGAGCCTGGCGTATATGTGCCCGGTGTCGGTGGCGTACGCATTGAGGACAACGTGGTTGTCACCGAAGCTGGCATCGACATCCTGACGTCCTATCCGCGGGAGTTGTAATCGGCTGGCAATCCGAAGCCGGCGGCGCTTTGCCTCGATTCTTCAGGCGCTCATTATGCCGCAGACTGGCGCCCGCCAATGTAATTGCTCGTGCTGCATTAGCAGCGCCTCCAATTCGGCGTAAGCGTCAGCGGGAAAAGGCGCCCCACGCCGTTCTCTCATGTCCACATTCATCATCACCAATTCCACGGTGGCGGCGAGTTGCTCGCGGGTTTCATTGACGAGAAACCCCATGAAATACACTCGTTTGGCAGTGAGTTCGATCAGCCTGATATGTACGCTCACCCGGTCATCAACCAGGATCTCCGCAAAGTATCGAATATGCTGCTCCAAAGCGAAGTTGCCATAAGGTTCCGCCGCGGCGTAAACCTCGCCCAATCCAACCCGCTCGAATACAGGTCCCAACCCGCGCTCGACAAGATGCAAATAATACTGGACGTTCACATGGCTGTTCTCATCGAGAAAGTCGCCCGGTATCGTCAATTCGTAGGTACGGTCAAGTTGCCGGATCTCGCTCAGTGAGGTTGCGATTCTGCTCATAAAGCCTCTCGTGTCTTTCGCTCAGCCGCCATTATAATCCCTGAACTGTATCAGCGTACCATGGCGTCACAATGTCCAGGCTAAAGGAACAATCCTGTAATGATCGGAATCTAATGCCATGGCTCATAAGCAGATAGACCGCGATAATCTGCCGCGTTTGCGCAGTCGAGGCAGGGTCCGTTTCGGCTGGATTTCACAAGCGCGCTGGTCGCCCGGCGGCGAAAACTTGGCGATCGCCGGCGGCGATGGAATCGCGCTCTATCGAGGCAGTTTCGGCGGCACGCCCACCATTCGGCTCAATGCGCATTCTGCGCCTGTAAAGGACATTGCCTTCAGCCCGGATGGGTCGCTCTTGGCTTCCGGCAGCGCTGATACGACCATCAAACTCTGGAGCCTGATGGACTCGAATGCGGTTGAATCAACGACTTTGCCTGGACACACAGGCTCGGTTGAAGCAGTCGCGTTTTCTCCCGCTGGGCGCGTCCTGGCCAGCGGCAGCGCCGATGGCGCCATATGCCTGTGGGATGTTGCCACCGGCGATTTAGGGGTTCGCCTTCGCGGGCACAATGACGAATTGACCGCGCTGATGTTTGACCGCGCGGGCGAGCGTCTGTTCTCGGGAGGCCGCGACAACAGGATCTTCCGCTGGGAGCTCGGCGCAGGGCTGAAATACACCATACTTGGCGAACACGATGACTGGATACGAGATATCGCCTGCCAGCCTTATTCAAGCATCCTGGCTTCCGCGAGTAAAGATATGACGATTCGCTTTTGGTCCGGCCGCGGCGGCAATCCGGTCGCGATCCCGGCTCATGCCGGCGGGGTTGACGCGCTGGCTTTCTCGCCCGATGGGAAATTGCTGGCCAGCGGCGGCCGCGACAACATGATTCGCTTTTGGGATTCCGATTCCCTGTGTGAACTGAGCGCCGTCGAAGGACATAGCCGGCCCGTCCTGGCGCTCGATTTCAATCCGACTGGTTCCATGCTGGTCAGCGGCGGCGGTGATAATCACGTCGTCCTTTGGGCGCTGGCATGAACCAACTGCGCGACTATGATATAGCATCAACAAGCAAGTCAAACTAGAATGCGATATATGAGAATAACCGATGTTAGGGGCAATGTATGACAGCTTTGCAGACGACCTGGTCTCAGGTGCGCGAGCGCCAGATCAGCATGATGCGCTTGACCTGCGAAACACTCGGCCACGTCCTTCAAGACCTCACCGCTAACCAAGCCCGTGCTCTTCGTGATGGCGACGATGGCTGGTCGATCATCGAGATTCTTTGCCATCTGCGTGATTTCGACGAGATCTTCTATCAACGCGCCGTCATGATGCTGAAACTGGAGTATCCCCAACTGCCCGGCTATGATCATGAGGCGATGGCGATTGAACGCGCTTATCAGCAAGAAGATCTGCAAGACGCATACAAAACCCTGCGGTCGTCCCGGCAGCGTTTCATCCAGTTTTTTGAGGCGCTCAGTCCGCAGCAATGGGAGCGTGGCGGCGTCCATCCGGAGCGCGACAGCTTCACAATGACCGATGCCGCCATGCAGGTTGGCTTGCACGATCTTGATCATCTCGAGCAGATCACGCGGGTCCTGGCACAGGCCTAATGTGTCGCGACTGACGCCACTCCGACGGCTGAGCGATGACAAGAGACGAGCTTCACCTCATCATCGGCATGATGCTTGTGACTTTTCTCGTGCGCTATCCGGTACTGGCGGTCCTTGGCCGAATCAGGCTGCCCGAGCGTATCTTGCGCGGTTTGCGCTTCGTGCCGGTCGCAGTGCTCTCCGCCATTATCGCACCCGAATTACTCATTCGCGACAGCGTCTCGGCATTGACCCTCGCAAACGCCTATTTGATCGGCGGCCTGGTCGCGCTGCTGGTCGCTTGGCGCTGGAGCAATCTCTTGGTAACAATCCTCGCTGGCATGGGCAGCTTTCTGCTCTGGCGAGTAATTGCCGCTGCCATTTGATAGGCGCTTGAAGCAGGAGATAGCCGATGAAAACACTCGTCGAACGTATTCGCGCCGAAGGCATCAATCTTGGTGATGGTATCCTCAAAGTTGACAGCATTATCAATCACCAGCTCGATCCGAGTCTCATGGTGGGGATGGGCGCTGCCTTCGCCCAACGTTTTGCCGGAACCCGGGTCGACCGCATCTTGACCGCCGAGATTTCCGGCATAGCGCCTGCGCTGATGACTGGTATCGAGATGAATGTGCCGGTCGTTTACGCGCGCAAGAAAAAGCCGATTACCATGTCCGGTCCGGTCTTTCTGGAGACGGCGCCCAGCCATACAAAAGGCGGCGAAACACTGCTGCTCGTCTCAGCGGAATTCCTGCACGCCGGCGAGAACATCTTGATCATCGACGATTTCCTGGCCACTGGCAAAACGCTGCTGGCTCTCTCGCGCATCGTCGCCAGCGCCAAAGCCAATCTTGTCGGCGTCGGCGTGATTGTGGAGAAGACCTTCGAGGGCGGGCGCGCCGCCATGCTGGAAAAATACGATGTTCCGATTCACGCCCTCGCTACGATCACTAGCATGGAAGGCGCTACGATTAGCGTCCGCGAATAATGGCGCAAGTCCTCAGAGTTTGACCGCATGACCAAGACGGGCGGACTCTTGCGCCGCCAAGGCAAAACGCAGAACTTCTCGGCCATCTTCGCCCGTCAATTGCGGCGCCTCGCCAGCAAACCAGGCATCAATCATCTGCCGCGTCGAATTGATGAAGCTGTATTCCCAGCCGACCGGCATGTCGGAGAAACTGCGTGTCTGCCGATCTTTGTACATCACAACCGGCGGCAGATCCATCATCTTGCCGTGGCCCCGCGTCACCCAGATCACGCCCTTGCTGCCGGTAATTTCGATGCGGTCGTCTTGCGCGTAGTGGCGCGTATCCAGCACCAACTCCGGCGAATACACCGCTTCTAGTGACCCATAGCGATTGCCCGGGAATTTCCAGGAAACGATTGCCGGCGCGTCAAGATACATGCCCGGCCCGGTCTCTGTGCTGCCGATCCAGGCATGCACTTCCTTCGCCATGCCCATGAAATGCCAGCCCAAGGCGAACTTGTGATGCCCATCATCAAATACGAGCGGACCGCCGCCACATTCTTCCGGATTCAGTCGCCAAGCCAGCGCCGAACTAGGCACCTCCCACTCGCTGGGGCTAATGCCGGAATTGCTCTTGATGCGAATCGTAAGCAGATCGCCAATCTCGCCGTTGTCGATCAAGGCTTTGGCTCGCTGCACCGGCGGGTAAAAGATGAAATTCTCGTAAACCTTCAAGGTGACGCCAGCCGCCTTTGCCGCAGCCACCATCTCATCCGCCTGCGGGATCGTGAGCGCCATCGGCTTCTGCACCGAAACATGTTTGCCCGCGGCGACCGCGTCTAGCGTCGCTTGATAATGCAAGTGATGCGGCAGCAATATCTCTACCAGGTCAATGCCTGGCCGCGCCAGCATCTCATGGTAGTCGCTGAAGATGCGGTCTTCGGGCACGTCCCAGCGACGGCCGCGCGCCTCTGCCAGTTCAATGCTGCGATCGCATACCGCTGCAATATCGGTTCTCTCGTCGTCCAGGTAGGCGAGGGCATGTAAGTCCGAAATCCGGCCCGTCCCAATGAAGGCAACACGTAATTTGTCCATAATCATCCGCTCTCTTTTGAAAACGCTGAAGAAATGATACCCGCAAAATGCGATCTTGTTTAAGATCAGTCCATTATCGTGATGCTTGTCGCAGGCTACCTCCAGTTTACAGGACAACCGCCTCAAATTCATATTCTGGGTGTAGGGGCGTTTCGCTGAAACACCCGTGAAAAATGGACTGCAAGTTGTGGGTTGCGGGCCCCCGAAATCAATTTTCAGCAATCTCGAAAACTGTGAACATTTGTTCTTTCCTTCTGCTCAAAATGGTGATACACTACCCCTATGGATCAATTATCGCAGGCTCTCAATCTCGCCCCCCAGCCGATGCCCTCCACCGATTCCCGCCTTCAGCGCCGCAGGCTAGGGGCTATCCGCCCCGAAAACACTGTCTGTATCCATACAGTGTCGCTGCGTTTGCGGGATTTAGCGGGACAACCAGGGACAGTTCAGAGGCAGCTCAGGGGCAAAACCGGTCTTTATGCCGGCGGTCGCGCCGCTGCCCCTGCAAACCCAATTCATACCGACAGCCGCCTGCCTTTTGTCCGTTTCGGCCGCAAAACCGCGTCTATTGTCCGAAAAATATTTTTCATTGGCCGCAACGGACAAAGTCGGACAATTAACAAACCGAACACAAACGTTCGGCGGGAGCGGCTTCATTCTGACGACATGATAACTTCGCTAGCAAATAAAAAGTCTATGCCGACGGCATAGCGGGTGTCGACGCGACCCTCGCTGTATTCGATGCTAAGAAATAATTTGATGCGATTGCCCTGCTCTAATTTACCTTAGCGTTGCCCTGTCTTGACGGAAAATGATACAATAGAGCCGTGTTGACATCTGTCGGGTATGTCTAGCCGAGGCATAACATGGTCAGCCAGACCGACACCCACGCGCTGAAATTGCGTGACCTCCCCTTGATGCTGCGTCTGAAACAGAAGGCCATCGTCTTGCACAGCGAATTGGGATTGATTGAGGACGCGCGCGGACAAAACAGCGCCTTGCTGTCGAGCATAGTCTTTCCTCGGGGCTTGCACTCTCTGCTGGGGCGCATCGACGACAAGGATGTCGTTGGTCAATTCCGTCATCGCCAGGGCGACGCCAATGCGCATCTTGTTTACTTGGCGCCGACCTTGAACGACGACGAGGATGACACGATCTGGCTGCACATGTTGGACGCCATGGCGGAGCAAGCTGGCAAGAACGGCGCGCACACGCTTGTCGGTGAAATCGAATTGAGCCATCGTCTGTTCGAGACTATGCGCCGGGCTGGTTATGCCGTCTACAGCCGCCAGGTCATCTGGCAGCGCAGTCCTCCAACGCAGGGATTCGCTTCGCCTGATATAACAGTTACGGCGGAGACCGAAAGCGATGAAATTGGAATAGCGGCTCTCTTGGGTTGTACTATTCCCCGCATCCTCCAGTCGGTGATGGAACCATCGGCGGAAATGGCTGGCTTGGTCTACCGAAAAGATGGCCAAGTCGAGGCTTACCTCGCCTATTCTGAAGGCCGGCACGGTGTCTACGTGATGCCTTATGTGCACCCGGAAGTGCTGAGCGAAGCGGCCAATATTGTCGCCGCTGCCTTGCTAAAGATTGAGCGCTGCCGCAAACTGCCGGTGTATATCTGTGTGCGCGGTTATCAGGGCTGGCTGGAAAACGCCATGCGCGATCTCGGCTTCAGTCCTTGGCTCGAACAGGCAGTCATGGTCAAGCACTTGACCGCCGGCATCCGTCAGACATCCTTCGACCGGGTGCAATTGAGCGCCAGCGGCGGGAAAAAACCAGCGGCTACCCTGCAGTTGGTCGGACAAGATTCAGTGCCGGGTTACAATCGACGGAAATACAACGGCCTGCCCGGTTAAGGGACAAGGTCTTGCGAAGCGCACATTGTTGATTGAACGGAGGACGACACTCGAATACATGGACAAACGCATAACGGACGATTTCGACATTCTGAGAAGCGTGCTGCCACAGAGAATACGCGATGCAATAGACGAATATGGCGATACGAGCAAACTGCTCGAAATAGTGCTTGACCTGGGGAGGATCCCGACCGCCCGTTATATTCATGGTGAATATCGCCTCTCCGACCACGAGGTGAGAGAGGAAGATCTGCAGCAACTGGTCGCTGAGCTGGGCGACTTTGACGAGGACAATCGCGCGGGTATCGAACGTTCGCTGCATCGTATCTCCGCAATCCGCAACCGCCGCGGCAAGATAGTCGGCTTGACCGTCCGCATCGGCCGCGCGGTCTACGGTACGATAGATATCATCGCTGATTTGATCGAGGCCGGGCAAAGCGTCCTCATCGTCGGTCCGCCCGGCGTCGGCAAAACCACCCTGCTGCGCGAGGCTGCGCGAGTGCGCGCACGTGATAAACGCGTCGTGATCGTCGATACCTCAAATGAGATCGGTGGCGATGGCGATATCCCGCATGAGGCGGTCGGAAAAGCGCGGCGCATGCAAGTCTCCCAGCCCGACCGTCAGCACGAAGTCATGATTGAGGCGGTCGAAAACCACAATCCGGAAGTGATTGTCATTGATGAAATCGGCCGTGAACTGGAAGCGATGGCCGCCCGCACTATCGCTGAACGAGGCGTTCAGCTCATCGGCACTGCGCATGGCAATACGTTGGAAAACCTGATGCTCAATCCAACGCTTTCCGATCTTATCGGCGGTATCGAGTCGGTGACCTTGTCGGACGATGAGGCGCGCCGGCGCGGTACGCAGAAAGTGGTGCTCGAAAGGCGAACGGCGCCCACCTTCGACATCATGATCGAAATCCAAGCCCGCGATCGTCTCGTCGTGCATGCCGATGTCGCCTCAGCTGTCGATGCCATGCTGCGCAATCGTCCCTTGCCAGCCGAATTGCGCGAGCGCGATGAGACCGGCGCCATTCACGTCAGTGACTTCGTGGGTGAAGCGGACGCGCGTTCCGCCCCCGCCCGCCAAGGCGCCCAGAACCTCAGTCGGTCCGGCGCGGCGAATGCGCATGTCGTACGCGGCAACCGTGATAATGGCCAGACACGCAGCGAGATGAAAGACGATGTCGCCCAACAAAACACGCGCGATCTGCGCCCCATCGGCGTTTATGCCTACGGCGTCGCCCGCAATCGCTTGGAACAGGCCGCTCGTCGTCTGTCCGTGCCGCTCATACTCACCGATGACTTTGGCGAAGCGGAAGCGATCGTCACGTTGAAGACGCATTATCGGCGGCGCCCGCGTTTGATTACCGACGGAGAAAAACGCGGGCTATCGATCTATGTCTTGCGGGCGAATACCGTGACGCAAATGGAGAATTTTCTGGTCGACCTCTTCCGTTTGAACGGGCGGCAAAACCCGGATCAATTTGGTGAGGCGCTTTGGGAGGCGCAACAAGCCATCAATCGAATCCGCGCTGGCGAGGACTACATCAACCTGAAACCGCAAGCCTCGCAGATTCGCAAGCGCCAGCACCAACTGGCGCGTCAAGCGCAGATGCAATCCGCCAGCGTCGGTGACGAACCACAGCGCTATGTCACCATCTACCGCGGCGCCTGAGCCTGCATCCAAGCTACGACAGTTAATGATGCGAACTTCTTTTGAGCCACCGCTGCCGATCCGCACGGATCATAGCAATGCCTTCGCCAATAACACGATGCGCGTCCGCCTGCCCGCGATCATTGACGAGACCATCGCGCTCAACCCCGACTATCCATCGAGCATCAAGGAAGGTCTTGTTGACTTGCGTGACGAACTAGCTGGCGGCGCCCCCGTTCGCCGGCTGGATATTGAGTCCGCCCCCGATCTTGTGGAATGGTCCAGCGCCATTGAAAGGCAGCGCGCTATCGTCGCCGGCGAACTCACCTGGCACAACGCCGAGTGGTTCTTCGCCGAGACCTACGCCTACCGCTGCCTCATCGAAGCTGTCCGCTGGCATGAGAGCGGGCGCGACCCTTTCCTTCCCAAAAAGCACGCGGAACTGCATAGCGCAGAGTTGTGGCAGCTGGTCAAACGCGCCTTGGCGCCGGCCGATTCTGTCGAGACCGAAATAAGCCAAGCGATCGCCTTTGATCTTTGGGCGAACCGCATTGACCTGAGTTACGCTGCCTCGCTGGAAAAAGGCACGGATATCAGCCCGGAAGACTGGCTGGTGGATAACCGTGACGCGCTGCTCGCCTACCTTTGCGCACCCTCCAACGGAAACAAGATGCTTGGAGGCAGCGCCTACATCATCGCCGACAACGCCGGTTCCGAATTGGCGATGGATCTGGTGCTTGCGGACTGCCTGCTGCGTCATGTCCTTGAGCGTGTAGTCATCTGTCTGAAATGGCATCCAACATTCGTCAGCGATGCCACGCCTCAAGATGTCTGGTCGATGCTGACGGAGATGAAGCGCCGCGTCCCCGACTTGGCAGAGCGCCTCTACAGTGCCTGGAGGTCCGAGCGATTGCGCTTCCTGCCTCATCCCTACTGGAACAGCAGCCGCTTTCTCCGCGACTTGCCTGCCAACCTTCGACGCCTGTTCAACCGGTCCCGCCTGGTGATCGTCAAAGGCGACGCCAATTATCGGCGAGCAGTCTGGGACTGCCTGTGGAC
>WTGB01000026.1 GCA_011523735.1 Chloroflexota bacterium
GAACTTCTATTCTACCAGCTTGATAAGGTGCTCATTTACTCCGAATTCAGGTTAATAGGAGAGCGTTGCAGAAACATGACTATTCAAGAAGAGCATGTCGAAATAGTAGACCCTCGGAGCAAGTGGGGAAATGAAGCACTCGAATTCACGCCTTGGCTGGCAAGGAATCTTGATCTCCTGGGGGAAGTAGTTGACCTGGAACTGGAACTCGTCCAAACAGAAAAGTCGGTTGGGCCTTTTTATCTGGATGTCCTCGCCAAGGAAGGCGAGAAAGAGGTAATTGTTGCCATTGAGAACCAATTGGCGGGAACGGATTTTAGCCACCTAGGCCAGTTGCTGACTTACGCTACGGGGTGCGACGCGCGTATAGCAATTTGGGTCGCACCCGAGTTCACATACGAGCATACGCATGCCCTTCACACACTGAATGAATGGGCAAGCGGAAAGATAGCGTTTTACGGCGTCAAGGTGGAAGTCTACAGGAGGGCCAATACCCCATGCCTGGAGCCGAAGTTTCGTAGAGTCGTGTCCCCCGGCTTTTGGAACAAGAAGATAACTTTGCCAAGCGGCGCCATGTCTCCTGAGAAACGGAAATACCACGATTTTTTCCAGCAGTTGAAAGATGGACTGCCGGACGCGCGCGTGTTCCATGCTCCTGTCATTCGTTTTGATTACAAGGATAGGCATTTCCGCTCTCGCAAGGATAAGCGAATACGCTACGCGGTGTATCTTGATGGAGGTAACGTTGCATGGGTAACTTTACACATTGAAGCCGAAGACAAGATTCAGACCAAAGAGATCTTCGACAAACTTCGTGCGCACTCGAAGTATATTGAAGAATCCATTGAGGTCGGCCCTGATCCGGAATGGGTTTGGAACAGGTGGAGTGGACAACGATTTTCCAGTGTAAATATCAGGAGAGACGGGTCGATAAACGATCCCCCAGAGAAGCTGGAAGACACGATGCAGTGGATGCGCGAAAACCTTATCAAGTTCAAAGACTTTTTCGACAATCGTCTAGAAGAGCTCCTTACAGCTCCGGCACCAGGGGGCGAGAGGCGGGAATAGCTGCAGAGGGGCCGGCGACCATTTTCCTCTCTGGCCTGAGCAACGAGGGACAACAGGAATGACAACAGACTTGCAATCACCGGCCACAATCGAACAGAACGGCGCCGCTATCGTCCCAGACACTCTGTCCGCACAGGCGCGCTAAGCCATAGGCGCTGCCTACTCCGACAATACTCGTCGCGCCTATGTGCAGGCCTGGAACAGGTTCTGTGCGGTCGCCGGCGCCAGTCGGTCGGTGCCGGCCGCGCCCGCAACGATCGCGAACTACCTGGCGCTGCTGGCCGAAGAGGGAAGTCGGTCGCTACGGTCCGGTTGGTCGCGGCAGCCATCTCCACCACGCACAGGGCCGCCGAGGGGGACATCCCCTGTGTCAGCCCCGTTGTGAAAATGGCATTGAAGGGCATCAGCCGCCAGCACGGGCAGCCCCAGGTCCAGGCCACCGCCCTCGATGCGGCCGCACTGGATGCAATCCGCGCGTCAGCCAAGCTGCCCCGCACAGGGCGCCGGGGTGTACCCGAAGCGCCCGATTGTGTTGCCCAGCGGGGGCAGGTCGATATTGCGTTGTGCAGCTTACTATCCGATGCAGGCCTGCGCCGTTCCGAAGCCGCCGCCCTTACGTGGGCCGACGTGGAGTTCGCAGTTGACGGCAGCGGCCGCATAAGGATCGCCCGCTCCAAGACCGACCAGGAAGGTGGGGGAAGAGTTTGTGGCGATCACGCCGTCGACGGTGCAGGCGTTGGAGGCGATGCGCAACGGCGCCGGCGATGACAGTTCGGTTTTCGGTATGAGCGAATCGACGATTGCCCGGCGGGTGAAGTCAGCGGCCGCAGCTGCAGGCCTGGGCGTTAACTTCTCCGGGCATAGCGGTCGTGTGGGCCTGGCGCAACGCATGACCGCGGCGGGCGCCCCCGCCCAGGCCGTCATGGTGCAGGGGCGTTAGAAGAACGCCGGCACAGTGGCCCGTTACACAAAGGCGATCTCGGCCGGCGCCGCCCTGCAATGGCTGTAATCGTCGAGGGTATCCACGCCCACTACATCGGCAGCCGTGGCCGCGCCGTCGACAACGTCTTCAGCGAACGCCTATGGCGCAGCGTCAAGTACGAAAGCATCTATCTCAACCAGTATGACACGGTCCGTCAGCTGGATGCTGGGCTGAGCGCCTATTTCGACTTCTACAACCATGAGAGACCACATCAAAGTCTCAACTATCGCACGCCGGCGGAAGAGCACTTCGTGCTCTGTTCAGAGCCGGCCGCATTTGCCTAAATGCACCTTATTTTTCCCATTCCGTGGTCCAACGATTGGGGCTCACCATAGGTCACCAAGAACGTAGAGCGGAAAGTGTTTGGCGAATGGCTTGGCGCAGCCTCAAATATGGGAGACCGCAACAGAACTTTAGCCAATAAGCACCCGCTGAAACACACTTCGTATTCTAGCCATTGGGGTCAACAGTGCCTCTTCTGTCGCCCAAGAGTAGACTCACATCGCAAGGAGTGAAAGATGACAAAGCGTACACTTTCCCGCCGCCAATTCCTGCGATCAACCACGCGAATTGGAGTAACTCTGACCCTGGCCGCCTCACTGTACCCTACTGACCGTCCCGCAATAGCTCAGGAATCCTCTTCACTCCTGATTCCCCAGGGAAACGATCTTTTGAAGGATCTTGACGTCCAAAACTGGATAGTGTCAGGCTTAGGAGGGCTGTGGGTTTCAGGACAGTTTCTCAACTCTTTTGCGCGCAATCTGGTCTTCGATAATCTGCCATCAGAGTTGAAACTGAAATACCGGCTTGCCGGAGCTGAATGGAAGAGTTTGCCCGCGGCAAAAGCAATTTGGGAGACGATTCCTGCCCCAATTCGCGCCGGAGGCCCCGAAGCGCTGTGGAAGTTCCACCAGGGCAAAGACTGGTCCCACATCATTCCCAAAGCATGGGGCGGGGCCGCGGTCGCCGAAAACGGGGTCTGGTGGTGCTCTCCGTGCAACAAATCACTGGGCCCTCGACCGATGCCTCCCGCGCTTGTAGAACAGGCCAGACTCATCCTGCATTTTGAAGCTATACGCTTCGCAATCATCCAGACCATAAAGGGAATGGTTCGCGGTGGAATGGTTGGTGTTGTCGCTGGCGGCCTACTCACCTGCTTGGACTGCGGACTGCAGTACGCCGAAGGCAAGATCACATGGGGAGAAATGGTCTCAAAGATTGTGACTTCGAGCATCGTCGCCGGATCCCTAGGGTTCACAATCACCGGTATTCTTGTCGGAATCGCCCTGGCGTTTCCTTTCCTGATCCCGATATTCGCGCCGTTCCTGATCGTCCTGCAGGCCGTGGGTCTGGTATTCCTCGGACATCAAGTAATCCAGCTTGTCCAGGGCTGGTGGAAGGTGCTCGATGTCGAGGACGGTCTGGAAACCATCGGCGAAGTTCTAAAAAACGTAGGCGGCAATCTGAGAAGCCTCTTCGAAGATGCAGAAGAAAATGTTATCGGCGTTGTGTGGGACTGGGTCGTCTCGATGGCGGATCGCTTTGGCGTAGACAGGGCGTGGGAGATGGCCGTCGAATTCGTCCAGGGGTTGGGCCTGGACAAGGCACTGGTCTGGTTCAAATCCCAAACCAAAGCAGTGACAAGCAGGACCGCCGATCTCATGTCCGCACTCAGTTCGTGGGAATACCTCCCCGACGTGGACGCGAGCGTGAATGACGTCAAGGAGTCAATCGCCAGCGTGGTGGCATCCGAGTTTCAGGATGCGATTTCGACCACAGAGGGTCTGCTGAACAGCATTGGCGATTATCGCGAAATCGCAAATCTGAACGCTGACAATTCGATTTTGGTTGCCTGATGACGAAATAGCCCTTCGCCTGCAGAGCCAAGTCCTTTGATCAGACACTGAGGAGCATCAACGATGCAGAGCAAAAGATCCTGGGCAATTGCAGCTGTTGCGCTCATCTTATTGACCATAGCGATCGGATCTGCATCGGCGCAAGTCGAATCTCAAGCGGCCTCACAGAATCTCGACGCGGACAATACAGCCACCTTCCGCGTGCGCGTCCAAAACATCACCGCCGACAGCGACCCTCCCACTCTCTTCTCCCCGGGTGTTTGGACATTGCACAGCGAGGCCGCCCCCTTCTTCACCGGCGGCGAAACAGACCGGGAGGAGGGATTGGAAGCGCTGGCCGAGGATGGCGACCCGACCCCTCTCGCCGCTGCCCTCCTCGCCAAAGGGCTGCCCGCGGGCATTTTCAATACGCCTGTCTGCGCCGACAGCCCCAGCCTCTTGTCGCCCCGTGAATTCTATGAATTTGAAGTGACTGCCTCGCCCGAAACGCCCTATCTTTCCTTCGCCACCATGCTCGTACAGTCCAATGATCTCTTCCTTGCCCCCGTCGAAAGCGGTATCCCCCTGTTCGATGAGGACGGCAAACCCATCGGTTTGCAGAACGTTTCAGGGAAGTTGCTCCTGTGGGACGCGGGCACCGAGGCAAACGAAGAACCGGGTGTTGGCCCCCATCAGGCCCCCCGCCAGTCAGAGTCAAACGCGGGACCCCCTGATGAAGTCGCGACCGTGCGTCCGGTCGACGACGAGTTCGATTACCCGGAAATCGCTGACTTGGTGAATGTCTACATCATGCGGGTGCCGATGATCGAGCGGGATCAAGGCCGGCAGCCAACTCCTGTTCCAGACTATACGATAGGTGAGGAGTTCCAAGTCGGAGACGTGCAGTGGCAGGTACTCTCCGCCGAGCATCTCGGCCATGAACTCAAGAGTCAAAAAGGCGACAGCCAGACAACTGACGAGCGTTTCATTCAGGTGCGTTTTCAATTTCTCAATGTGGGTAGTGATCCGCTGGAGTTCGATGGCGGCCCGCGCAATAGAGAAGGCGTATCATTGCGGGACTTTCAGGGCCGTGAGTACCCATATTTCCTGGTGCCTCGAGCAGGACGTCCGGACGGACCGCCTGACGACTATGTTCCCAAAGCCGAGAACTGCTACGGCAAGTGGACGTGGCGAGGGTGGAGGCCGTACGAATTGAAGCCCAACACGCCCGCGACATGCGCAGTCATTTACGAAGTCAAAGTAGATGCGACATCTCTTGTCCTCATCGCAAGTGAACTGAACGACGGACAAGAGGGCATCAGCAAGACGGTTGAACTTAACTTGCCTCCTGTTCCTGTCAACATTGTTGGGAAAGCCGTGCGTGTCGGAGATGTCCGCTGGAAGGTCCTTTCCGCCGAAGACCTCGGACATGTGCTGGAAGAGGACGGTAACCGGGAAAAAATCAAAGACCGCTTCATTGAAGTACGCTTTCAACTCACCAACAAGGGGAGCGCCGATCTGGACTTTCACGGCGCTTTACTGCGGGACAGCCGGGGCCGTGAGTATGAACGGGGGCGAACTGAGTTTGTTTCGGAGAATGAAAGATGCACAGGCGGCATCCTCGGGCCTTTCTCCCTCAGACCCAATGCCATCACCACCTGCACAAGCCTCTATGAAGTTCCGGCCGACGCGACAGGGCTTATCTTCATCGCGGACGACCTGGATGGAAGCAACGACGGCGCCGAAACAGTGGCCTTGGGCCTGTCTGATGTTACGTCGGTTCCTATCCATTTTATTGAAGAGGACCTGCAGGTTGGAGACGTCTGTTGGCATGTTCTCTCCGTCAAAGAATTGGGCCGGAATCTCAGCAATGACGAAGGCGACTCTGTCACCGCGCAGGGCAGGTTTTTGCAGACGCAGTTTCGTCTGCTGAACCTGAGCAGCGAATCGCTGGGATACGACGGAGTCACATTGGTCGACGGCCGCGGCCGAAGATACAGCCACTTTGGCGAACATTTGGAGTTCATCGACGATGACAGCGAATGTTCTCCTTCCCGCCTCCGCATCCCGCCCGGCCCTCACTCACTCAAGCCCAACACGCCCACGGTCTGCACAACGATCCACGAAGTGGCCGAAGACGCGAAGAACTTTACCTTGTTGTCGACCGATTTGGAAGGATATGAAGCCGGCTTGATCCTCCTTCCCAACCTGGAAATTCCCTCCCCTGAGCCAACTTCGGTGCTTCCCGGGACATATGAGGTAGGCAAAGAGATCGAGCCCGGCATCTACCGGGGAGAGGCGTCGAAGGATTCTTTCTGTAAGTGGGCGCGGTTGAGCGATCTGACTCAGGATACCGACAGCATCATCGCGATGGGCCTGCATGAAGGGCTGTTCTACGTGGAAGTGCAGAGCGGCGACATGGCATTTATGACCGAATGTGAGCTGGCGCCGTTTGCGCATCTTGAGCGGCGCGATCCGCTTCTGACTTCAGTTCCCCCCGGCATGTATGTGGTGGGACTGGACATCGGCCCCGGCCAGTACAAGGGCGAACCCCGGGAAGACCTCTTCTGCTTCTGGCAACGGCTGAACAATTTCAGAGGTGAAGACGACAGTACAATTGCTTGGGGCCTGCCCGGAGAGGAGTACGTTGTCGAGGTAGCTCCAACCGATTTCGCGGTCGAGTTCCACTGCCCCGTGGAAATTGTAGAATAATCACCATGTCCACATCCGGCTGGCATACACCTTGTTTTCCTGACTTTAGGGTCCAGTCATTGGGACCAACCATACTTTTGAGGAATGTATGGTGCTGGTTGTGAATTTAAGGTTGGTCTCTTCGTGAGGCTTGTTCTTCTCTCACGAAGTCAAAGTCCGCTGTTGAGGGTACGCGAAAGGTGAACTTGGAGTCTCCGTCTTGGTTTGTGATGGCGAAGTCGCCAAGCCTGATAATGTCCATGCCGATGATGATGTCGTAGTAGGGAAGACGCCCAAGTGAGACGAGGACGTTGGAAATGACGCAATCTCCCGCGAGGGTGAAATCGACATAGAATCCCGGAACATTTTTAGCTGATTTGAAAATGCCCCGAATTTCTTCAAGGCAATTAGTAGTTAGGGGCTTGACAAGCGTTACATAGTCCGGTATACTATGT
>WTGB01000168.1 GCA_011523735.1 Chloroflexota bacterium
TAGAGCGACGGTCTCCAAAACCGTAGGTCGAGAGTTCGAGTCTTTCTGCCCCTGTCGAAATATCATGAACACCGTCTTCTTGTTCCATAAGCTGTTGGGCACAGGTGAATGGAGAGGTCTAGAGGTTGCGTGACCGCAGAGGCCGATTCCCCGGTTGCGCGCCGAGCGGATGACGGTGTTTAGTTAGCGAGAGCGAGCGAGCCCGAAGATGCGAGTGAGGAGCGTTTGCCAATGGCGGTAGACAAAACAGTTGAAGAACGAAGCGCAGCCGCGCTCACCGAGAAAAAAGGCAAGGCGACGCCGGGCCGGCGCAGTCGCAAGGTCAAGAAAACCAAGAGTGAGCCGCAAGGCAACACGATAACGCGCCCGCTGTACATGACGGTCGATTATTTCAGCAATGTGCGCTCCGAGCTGAACAAGGTCGCCTGGCCCAGCCGCGAGGACACACGCCGCTTGACCATCCTCTGCATCAACGTCACCATCGCCTCCGCCATCTTCTTGGGTGTGCTCGCCGTGATCTGGTCCGAGTTTATGCGCGTCGGCTTGAATCCCGGCAACGCCTGGATGCTGCTCGCGGTCATCGTGGCCATGGTCGGCGGCGCCTTCTATATGATCCGCCGCGGCTCGATTTAGCGCCTAGCTTGGACAAGATACTCTTATGAGCGAACAGATGCAGGACACACAACAACTGACCGACTACGATCCCGCCCCGGTCTATCTCGATGAGGCGGACGATGTCGAAGGCTTGAATATCACACTCGACGACGGCGCAACTGAAGACGAAACCGAGCGCAGTTGGTTCTTCATCCACTGCTATTCCGGCTACGAGAAAAAGGTCGAGCACGCTCTGCGCCAGCGTATCGAGACCATGGGCATGCAAGACCAAATCTACGATGTGCTCATCCCGACCGAAGACGAGATCGAAGTCAAAGACGGCAAGCGCCGCACCGTCGAGAAACGCGTCTTCCCCGGCTACGTCATGGTGCAGATGCGCTGGGCGTGGGATGATGACGAGCAGAGATACCGCCTGGATGACGACGCCTGGTATACCGTGCGCAATACGCCCGGCGTCGTTGGTTTCGTTGGCGCCGATCATGACGCCGGCATCCAGGCCACGCCCCTGCGCCCGGAAGAAGTCAAGCGTATCATGGACCGCATGGACTCCGATGACAAGGTCGTCAAGGTCGATTACAAAATTGGCGAGCGCATCCGCATCGTCGGCGGTCCCTTTAATGACTTCCCCGGCACTGTCGCATCCATCGATTCGGGGAGGGAGAAAGTCCGCGTGATGGTCGATTTCTTTGGGCGGGAAACAGCCGTCGTGCTCAGCTTCATGGAAGTTGAACGCATGTAGCGGTGGCAAAGGACGAAAGTCGCATTCGAAAGCAGACGGAGAATCCCGGCGCGCCGCCGGGTTTATTTTGGAAGTGAGCGAGGAAACACATGGCAAAGAAAGTTAAGGCGATCGTCAAATTGCAGATACCGGCTGGCAAAGCCAATCCCGCCCCGCCCATTGGACCGGCGCTGGCGCAGCATGGCATCAACCTGATGCAGTTCTGCAAGGAATACAACGGGCGCACCTCCAGCCGCATGGGCGAGATCGTGCCGGCGGAGATCACCGTCTTCACCGATGGCTCCTTCAAATTCGCCCTCAAGAGTCCGCCCACATCCTTCTTGATTAAGAAAGCGGCTGGCATAGAGAAGGCGGCTTCCAACCCGCTGACAGAAACTGTCGCTGTCCTCAAGCGTGACCAGGTGCGCGAGATCGCTATGGTCAAGCTGAACGACATGAATGCTATTGATATTGAAGGCGCGATGCGGCAAGTCGAGGGCACCGCCCGCCAGATGGGCGTCAAAGTCACCGAGTAGCGCGCCTGCGCATTAGGGGAAGTTGCTGGAAGATATCCGTAAGCATCTTATGTTGTGGGAGGGCGCACAAGCCCGTTGACCACGAGGAGAGAACCAGATGGGAAAGAGATACAAGGACGCGCTGAAGAACTTTGATCGGCAGAAGTACTACCCGATGGAAGAGGCGCTGAAGCTCGTCAAGAGCAACGCCAAAGCGAAATTTGACGAGACCATTGAAGCGCATTTCCGCCTCGGCATTGATCCCCGCCACAGCGATCAGCAAGTCCGCACCACCGTCATGCTGCCTCATGGCACTGGCAAAAGCGTCCGCATCCTCGCCTTTGTCGATGAGCAGCATGAAGCCGCGGCGCTGGAAGCCGGCGCTGATATCATCGGTACCGACGAGATCATCAACCAGATCCGCAACGACGGCTGGCTGGAGTTTGACGCCGCCATCGCCACGCCGCCAATGATGCGCAAAGTCGGGCAGATCGCCCGTATCCTTGGTCCGCGCGGCTTGATGCCCAATCCCAAAGCGGGTACGGTCGCGCCACCCGACGACATCCCGCGTGTCATCAACGAACTAAAAGCCGGGCGCGTCGAATTCCGCAATGACCGAACCGGCAACGTCCACGTGCCCGTCGGCAAAGCCAGCTTCTCGCACGAGCAATTGACGGATAATCTACAAGCTGTCGTGGATACCTTGCGAGCAGCCAAGCCGGAATCGCAAAAGGGCGTCTACGTCCACCGCATGACCCTGACCTCAACTATGGGTCCCGGCGTCCGCGTCGAATCCGCCATCTAATCGGCTTTCGCTTTTCCAACTTCAGTAAATTTTAGGGGCGACCTATCAAGTCGCCCGTTTGCTTCACCGTGAATCGAAGCGCCGATCTCCTGCCTCCAACCTGTGCTTCGGTCGAAGTTGTTTAACGCTTCAGCCGCTCGAAATACTGCTTGCGGAACTTCGCCACCTTCGGCGCGATCACGAATGCGCAATACCCCTGACGCGGATTATTGGCGAAGTAATCCTGATGATAATCCTCCGCCACCCAGAACGTACTCGCCGGACTCACTTCGGTGACGATCTTTTTCCCAAAGATACCTTCGGCCTCAAGCCGCTGGATTGTCGCCTCAGCGGTCTGCTTCTGCTCCTCGCTGTGATGCCAAATGCCCGAGCGATATTGCGGTCCTACGTCATTGCCCTGCCGATTTAAGGTCGTGGGATCGTGCGTCGCGAAGAAGATATTCAAGATGTCTTCGAAACTGATGACCTCGTTGTCGAACGTGACATTGACCACCTCGGCATGACCAGTCGTCTTCGTGCAGACCTGCTCATAACTTGGGTTGTCGACATGACCGCCCATATAGCCGGAGATCGCCGACTCGACGCCGATCAGTTGATTGAAGACCGCCTCCACGCACCAGAAGCATCCACCGCCCAATGTCGCTACTTCCACACTCATGATCCCCATCCTTCACCTTGATTCGTACACGACCAGCATCGCCGATTAATCTTGCCGAAATACTACAGCCCCGTAAATCTCACATTAGAGCGCCAGTATGGATTCCGTTACCATCCAGGTCAAACGCGCCCATTCTTCCAGGCTCAATGTCTCGGCGCGGCGTTGCGGATCAATACCGGCTGCCTGCAACAGCGCCGCTGCTTCACGCGCTTTGATGCCGAGTCCGCTTCCCAGCGAATTCTTCAGTTGTTTGCGTTTGAGGCTGAAGCCAGCCCTTAGCACCCGGAAGAATGCCGGCGTCGCTGGGACGGTAACTGGCGGCGTCGCATGCGTTTCGATATGCACGATGGCGCTATGGATATTGGGGCGGGGCCAGAACACCGCCGGGCTCAACTTGCCCATGATGCGGGGCAGACCGTAAAATTGCACCGCGATCGATAGCAGATTCATCGCCCCGGGTTTGCCGAGGATCCGCTCCGCAACTTCATATTGCATGGTCATGACCATCCGCCCGGGCGCCCGCCGCGCTTCCAGGAAATGCCAAAGTATCGCGCTGCTGATGTAATAGGGCGCATTCGCCACCACAAGATAATCTTCATCGCCCAGCAGCGCCGCGATATCCGTCTTGAGAATATCCGCGAAAACGAGATAAACATTGTCCCGATCATCGAAACGCTCTTCGAGAAGGGGGCGCAGGCGCTCGTCAATCTCTATCGCAAAGACTTGCCCTGCCACCCCCGCCAATACATCGGTCAAGGCGCCAGTGCCAGCGCCCACTTCGACCACCACATCTCCACTTTGCATATCAGCCGCTGTGACAATCTTTTCCAGCATGTTCGGATCATGCATGAAATTCTGCCCGAGGCTCTTCTTGGGCTGCACGCCGTGGCTGTCGAGCAGCGCCCTGGGGCTGATTGACATCGCGCTCCTATGTCAGGCTCTGTCTCGCGGGACCTTCAGTTGACCATAGGGCGCCGCTTTTGAGTAGGGTTACTGCTATGCCGGCGCCAAGGTTCTGCTAGAATTGAACATGTTGGAGAACCACAGTACGCGAGCCATGTCCCTGCTTGATCCACAGTTTTTGCCAATTCTGATCTTCGTCCTGCGCGTCACCAACAATGTCATCGGCACTGTCCGCCTGATTCTCGTTTCCCGCGGGAAGCGCGTCTGGGGCTTCGCCTTCGCCTCGTTGGAGTCCCTGCTATTCGCGTATACTGCGGGCCAGGTCATCACTGACCTGAACAATTTGCCGAATCTGGCGGCATACGTCTTTGGCTTCGCGGTTGGCGGCGTTGTCGGCATGCAAGTGGAAAATCGCTTTGTCAAATCCTATGAAAGCGTGACCGTTATCGCCACGCGCGAGGTCTCCCACGAGATGGCTGTGGCGCTGCGGAACGCAGGTCATGGCGTCACTGAAATCATGGGTGAAGGCGCCCACGGCCAAGTCGAAGAGTTGCATATCATCGCCCACCGGCGCGACTTGCCCGAAGTCCTGCGCATAATCCACAGCATTAAAGAAGATGTCTTCGTGACAGTGGAACATTCGGAGTTTATCCGCGGCGGCTGGATCCGCGCGCACCGGCGTTGACTTTATTCTTCCGCCAGCGCCATATCGACGAAGTACGTCGGGCTGCCTAACAGGCGGTGCACCGGACATTTCCCCGCAATGTCCCGCAGGCGCGCCCGCTGTTTTTCATCGAGGTCGCCGTGGAAGACCAAAGCCTCCCGCACTTCATGCACGTAGGGATCGTCTCCTTGATGCGCCGGATAATCGCGCCCGCGGAAACGTTCATAATCCAGCTTCACTTCCACACCCCGCAAATCCCAGCCTTTGCGCTCGGCGTACAGCTTGCAGGTGATCGCCATGCAAGATCCCAGCGCGCCCAGCATGAGTTCGCCCGGCGTCGGTGCTGTGTCCGTGCCGCCAGCCTCGGCCGGCTCATCAGCGTGCCACTCGTGCTGACGCACGTTGATGGTTGTGTGCGTGCCTTCCCGCAGGACGATATCAACGGGCATGGGACTTTCCTCCGCTTTGGGCTTGAATCGAACCGCGCTAATCGCGAATGACCGCGAATATCTTCTTCACTTCCAATTCGAAACCGGGCAGGATGTTTTCTCCACTCAACGATCCATCATGGCTTACGAATTCGATTTGCAGTTGAGTGCCGTTAATCAAACGACATATTTCTACACCTCGATGTTCCGGCTGAACCAGCCACACGAGTGCCGTCCCGTTAAGCAGGTAGACTTCAGCTTTCCTGGGTGCCTCCGCCAAGGTATCACTCGGCGATAGAACCTCGACAGCCAAGTCCGGCATGGCAGGAACGAACTTGTCCGGCTGCGGTTCTGGCATTCTGTCGTAGCGCGTGAACGCGATATCCGGTCCGAGCAAGGTGTAGCGGTAACCCGGCGGATGGTAACCCGATTCCACTGTTACTTGGCCGATATTGTGCGTCATATTAAAGAGTCTCAAATAAACGGCAATTTCCGTAGCAAGCAGCCCATGAGTATTGCCCGGTCGCGTCATGGTGATGAGCTCTCCGTCAATTAATTCGATGAAGATGTGTTCGTTGTCCGGGTCCTGCGTCATCTCCCAAACATCATCAATGGTGTATAGTTGCTTTTCGATGATCATCGTGAAAAGAACTCCGTCATCATGTTTGACCAGAGTATAGCATATTCAATCTAGGGACGGACTAATAGCAAACTGGCGAGAGAAACACTCAGACGCTGTAACCGCCCGGTGGAATCGCCAGTAAGTACATGATCGATAAAGTAGCGATCAGCAGGGGCAGCAGCAAGACAACCGCCAGCAGCGGCTTCTCATCGCGCAGGTGCATGTAGAACCAGATCACCAAGCCCGCCTTGATGATGGCGATGCCCAGCAGCAGCACAGCTTTGATCGTCTGCAAGGTCGCGGCCGCGCTGGGGATGTCGTGGATCGCGCCTTTGAGGTATTCCGCGCTCAGTACCTCGATTACGGTGAGGATTGCTAATCCGACAAAGACGACAGTATAGACGCCGCCCTCGACCGTGATTTCACGTCCGAGTAATCTAACGGTATTGCTGTGATGTCCCTCGTGGCCCGTCGCTTCTGCCATCTTGCGCTCCTAAACCAGGTATATCAGGGTGAACAGCATGATCCAGACCACATCGACGAAGTGCCAGTACAAGCCGAACATCTCTATGCCGATGGGATTGTGATCGTAGCGTCCCTTGGCGCCGCGCCGCAGCACCTCCAGCGCCCAAATCACGCCGACGAAGACATGCGCGCCATGGAAAAATGTCGGCGCGTAAAAGCGCATGCCCAAGGTGCTCCATTGCGAGGCTGTATCAAAACCGAGTACGATGCCCAAATGCGCCAATTCACTGTACTCGATGTATTGCCCGATCAAAAATACCGTGCCGCCCAGCGCGGTCGCTCCAATCCAGCGCAGCATCCCGGCCCGATTGCCAGCCTGCATCGCCCGCAAGCCCATGACCATGAAATAGCTGCTCGCCAGCAAGACGAAAGTGTTGGCGGTGACCAAACCGACCCCGAGTTGCTCATGCGCCTGCGCTACGATATCCGGCTCGTTGATACGCAAGATCACATAGCCGACGATCATGATGGAGAAGATGACAATCTCGGAGGCCAGATAGAGCCAGACGCCCAGCTTCAGATTGTTGTTTTGCTCTTCTTCGCTGAGATGCCCATGATCGTCGTGGGCGACCGCATGAAGCTGGTTGGCTGTCAGTTCTGCCATGCTTGTTCTCTCTCTAGTCTAGCAAACCGCAGTTTCGCTATAGCCCAAGGTAGATTATTCTGCGTCCTGCGCTAGTCGTTTTCGCTGCCGCCGAGCGGCTACTTCTGATAGCCGATGGCTCTCGGGATGGCGCGGATGACACCCACGACGCCGCCGGCGATCTTGCCCGCCTCGCGGATCGGCAATATCTGCGTCCGCTCCCCATCAGTCGGGTCGAGCTCCTTCACTTCACGCACTCCGCGATGTCCCAGATAGAAAAACAGCGCGATGCCGCCGGCCGCCAATGCCAGGGACACAAACATAATCAGGATGAAACCAAGCAGCACCGCGAACTGGCTCGTGCCTTCAATCGTCTGATTGGCGAAATCGTCGGGAGGCAAGACCAAACCGAGAATGTCCTGGATCGGGATGATGAAATCGCCGAAGCCATTGGCGAAGAAATCGGCATTCGCTTCGGTAGCGACCTGCAAACCCAAGCCATGCGGCAGCAGCGCAAAGGTGAAAAGCACTATCGTCACGATCACCGCGATCGTCAGCACCAGGAAAAGCTGCCCGGCATAGAAGGCAATCGTCTGCCACAGGCAGGATACGGTCATCAGCAAGACGCCAAGCGTGCCCGGTATGCCTGCCACCGTGATGAGCAAGATGCGCCAGGCGCCGAAGAACAACGGGAACCAAATCAAAAACCAGATCACATTCACGACCCAGTTGACCAGGAAGAAACTCACATTCAAATACGGAAAGCGCCAAGGCTTCGGGCTATCGTTGATGATGCTCCAGGCGCCGTCCCAGAGCCACTTGCCAGTTCGGAAAACCGGTCCTGATGTGCGCAAGG
The DNA here is from genome assembly GCA_011523735.1 of Chloroflexota bacterium. Classification (GTDB taxonomy): domain Bacteria; phylum Chloroflexota; class Anaerolineae; order Aggregatilineales; family Phototrophicaceae; genus UBA6055. Next base: position 7,893 of record WTGB01000168.1, read on the forward strand.
CGAAGTCCTTTTCCGGCGCTTCGTCTTCCTCCTCATCCGCGTGCTCGCCGTGTTCGCTCATCTTGGGGTCGAAGGCGCCCACGCCCCACATGAAGGTGCCCATGCAGACGAAGGCCGCCAAGACCAGGCCGACCTGGGCGCCCTCGCTCGATGTGGCATTCATCCAGACCGGATCCATATCCTGCCAGGAACGCATCGCATAGACGAAGGCGAGCGACGCGACGAAACCTACGATCAGCGCCGGTATCGCCCTGCCAAGTCCCGGTTTATCCATGTTCCGCTACTCCCCTTACCTGCCGCGCCGAGTATACCAAAGCTCGGTTCCGCCCTTAGCTTTTGTCTCGCGTTCAGCGGATCCAGTACAGCACTACATAGAATAATATCCAGGCGACTGCCACAAAATACCAGAGCTTCGCCGTCCCTTCCACCGCCCAGGCTTCGTGCTCCCCGCCGCTATAGGCACCGGAGCGAGCGCCGCGGTAGACACGCAACATAACCGCCGAAATCGCCAAGGCATGCACAACGTGGAAGCCTGTCATCAGACGCAACGTGACGCCATATTGCGTCGCCAGCGCCGCCTCGGATACTGTCATGAACTCATAAACGATGATCGCCATGAAAGCGCCGCCAAGCGCCAGCGCCAGCCGCCAGCTCGAGAGAAAATCGCCCAGCTTGCCGCTGCGCAAACTACCCCAGCCCTGGCGTACGAACGCCGCGCTCAGCAGTAGCGCCAGCGTCGCGATGCTGGGCAGCAGCGGGTCAAAAGGGGCGACCCCGGCGGGGGGCCACTGCGCATAGCTGAAGCGCAACTGCCAATTCACCACGATCATGGCGAGAAAAACCATGATCCAACTCGCCTGGAAGATCGTCATGCCGAGGCGGTTGTTCTTCAGGCGCAAGGCGGCATCACGGTCGAGGCCGATCTTTGGTTTTTCCTGTCGTGCAATGGCGCTGGTCATTTTCTATTGTCATTAATTGGTCAATTGATGTTCAATCGAAGTCCAATTCATGTCCCATTTGTGTCCAATTTTGTCCATCAACCGTCGGGCCCTCCGCGACCGTCAAAAGCCGCGTCCACCGCGTCCAGATAAGCCGCTGAAGCCTCGGTGCCGTAGCCGTAGGGATCTTCGAAGGGAATGGGATCATCGGCGAAGTTGGTGACGGGCGGCGGTGATGTAGTTGCCCACTCCAGCGTCAGGGCGCGCCAGGGATTAGCCCCGGCGACGGGACCATGATAATAGGAGCGGATGATATTGTAGATCACGATAAAGGTCGAGAAACCCAGCACAAAGGCGGAGAAGCTGATCAGTTGATTCCAGGGCGCGAACGCGGGATCGTAGACGGCGACGCGCCGCGGCATCCCCAGCATGCCCACGATGTGCATGGGGAAGAAGGTGAAGAGGAAGCCGAAATAAGTGAAGGCGAAGTGAATTCGACCGAGGCGCTCATTCATCATGCGTCCGGTGACCTTCGGGAACCAGTGATAGAGCGCGGCGTAGATGGCGAAGACGCTGCCGCCGAAGAGCACAAAGTGGAAATGACTGACGACGAAGTAGGTATCATGCACGTGGATATCAAAGGGCAGAGCCGCCAGCATGACCCCGGTTATGCCGCCGATGACAAACATGGACATGAAGCCGAGGGCGAAGAGCATGGCGCTGGTGAAACGGATCTTGCCGCCCCAGATGGTGCCGAGCCAACTGAACATCTTGATGCCGGTCGGCACGGCGATGATCATGGTCGTGATCATGAAAGGGATGCGCAACTCGGGCTGCAGGCTGGTGAACATGTGATGCGCCCAGACAGTGAAGCCGACGAAGGCGATGCCCATGCTGGACAAGCCCACCATGCGATAACCGAAAACGGGCTTGCGGCTATGCACGGACAGCACCTCGGACAGAACGCCCATGCCCGGCAGCACCATGATATAGACGGCGGGATGGCTATAGAACCAGAAGATATTCTGCCAAAGCAGCACATCGCCACCGCCGGCCGCGTCAAAGAAGGTCGTGCCAGCGACGCGATCCAGCAGCAACAGGGTCAAAGCGCCAGCCAGGAAGGGCGTAGCCATGACAGCGATGATGCTGGTCGCCAGGACGGCCCAGCAGAGCAGGGGCATCCGCCAGAGCGTCATCTGCGGCGGACGCATATTGAAGATGGTGACGATGAAATTGATCGAGCCCATGATGGATGAGATGCCCAGCAGGTGCGCGCCCAGCGCCCAGAGCGTCTGCCCATCGCCGCTGAACAGCGTTGACAGGGGCGGATAAGACGTCCAGCCGGCTTCGGCCGGGTTGACAAAATAGCCGAGCAGCACGACGATCGCCGCCGGTGGAATCAGCCAGAAGGCAAAGGCGTTGAGCCAGGGGAAAGCCATGTCCTTGGCGCCGAGTTGCAGCGGCACGACGAAGTTGCCAAAAGCAGCCCACATGGGAATGATGAAGAGGAAGATCATGATGGTGCCGTGAATGGTGAAGAGGCTGTTGTAAGCCGCGCCGGAGACCATCAAGTCCAAGTCTGGCGTCCACAGTTCGAGCCGAATGAGCATAGCCATGGCGCCGCCAATGATGAAGAACAGGAAGGATGCCACGCCGTATTGCACGCCGATGATTTTGTGATCGACGCTCCAACGCAGGTATTCGCTCAGTGCCGGGCGCTGTACCGCTTCCGCCTCGTGACCTTCTGCTTCTGCCCCCAGGGGGACGGCAATTGTTGCCATGTTTGCGCCTCTTCTCCTGGATTCGCCTTTTTCCCTAGACGAGCTAGCGTCTCAAGCCCGCTTTCGCTTTAAGCCGAGCCGTCTTCTTGATTTGTATTTGCATCGCCCGCGTCGCCATCGCTCTTGCTTGTCTCAGCCTCGCCATCGCCTTGGCCAAAAGTGATGTCGACTTCTAAACCGAATACAGCCTTGATCGCCTCGGGGATGGCGGTTGTGCTGTTTTCATTGTCGCAGTCGGATTGCTCGCCCTGCGTGCAGAGGTAAGCCACGATTGAGTAAAGTTGCTCGGCGTCCATCTGATAGTTGTCGGGCTGGTCGGGACCGAATTGCGCCATCTGCTCGTTATAGCCGGGCACGACGAAAGCGGCCGCATCCCAAACCGAAGTGACGATGTATTCTTCCGCTGATTGCCCGGGCACGCGTTCACCGGCGCGGTCGGCGATGCCGTTGAGGGATGGACCGATGGGGTTGGTCCAGCCCAGGCTGTCGAGGACGTGGCAACTGTGACAGACGTATTCCTGAATGACGATTTCGCCGCGCAAGACCGGGTCAGCCGGCGGATTTAAGATAGTGTGGATGGCCGGTTCATAGAATTGCTCGAGGAATTGGCTCTCGTCTTCATGGACGACAACTGTGCCGCGCATCCGGCCGTGACCATCGCCGCAAAGCTCGGCGCATACGATAGGGTACTCAGCCGGGTATTGGGTCCCTTCGACGCGGATAGGGGTAAAGCGGATCTCGGTCAGGCGTCCGCCGGTCGCGGGATTGCCGGGCAGCAGGTCTTGCTTGACGCGCATGGCCGGCACCCAATAGGAATGGATCACGTCCTGCGTTCGCAATTCGAGATCGACATTCTGGCCGATGTAGGTATGCAGCGTGTCGCCGCTATTGATGACGATAGGATCGCCATCGGGGTCAAGTCTGCCCGTCTCGTACACATGCGTCCAGGCATAACGCGCGCCGGTCACTCTGATGACGATCTCTTCTCCGTTGATCATGTTTACCGCCGCTTTCGGCTCGGAGTTTTGGCTCCAGACATTGAAGCTGATCACCGCCAGGAAGACGACGACCAATGATGGAACGATAGTCCAAACCAGTTCGAGCAAGGGATTGCCATGATAGGTGGGACCATCGCTGCGATCTTCGCCGCGGGCGCGGAAGAAAATGACCGAAATAAGCAGCATGCCTTGGATGAGGAAAAAGACCACGCCGCCGATGACGACGAGAATGTAGAACAATTCGTCTACGCTTTTGGATTCAGCCGATGCTTGCGGCGGCAGCACCACCGGGACAAAGGTGGTAAACCAGTTGATGCCGATGACGCTGACGAGAAGGAACACGGCGGCGACGACAATGGCGGCCGGGCTTATCGATGGGATGTTGGAACGATTATCTTCCATACTGGACTACCGCCTGCAATTTACCGCCACGAAAACCTGGTCTCACAAGGATATCATCGACGCTCTGAGCGGTCCCTCCATAACCGTCGGGAGCCTGCCGCTCGGCGTTTGTTCAATTTGTCACAATTCTAGCGAAAAGGCGTCGCCATTTCAAGCCGATGTCCTGCCTCATTCGCGCGCGCTCAAAAACGGTCAAATTCCGCTTGCGGCTGGCTGGCGCGTTGGAGACATCTGGCGCATAGGGTATGATTAAGACTGCAAGATTTCGCTGGCTTGTATGGCGCTTGTACGCATGGACAAAAGCAATACGATGCCGAGGCCAATAGACCGTCTAATCAATATCGCGCTGGTTCCGCTAGTGATTCTATTGGCAGTGGTCGCGTTTTTCACCCTGCAGGAGCTCCTGCTGACCTTGAGCGCGCGAGCGATCGTCACCTCTATGGATAGCGCTGTGCGCGGCAAATACGCCCTCGCGACCGTGCGGAACTTATGGTTGCTGGGCGGGGGCGCTTTCCTGGTCGGCTTCTTGATTTATGTGCTGGATTTCGCCTTTAAGCATTGGCGCACACGGCGCTCGAGACGGCTGCTCCTGCGGATCCTGGCGGCGGAGTTGGTGATAATCGGCGCGGGGTTGGTGTTCTTTAGTTGACTCACCGCGAACCGAAATAATAATACTCAAGTATCTCTCGCGTCAGCGGCGCCGCCACCGCTGAGCCTTCGCCAGCATTTTCCACCATAACGACAATTGCGATTTGCGGCTCCTTTGCCGGCGCGTAGGCTATGAACCAGCTATGCGGCCGCTTGTCGTCGCCGGGTACCTGCGCCGTGCCGGTCTTGCCGCAGACGCCCACATCGAGCAGCGGCGAATTATAGAATTGATGCGCGGCGGTGCCGGTGTAGCCGCTCGTGACATCGCACAAGCCCCGGCGGATGATAGCGAGGTTGGCGGGATCTAATCCGGTATCGAGCATGACATCGCGTTCGGCCACCCGACTTCGCTGATCGAGTATGCCCCGCTCGCGCACGAGATGCGGGCGCAAGAGATAGCCTCCGTTGGCGATAGTGGCGTAGAGGCGCAGCATCTGCAAAGGCGTCGCCAGGACCTCGCCCTGACCGATAGACAGATTCACAGCGTGGGCATAAGACCAGGGCAGGCCTGTGAATTGCTCGATGTTATCAGGAGTGGGGATGTTGCCAGCGACTTCAGGAATCTGATTTAGTCCGGAACTTTGCCCCAAACCCAGTTTCAGCGCATAGGCCGGCAGGAGCCAGGGGTCTTTGGCATTGAGGCGAAAGCCAGCTTCGTAGAAGAAAGGATTGCAGCTATTGGTGATGCCGGTCTGAACGGACATAATGCCATGCCCGCTCCGCAGCCAATCATAGCGGATATCGGCGCCATAAGCCCAACTGCCGGTGCAGTGATAGCGGCTGTCTTCATCGTAGACGCCGCTTTCCAGGGCGGCAATTGAGGTCAGCCCTTTCATGACCGAGCCGGTTGGATAGGCGCCTTGGGTAGTGCGGTTGAGCATGGGCAAACGTTCATCTTCGGCCAGCGCGTCTAAGCTTTCGGTGGCGGCTGCGCGCCCCATGGAGGGGAAGGGATTGAGGATATTGGCGTCGAATGTCGGGTGGCTGAGCAGCGCCAGGATTTCCCCGTTGCGGACATCCATGATGACGATGGCCGCCCCTGGCGAGTCTTCCGCCCAAGCGCCGTCTTCATAGGCTCCTTGCAGCAGGCGGAGCGTCGCGGCTTGCAGGTCGGCATCAATGGTCAGCCAGAGGCTTTCTGGTATGCGAGAGCGGACTTCGCTCAAGATGCGGATCCGACGTCCGTCCGGGCCAATCAGGGAGAGCCGTCCGCCAGGTTGGCCAGCCAGAGTGCGGTTCATGCTGGCTTCAATACCAGCTTTGCCGATGATGGTCTCCGCGTTGAAGCCGATGGCTTCGAGGGCTGGGACCTGTTCGGCATCGGGATACCCTACATTACCCAGCACATGTGGCAGCAGCGTTCCGTCAGAGTAGCGGCGGGTGGACTGTTGGCGGAATTCCGCGGCGCAATCCGCCTGGAGGCGATCGCCAGTTTCGATGTAGTCAGTCGCTTCGAGGATGCCGGCATCGACGATCCAGTCCGTGCCGGAGCGCACATCGAAAAGATCGCGGAAGAATTCGACCGATTTGCCGCTCGCCTCGGACAAGCTGTGAAAGCAGATTTCCCGCTCGGGTATATGCCGGTTGTCCACCAACACCCGCACGACCCGTCCATTTTGATCCCCCAGCACCTTGCCATAGCGGTCATAGATATTGGCGCGGCTGGGCACTTGTTCTTCGAAGACGAGGCGGGCGCCTTGACCCATTTCGGCGAAGATATCGGACCGCGACCAAGCGATACGCCAGGCATCGGCTTGGGGATCGATGACCAGACGCAGCAAACGGTTCGGATCGCTGAATTTGCCCAGGATGCGGGACTTGAATGCCATTGTATATTGGAAATTGAGTACGCGGCCCTCGCCGGTCAGCGTCTGCGGGCGGTATTCGAGGCTCTCGAGGGACATCGTGTTTTGGGCGTTCTGGTAAAGCCTGCGGAACTCGTCGAAAGAGGTAAGTTCGCGGTTGCGGAAGGTGAGCAGATGGTGCATTGCCGCGAAGTCGCCCCGCTGCCAGGCATCCAGAAAGCTGCTCGCCACCGCGCCGGCCGCTTCAAGATCGGCGGCCGCCTGTTGTTTTGGCGCGGCAGTCGGGATAGCGCGAGCCGCCTCTTCAGATAGTGCCGCAGCCTGGCGGCAGCCGCTGAAAATGACGATGCAGAATAAGCAGAGAATGACCAGTCGGCGCACGATGACCTGTATAGCTTGGGCGAGTTTGCGTTTCATTATAAGGGGAATCGCGGAAATGGATGCGTTGGCGCGGGGAAGAAACGGACATGAGTTGGATTGTCCGTGCGACCGCTATTCAGGAAGCTGGTTGATTCCAACTGTCCCAATGAGTCAGTCGCTTTTTACCGCTTCTGGCGGCTTATGCAGCCGATACCAACTCGACGGTACGCCAAGCGCGCTATCGTAGCTGCGCTGCTCCCAGAAGAGTTCGAGCTTGCCCTTGAAGAGCCGCGCGACCTGCAGCGGCGTCCAGCCCACAGTAGATTCCGGACGGGGATGGCTGGCGTAGAGCATGAAGCAGCCGCCCCGCCTGAGGCTTGCGCTGATGCCAGCGGCGTAGGCTTCGTTCAGCGCCTTGTCGATGCTGTGGCCGCAGCCGATGTCGATGATGAGATCGTAGGGACCTCGCAATTCGGGCAGTGCAGCGAGCCGGGTGACATCGGCGCAGAAGAAGCGATGCGAGTCCGGCGGGAAGTTCGCCAGCTTGGTCCTCGCCAATTCGATGGCTCTCGGCACGAAATCGATGCCGTCGGCCTGCCAGCCCTGACGCAACAGATCGCGAATGACGGTGCCCGTGCCGCAGCCGAGATCGAGGGCTTTGCCGGGTGGCAACTCGCCGAGAATGTCGAAGATCTCGGGCGGCGTGATCCCGCTATCCCAAGGCATGTCGCCATCGGCATAACGCTGGCGGAACATTTGCTGGCGGTCTTCGGTCATGGTGTTGGCGTGTCACGGGCGAACTGATAGGTCGCCCCTACATTCCTTCTCGATAGTGAAATCTTAGGTTATCGGCACCATGTGGATGACGGTGACGCCAGCGCCGCCTTCGTTCTGCAAGCCCTGCGTGACCTTGCTCACCAAGGCGTGATCCTTGAGATACATGCGCACGGCTTGCCGCAGGCGACCGGTGCCTTTGCCATGCACGATTTTGCCGAAAGGCAGGCCCGCATTGTATGCGGCGTTGATGTAACCGTCTAGGATTTCCAAGGCTTCTTCGACCCGCTGGCCCCGGATATCCAGTTCCATGCCGGGCGATTTCGCTTGTGGCGGCGGGATATCGGCCGGCTCGTATTGGCGGACATGCCCCCGTTCGGCGGCTCGCCTTTCGCTGCGGTTGCGGCGGCGCATATCGCTGTACTTGGCGCGGACGCGCAGCGAGCCGACCTGCACCTGCGCGGCTTTTCCATCCAGCTCGACGATGACGCCCTCGGCATTCAGCGTATCGAGGAAGACGGTATCGCCGACCCGCGGCAACCAGTCGACATCGTCCAACTGCTGAACCTCTTCGGCGTCATCAAGCGGAGCTTTGGTCCAACTCGCCATTTTGTCGGCGGCGGCTTTGAGCGCGTTGAGTGTCTCGGCCGGCATGCCCGCTGAGCGCAATTCGTTGCGCATCTTGCGCAATTGCTTGTTGAAATCGGCTAGGTCTTCTTCGGCGTGGCGGCGGGCCGCGCGGATGACATCGCGGCGTTCATCTTCGATATTATCCAGGCGGGCTTGCAGGTCGTCCCGCTGCGCTGTCAGTTGCTCGCGCAGGAAGACGACTTCTTCCTGCTGCACACGGGTTTCGGCGCGGGTGCGCTGTATTTCATCCAGCAGGTCATCGGCGGCCAAATCTTCGGTGGCGACCAGGCTCCGGGCATCGGCCACGATCGCTTGGCCAAGCCCGAGCCGCTCGGCGATGGCCAGGGCATTGGAACGGCCCGGCAAGCCGACGATCAGACGGTAGGTGGGCCGCAGCGTTTCCAGGTCAAATTCGACACTGGCATTCCGTACGCCGCTTGTCTCCACGCCATAAACTTTCAGTTCGGGATGATGAGTAGTGACCATGGTCGTGACGCCGCGGTTCTTGAAATTGTTGAGCAGAGCGCGAGCCAATGCCGAGCCTTCGGTCGGGTCAGTGCCGGCGCCGACTTCATCGAGGATCACCAGCGAGCGGCTGTCGGCTTGGGCGAGGATGTCTATGATGTTCGTCATGTGCGAGGAGAAGGTTGACAGCGATTGCTCGATGCTCTGTTCGTCGCCGATATCGGCGAAGAGACCTTGAAACACCGAAAGCTCGGCGCCGTCAGCCGGTATATGCAAGCCGCATTGCGCCATCAGGATCATCAAACCGACGGTTTTCAGGGCGACGGTCTTCCCGCCGGTGTTGGGACCCGTCACCACCAGGACCCAGCAGTCCTCATCAAAGTGAAGATCGAGTGGCACGACGTCTTCTTTGAGCAGGGGATGGCGCGCCGCTCGCAGGTTTATGGCTGTGCCGGGATGCGGCGGATTCGGCTGGATGGCGACCAGCTTGGGTTGAATGCAGTCATGATCCAGGGCGTAGCGCGCTTTGGCAAAAGTGAGATCGAGATAGCCGAGCAGCTGCACCGTGCGGACGATGCGCTCGCATTCCCCGGCGACTTCTTCGGTGAGGTCGGCGAGGATGCGGCGGATTTCTTTTTCTTCTTCGATTTGCAGTTCACGCCACTTGTTATTGAGCTCGACCGTCTCCAGCGGCTCGATGAAGATAGTGGCGCCCGAAGCGGAGGAATCATGCATGATGCCTTTGATCTTGCCTTTATGCTCGGCTTTGAGCGGGATGACGTAACGGTCCCGGCGCATGGTGACGATGGCTTCTTGCAGCTTGTCTTGATTGGCTTTGTTGGTGACGATGCGATTCAGCTTGTTTTGCAGGCGCTCGAAAGCGACTTTAAGATCCCGCCGGATGATCGCCAGGCGGGCGCTGGCGCTGTCTTTGATCTCGGCGTTGTCATCGACCGCCTTCTCGATGGAGTTTTGCAGTTCGAGGCAATCTTCGATTTCTTTCGCCAGCTCGGCCAGGAGCGGGAATGAGGCTTGCATGCGCCCCAGCGTGCGCTTGAGCGTAGTGCCGCGGCGGAGCGTATAGCGGATATCCAGCAGGATGCTCGGCTCGACGATGACGCCCCGCAATGATTTGACGACCGGGTCGCGCACATCGCGGGCGCCGCGCAGTGTGATATTGGAGCGCTCTTCCAGCAGGGCGACGGCTTCGGCGGTTTCCCGCTGCCAGAGCTGTACCTCTTCCAGTTCGGTCGATGGATAAAGCTCGATGGCAAATTCTTCGCCGGCGCCGAAAGTGGTGTAGCCCGAAAGGTCTTGCAAGATCTTGTGCAATTCCAGCGTGGCTAGCGTCTTTTCGCTGATCATCAGAATCTGTTCTCGCTGGCAATCCATAACCGCGTCCGGTCGGGAGCGCCTGCCATTGTAGGCTAAGGCGAGGACCTGCTCAAGTGGCGATGCCTAGCTCGCGCAGGCGGTCAATAACGCGGATGAGATATTGCGTCTCGGCGTAGCGTTGCCGGGTCCCATAGTGCATGTCGGATGGGAAGTCCGCGTCCTGCGCTGGCGAGGGATGGGCGATGATTTCTACTGCGCCCGTCAAACGGGCGATGCGCGCGCAATAGTCCTCAACCGAAAGCGACATGCAGGCTTGAATCGCGCTGACGTAATCCGGCATCGTGAATTTGGCATGTCGGAGTTCTCTTTGTCGGCGCAGGAGAAAATTGTGCGCTGAGACCGAGGCGCGAAAATCGTGACTGCGCACCCAGTCGACGGCGTATCGCTCAGCCAGCTCATGCACGATGCGACGGAGCAGCGGTATGGCGTGGAAGTGGTGATGCGTGGAAATATGCCGCGGCTGAATGCCCAAATCGGTAAAGCGGCGCAACTGCGCATTGAGCTCTTGTCGAATCCAGTTGACCGTCCCGGCGCTGAAGAAATGGGAGCGTATGTACAAGCTGAGATTGCTCCGAAAGCTGAAGTCCTCGTTCAGCAGATGCGGATGGTGGACCCCATGCGCGGTCACCGGATGGCCATCGGTCAATGAGAGATGAATGCCCAGGTCAAGATCGGGGCAACCGCGATACAGCTCCAGCGCATGACAGTGCGCCGGGAAGTTGGTCATGACGCTGGCGGCGCTGATATAACCCTGCTGGTGCAAGTCGTAGACGGTCTGGTTGATGCCCTCGGTTAGGCCGCAGTCGTCGGCGGTGATGATCAGCTTGGGCATGGGTCTGCGTCGGGGCGATTCGCCCAGGCGGCCGCGAATTCATCCAGGACGCGCTTCTGCTTATTGGTCAGGTTGATGAATGGGCGGACCTTCCTGATGCGCTTGAGAGCCTGCTCTGGCGAGTCGCCAGTGGCGATCAGGTAGGCAGCGGTCATGGTCGGGGCGCGTCCACAACCGACGGCGCAATGGATGTAGACTTTGCCGCCGCCTGCGATCTCCGCGTTGATAAAATCGACGCCGCGCATCAAGTCATCAAGGCCGGGCGGGGTGTTATCGGTCGTCGCCAATTGCAGGTGACGTTCGCCAGCGATGCCTTTTTCGAGGTCGCTGTGTTCTTTCCGCATGTTGACGATGGCGGTGATGCCATAATCAAGCAGGCGCTGATAGCCCTTCTTGTAATAATGTTGCCCCCCCAGCATGAGACTAGGACCGACTTCGCTCAACTCCCGGATCGGCGAGCCAAGCACGCGCCGGTGCGCGACATCGACCCAGCGCAGGGCAATGGCGCGGGGACCGGTGGTCAAATGGCTGCGCAGTCTTTTGAGGGGATGGGGCGCTTTGGGCTCAATGCTCATGCCGGCATTATAGCACAGGCTTGGGCGCTATCTGATTAACATATCATGCTCGCAAGGAACGGGAGCTTGTGCTAAGTTATGAGACGCTCTTTTTCGATGAAAGGACAAGCTTATGTCGCCACTTGAGCAGGCGGCCGAATATGCCGCGCCTGTCTTGCGCCATCCCATAATCCTCCGGATCCGGCGTAACCACGGCCTGGAACATGCCACGATCCATATCCTGAATCGGCAGCGCTACCAGCTTTCCGGGCGCAGCAGCGAAACCGGATTTGTCCTCTTGGGCGAGGCGCCGACGGAGCAAGTCGAGAGCGCCGTGCGGGAGGCGCTGCAGCGCATGAAGGCGGGCGAACACAAACTTGCGCTGCATCCCAATTGCGGCACCAACCTGGTGACTGCCGGATTCCTGACCACGGCGCTGGCTTTTTTCGGTTTTGCCGGCCGCCGGTGGCGCAGCGCCTGGGAGCGCTTCCCGACTGTGATGATATTTATGATGGCGGGGATTCTGCTGTCCAAGCCCCTGGGTCTAAGCTTGCAGCGGCATTTCACGACCGAGGGCGATCTCGGCGATATGGAGCTGGTCAGCGTCACCCGCGAGACGGTCAACCTGCCGCTCAAGGACCAGCAACTGACAATGCACCGCATCATTACGACGCAAGGCTAGTATGGTATGGGCACGACGCCGCAATTCTACATTTTCCACGGCGATGATCTCATCCGGCGCGGCGAGGCATTGGCGCGGATGCGGCGCTCGATGGGCGAAGATGGCGATCTTAACCGCTCGGAATTTGACGGCGCGGCGACGCCCGTTCCCGAAGTGCTGGCGGCCGCCAAGTCCCTGCCCTTTTTGGCGGACAAACGCCTGGTCATCGTCCGCGGTTTGATCCGCCACATCACGCGCAAAGGCGCCGGGCAAGCGGGCAAGCTGGCGGCCGATCGCCTGATCGAGGAATTGCCCGGGCTGCCAGCTTATGCCCGGCTCGTGCTGGTGGAAGATGATACGCTGCCCGCTGGCAACCGCGTGCTCAAGGCGGCGCGGACGCTGCCAAACGGCTACATCGGCGAGTTCAAGAAACCGCCGAATCTGACGCGCTGGATCATGCAGCGGGCGGCAGACGAATACGACGCCGAGATTACGTCACGCGCTGCCAACGCGATCGCCGATGTCGTCAATGGCGATCTGCTGCGCGCCGACAACGAACTGTTTAAGCTGGCGACCTATGTCAATGGCGAGGCGCCCATCAGCGAGCAAGATGTCGCGGCTCTGACGCCTTATGTGCCCGAGGCGAATGTCTTCGAGATGGTCGACGCCCTGGCAAATGGCGATGGCAAACGAGCGCTAGAACTCATTCAGCAGTCCTTGCATGATAATCCGCGCGACCCCGGTTTTGGTCTGTTTGGGTTGATCGTGCGGCAATTCCGTTTGCTGCTGATGACCCGCGATCACCTGGATCAGGGCGGCGCAGCGCAAGCTCAGGCTATTGCGGAAGCGGTCGGCGCGCACCGATACACAGCCGGGAAACTGGCGGCGCAGGCGCGGCGCTTCCAAGCGGAGCAATTAGATGCGATACTCAAACGCTTGCAGCGCTATGACCAGGATATCAAGACCGGCCGGATTCAGCCGCGCTTGGCGCTCGACCTGCTGGTGACCAGCCTCGCCCGCGAATGAAACATGATAGTACATAGGAAATGAGGAAAATTGTGATGAACGACCAGGACGGACAGCAAATGGAGATTATCGAAGCGACGGAAGAAGCACAGCAAGATATCATGACTGCGCCAGTCGACCCGCAAGAATTGCTCGAAAGCATCCTGCGCTGGCGCGATGAACTGACGGATGTATTGGAGCAGATGCCGACCGAGGCTTTTGAACGCCTGATCCTGCGGGTGCTGGGCAAGGACGGCGTCAGCGATATCGATGTCAGCCACGCCAAGGACACGATCGAGGGCATGGGCGTTTTTGGCGGCGGCGGCTTCTTGTCCTTTCGCGTCTCCTTCCGCTGCATCCGCGGCGGCGGGCGAATCAGTTCGGCGCAGGTCGATGATTTTCGGCGCGGCGTGATGGTCGGCCGGGCGGACAAGGGCTTGCTGATCACGACGGGAAGATTCACGCAGGAGGCGGTCTTGAAAGCGGCCAATGAGCGCGCTCCGGAGATCCGGCTGATCGATGGCGAGGAGTTGGTCGGGAAGTTGAAGGAGCTGTCGCTGGGCGTGCGGACGGAGCAGGTGGTTGTCGAGAGGGTGATTATTGAGCGGGATTGGTTTGGGGGAGTGTAGCGTGGATAGTGACCGATCCATCAACAAAGTTTCATATCAGCAATTGTATGATGGTACGTTGCAGGCACTCCACAAGCTGGGTGGCTCCGCGACAATTCACGAGATTCACGATGAAGTTGTAACCAGCCTGCGGCTCACCGAGGAAGAGATTGCCTTGCCGCATGGACCCCGGCCGAATAGTCCGACTGATATCAAATATCGTCTTGGTTGGGTTCGCACTTGGCTAAAACGCTATGGCTTGCTTGAAAACTCTCGCAAGGGCGTTTGGTCGCTCACGGTCGAGGGGCGTGGCATAACCGAAGTTGATCGCAAGGAAGTTGATCGCGTCGTCAGTGAGCAAATAAAGCAAGAAAAAGAATCCAAAAAGAAGTCAGCCCTTTTGACATACGACGCAGAAAACTTGATCGAAATCGATGAATCTGCTGGCGACGAGTCCTGGCGAGAACAGCTTTATACCGTACTTTCGGAAATAGATCCATCTGCGTTCGAGCGACTGTTCCAGCGGATTCTGCGAGAAAGCGGCTTTACTCAGGTCGAGGTTACCGGACGCAGCGGCGATGGCGGCATTGATGGAATCGGCGTCATGCGAATCGGCGGATTCTTATCGTTCAAGGTGCTGTTTCAATGCAAACGGTGGCAAGGATCAGTCAGCGCAAGCACAGTAAGGGATTTCCGCGGCGCAATGATGGGCCGTACTGATAAGGGGCTGATAGTCACCACTGGCGCTTTCACCCCCGCCGCGAAGCAAGAAGCCACGCGAGACGGCGCGCCCGAAATAGATCTCGTTGATGGGGAGCAGCTAGTTGATACACTAAAGGAACTATCTTTGGGCGTAGAGACGAAAGAAGTCGTAATCGAAGAGGTCACGATAAATCCCGACTTCTTCGCTAACATCTAAGCCCTCACTTCAACCGCCACGGAACCCCCGCCACCAGCAGCAGCAGCTCATCCGCCGCTTCCGCCATTCGCTGATTCGCCCGACCCAGCATATCCCGATACAGCAGCCCCAGCCGCGTCGGCGGCACGACGCCCATCCCTACCTCGTTGCTCACCACCAGCCAACTCGCATCGGAACCGGCGTAGACATCCAGCAGGCATTCGACTTCTCGCAGGACAGCAGCATTCGCCTCGGTTTGAGTCACGCTCTCCGGCAGTCTGAGCAGGATATTGCTCGTCAGAAGCGTCAGGCAATCGAGCAGCAGCGCATCGTGCTCATAGCCGCATGCGGCGATCTGCTCGGCGGTATCGTGTGGCGCTTCGAGCGTATGCCAATGCTTCGGGCGCCCCTTTTGATGCTCGGCGATGCGCCCCCGCATATCCGCGTCATGCCCCTCGGCTGTGGCGACGAAGAGCACGCGCTCGGCATGGCTCCGCGCCCAATTTTCGGCATAGCGACTCTTGCCGCTGCGCGCGCCGCCGAGCAGAAATATCAGCCGCCTAGCCATGAATCACAGCCAGCGCCAGCAGGCAGAGCAATTCGCTCAACTCGCATATCGCGCCATAGATATCGCCGCTGATGCCGCCGCCGAGCCGTCTCGCCGCCCAATGCCCAAACAACATCGTGAAGCAGTAGACGCATAGCCAGAGGGCGACGATTTCTACGGTCGTGACCAGCAGGGTCACAGTGCCGCAAGCGATGAGGACTTGCCATGTGCCTAATCCCTGGCGGAAGCGCGCGCCCAGTCCCTCACCGCCCACATAAGGAAAATAGTATGCCGCCCAGACCATCGCCCAACGCCCCAGCACCGGTGACAAAATCAACATTTCAATCGGGACGGCTCGTATCGCCAGCCATTTGCCGAGCAGCAGGAGGCTCAAGCCAACGACCGCCCAGATGCCCGCCCGCGGATCTCGCATGATTCGGCGGCGTTCTTCCGGCGCGACGCTCGCCAGTAAGCCGTCACAGCAGTCGCCGAAGCCGTCCAGATGCAGCCCGCCAGTGATGATGACCCAAGCGAGCAGGATGAGAAAAGCGCTGAGATCGCGGTCAAATGACGAAAAATGCGCAATAGCGACCAAAGCGGCGCCGATGAACAAGCCGACCAGCGGAAACCAGGCGACGGACCAGCCCGGCTTGCGGCCGGCCGGCGCGCCAAGCGGCAGGATAGTCAAGAAAGAAAATGCCGATCGAATATCGTCTAGCATCAAGGCCTCTATCAGTTGAGCCTTTCGATATCAGTCTAGCGAAAAGCGAGGCGCGGGCAAAGCGCGGAATCGCAGTGGTGAATCTCGCAGCATTTGATCCCGGCGTCTGCTATACTATTGCCCTTGGCTCAGCATTGTGAGGAGCGCCACCATGCCAATTGTCATCGCCTTGATTCGTGGCATCAACGTCGGCGGTCACAAGAAAATCAAGATGGCCGACCTGCGCGAGCTATTCACTTCCCTGGGCTTGCGCCCGGTCCGCACCGTCTTGCAGAGCGGCAATGCCGTCTTCGCTACAGACGAGACCGATCTCGCGCGGCTCCAGAAGCGGCTTGAGGCGGCTATTCATGAGCGCTTCGGTTTTGAGGCGGGGGTGCTGCTACGCGGGGCGGAAGATTTCAAAGCCGCTCTTGCCCGCCATCCCTTCACCGCGGCCCAACTCGAGCGCGGCAACCACGCCATGATTGCCTTCCTCTCCGCTCCGCCTGCCCCGGTCGCCGTTGAGGCATTGCGCGAGAATAATCCGGGGCGCGAAGCGATTCATGCCGCTGAAGACGCGCTCTACATCTTTTACACCGATGGCGCCGCCCGCTCAAAGCTGGATAATAAGCGCATTGAGCGCGCTCTCAATGTCGTCTCGACCGCGCGTAACTGGAATACCTGCAACAGGCTATTGAAGCTGCTGGAAGAATTGGAAGCTCAGGGCAATTGATGAACGTAGCGCCGGGCTTCAGCCTCCAATCGCTTCCAATCATGGTCGGCGATGGCGGCATTGTTGATAAGCGCTGAGCCGACGCCCAAGGCAAACGCGCCGTATTCGAGCAATTCGCGCAGGTTGTCCACATTGACGCCGCCGGTCGGCATCAAGCGCAGATGGGGCAAGGGCGCCAGCACATCTTTGATGTAGCGCCGCCCCAGGTGATTGGCGGGGAAAACCTTGACCACATCCGCCCCCCATTCCCAGGCTTGCTGAATCTCGCTCGGCGTGAGGGCGCCTGGCATGGTCGGCAAGTCGAGCGCCCGGCAGGCATCGATCACTTCGCGTTTGCAGACGGGCGACACGACAAACTGCGCGCCCGCCTCCGCCACCGCTCGCACCTGTTCCGCGTTGATAACCGAGCCGGCGCCGATCGCGACCGAATCATCAACCAACTGTGCGATCTCAGCGATAGTCGGGACGGCTGCCTCGTTGGTCAAGGTGAATTCGATGGCGCGAATGCCGCCCGCAGTCAGGGCGTCGGTAATGCTTTTGGCGGTCGAGAGGTCGTCCAGGCGGACGATGGCGACGATCTTGTTTTTGGCGATGATGTCCAGGGCGGTCATTTGGTCCTATCTCTTTTGTGGCGCTGGTCGAATACGGCGGAATATACCAACTGCGCGGCGCTCTGGCAATCCATTGCGTCGTCTCAAGGCCGCGCGGGAGATTTCATCTTCCAGCGCGCAAGCGGTATTCCCGCCGGGAAGCCTATCCGGACTTAGTCATCGGAAAAGAAGAAATCCGGATCGAAGCCATCGGGCAGATCATCGAAACCCGCGTTAGCCGGCAGGAGCGCTCGGCCGCCTGCTTGTGGGATCGGCTCGCCGGGAAGGGTTTGAGGCTGATCTTGCCGCGACAGTTGATCTTGCTCGAATCCTGAGATTGTGCCGAAGCGACCGCTGCGCATGGCGCGCAGCCAGCCCATTGTGGTGCTGGCGATAGCGCCCAAACCCAGGAACAGAGCGCTGGCATTGAACAGGAAACCCAAGACCGGCAGAGATGTAAGCAGCGCCAGCAAGGCGACGCCGATAATGACGCTCAAGCGAGGCCGGCGTCGGGCGCTGGCTCGGTCCGCGGCGATTTGAAGGACCATCCGTCCCAAGCCCAGCCCGAAGACCGCTCGCGCAATGAAAATGGCGCAGAAATAGAAACCTCCGATCAGGCATACATTAACAAGCCCCAAAAAAGTAGCGACCGGCAGCGCGACGCCGTCCAGATTCAGGACCAGCAGCAGCAAGACGATGAACAGCGTGGCGAGCAGAAGAATCAGCGCTATTGGAAAGGAGATGATGAAAAGGAGCATGCCGATGACAAAACTGTGCGCCGGGCGCCGCCGCAGCTGAGTAAGCGGGTAGCGGAAGCGCCTGCCAGCCAGCGCAATGCCGAGAATGCCGACCGTGAGCAGCACGGTGAGTTCGCGTACAAAATGATCATAAAACAGGGTCGCCAAACCCCGTTGCGGCAACTCGGGAATGAATACAGGCACGGTTGAATAATACGTAACCTCGCCAGCGATGCTTCCGTCAATCGCGGCTTCGGCCGGTCCGATATATTCCAGGTTTCCGCTGATGCGGCCATTGCTGGTAATAGTGAGGCCCGGCGCGGCGGGCGCAAATTCTATGCCCAGCGGCAGCAGCAAGGTCTCCACATCGCTGACATCGGCTTCGGGGTTGCCGACCGTGGTGTAAACATCGCCCTGAAGCACATTATCGAGCAGGAAAGCCGAGCCCCAATAATTGACCTCGCCGCGGACTTCGCCATCGAGAAGCGCCTGATAGCCGAAGCCGGTGATCGCACCGAAGACTTGGGCATCCGCGTCGAGCTTGAAAGAAAGCGCGGCGAAGGTCAACTGGCCCAGAACGGGGGGACGCGGGGCTGCCTCGGCGCTTGCCAATTCCAGCATCAAGCCCAAGTAGTGCAGATCGCCGTGAACGGTACCCGTCAAGTCCAGCTCCAAGCCAGCGAGGTAGACATTCCGGCCGATCTCGCCGGTGATGGTCGCGCGCAAACCGATGCCGATGAGATTGCCTTCGACTTTGCCCGCAATATCAAGGTTCTGGCAGAAGACGAACAAGCTGCCTTGGATCACTGTATCCGCGGGGACGCTGCAATTTTCGCCCCGATGCATGGCGCGCGCAAAGACCGCCCCGCTCGTGAGCAGGCTGATCAAAGCGGCAAGCAGGAAGAGGCGAACTTGCTTGGGCATCGTGGTCGCTTCCGCAACTCGTTCCTCTAGGGTCATTATAGCCCAAGCCTAAATCCGCTTCGGCTCAAGTGAAGTCCTACGTCCTCAAGACTAGGCTTCAATTGCCGACCGGCAAGCGCTGCTATTGCGCGTCTGTTTGGGGAAACGCGGACGGATCAAAGTTCGGATGCATCGGCGTCCACAGCGGATAGAAGCTCTCGTAATCGGTCTGATCGTATCTGGGACGCAAGGCGATGATCCGACCGCCGGTGACGCTTATATAGATCCAACCTTGCGGGCTGACGGCGACCGCCAGCGGCTGCTGCGGATAGATGCCGAAGCCCTGCTCGCTCAGGTGAATGAACTTCTCCCAGTAAAGCCCCTCTCCGAAATAGGGCAGGTAAGCCTGCAAGCCAAATTGCAAACGGAACGGAATCAAGACCGTAGCGCCGAGCGGCTGATCACTTTCGTCAAAACTGATCATGATCACCTTGTAGCCGACGATATCAACTTGGCTCGGGTCGCCGCGCAGGACGACGATCAAAGTGTCTTTTGTGCCGGGCAGGACGTCCTGCGAGTAGGCTGCCAGACTGCTCGGATTAGCGCCGCTGCCAAATTGCATGACGGGCGGGACGCTCTCCTGGCAGCTCTGCGCCGCCGAGGCGATGCCGACTGTATCGCGACCGAGGCAGTAAGGGAAGCCGTACCAGCCGCCTGATTGCACTTGATTCAACTCGTCCAGCGCATTGACTTGGCTCTGGCGGGGCGCGCTGTCAAGCGTCCAGAGCTGACCGCGGAAAAAGGCGAGATCCGCCGGATTGCGGAAGCCGGTGGCAACTACCTGCCGATCGCCCCCATCAAGATTCATGCTCAGGATGGCGCCGCGGTCCGGATCATCAAACTCGCATAAGTTGCAAGGCGCGCCCAGTGCCAGGTAGAATCGGTCATCAGCGCCGATGGCGATGCCGCCCGCTCCGAATCCCGTGCCAGCTGGCAGGTCATCAACCAGCGTCGCGACTTCGCCGGTCTCGGAAATCCGGTAGATCTTAGAGCCGCCAGCAACAAAGAGATAACCGTCGCGATATGCCAGGCCATTGGGCAAGTGCAAACCCTCGGCGAAACTCTCCACGGCATCGGGCAGGGCGTCGCCATCCGTATCACGGATGACCATGACTTTGCCGCTGAGCGGCCGCGTCGCGAAGAGCCTGCCATCGGGCGCCGCCTCCAGTGCCGTGAAGGAAAGCGGCTCAAGCCCTGGATCATGCACGATGTTTTCTACGCACCAGCGGATATTGTCAACATATAATTCCTCCGAAACAGCTGTCGGGCGGCTAGTGCAATCTGGCAAGCTTGATACCTGCGCCTGACTGCCGATTCCCCCGCCAACGATCAGCCAAAGCAGAACCATCGTCATGCCGAGGCGGCGATTCAGTAGCGCAAAGACAGGCATGTCAAACCACCATCCATTTTGACAAATTCGCTCATGTCCAGGGCGATGACCTGGTCACAGTATTTGCTCGCGGCTTTGAAGGCGACCGGGCAATGAGCGGCGACGAATACCGTGCCGTTCACCGGCATGACATCGGCGGCGTAGCCCTCTTCCGGCGGCAGCGTGATGACGCGCGCCCAGGACAGATCGTGATCCGTTTTCAGCGCGGGACCGCGAATCAGCAGGCTCGGTGCCAGTTCGGTCAAGCCGCTCTTGAGATGCAGGACCCCGCTGAAATGAACCGCCTCCACCTTGATGTTCGTCTGGACCGATCGCAGGGCGGAGCGCAGCGCCGCATACCCGGCGAGATTCGTCCGCCTCGAGAGGCCAACCAGGACGCGGTCGGCGCAGAAGAGCACATCGCCGCCATCGATGCGAGCCTCTGCTGGCGCCTCGACGAGACGAAGATCTGACAGATGCGGCTTTAGCGATTCGCCTTCGCCTTGACGAGCGGACGCGCCGGAGCGGCAGTGAAAAGCGAGATCGCGAAATATGACAAAAGGATCTTCCACGAAGTGCCCATCAGGAAAGTGTTCATCGGCTCCCAAGGCAGTTACCGACAGACCACAGTCTTCCAGCGCCTTCACATAGCTCTCGTATTGGCGGATCGCCCGGTCGAAATCCGGCGCGCCCAGATGAGCCGCGGCGGTAATGCCATGGGCGAAATTCGCGGCTGGGCGGCGTAACAAGGCGCGTGTGAAGGGCGGCAGCAAGTGAGTCATAAACTCGGATAATCTTCCACGGTAAGCCATGCTAAGTGTAGCGTAAAAGCCAACCGGCGAAATAGCCTAAACGCCCCCCGTTCAACTTTCGCGCTTTCCCCGCTAGAATAGATGGTAGCGACCACCGCAAGGACGCCACATGCTTAAGGACCGCAAGTACGACTTTGATGCCGAGGCGCACCGCGAGCGGGTAATCCCCCTGCTCAAAGTTATCTTGAGCGCGCCGGGGCGCCTCAGCTCTCGCGAGCATCAGCAGTTGATGCGGCGCTATCCCAAGCCGGCCGGCGCAGGCTTCTACAGTCTCGCCAATCTCGTCGATGCCTGGCGCGTCTTCGCTGGCCAAGACGGGCTGCCGGACTATGACGAAACCCTGCTTTATAAACTGCGCCGCAAGCCCGTCCGCACTATGTCCGGCGTGACCCCGCTGACCCTGTTGACCAAACCTTTCCCCTGCCCGGGTACTTGCATCTTCTGCCCGAATGATGTGCGCATGCCGAAGAGCTATCTGGCCGATGAACCGGGCGCGCAACGCGCCGAGAAAAACGCCTTCGACCCTTATTTGCAGACCTGGATGCGCTTGCAAACCTACCACAATCTGGGGCATTCGACCGATAAAATCGAAATTATCATCCTGGGCGGCACCTGGTCCTTTTATCCGGAGACCTATCAGATCTGGTTCATCAAGCGCATCTTTGACGCCTTGCACGATTTTGGCAAAGGCATTGATCGCCGCGACGAAGTCATAGCGGCTTTGCGCGCCAGGTCGCAATTCACCGGCCAGCCGGTCAGCAACGTGACGATTCAGGGCGCTGCCATGGCCGCCTCCTACAATCAGACCGTGCAAAGCATCTACGCCGCCGAGATGCATCGCTCGCGCGGGCTGGCTGAGGACATCGCCGCCGGCAACCGCGAACGGAACATCGTCGACGAATACGCGACCTGGGCTGAGCTGGAAGCTGCGCAGCGCGAGAATGAGAATGCTGCTTGTCGCTCGGTCGGCTTGGTCATCGAAACGCGTCCCGACCATATCAGCGAAGAAGAAGTCATCCGTGTGCGGCGCCTGGGCGGCACCAAAGTGCAGATCGGCTTTCAGAGCTTGAATGACCGCGTGTTGGCGCTGAACAAACGCGGACATGACGTGGCGGCGACGCGGCGGGCAGTGCGGCTGCTGCGCAGGACCGGCTTCAAAATTCACGCCCATTGGATGCCCAATCTCTATGGCTCGTCGCCAAAAGCCGATCTGGCTGATTATGAAAAACTATTCGACGATCCGGATTTCCGCCCGGACGAACTTAAGATTTATCCCTGCTCCTTGATCGAAAGCGCCGAGCTCATGGGGCAGTATCAAGCCGGTGAGTGGCGCCCCTACAGCCACGACGAGTTGCTTGAGTTGCTGGTGGCTTGCTTCAAGCGCACGCCGGAGTATTGTCGCCTGACGCGGGTCATCCGGGACATACCGGGCACGGACATCGTCGATGGCAACAAAGTGACCAACTTCCGCCAATTGGTCGAGCGGGAAATGGAACGGCGCGGGGAGCAATGCGCCGACATTCGCGCCCGGGAAATCCGGCTGAAACAGGTGACGAGCGAGGACCTGCGCCTGGAAAGCCTCAGCTACCGGTCGGGCATCGGCGAAGAATTCTTCTTGCAATTCATCACAGACGAGCGCGATATCGCCGGCTTCCTGAGATTGTCCCTGCCGGACCCGGCTGATGAAACGCTGCTCGCTGAGTTGCAGGGCTGTGCCGTGATCCGCGAAGTGCATGTTTATGGCTTGGCGCTGGGGATCGGTTCGGCGCATGAGGGGCGGGCGCAGCACGCCGGGCTGGGCAGCCGTCTGATTGAACGAGCGGCGGAGATAGCCTTCGAACGCGGCTATCGGCGGCTGGCTGTCATCTCGGCGATTGGCACACGCGAGTATTATCGCAAGCGCGGTTTTGTCGATGGCGCGCTGTATCAACTGCGCGATCTGTTTAAGCCCGCGGCGCGAGATTCCGCGCATAAGCTAGAATAAGCGTGACGCTCGCGGCGAAAATACGCGGCGTTTCTTCAAGCGAGCAGCGCAGCCAGTCCACCCATGAGAACGATCGACGTTATACAAGGTCAGAGCAGTCGGAATCAGAGCTTGCGCTTGCTGATGCTCTTGATCATCGCCGGCACCTTTCCTTTCTATTGCTTCGCCATAATCTTCATCGGCAGCGCCCCGGTTGAATTGCGCGCGACGCCAACACCGCGAATCACGACGCCCGCGCCTTCTTTCACCCCGCTGGGCGCCAACCTGTTCCCATCGCCCGCCGCCACCAGAGTTCCTCCCGCGCTCGCCACCTTTACGCCACTGAGCCAACCCATTCGCACGCCTGCCCAATTTGTCCCGCCGACGGCGATCCCCGCCCAAACCATCGTCGCCCAGACGCTCGAAAGTCCGACGCCGCTCGCGACCGATGCGCCGCCGACCCCAACTCCGCGCCCGACTTCCGCCTTCGCCGATGAAGACTTCGATGGCATCGCAGACGACGCCGATGCTTGCCCAACTGAATTTGGCTATGCCGATAATGACGGCTGTCCTTATGCCGATGATGGCGACCGCGATGGCATACGCGACGCGGCCGATGCTTGCCCCCAGGAGTTCGCGCCCGATAGTCCGCGTGGCTGCCGTGATTTCGATGACGATGGCTTGGATACCGCCGAAGATGACTGCCCGAACGAAGCGGGACCGTCAGCGAATCGCGGCTGCCCCTTGAGCGGCGTCGCCGGCGGTTGATTCGGCTGGCGGCTTAATAAGAGGCGCTTTTCTCCGTTCTCAAGGAATTGCCCGATACGCGTTCATTTGGTCGCCTATAGCTCGCTGCTGCCGCTTACAATTGACTTGGCAGACTGCGCGTTATCGAAACTTGAGCCTGCTCTGGCGCCTCGTCCAGAGAGTTTGCCAGCATGATTTGTGCAAAAAACATTTTCAGTCTGCAAACGCAACAGTCGCTTCCGAATGCGCCCAATCCCTTGATAGCACAGCGATTGCGTCTTTGCGCAGACGGCAGGAACCGTGGCAGGGAACGCGCAAATCTCGGCAAAAACGGTAAACTCTGTCTGCTTGCATGCGCCAGGCTGGGAGATAACGATGGACAAAATAAGCGTCGCGGTGGCGCAGGTAGCCTCCGTATTCGCTGACAAAGAAGCCTGCATCGCCAAAGCCGTGGAGGCGATCATTGAGGCCGGCGAGCAAGGCGCTGACCTGATCCTGCTGCCGGAAGCGCTGATCCCGGGCTACCCGCGCGGTTTCACCTATGGCGCTTATGTCGGCAATCGCACGCAGGCGGGCCGCAAGGACTTCGCGCGCTATTGGAAAGCGTCAATGACGGTGAATGTGCCGGAGACGCGACCGCTGCGCGAGGCAGCCCGGGAAGCGGGCGCTTACGTCGTCATCGGCATCTCGGAGCGGAGCGAAGCCGGCAATGGCGGCACGCTTTACAATTCCCTGCTCTACCTGGGTCCGGACGGCGATATCCTCGGCGCGCATCGCAAGCTGATGCCGACCGGCTCCGAACGGCTGATCTGGGGCAGCGGCGATGGCAGCACCTTGACAACTGTCGCATCGCCCGTCGGCACGATCGGCGGCTTGATCTGCTGGGAGAATTATATGCCGCTGGCGCGTATGGCGATGTATGCCAAAGGTGTCAGCATCTACCTGGCGCCCACCGCCGACCAGCGCGACTCCTGGCAGGCGACCCTGCGCCATATCGCCTGCGAAGGCCGCTGCTTTGTGCTCGGCTGCAATCAATACTTCCGCAAGTCCATGTATCCGCAGGACCTGGCGCTCTATGATGAACTCGCCGACCTGCCCGAAGAATTGTGCCGCGGAGGCAGCGCCATCGTTGATCCCTTCGGCGAGTATGTCTGCCCGCCGCTTTACGGGACGGAAGGCATACTTTACGCCGAGCTCGATCTGGATCTGATTCATCAGGGACATCTGGATTTCGATGTCGTCGGGCATTACAACCGCCCGGATATCTTTAGGCTCAGCGTCAACGAGACCCCCAATCCGCCCATAGCAATTGAGTTGGATCATTCAGAACCATGAGAAAATGCGGCCAAATAAAGAGATAGGCGGAACTTCAAATTCATTTGTAGGGGCGGCTCTGTGAGTCACCCGCCTTCGTCACTATTCAATTTTGCGGTATCATTCAAGCACTTCGCTTATGTATCCGAGGACTAAATCATGACTATGCTGGAAAAAGCGCAAGAGATGCAGGAACAGCTTGTTGCCTGGCGCCGCGATATCCACATGCACCCCGAACTCGGCTTCGAGGAGCAGCGGACATCAAGCCTGGTCGCGAATTCCTTGCGGGAGATGGGCATCGAGATCGAGGTCGGCGTGGCGGAAACGGGCGTAGTGGCGCGCATCGGCGAGGGCAAACCGGCTGTTGGCATCCGCGCTGACATGGACGCCTTGCCGATTCAGGAAGCCAACGATGTGCCCTACAAATCGCAGAGTCCCGGATTGATGCATGCTTGCGGCCACGACGCGCATACCTCAATGCTGCTGGGCGTGGCCAAGCTGCTTAACGAGTTGTCGGACCGACCGACTGGCGAAATTCGCCTGCTCTTTCAGCCGAGCGAAGAAAAATGGCGCGAATCGGACGGGCATAGCGGCGGCAGTCTCATGGTCGAGGAGAAGGCGCTGGATGGTTTGGACGCCGTGATCGCCTGCCATGTCTCCAGCGGCTCGCCTATGGGAGAGATCGAGGTTTGTGATGGCTTTTCGCTGGCGGCCCCCGATAGCTTCGAGGCGACCATCATCGGCGAGGGCACGCACGGCGCCGCGCCCCACAACGGCCTGGACCCCATCTGGCTGAGCGCGCAGGTGATCAACGCCCTGCAGGCGATTCGTTCGCGCCGGCGCAACCCGACCGAGCGCTCTGTTGTGACTATCGGCTCGATTCATGCCGGCATCGCGCCGAATGTCATCCCCAACGAAGTCTTGCTGACCGGCACGATCCGCACCTTCGAGCAAGAAGCGCGCGAGGAAATCCACAAGTTGGTCGAAGAAGCCTTTGCCCTGGCGCGTCACTTCGGCGGCGATTACGAATTAAACATTTCGACCGGCTACCCGGCGCTCTACAATGATCCGGGCGTCGCCGAATTGATCCGCTCTGTCAGCCGGGATCTGCTGGGCGAAGAAAGATCGAGTCACGGCGAGCCGATCATGGCGGGCGAAGATTTCGCTTTCATGACCCAGAAAGCGCCAGGAGCGATGCTGCGTCTCGGCGCTCAGCTTGATGAGATGAATCGCCCCCATCACAGCCCGATATTCGATATCCATGAGGGCTGCTTGCCCATCGGCGTCGGCGTCATGGCGGAGAGCGCGCTGCGATTGCTGCGACAGCACGGCGGTTGAACCGAGACAACTGAACGATTGCAGGGGCGGGCGACTCACCGAGTTGCCCCTACCGATTCCGCCCCGGGTCGGGATCAGCCGCTTTTTTCCTGCATAATCTGAATCAGGTTGCCGCAGGTATCCTTGAAAATCGCCATGAACACCATACCTATATCGCCGGGCGGCATGGTGAATTCGACGCCCAGTTCGACCAAGCGCTCGTGTTCAGCATGGATATCGTCGACAGTTAAGATAATGGCGGGGTAACCCTGCTCCATCAAGCCCTCCTGGTAGGCGAGGGTGACGGGATTGCGATTGGGCTCCAGCAGCAGCTCGACGCCATCGGGCCGCTCGGGCGAGACGACTGTTAGCCAGCGGTCGCCTTCCGGGTTGCCCAAGGGCATATCGTATTTGACTCGGAAACCGAGCGTCTCCGTGTAGAACTTCATCGCCTTTTCCTGGTCATCGACGGGTACTCCGGTTACTCCGATAATCATTCGTCTTTCCTTTCCTGTTCTTGCGATCACTTATCTGCCTTTTGTAAAACGCCAGCAAGTCCTGGTCCTGCTCAGTGCCCCAGACCATCGGGACGCGGCACTGGTCCAGCGTGCTGCCGCGCGTACTGACCGGCTGGCGCAAGCCAACTTCAGTACCGTACAAGATTATCGGCGGGTTGGGCAGGCTGAACTGCATCGCCGCCGCGCGCTTCAGTTTCTCGCTGTCGTCCTCGGCGATAAGCGAAAAGCGATCCATGTCGTGGTTATCGAGGAAGCTCGCCAAGACGAAGTCTTCGCCGAAATAACGCTGATGACTCTGGACAAATGCCTTCAAGCGCCGCTCGTCCCAGCTTTCCCAGCCGTAGGTATTTCGCAGAGCTTCGTTCAGCGAGAAATCGAGGCAGCCATCAAGCCTTCCTTTATACATGCGCAGAGTCGCCGGGGCTTCGATGATTTCGCCGATGAGCAGGCAGTCAGGTTTGATGGCGCGCAGCCGCGGGCGGCAATGTGTCCAGAAATTGGCGCCGGCGCCGGCCGCCACATCCAGCCGAAAACCATCGACATCAAAATCTCGCAGTTGTTTGATCGCCGTGTTGATCATCCATTCGCGGGCCGCTGGCCTTTCCAGATTGATCTTGGGCATATTCTTGACATTGAAGAAGCAGCGATAGCCATGCGGAAAACGCTTGTCAAATGTGAACCAGTCGCGGTACGGGCTGTTTTTGTCGCGCAGCGCGTCAACAAAGACCGGGTGCTCGTTTGAAAGGTGATTGCAAACGAGATCGAGCAGGACGCGGACGCCGCGTCGGCGGGCGCCTTCAACGATCGCATGAAGCGCTTCTTCGCCGCCGAGGCGGGGTTCGATTCTGTCGTAGTCCGCGACATCGTAGCCATGATTGCTGGGGCTCTTCCAGGTTGGGCTGAGCCAGAGACAGTTGACCCCCAGATCCGCCAGGTAATCGAGTTTGTCGCGCAGGCCCCAGAGAGTCCCGCCGCAGAAATCTTCTAAGTCGGTGGTCTGCCGCCAGTCGGCCTCATCGCCCGGATGGAAGCGGTCGAGGAAAACATGATAGATGATGGCCTCCATGACCCAGGCCGGCGGCTTGATGCGATCGACATGATAGCAGAACAAGGAGGCCTCTGACTGCGGAGAAGGCGTAAAGGCGGTATCCGGCGGGATATTGTTGAAGTGGATCATAGTGGCGTGTTGGACGCGCTCTTCGACATCGGGATAGTCGGCATGGATGACATCGCCCGAGGTGCTCCAGCCGCTGATCGAATAAGTCACCATCGTATCCTCGGGCTGCGCTGGAATCTGCGCCGACCAATATGAGATGTAATCCCAAACGAGCGTATCCCATTCGATGTGAACCCGCTGGAATGCTATTTGTCGCGCGTCGCTGCCATCCGCGCGCGGGTCGCTGCCATCGGTCGTGTAATTGAGTTCGACGCGCCCAATCGCCGGATTGCTCGCCGTGACCGCATATACATTGACGCTTTCGCCGGGCGCGGGATCAAGGGGGAAAATGTTATGCCGATGTTGCAAGCCGTTCAAGAGCGCGCGATGATTGGTCAGCTTGAGCGAATCGCTGATTAGTTTCCCGAAGGTGAAATCCATATTTGTAACTCCATCCCGGCCGTTTTCACCGGCAATAGTATCGCCTTCTGAAACTTGGGCGCCACAGTCTCCGTAATAAAACGCGACGCCTATGCTTGAATTTTATCGCGCTGGATATGATAGCGGATATGATATAATTTGCAGCGTGTCGAGAATCTAGTTGGTGGCAATCATTATGAGATTCAGTCAAGAAGCGAAGAATATGCTGGCGATGACGGCTTTGGTGTTTGCGGTCGCATTGGCGCTGAATGCGCTGTTGGCGCCAGCGGGCAACCGAGACATGTGGTCCTGGACGATCAGTCTTTTGGCGGTGGCGGTCGTCCTTTGGATCTGGTCGCGTCGTGACAGCACCGCTGAGCGTGAGGCGGAAGCGGCCGAAGCCGCGGCGCAGGAGGCGGAAGAGCTGGCGAAGCGCACGATCGTGCGTCACGCCGATGAGCCGGCGGAAAAGCTTGAAGAGCGCTCCGAGCCCGATGATTTGACCCGCATCAATGGCATAGGCGCCGTCTTCCAAACAGTGCTGAATGAGGCTGGAATAAGCACCTATAACGGGCTGGCCAGCGCCAGCGTGGAAGACCTGGAAGCGATATTTGACGCCGCCGGTCGCAGCCGACCGGGACGTCTCGAGACTTGGACCCCCCAAGCTGAATTCGCCGCCAAGGACGACTGGGAAGGGCTACGGGAATATTTGGATTCGCTGGGTGAATAGGCGCCATTCACTCGCGAAGGCAATCACATCAAATTGAAAACCCGCGCAAACGGATCGAATTCGCCCAATTCAGTCATTTGTCGGGGCGACCGGCGGCCTAGTGGGTGTCTACGCGACCTACCAGGTTGCCCGACGAATAGAGACAGAATGTACAGCGGGCGACTTAACAAGTCGCTCTACATCGCATCTTTTTTGCCAGCGCGTGGGTAAATCTCGGCGCCCTCAGCGTATTCAGCGGTCAAGAAAACTTTGTTGCGATTGCCCTGATTCACTCGAGCGGCAGTCGCCCTTGGCTCAAGTCATTTCC
Source organism: Chloroflexota bacterium (assembly GCA_011523735.1). Lineage (GTDB taxonomy): Bacteria > Chloroflexota > Anaerolineae > Aggregatilineales > Phototrophicaceae > UBA6055. The sequence continues at coordinate 37,570 of WTGB01000168.1, forward strand.
CGAAATCATAAAGTTGGTATAACGTATCATTTACAGCCGCGAAAGGTCTTGCCTGAATTTGCGGCTGTTAGAATACCCACTACACTGGTAGCCAGCATCACTGCATAAGGGACGGCAATGCCCGCTGTAGCTCACATCATCCGCCGGCGGCACAGTCGCAAACATCGACGCCGCCACGAATCGCGGCGCTCGGCGCTTTGGCTGATCCTTATATTGTTCTTGCCCTTGTTGCTATCGCTGACGCCCTTGCTGGGAGGCTTGGGTTTGTCTGTCTGGCTGTATGTACAAGCTGCCAGCCACCTGCCGACGCCGCGAGAAAGCGTCTTTTTGGATCCGGTTGAGGACCTGACGCTGTTCTTTGATCGCAGCGGCGAAACAATTATCCACCGATTGGAAGACCCGCTCGGCGAAAAGCGGACGTGGCTGCAGCTTGATGAGCTGCCGCAATATGTGATCGACGCGGCCTTGCTGGTCGAAGATCCTGCTTTCCTGACGGCGCCGCCTGCTTTCGACCTGCTGGATACCACCCTGCAGATTTGGCGCTACATCATCGGCTTGCCACTATCGCGGAGCGATGATATCACCAGTGAGCTTGTGCGCGAGGCGATGCTGCCTTTGACTAGGACGAGCGGATTGGATCCACGCTTGCTGGAGATTGTGCTGATCGCCGAAAACAAGCGGGGGCGCTCGACCGAAGACTTGCTGGAATGGCGGCTAAACAGCAGTTTCTACGGTCACGACGCCTATGGGATCAATGCGGCCGCGAAGGTCTACTTTGGAAAAACTGCTGAGAATGTTAGCCTGGCGGAAGCCGCAATATTAGCCAAGACGGCGGAGGCGCCATCGCTCAATCCAATTGATGCCGAGCAGAGCAGCCGCGAGCGCGGCGCCGACCTGCTCTTTGAGCTGCTCGAAGCGGAATTGATCGAGAAGGCGCAGTTTGACGCGGCCTCCGTGAACGATGTGCTGATTGTGGGTCCCGCTGACGCTGCGTCCGCAATCGCGCTGGAATTCGTCGATTATGCCCGGGAGCAAGCGGTTTCGATACTCAGGCGGCTGGGACAGAATGGCGAGCGACTGGTGGCGCGCGGCGGTCTGCGGATTACCACATCCCTCGACTTGGACTTGCAGAGTCAATCAATGTGCCTGATAAAATCCCACCTCGGGCGACTGAGGGGCGCTGACGAGGACTTGGGCGCCGCCTGCGATGCCTCATCTGATCTGATGTTGCGAGTGGCATCCGTCGCTTCGCCGCCGAACAAAGGCGCGCTTGTGATGATCGACATCAGCAGCGGCGAGATTCTGAGCCTGGTCGGCGACGCCAATAATCCGCGGCATCAACCCGCCCGCGTGCTGCATCCTTTTGTCTACATGCAGGCCTTCCTGCAGCGCGAGCTTACGCCGGCCTCCATGGTCTATGACATCCCGCGCGCCTATCCGGGGCGCAGCGCGGAGTTGATCTATGCCCCCGCCAACCCCGATGGCCGCTATCGCGGACCGCTTAATCTGCGTGATGCGATGGCGGCCGGTCTGCTGCCGCCAGTGGCGCAAGTAGCCAGCGCAGTCGGCATGCCGTCGGTGATAAGCACGGCCCGAGCGCTGGGTTTCAACAGCCTGGATGTTAGGGACGCGGAACTGGAGGTATTGGAGCGTGGCGGCAAGGTCTCGGTGCTGGATACCGCATATGCGTATAGTGTCCTGGCTTCGCTTGGCGCCATGCGCGGCCTGCCGATTGAACCCTTGGGCGATGGCTATCGCGGACGGGATCCAGTGGCGGTACTGGAAATCGCAGACGCTGCCGGTACTGTCCTGTGGTCCTATGCGGCGGGTGAGATGCCGCCTCGGCAGACGCAGATTATCGAGCCAAGCCTGGCCTACCTGGTGAATGACATCTTGGCGGACGGGGAGGCGCGGCAGAGGACTCTGCAAGAGCCGGACCTTGCCCTGCAGCTCGCCCGACCGGCGGCTGTGCTGGACGGACTAAGCGCGGACAAACGCGAGAGTTGGACTGTGGGTTATACGCCGCATCTGGTCCTTGCCGCGCATACAGGCCGCGATGATGCGGCTGGCATGACTATAGACGCCGGGGGGCTAGGCCCGGGTTCCGCGCCGGTCTGGCAGGCGCTTATGAATTATGCGCATGACCAGCGGTTCTTGCCCCCAAGTGCCTGGCAGGCGCCCGACGATGTCGAGGAGTATTTGGTCTGTGAGATTTCGGGCTTGTTGCCCGGGACGACTGATCATTGTCCGACGCGGCGCGAGTTTATGCCGTCAGGCTCCAATTTGCGTCGCGATGACATGTGGCGGACGGTCGAGATCAACCGCGCGACCGGTCTGCTCGCCACTGTCAATACGCCGGCCGATTTCCGCGAAGAGGTCGCTTACTTCCTGCCGCCCGAAGAAATCCTGGATTGGTGGGTGGAAAACAACAGACCCTTGCCGCCCAGCAGCTACAGCACGGATGACGCGGCGCCAGCCAGCAAAGCGGTCCAATTTACGACGCCGGCCGACTACGCTTATGTCGGCTCGACCGTCGCCGTTTCCGCGACAATCAATCGCGAGGGCGCGGAAAGCTGGCTGCTGGAATATGGCGCGGATGTGAACCCGAAGACTTGGCATGCCATCGGCGAACGACGCCGACCCGGGACCGACGGCGACATTTCAGTTACTTGGGAAACTGCGCTGTTCAGCGGCATCCATACCTTGCGCTTGACAGTCGCCTTCGCCGATGGCAGTCAGGAAAGCGATACCAGGCTGCTGACCTTCGACAATAGTCCACCGGCTATTCAACTGCGAACCAGCGATGGCTCCACAACGACAGCGGGAACGACGGTGTCGCTATTGGCTGAGGTTAGCGACAACTTGACGATAGAGCGGGTAGAATTCTATCGTGATGATGAATTACAAGGCGTCGATTTCGACTGGCCCTATGGCATTGAATTGGAGCTCGGTGAAAGCGGCGATGTAACGGTCCGAGCCCTGGCTTATGACCAGGTGGGCAATCGCGCGGAAACTACTTTGGCGATTTCGGTGATCGAGGCTGGATGAACGGGGTCAAGCGGGAATCAATTCTAAAGTTGTGTCTGATAGCTCTGGCAATGCTGCCGGTGTTTTTATTCGCCTACCTGGGCCACTTCAGCCGGATGATTGCTGATGACTATTGTCATTTTAGGTTGGGCGAAGAACTCGGTCCTTTGGGAATTGTGGTTTACACGCGTGATTCTTGGAATGGCAGCTATTCGAATTACCTTGTTCATGGTTTGCTGGCCCCGATTGGAGAGACTGCTCCGTCCTTTATGCCGGCAACGATTATCTGCCTGTGGCTAGTTGGATTAGCCTGGCTGGTGCTCCTTGCGTTCAGGGCGCTGGGCTTGACCGAGCATCGATGGTCAATGTCGATCGCCTTTGCCGCGCTGCTTATCGCCGCCGCTATCAACGGTTTTCATTCTCCACAGTCGTTTTTCTGGCTTCCGGCAAGTGTTGCTTACGTCCTGCCGCCGGTAATTCAAGTCTTGTCCCTCGCACTTGTTTTACATCTGACAAACAGACAAGCGGCGCGACAGCAGATATTTCTGGTGACCTGCTTCTGGGTGTTGGTATGTTTCATTAGTGCTGGGTTTGCACCTATGTATGTGGTTTTCCAGGGCATGTTATTCACAGGTTTATTGCTTGTCGCATTGCTGTTTGTCGATGAGACTGTTCGTCGACCAGCCATCGTCCTCATCGGCATGGGCTTGATTGCGACTGCGGGGAGCGCTCTTGTGCAGATCACTGCGCCGGGCTTTGCCGCTCGCCTGGATGGCGATCATTTTGCCTTCTCGGGCTCGCCAATTCGATATCTGCCGGATCTGCTTGTAAGATCCATTGAAGCAACTTTGCAGTATATAGGCCATCAAGAGACTTTTGCTGGTTTTATGCTTGCCTTAGCCTTAGCGCTATATGCAACTCTAAGCCTGCATCGACCGCGGATTTCTATGGAAGCTGCCAGGCGGGGCGCCTTAGTGGCGCCAGCGCTCTGGATAGGCTTGATAACGCAGTTGCTTTTCGCCCCGGTCTTGTGGCTGCACACCAGTGATTCCCCGCATATGCTGGACCGCTTTAGTTTCGCCTATTTCATCGTCATCTGTATCAATGCCATACAGATCATCGCCTTTGTTTTTCTGCTGGTATTCCGGCGGAAAACCGAAGAGTTCTTGCACAAACATAAGAAATGGCATGTGTACATTACTGCGATTCTGCTCGCCACGCTGGCGTTTTTCTTCTTGACGCAGTTACGCAGCGTTCACTTCCGAGCCGCTGCCTTTCTGTTCGCCAGCGCGTTTGTCCTGCTTTGCGTCGCTTGGTCGCAATTGAAATCCTCTGTAACAAACATGCCATCAATGAGATTCCTTTGGCTGCCGCTCTTCGTTTCCGGACTAACATTGATTTGTTATGGCGGCTTGATAGTGCTCTCACTGTTCGCGCAAGGATTTGTCGTTGGGCGTGTCTTTGCCCCCGTTTCATTCATACATGTCCTGTCTGGCGCATTTTGGGGCGGGGTTCTGGGCTGTTTAATCCGGAACAGCGCTATATTCAGGCAGAATAATGGCGCGTGGATTCCGGCCTGCAAGGTTGCTTGTCTAATTGTCCTGTTTGCCATCGGTATCGGAATCGTGCTTGGACAGCTTCGCATGCTTCCCCGACTTGCGACCTTCGCGCGGGAGTGGGATGATCGCCATGCCGAGATAATTCGTCAGCGGGATAGCGGAAGCAGCATTATTGTTGTGCCGGAGCTGAGCTACGATTTCGGCTATGATTTGCTGCGCTGGCATATATTTGACACTCAAAAAGGCTCGCGTTGCTCAGCCGCGTACTATGGAGTAGAGTCAATTGTTCGGACGGAAGATGGTACTTAAGCGGGAGCGAAGCGATTGTCTCCATTGCCTGATTGAAGCTGAACTGTGTCGCAAAAACGGCTGATTCTGAAATCATCTCTGCTCTTGGTCTCATGCCTGCCGCTGCTGCTTTTTGCCTACCTGGGATTGCACACCCGCATGATCCACGACGACTTTGGCGTTGCGGCGGTGGGCTTGGAATACGGCGCTTGGGATGGGTTAGTCCGCTACTATAATCGCTGGACCAGCGCTTATTCAAGCATCCTTCTCCGGCTTAGCCTGGCTGAATATGCTGTGCTGTTGCCGCCGCTGGTCACTGCGGTCACAATAGCGCTTGGGCTCCTCGGGTTGTATTGGCTGTTTTGTCAGTTCTTCGCCCATTTTCGGTTGGATGGTCCCGGCCGGATATTTGCGGCCGGAGCGTCCGCTCTGGTTCTTGCAGCCGCCATCAATGCCTTTTATACGCCGGAATCCTTTTATTGGTATTCCGCGAGCATACAATATACTGTGCCGCTTGTTTGCCTTGTTGGATGTCTGGCGCTTGCCGCCTGGACGGTAAACGGGGCGAACAGCAGACGGCGTTTGACTTGGGGGACGGTCGCCTGCGCGTTGATCAGCTTTCTCACAGCCGGCGCGTCTGAAATGTTCCTGGTATTTCAGGCGACCTTTCTGACGCTGCTAACGGGGCTGGCGATCGCAGTCGTCGATCGGCGAATGCGCCGCGCTTTGACTATCGTAGCCGGGGCGATGCTGATCGCGACAGCGGTCGGATTGATAGTCCAGCTTAGCTCGCCGGGCATTTGGAATCGCATGGTAGCGGACGCCGCCAACTATCGACCGCCAATTCGTTCCATTTCGCAGTTGGCGCTCCGTACGATACAAATTACGTTTGAGAGCATCGGCCGGCAGGAGGTCATCGCCGGTTTCGCCCTTCTGTTTGGGCTTGGCATCTTTCTGGGCTTGCGGGCCAAACCGCCACAGAAGTCGCCGGCGCGACAGGCTGATGGCTTTACGTGCGCTGCCCTGCTTGGTCTGCTTCTTCAAATCGCGTTTCTGCCGATTTTGTGGGCGCAGCAAAGCGATGATCCGCAGTTTTTTGGGCGCTATAGCTCCAATTTCATGCTGGTCATCTGTCTGAATATAGCATTGCTTTTCATTTTTCTGCTGGCTCTTTGGCAGCGGCGACGTATGCGGCTAGCGTTGAGAGATCGAGAGCATGGGCTGACCACCGTCTCCGGCTCGTTTCTGTCCGCCTTTGTGTTGCTGGTCACGATAACGCAAGTCCGCAGTATAGACGCGCGCACCTCGACTTACCTGTTTGCGACGGCGCTCGGTATGCTGATGTCGCTGGCTATACTTTGGAGGGCAGGGCATTCAGATGGCGGGATCGCGAGGCTGGGGCAGGCGGCGCTTGGTATTCTGCTCATCGCCTGGGCTGCCATTGTGGCGCTTATATGCGTGACCTTCATCGGCCACGGTTTCACCTCACATCGAATGATGGCGGGTCCGGCATTTCTGCAGGTCGCCGCGGGTCTGCTTTGGGGCTTCTATCTGGGGAAGCTGGTCAAGTCATCTGGATTCGCTTATGCGCACCGGCGAGCTTGGGAGCGGCTGCTTGCGGCGGGCGGCTTGATATTGGCATTTGTTATCGGCGGCGGCATTTTCCTTGGCCAGGCGCGACTGGTCCCCGACCTGCAAACCTATGCCAGAGAATGGGATGCTCGCCATGAAGCCATTCTCGCGCAGCGTGACAGCGGCCAGACGCATATTGAGGTGGCGCCGCTCTCGTTTGATCTGGCGGATTACATCGGCATGGGTACGCTTCGCTCCGCCGAGCAATTCTATGGCGTGGAATCTATAGAGATAGTCGGCGCCTAAGCTAGCGTAGCCTTTGAAGCAGTTTGCCTTGTCCTCGCTCCGCCGATTGTGGCTTAAGCCGATGACCTGCCTGGCGACCCCAAACATAAGAAGATCATAAAATTTCTGGCAATCACGCTTCAACTCTGCCAAGTCTATTGACTAGCATGGCGCATTATGCTATTTTACCGCTGAAACTTTGGCACTCTCGTTTAATGAGTGCCAGGTTTTGCGGGACAACCCGCGTTTGCAGTTCACGAGTATCGATAGTTCAAGGGGAGAAGAAAATGGCTGTATCGATCCGCCCGCTTGGTGACCGCGTTCTGGTCGAGCCCGTGGAATCCGAAGAGACCTTTGGCGGTGGCGCTTTCGTATTGCCGGAGACGGCAAAGGAAAAGCCGCAACAAGGTGTGATACGCGCCGCCGGTCCCGGCAAGTACGACGAAGAAGGCGAAAAGCGCATCCCTATGGATGTGCAGGAAGGCGACCGGGTGCTCTTCGCCAAGTATGCCGGCACCGAAGTCAAGCTTGACGGCGTGAAAATGCTGATCATGAAAGAATCCGACATCCTCGGCATCGTACAAGTCTAATTGGGCTTGGCGAACGAGGACAGGTATCGAAGCTAGTTTAGACCGACACAATTCAGGAGGAATCCATGGCAAAGCAACTCGTATTCAGGGAAGATGCCCGCCGCAAGCTGCAAGCCGGCGTTGACAAAGTCGCGAATGCTGTCAGCACGACGCTTGGTCCCAAAGGGCGCAACGTCGCGCTTGACAAGAAATTCGGCGCGCCGACCGTGACCCACGACGGCGTCACGGTGGCCAAAGAGATCGAACTTGAAGATCCCTATGAAAATATGGGCGCCCAATTGCTGAAAGAAGCGGCCACCAAGACCAACGACATTGCTGGTGATGGCACCACCACCGCGACTGTCTTGGCGCAGGCTATTGTGAGCGAAGGCTTGAAGAATGTGGCGGCTGGGGCGAACCCGATGCTGCTGAAGCGCGGCATCATCCACGCGGCCGATGTTGTATCCCGCGATATTCTTGAGCAGTCAACGCCCATCGAAACCAAAGATGAGATCGCCAATGTCGCCAGCGTTTCGGCGCAGGATAGCGAAATCGGCGACCTGATCGCCGAAGTAATGGACAAAGTGGGCAAGGACGGCGTCGTCACAGTTGAGGAGAGCCGCGGCTTGGAATTTGAGACCGAGTATGTCGAAGGCATGCAATTCGACCGCGGGTACATTAGCCCCTACTTCGTCACCAACAGCGAGACAATGGAATCCAGCATTGAAGAGCCCTACATTCTGATCCATGACAAAAAGGTCAGCGCGGCCCAGGATATCATCCCGATCCTGGAGAAGCTGCATCAGATTGGCAAGCGAGAACTGGTCATCATCGCCGAAGATGTCGATGGCGAGGCGCTGGCCACCATGGTCGTCAACAAGCTGCGCGGCGCTATCAATGTGCTGGCTGTCAAGGCGCCCGGTTTCGGCGATCGCCGCAAAGCGATGCTGCGCGATATCGCTGTTTTGACCGGCGGCACTGTCATCAGTGAAGAGACGGGCCGCAAGCTCGACAGCGTGACCGTGCAGGATCTGGGGCGGGCGGCGAAGGTCGCCAGCACCAAGGATGACACGGTAATCGTCGACGGCGCTGGCGAAGAAGGCTCCATCACCGGCCGTATCGAGGAGATTCGCCGGGAAATCGATAACAGCACGAGCGACTACGACCGCGAGAAGCTGCAGGAACGGCTGGCGAAGCTGAGCGGCGGCGTTGCGGTCATTCGCGTTGGCGCAGCCACCGAGACTGAGTTGAAGGAAAAGAAGCACCGGGTTGAGGATGCCTTGAGCGCCACGCGCGCTGCCGTCGAGGAAGGCATCGTGCCGGGCGGCGGCGTCGCGCTGATCAATGCGGTTAGCTCCCTCGATGATGTCAGCCTCGAAATTAGCGATGAGAACACCGGCGTCGCCATCATGCGGCGCGCGCTGGAGATGCCGATGCGCAAAATCGCCGCCAACGCTGGCGAAGATGGCGCGGTCATCATCCAGAATGTACGCCGGGCGCAGCAGGACCAAGGCAATCATCGCGTTGGCTTCAACGTGATGGACGGCGAATACGGCGACATGATCGAAGCCGGCATCCCCGATCCCGCAAAGGTGACTCGCGGCGCCATCGAGAACTCAGCCTCGATCGCGGCGATGATTCTCACCACCGAAGCCTTGATCACCGATGTGCCGGAAGAGACGCCCCCGCCAATGCCTGGCGGCGGCATGGACGGCATGGGTGGCATGGGTGGCATGATGTAAGCCGGCTCTCCGCCAGATAATGCAAGCATTCCGGAGGACTGTCGCAGGACAGTCCTCTTTTTTGTTGTGATTATGTTCTATGCTATGGTGTAATGAGTCAGTGCAAGAAAATCCTAAAACCTGGAGAATGAGTTAGTTTGCTTTCCTCCGCTGATAAAGGCGGCGATCCTCGCCTCATATTATCTTGCTAGCTCCTAGTGCAATCCCTAACTGGCGACAATGAATCTACCATGCCAATGCTCGCCGCGGGTTCTCTATCGTGATTGTATCCAATGTTTCATCATCGATTCCCTCAGTCCGCAGCATGTCAAAGAATGTCGTAAATACATAGTCGTAGCCCACTCCTCCAAAGGCGCGCAGGTCGCTGCGATGACAGCGATCGCTGGAGAGGAGCAATTTGTCCTTCCAGCCAAGGCGCGCTAGCTCGACTAAGGCGCTGGCTCGTCGAGAATCGGGATTCATGTGCTCGCGACCGACTGTGTCAAACTGCACATAAGCTCCCGCTTCAAGAATCGCCAGATGGTAAGATTGGTCGAGATAAGTGTCACAGTGACCGATGATCACCCGGCTTAAGTCCGCCCCCTCGTCTTTGAGGATCTCCAACTGCGCCAGACCTACCGGATACATTGAGGCATGTGTCGTGATTGGCGCGCCGGTTGCCTTTTGAGCGCGCGCAGCCGCACGCAATACTCTTTCTTCCTGTGCGGTCGCATAGTCCAAGTTGATGCCGATCTCGCCGATGATGCCAGCGCGGATACCTGTTCCCTCCACGCCAACTGTGAGGTCTCTGATCATCATATCGGCCAGTCGGTTCGTAGGAAGTCTATCGATTTCAGGCGGATAGAAAGGCTGACGATACCAACCGGTTCCCATGACGATATGGAGTTTCGTTTTCTCGGAGACCCGACAAAGCGCTTGGGGATCACGCCCCAGATCAGGCGTTGTGACCTCGACGAGAGCGTTCCCGCCAGCGTTGCGAAGAGCCGCGAGCTCTTCAACCGCCAGCGCCTCATCATTCAGCAGCTCGTTCAAACGTCCGCTTACACGGTAGATGTCACAGAAAACATGCTCATGCATAAGCGTTCTGCCGAGAGTTGACGGCTCAATCTCGCCCAAAACGGTATGGATGCGCTCATTTTCAGACAAGATCGAGTCAAGCCTCGGCCAGGCTAAAGGAGATAATCTCCGCCCCTTCCATCAGCACTCGCCGGCAGCAAAGGGCCAGCGCCTCAAGATCGTCGTCTATTTGGGCGAAAACGTTGACAGGCTGCTTCATGTCCACCGTCAAGCCCCGCGAGATGAAAATACCATAGGCAATGTAGATTTCATCGGGAACTAGAACAGGCTCATCCTTGACCAGAAACGAAAGCGCGCCCGCCGGTATGCCGGCCACGTACTGATTCTCCCGTTCGACAGTCAAGTCTGGGGGCAGCGTGACCAGCGCCTGGCCCGAAACGATACTGTGATAAAATTGATATTCAAATGGAAGGCGTGACTTAATCGTCGCGCAGGTCTTTGGCGCTTCCGCTTCAAGCAGACGAGCATAAAACACCCCGCCACCGGAAAACTCCAATTTCATCGTAGACATATTGAAAGAACTCCTTTCAAGCGCTTGACTGTTTTCAAAAACTCGCCAGAGAGTACAGCCAGACAGGCTCTGATAGACGAATCAGCGTATACGGGAACCAGCTTTAGGAGCACGCACATGCTAGAGTCCCAGTGCTACGCTTGAGGCAAATCGGACGTATTATCGCATTCGCTCAGATCAATCGCTGTTTCATCCAAGCAGCGCTGTTGAAGAAGCTCGCCACCGCGCTGCCCGGCGGGACCAAACGGTCACAAGCTTCCGCTAGATCATCCTCTAACTTCATTTCCAAAACAGGCAGCAAGTGCTCAAGCTGTTCAAGGGTCCGCGGACCGATTAGCGGGGCTGTGATGCCCGGCTGATCTTTCACCCAAAGCGTCGCCAACTGAGCCGGTGAAATGCCTCGCTCCTTTGCAAGGCTGACAACTTGCTTGCCTATCGCAATCCCTTGCGGAGTGATTCGTTCGGAATAAATCCCGCCACGCAGAGCTCCACGCGAATCCGCCGGCAACTCAGTCGCGCTGGAATATCGTCCGGCGAGGACGCCCTGCGCCAGCGGCGACCAGGTGATGATCCCAAGCCCATAGGCTTGACACATGGGCACGATTTCGTTTTCAATCCGTCGATCCAGCAGATTGTAGGGCGGTTGTTCGCAAACCAGACGCGCGTAACCTTTCAATTCGCTCACCATGATGGCTTCCATGATTTTCCACGAGGGGTGCACCGAACTGCCAATGTAGCGCACCTTGCCCTGCTGAATGAGATCTGTCAGCGCGCCAAGGGTTTCGTCAACGGGAATAGACGGCGATGGTCGATGCAATTGATACAGGTCAATGTAATCGGTCTTGAGCCGCCGCAAGGAATCCTCGCAGGCGCGAATGATATGGAGACGCGATAAATCCTCATCGTTAGGTCCTGAACCAACTCTGTAAAACACTTTGGTCGCCAGTATGACCTCATGACGGCGATTGCCCTGAGCCAAAGCGCGTCCAATGATCTCTTCGCTTTCGCCGTTTGAATACGAATTGCCCGTATCAATGAGATTGATCCCAGCATCGATGGTTCGATGGATGATGCGGCTCGCCTCATCTTCCGGGGTGGGATCGGCGAAATTGCCGGTACCCAAACCGAGTGGGGCAACTTTGACGCCGCTGCGACCTAAACTGCGATACTCCATATCTGCTTCTCCTTAGGGGAACAAGCGTTAAACCAGCGACTTCGTCTTTAGTTGCAATGTGTTAAACGCGATCAAAACACAGACAACACATTCAGCAGAACTGACTAGGTCAGCAGGTTTCGGAAGTAAAGGCTTAGGCGGATGACCGTTGAAGCACTCACAACGTTCTTAGCCTAAGCCTGTCTCTGTGGACAATCTAATAGAGTATTGACCAGCCGGCTACTGGACGATCGTTATAGGTGGTGGAAGCCGTAGCCATCTTCCAGCCTGTTGGCGGTGCTCATGAGCTTGCCATCGAGATAGATGTCCGGGTTCGCCATCATGATATCCGCGTGGTAGGGACTATATCCCACGGTGCCGCCAAACTTGGGATCTTGATAGCCGAAGCCGAAGTCAACCGACGCCAGTACCCGCTCATCTTCCATCAAGTGGCCCGAGATACCCGCCTTGGGGTTCAGCCCGATGCTGAAATGGCAGATCTTGTAAATGACATCGTCGTTGCGTGTCGCCAGCCAAGTCCGCATCGCATCGCCTTCGCCATCGCCGACAACCTCGGTAATTACGCCGTCGACGACGATGAGTGAATAATTGTTGTGAACCAGGCCGCTGACGTTATCGCTGGCATCGACCACTATCGTGCCGTTGATGCTCTCTTCGAGCGGCGCGATCGAAACCTGCGCGCCCGGGTAAAAGTCGACCTCGCCGTCGTAAGTCAGCGCGCCGTCGCTCACCAGGCTCGGGCGCCCGCCCATCTTGAAGGTGATGTCGGTACCATAAGGCGAAGTCACGCGGCATTCATCGGTCTCTTCCCAAAGTTTGGCGATTATGTCAGCGTTCTCGAACATCTTGTCGAGATCAACGTTGACCAGCGCGGCGATGCAATAGTCCTCGATGCCTTCCAC
>WTGB01000089.1 GCA_011523735.1 Chloroflexota bacterium
AACGCTAGTATACTCTCTCTACTATGTGTCCAGCATTTCGGGACCACTACAGGGGCAGAAAATCACGCATTTTCGATAATTCCAATCAAGCCTTGTAGGGCCGACGTACCAGGTCGCCCGAAAACCCCACAGAATTCCCGATATTGCCGAACATATCCTGCCCGGCAAAAAACTATCCCCTCCTCAGCTGCGAAACGGTGCAGGCGCGACCGGCGGTCGGTGTCTACGCGGCTTCAGTAAATGGTCAAATGTCACAACTAGCCGGTTGAGATAACTGGCTATTGCGATCATATCGCTTTAACGAGCAATTCAATTATGATACGATATGGTTACTATAGTTTTATGCACTTTGTCTGCTCAATAGATGAGGAGAACACATGCTGAAGAAACGATACCTAAAGAGCAGGAATACCGTCCAGGTCACGTTCTACACAGCTAAAGCGCTCAGCGCGGACAATGTTTTCCTCGTCGGCGATTTCAACGACTGGGACGAAACAGCCACGCCGATGACTGCGCTGAAAGACGGCCGCTTCAAAATCATGCTCGAACTTGAAACCGAGTGCGATTACGAATTTCGCTATCTGGTAAACGGCGAGGAATGGCACAACGATTGGGAGGCCGATCGTTATGTGCCTAATATTCACGGCAGCGACAACTGCGTCGTCAACACCTGAAATAATGCGCAGGTCCCCACTTCGGAGACCTGTCTTTCCTATTAGCTGTTCATCCGATCCCGCCAAGACACCAAAGCCTCGACTTTGCCGTAATCAGGCGGTACCGCCGTCATCATGATGAAATGCGTACAACCGGCCTCGGCATAGGCATCCAGGTTTCCGGGAATATCATCGTTGCCCGTTAACGAGACCGTCCGCTCAACCTCTGACGGATCACGACCGACCTCGGCACACCAATTGTCCAGCACGCGGCATTTATGGGCATACGTCTCCGGCGGACCAAAACCATTCCATAAGTCCGCGTGTTGCGCCGTCAGCTTCAACGTGACCTTCTCCCCGCCGCCGCCAATCATGATCGGAATGGGATTGCGAACCGGCGGCGGCAGCTCCTTGCCCATGCGCTCTTTGATGATCGGCAGCGCCTCGCCCAAGTCGCGCAGGCGGCTGCCCGCTGTGCCAAACTCGTAACCAAAGTCAACATAGTCCTTCTCGAACCAGCCCGCGCCGATACCCAAAATCAGCCGTCCGCCACTGATGTGATCAACCGTATTCGCCATCTGCGTCAGCAACGCCGGATTGCGATAACTGTTGCAGGTGACCAAGGTGCCGATCTCGACGCCTGAAGTCAACATGGCGATCGCCGTCAACAGCGTCCAGCCTTCAAAATGATTGTTGTTCCCCTCGCCATACAGCGGAAAGAAATGATCCCAATTCCAGATCGAGTCCACACCCAGCGCCTCGCTGGCTTTCACCGCTTCGGCATAAGCTTCGTAACTCACATGCTGCGGATGCAATTGCACCCCGACTTTGTACTTGCCCATCAGTCCCCCTTACCTCTGTGTACGTGAAGAAAACTCGACATCGCTGCCGGCCGGCACCATCATATTGCTGAAACCCGCGAAACTCCCATGCGTGCAATCTGAACCCACGACCGAGCCCGCCCCAATGGTGAATTCCGGTGGGATCCGCGAATTCTTGCCAACGCTCGTGATCTTCAAATCACCCATATCTTGCCAAAACCCCACTCTCGCGTTCTTGCCGATGACGGCAATCTTGTCCACCAACGCGCGCTCAACCTGCGCTCCCGACTCAACGTAGGCGTCATTCAAGATCACCGATTCACGAATCACCGCCCCCGGACCAATAAAGACGCCCGGCGACAAAACCGATCGCTCGATCACCGCCCCCGCTCCAATGACCGAGCCATCGGTTATCATACTGTCGACTATGCGCGCATCCGCCCCAATCCGCACCGGCGGCCGCTCTTCGCTCCGCGTATGGATCACCCAGGTGCGATCATTCAGATTCAGCGAAGGCGGGCTCGAAAGCAAATCCATATGCGCTTCCCAATAAGCGTCAATAGTGCCCACATCGATCCAGTAGCCGCCATAGGGATAAGCGAAGATATTCATGTTCTCCGCCACCATCTTCGGCAATATATTCTTGCCAAAATCCCGCTCAGACTCCGGATCAGCCTGATCTTCGCTCAACACGCGCTCCAGCACCGAATAATTGAAGACATAGACCCCCATATTCGCCAGGTTGCCCGGCGGCGCCTGCGGTTTCTCGATAAAATCAACAATGCGATAATCCTTGTCAGTGTCGACTATGCCGAAGCGGCTCGCCTCGTCCAAAGGCACTCTTATCGTGCACACCGTCGCGTCAGCGCCCTTGTCCCGGTGATATTGCACCAGCATGTCATAATCCATCTCATAGATATGGTCGCCCGATAAGATCAAGACAAATTCGGGCCTTCCCTGACGCACGAAGTTGAGATTCTGCGCCACCGCATCCGCCGTCCCCGCATACCAGTCCGTGTCGAAGCTCCCCTGAAATGGCTGCAGCAAGCGCACACCGCCCGTGAAAGACCGGTCCAAATCCCAGGGACGCCCCCGCCGAATATGATCGTTGAGACTATGCGGGCGATATTGTGTCAAGACCAGCACATCAAAAACGTTGGAATTGACGCAATTGCTCAGCGCAAAATCTATAATCCGATATTTGCCGCCAAAGGGCACAGCCGGTTTGGCGCGCTTGATCGTCAACACACCCAATCGCGTGCCCTTCCCGCCCGCCAATATGACTGCCTTTATCTTCACACTCTTCCCCCTTTGCTACCAAAATCCACTTCCCCAGCCTGCCTGGTGTGGTCAATCGTCTCGGCTCCGCGCCTGCTACAAGCTTGTCTGCTGCTGATCTTCATCAGCGACCCCTAACGTGTTTGCTTTGAAAAAACCGCAATATTCTGGCGATATCCGCTATAAAATCGCATTATCGCAAGTGGCGACGCTCCCCTCTCCCCTTGTGGGAGAGGGGCCGGGGGTGAGGGGTAGAAAACATCCGCCACGCCACACTACCCTACAAGCCTCTTAATAGCTCCCTCATATAGCTCGACATATTCACCAGCGCTCTTATGCCAACTGAAGTCCATACTCATGCCGCGCTTCTGCATCCGACGCCAGACCTCGGGCTTTTGCTCATACACGTCCAAAGCCCAATGGAGCGTCCCCTCGACCGCTTCCGCCTCCTGCCATTGAAAAACGAATCCGGTGCCAACCGCCGCATCCGCATTATCATAGTTGATGACCGTATCCGCCAAACCGCCTGTTTCCCGCGCCAGCGGCAGCGCGCCATAACGCATCGCCATCATCTGCCCCATGCCACAAGGCTCGAAGTGGCTCGGCATCAAAAAGATATCACAGCCTGCATAGATCTGCTGCGCCAAGGTGCCATCGAATTGGAGAAAGGCTCTTGCCCTGTCGCCAAAATCTTGATCCAACTGCCAAAAAGCTTGCTCGATCTCGGGCTCGCCCGTGCCAAGCGCCACCAATTGCATATCCCGCTCGCCCAGGACATTGCGCAAAGCCGGCAGCGCCATATCAAATCCCTTCTGCGCCGCCAGCCGACTTACCACCCCGACCAAGGGAACATCCTCGCGCACGGGCAGCCGAGCGTAAGACTGCAAATGACTCTTGTTCGCCGGCCGTTCCCTGACAAAACTGTCGACATCATAATTCCTTATCAACTCCGGGTCTGTCGCCGGATCCCACAAATCGCAGTCCAATCCATTGAGAATGCCCCGCAAGTCAGCCGCCCGCCGGCCTATCAGCGACGCCAGCTCGTAACCAGCGTAAGGATACTTGATCTCCTCCGCATATCGCGGGCTGACCGTCGAAATCATATCGCTGTAAGCAATGCCGACGCCCAAGAGATTGTCCGTCAAGCCAAGCGCCAGCAGGTCCGGATGATGCCGTCCATGCACCCCGGCCTGCCACAAAAACCCGCCCGCGTGATTGCCTTGATACGCAATATTGTGGATGCTTATCACACTCGCCAGCGACGCCCAGGGGTCCTCTCCGCCATGTTCCCGAATCATGAATGGCAGCAAACTCGTATGCCAGTCATTGACATGCGCGCAATCAGGAAACCAGCCTGTTCGCTCGCCCAACTCGTACAAGACCGCCATCAGCGCCTGATTGAGATAGATGAAACGTTCCATATCCCAATTCCAGTCGCTGTACACATCCCCTTCCAAGCCGAAATACGGTGGCGATTGCAGCAAGTAAAAAGGAATGCCCTGATAGTCGCAAACATACAGACTGACGCTATTCACGCCGAGGCGATGAGATAGATCGAAACTGAACAAGAGCTCGATGCCATGATGAGCATGATCAATGAAGCTATAACCCGGCAAGATGACGCGCGCGTCCAAACCAGCTCGGCGCAGCGCCGCCGGTAATGAGCCCACGACATCCGCCATCCCCCCCACCTTGGCGAAGGGCACCGCCTCGGCGCTCGCCAGCAGAACCTTCATTGCGCTGAACCACTCCCTGCCGAATTCAGACCGACCGCGATTGTAGCTTAACATCAGGGCAATAGATACATTCAGCTGCTCAACCGCGTTGCCAGCCACCTGTCCCTGTGCTAGTATTCCTCTGTCGCGCCAGACAATCCCGGATGTTCGGAATGATCCAACCGCAGCGCCCCCAACGACAGCGGAATATCCTCCCGCAACTCGTCTTCCTCACGCTTACTTTCATCGCTGCCGTCGGCGGCACATACCTCGCGCTGCGCCTTTTCGGAAACCAGAATGAAGGCAGCCAGATCCCTCAAATCATCACCGTCGAAGTGATCATCACCGCCACTCCCCTGCCAACCAAATACGCTACCATCGCTCCGGCCGATAGCCAGCGTCCCCAAGTTGATCTGCCCGCCGATATCGCCGCCGAAGCCAGAGACGGACAAACCGGCTCGCTCGACCCCAATGCCCTCGGCGCCCGCGATGTCGTGATAAGCACGCCGACAGTCTCAATTGCCGGCGGACCGGTCATCAGTTCAGCCTGCGAATTCTACACCGTTCTAGCCGGCGACTCCGCCTATTTCATCGCGCTGCGCAAAAATGTCGAATTGGATGACCTTCTGCGGGCGAACGGATTGACAATTGATACCGCCCCCAACTTGCAGATAGGCCAGCGGCTGCTCATTCCTCATGCCGGTTGCCGCGTTGACGAGCGCACTGGCGAGCCCATCCCGGTCGCGCCAGCCGCCACTGTGGCGCCCCTCCCCGCCGCTACCAGCACGCCAGTGACCGCGCAATTCGAGATCATCGCGGCTGAAGGCTTAGGTGATATCACCGCGGAAGCTATACGCCTGCAGAATAACGGCGGGACAATCAACATCAGTGACTGGACACTGTCCGATTCAAACGGCAACACCTTCACCTTTTACAATATGCTGCTCTTCCCAGGGACTAGCGTCGTCCTCTACACCCGCAGCGGTACGGCAACAGCGGATGCGCGCTTCTGGGACCGGCAGGAAAGCGTCTGGGAACCAGGCGAGCAATTAACGCTCCGCGACCCCCAGGGGCGCATTCTGCAGACGCTGACCTTGCCCGTCCCCGAATCCGACGCTTAGCGCACAGCTTCCTTGAATGGAGCAAATCATGGACAAATGGCGCCGAATCGTCGACCGCCTCATCACAGATGCCATCGGCGATGGCGATGTATCCCATCTCCCCAACGCGGGGAAACCATTAAAACTGGCAGACGACGACCGCGCGCCTGAGGATCAGCGCGCCGCCTTCAAAATCATGCAAGATCATAATGTCCTGCCGGATTGGATTACCGAAGGGAAACTGCTCGAGACCGCCGAAGCTGACCTGCGCGCTGAGTTGACCGCGCGAGCGCAACGCTTCCATCGCGAGTCACAAGCGGCTCGCTCAACAGATCATGCTGCAAGCATACGGGAACGCTGGATTGGTTTCCTCGCGGAGTTTAGCGAACGCGTCGAACAACATAATCGCAAGGCGCTTACCTTCAATCTAAAACTGCCGAAGGGCATCCCGCATAAGCCGATACTGAACATCGACGCCTTGCTGGAAAAAACTGACAAACGAAAATAGCGCTGGGCTCTAAGTGGTTTCGGCCTGCTCAGCCTCTTCACTCTTACCCTTGGCTCCTTCCTGCAAGCCCTTGCGGAAGTTCGCCACCGCCGAGCCCAATTCACCGCCGATGCGGGATACCCGCCCCACACCGAATAGCAGAATAACTATGGCCAGAATGATAAGAAGTTCAGTCCCGCCAAGGCTCCCCATAACAGTCTCCTCATTAGCAAAATCTACATCTCAGGAATATTGTAGCACGCTTTGACCATTTATCGACTGCGAAATCCGTAGGGGCGACTGACGGGCTGTGTCGGCGGCCTAGTGGGTGTCTACGCGACCTACGCGCCCCTGTGAGTCGCCCGCCGCGTCCCTTGACTCGCCCACCCCTCCCCGTGAATCCGTAGGGGCGATTCTTGAATCGCCCGCCCACGCGCAGAATTGTACGGACGAACGGCGGTCAGTGTCGGCGCGACCCACACGCCACCGTGACTCGCCCGCCCCTCCCCGCGAATCCGTAGGGGCGAGGCGGTGACTCGCCCCCCCACGCGCAAAATTGTACGGCCGACCGACGGTCTGTGTCTACGCGACCCACACGCCACCGTGAGTCGTCCAGCCCTCCCCGCGAATCCGTAGGGGCGATTCTTGAATCGCCCGCCCACACGCAAAATTGTACGGACGAACGGCGGTCACTGTCGGCGCGACCCACACGCCACCTTGAATCGCCACCCCTCCCCGCGAATCCGTAGGGGCGAGGCGGTGACTCTGTAATGGTCCTGAAAAACTGGACACCTAGTAAAGAGAGTATACTGGATGCACAGTGACG
>WTGB01000048.1 GCA_011523735.1 Chloroflexota bacterium
CTACGCGACCCTCGCTGTACTCGATGCTAAGAAATAATTTGAAGCGGTTGCCCTGCATAGGCTCGCCACCATCTTGCGTCGCCCCGCGATGAATTGTACAATTGGGAGCGCATTGAACTTTCGAGGAGCGTCTTTATGAAGGCATTGGCTACTGTCGCACTGGTGTTGATCGTGCTGCTTGCTGGCGGCGCAATCACATCTAATCTGCTTTCTTCGGACCTTGCCATACAGCAGACCACCGATCCTAGCGGCGACTTCCTTACCGCCACTCCCGATCAGGCTGCCGCCTTCATTCTGGTGACCGGCTTCATCATCTTTAACGTTGTCGGCGCAGGCTTGACCCTGATGCTGGTTTTCTGGCTGCTGAATCGCCAAGTGACCGCTGCCCGCCAGCAATCGCCTGCCTCTTAGCTGTGCCGCCGCCAGCGCGGACTCGCCGACGGCTGCGCGCTCCATGACCGATAAGCCACCCCCTGCTAGAGGAGCCAGTTTTCGCGTCGTCGCTGGAATAGCGCTGCTCGCGCTCATTGTTTTTGCCGCGGTCCTCGTCGCAATAATGTCCAATTCTGAGCCTGGCAGCAGTGAGATCAACGCCGAATCCTATGCTGAAGAAGTCGCTGCCGCCCTCACAAACGCTGATAGCGAAGTCGGTGGCGACCTGGTCTATGAACTGGAGTGCAACCTCTGCCACCTACAAGGGGATGGCAGCTTATCGCCACTATTCTTTGGTCTCGCCGACTTCGCATCCGAACGCCGAACGCCCCTCTCCGCGGAGCAATATCTTTACGAAGCGATCCTGTATCCCGGTCTGCACCTTGTCGAGGGCTATACCAACGCCATGCCGAACAATTACGCTGAACGACTCTCGCAGCAGGATGTCGGTCACATCATCGCCTATCTGCTGACGTTTGCTGCGGAAGAGAGCGACCCGTGACAGTCTCCTCTGGTTATTTGAGATACTGGGATTCTACCCCGCATGAGTTTTGACACTTTCACCATTTCTGCGCTCGTTGACGAGTTCAGTGCCACGCTCATCGATGGGCGCGTGCAAAACGTGATTGATGTTGACGAAATGGGCATCGGGCTCGAGATCTATGCTGATCGCGCGCGCCATTACCTTTATCTCAGCGCTGATGCGAGCTTGCCCCGCGCGCATCTTGTTGGGGCGAAGTTGCGCCGCGGATTATCAAAGCCGAATCAGCTTGGCTTGCTTTTGCGCCGCTATGTGAGAGGCGGTCATATCGTCCAGGTCTGCCAGCCGCCCTGGGAGCGCTTGCTCACGATCGACATTGAAGGGCAGGAAGGCGCAGTCAGCCTCATTGCCGAACTCATGCCGCGCCGCGCAAACGTGCTGCTCCTTCAAGGGGGCGTCATCCTTGATTGCCTCAACCGCGTCGGTCCGGAAGACAACCGCTATCGCCTTAGCCTGCCGAACCATGATTACGTGCCACCACCGCCGATCAAGGGACAACTTGAGCCGGCGCAAATTACAGAGGCGGATCTGGCGCGGCTTCTCGACAATACGGAGAAGGACTCGCTGCAAACGCGGCGCCTGTTGCCCGGGCGGATTCTCGGCATGAGTCCGCTGTTGGCGAAGGAGATCGTCTTCCGCGCGACGGGCGACGCGCAATCCGCCCGGCGCAATACGGAGAGCGCGTCGCTCTACGCGGCATTTCAAGACATCGTCGCTCCATTGCTGCGGCGGGACTGGCAGCCGGGCATCGGCAGCAGCGATGGCGCCCCAGCCGCTGTCAGCGCCTTTCCATTACGCCACCTCGAATGGCAGAGTTGCCAATCCATCAGTCGGGCGATCGACAAGTTTGTAACTTCGATCAGCGGCGCCGACGCCTACAAATCAGCCAAGCAGCCAGTGCAGGCGGCAATTGACGAGACCAAAGCCAAGCTCTCTGCTAAGCGGGCCTCGCTGCAGCGCAGCCTGCGGGCGGACAGCGAGCTTGAGCGCCTGCGGCAGTCGGGCGAACTTATTCTCGCTTACCAGTACACGATCGAGGAGAACCAGACGGAACTTCGCGCCCAATACGACTCCGATGCGCCGGAGCTTGTCATTGGGATTGACCCCGACCGCAATCCTCTGGAAAATGCGCAAGACTATTTTCGGCGCTATGACAAAGCCAAAGGCGCTTTGGAAGCGGTGCCCGCGCTGATCGCCGAGACGCGTACGGAGTTGCAATTCATCGAGCAACTGGAAAGCGACCTCATGATCGCATCCAACTGGCCCGAAATCGACGATGTGATTCAAAGTCTTCAAAGTCGCGGACATTGGCAGGGCAAACGCCTCAAAGGCTTGGGCGGCGGTGGACGACAGGGACCGCTGCGCTTGGTCAGCCGCGATGGCTACGTCATCTTTATCGGCCGCAACAGCCGACAGAATGAAGCTGTCACCTTCAAGTCAGCGAATCCACAAGATATCTGGTTGCACGCGCGGGATGTCCCGGGCGCACATGTCGTCATTCGGAACGATGGGCGGCGCATCAAGGACGAGCTCATTGCCGAGGCCGCTGCCGTCGCCGCCTACTACAGCAAGCATCGCGACAACTCGCGCGTTCAGGTCGACTATACACGCGTGAAATACGTCAAAGCCATCAAAGGCGCCGGACCAGGCATGGTCGCCTACCGCAATGAAAGTTCCATTTTTGTCCGTCCGCAAGACGAAAACATACTCAAATAGTTGGCGGTTTCCATTACTTGACAGCGTCGCCCAAAACGCGGCTGGCAGCCTCCAAGACTTGTTCGACGCTAATTTCTCGTACGCAAGGGTGGTAGCTCGGATCGTCGTCCCGCCAGTCGAGGATGCGGCAAGGACGGCAGCCGATATCCGATGTCACGACAACATGCCGGCGCGGATCGCCCCAAGGCGCGAACTCAGCGGGATCGGCGGGGCCAAACAGCGCGACCGTCGCCGTATGTACCGCCGCCGCCAGATGCAGCGCGCCGCTATCCGGTCCCAAGACTGCCAGTGACCTTTCGTAAAGCGCTGCTAACTGTCCCACTGTAGTTGCCCCGGCGGCGATAGCCCTGCCCGTTTTCATGTTGTCCTTTATGTCAGCAATCAATGTCTTTTCCGCCGCTGTGCCGGTGAATATGATGGCGGCATCGTAGCGAGTCGAAATCTCGTCGGCGACCGACGCCCACTTGTCCGCGCGCCAGATCTTGCTGTCTCGGCCCGAACCAGGATGGATGCAGATGAGCCTCTTCTGCGGCGGGAGCTGCCATTCTCGCAGCCTCTTGTCGACGAAATCCTGATCAGCAGCCTGCACGGGATAACGCAGTTTAATGTCGCAGCGACTAATCTCGCCCGTCCAACTTTCCGCCAATCGCATATTCTGCTCGACCGAATGTCGATGTTCGAATTTGTAGACTCTGGTCAGGAAGGGCGCGACGTTGTTGAGGTCATAACCGACCCGCTGCTTTATCCCAGCGAGATATGCCACCAGCGCGCCCCACCAATGATCCGGTCGCATGATGATTGCGCTGGCGTAGCCGATCTTTCGCAGTCGACGCGCCGACTCAAATGCCAGCCGCCAGGGATCGCGCGCGGGCTGGTCGGCCCGCTGAAAGCCGGGGAAGGCTACGGTCAGCACACGGTCAATTTCCGCGTAGTTTGCCAAGGCATCCGCCGACCAGGGACCGCAGAGCACGTGAATGCTTGTATGCGGACTGCTCTGTTTGATCGCTTGAATCGCGGGACTGCATAGCAATACGTCTCCCAGATGATCGGGGCGGATGATTAGCAGCCTCTCGCTATCAGCGCCGGTGGGGATGACAGGCAGCCGCGCCGCTGCCGCGAGCAAGCCATCCCGCAGCCGATGTTTTGCGGCTGGACGACGAAGAGACTCGGCCATGCGCGCATTGCGAAGAGCTAGCGTCTTTCTATCCAAGCTCCAGCCTCGCATAGACTTGCAGCAGCGCCGGCATCAATGCGCGCCAATCATAATGAGCCAGTACTTGCCGGCGCGCCAGCTCGCCCATGGCCTCGCGCCTTTTGTCGTCTCCTAAGAGCGCGACTATCGCCTCGGCGAAAGCCGGGGCGTCATCGGCAATTGCGATCGCGCTGCGCGCCTCGTCATTCAGTCCAGCCGCGCCAATACTTGTCGAGATAACCGCGCAGCTGGCCGCCATCGCTTGCAAGATCTTGAGTCGCGTGCCGCTGCCCATCCTCAAGGGCACGACATAGAGCGACGCTTCATGCAGGTAGGGCAGGGCAGACTCAACCCAGCCGGTCAAAGTGATGCCGTCTTTTCCCGCCAATGCGCCTAGCCGCCGGTGTGGATTTCTGCCTACGACCTTGAGTTGAATCCCGGGCAGCTGCTGCCGCACGGGTGGCAAAATATTAGCGCAGAACCACTCGATCGCATCGACATTCGGCCGATAATCCATCTTGCCCGTGAAGACAAGTTGCCCCCGCGCGCGCTGACTCTCATCCGGCTGGCGATAATCTTTCACATGGATGCCGTTAGACATCACCGTGATCGGCGCGCCAGTGTAAGGCTTCAGCAGGTTGCGGTCTTCTTCGCTGACCGCGACGATCGCGTCCACCCCGCGGCAGACTCGTTGCTCAAATCTCGCCAGACGCCTTGCCTGCGCCTTCGAATATAGCTGGGCTGGCGCCCGGCGGAGACTGCGTCTGTCCACCTCCGCGATGACACGCTGTAGTTCCGCTTCGGCGTTCAGCGCGTCGTAGACCACCTTTGCCCCGCGCTTCTCCTGCATGATCACATCCAGATAACCGCCCAGCTCCAAGCCGGAAAACTGAACGATATCGAATGAATTATTTCGGAGCAGTCGCCTCAAGGCAGCTTCATACGCTTTGCTCGCCAGTCTGGATTCCATATCCGCCGAGCTGCTCGTGGCGAGTTTGATCAGTCGTGAGCTTTTGCTGCGTCTCGGCAAAGGCGCAGTATGGACAGCATGACAGCGTTCATAGAGCGGCTTGGACTCGGCGCCTATCGCTCGCTCGGTGAAACTCAGCAAGGTAACCTGATGCCCCGCGTCAAACAAGCCGCCAATGATGCCCCAATTGCGAATGGCGGCGCCCGATTCGCTGGGGAAGGGGATATCGGGTGTGAGCAGCAAGACCTTCATACCGCGCCTAATTCAAGACGTCGTCGTAGCAATCCAGCGCTGTACGCGCGCTATCGACCCAGCGGAAGCGCGCTGCCCGTTTGAGCGCCGCCTCAGATTGCCGCTTCCGCCAATCGCTGTCGGTGAGCGCTTGCTTCATCGCGGCCGATATAGTGGCGGTATCCTGCGGGTCGACTTTTAAGCCGACCTCTCCCACAACCTCCGGCAAGGAAGCGACGTGGCTGACGATCGGCACGGTGCCGCAGGCCATCGCCTCCAGCGCCGGCAAGCCGAAACCCTCATAAAATGAGGGCGTAATCAACGCAATGGCATGATTGTAAAGGGCGGGCAACTGGCTATCGACCACCTCGCGCTTGAAGATGATTTCGTCCTTGAGGCTCACGTCGTGCAAGTCCGCCATCAGCTGTTCATAATGCCAACCGGGTCGTCCTGCCAGCACCAGCTTTGGCGCATCGGGCAACTCCAGCTTGAGATCTCGGTAAGCTCGCGCCAGCCCGACCAGGTTCTTGCGCGGCTCAAGCGTACCCACAAACAGGAAGTAAGATTCAGGCAGGTCGAGCGCTTGAATCGTCTTTTGGCTGCAGCTTATTTTAAGCGGCATAAACTGCTCATCAACGCCGTGCAATTGCACCGTGATCATCTCGGGAGGCACATCGAGGATATCGACAAGATCGGCTTTCGTCGCCTGGCTAACAGCCAATATATGGTCCGCGCGCCGTACTGATGCAACAATCTGCCCATTATAATAGCGGCGGCTGGCGGCGGTTAAGTATTCGGGAAAATGAATAAAGCTGAGATCGTGTACGGTGATGACATGGCGCCTGGCTCCGCGGACCGGCGCGATGAAGTCCGGGCTATGCAGCAAATCAAAGCGGTGCCGCCAAAGCTCAACTGAGAGCGCCGCTCTTTCCAGCACGTGGTGCGGAGGCGTCCATACTGAGGCGCTCTCAAAGCAGTCCGACAGCCGCTCGCTCGTCTTCCGGCTCTGCAGCAATGTCAATTTGTGGGACGGTTGCAGTTGTTCAAAGGCGGTGACAAGTGCTGTAATATAACGGCTGGTGCCGCCAACACGATAATGAGTGAGTCGGGCGTCCATTCCGATATGTGCCATAAGGCGAGTATAGCGGTATCATTTTTGCCATGCCAGCCGAAACCGCGCCGCCTCCGGTCGCGCAAAGGAGTGGAGCATGACGCGTTATGATGTAGTGACCCTGGGCGAATCAATGATGCGTCTAACACCGCCTGGCGATCTGCGCATTGAACAGACGCGGTCCTTCGATATCTGGGTTGGCGGCACCGAATCCAACACCGCCGTCGGTTTGGCACGGCTCGGCATGGATGTCGCCTGGTTCTCCCGGCTGCCAGCTTCGCCGCTCGGTCGTTACATCAGCAATCGCATTGCTCAATACGGCGTGGACGCCAGCCATGTCGTCTGGGCGGAGGACGAACGCCTGGGCATCTACTTCCACGAGAAGGCGCAGCCGCCCCGCGCCAGCGAAATCATCTATGATCGCCGAGATTCCGCCATGAGTCGTATGCAACCCTCAGACCTGCCCGCCAACTTGTTCAAGACTGATGAAGCGCTGCTTTTTCACACGACTGGCATCACCCTGGCGATCAGCGAAACAGCGGGGGAAACTGCCCACGAGGCGATGCGATTAGCGAAAGCGGCCGGCTGGCGCATCAGTTTCGATACCAATTATCGGAGCAAGTTGTGGTCCGGCGCTGAGGCCGCGGCCGGCTGCGACCACGCCATGAAGCAGGCCGATCTCATCTTCTGTCCGCTGGGCGACTACCAGGTGATGTATGGCGACGCCACACCGGGCGCTGCTATCGCCGACCTGCAGGCGCGCTATCCCAATACTCTCATCGTCATGACCCTGGGCAAAGAGGGCTCACAAGCCATCACGTCTGACGGAGAGATCCTGCGACAGCCGGCAATCCTGGCTGGTGAAGTCGGGCGGATCGGCGGCGGCGATGCTTTCGCGGCCGGCTTCATTTATGCCTGGCTGAATGAGGGCGATGTCATCAGTGCTCTAAAATGGGGCGCGGCGCTATCATCGCTGAAGTACACCATCCCGGGCGATCTGCCACTGATCGACTACGAGGCGGTGGCGGCGCTCGTGGCTGGCGACGCAGGCGGGGGTCTGCTCCGTTAGGGATGACTTGGCGCTCCTTCAGGATTTCCGGCCCCGCTGTCTAGCAGACCTTCCTTGATTCCTCTATAATCCCTTGCTTATGTGCATATCTTCTTCCGCTTCTATTATGACCACAACAATTGATCAGCGTCATCCATTCGTCCGCTTGCTCAACTACGCTTCGGCATACAAGCGCCGCGTGGCCTTGGCGGCATTGTATTCTATTCTTGGCAAGCTATTTGACATCATGCCACCGGTTCTGATAGGCATGGCGGTAGACATCGTCGTGAAGCGGGAGGATTCGCTGCTAGGGCGTTACGGCGTGACAGAGTTAAGCTCGCAACTCATCATACTTGGCATCGTCACTTTGATTGTCTGGCTGCTAGAGTCAGTATTTGGATATCTTCAACGCATATACTGGCGCAATCTGGCGCAGTCGATGCAGCATGATCTGCGTGTCGATGCCTACGATCATGTGCAGCATCTGGAAATGGCCTATTTCGAAGATGAAAGCACCGGCGGTCTGATGTCGGTGCTGAATGACGACATCAATCAATTGGAGCGCTTCCTTGATATCGGCGCCAACGATGTCGTTCAGATTCTAACGACTATCCTGGCCATTGGCGGCATATTCGTCTTCATCGCGCCGAGCGTCGCCTGGATGGCGGCTGTTCCGATTCCTTTCATCATTTGGGGTTCGATGAAATTCCAGAAGCTGCTGACGCCGCTTTATGCCGATGTGCGCGAACAGGTCGGCGTTATCAACCATCACCTCTCCAACAGCTTGAGCGGCATCGCGACGATCAAGAGCTTCACCGCGGAAGATTACGAAGCCGAGCGCCTGCGCATCGAGAGTAAGGAATACCTCGAGCGCAACCGCCGCGCCATCCGCCTGGGCTCGGCCTTCACGCCCTTGATCCGCATGGTTATCGTCACCGGTTTCATCGCCATAACCATCGCTGGCGGGCAACTGACGCTGAATGGC
Source organism: Chloroflexota bacterium (assembly GCA_011523735.1). Classification (GTDB taxonomy): domain Bacteria; phylum Chloroflexota; class Anaerolineae; order Aggregatilineales; family Phototrophicaceae; genus UBA6055. The sequence continues at coordinate 8,227 of WTGB01000048.1, forward strand.
GCGTTGGAGATCGGCGCGTACAGTGTGCTGATCTTCATGACACAGCGCCTGCTCTGGCCCCTGACCAGGCTCGGCGAGACCTTTGATCTTTACCAGCGCGCCATGGCTTCGACGAAACGCATTCTCGACTTGCTCGCTATTAAGTCGACGATCGTTGATGGTGATTTGCATCTGTCAAAGCGCGACGTCCGCGGGCACATGTGGCTTGACGAAGTCGATTTCGCCTATAGTGATGGCCGCGAGGTGATCAAGGGACTTTCTCTTGATATGCCAGCTGGGGATACCATCGCCATCGTCGGGGCGACCGGCGCTGGCAAGAGCACCGTCATCAAGCTCCTGTTGCGCTATTACGATGTCACGGCGGGCCGTGTCATGCTCGACGGCTACGACCTGCGTGAGCTCAAACAGGAGGACATCCGCAATGCCATCGGCTTGGTCAGTCAGGATGTCTTTCTCTTTCATGGCACCGTGCGGGAAAACATTGCTTATGGCGACCCCCAGGTGCCCGATCATCTCATCGTCGAGGCGGCCAAAGTTGCCGAAGCGCATGAATTCATCATGCAACTGCCGCAGGGCTATAATACGGTCGTCGGCGAACGCGGACAGAAACTCTCCGGCGGTCAGCGTCAGCGCCTGTCCATCGCGCGCGCCGTGCTAACCGATCCGCCGATCCTGATCCTCGATGAAGCGACCTCATCGGTGGATAACGAAACCGAAGCGGCCATTCAGCGTTCGCTCGAGCGCATCGTCATCGGGCGCACCACTATCGTCATCGCCCATCGCCTGTCCACCGTCCGCAACGCCGATATGATCTACGTCCTGCAAGATGGGCAGCTTCACGAGTCGGGCCGGCACGAAGACCTTTTGCTGCAAGACGGGCTCTACGCGTCGCTTTGGCGCGTGCAGACGGGCGAGCGCGTTCTGGCAGGTCTGGCTCCCTAACGCGCCCCCGCCAGAAGCGCATCGACAACAACCATATTGTTGACCGCGTCCGCTGGCGGAAAACGCGGCGCCCGCTCGTTGAGCAGCGCATCGGCGAAGTCCTCCGCCATCAGTTGGTAATGATCGATTGCCGGAATGATGTGTTCGGTATAGTCGTCGTCCTGCCAATGCTGAACGATGGTATCAGCGGTCTTATCCGGGACGAAACTTGTCGGCACCGTGATCATCCCGCTGCTGCCCTTCAGCGTGTACGAGTGCTGGCGATATGCGCGTAAGCCCGACTCGAAATGCCCGATCACGCCGGAAGGAAATTCCAGCGTGCCAGCCAGCGCTTCATCGACGCCGGTCGTCTTGCCGATGCCCGCGCTCGCCGTTACCCTCTCCGGTTCCTCGCCGGTCATGAAGCGCATCAGATTGACGCAGTAGCAGCCGACATCCATCAGCGAGCCACCCGATAGCGATTTGCTCAAGCGGATGTTCGCCTCATCGCTGATCGGAAAGGTGAAGCTGCTGTTGATGAACTGTAACTCGCCGATGCCGCCGGCCGCGACGATCTCTTTGACCTTGGCATGCTGCGGATGGAAGCGGTACATGAAAGCCTCCGCCAGGAGAACGCCCTGCCGCGAAAACGCATCAACGATGCTCTGCGCTTCAAAGGCATCGCGGGCGAAGGGCTTTTCACACAAGGTCGGGAGGCCTGCCTCCGCGCATTTGATGCTCCATTCGGCGTGCATGCTATTGGGCAGCGGAAGATAGATCGCGTCGATACTATTGTCGGCGAGCAGGTTTTCGTAGCTGCCATATGCGCGCGGGATATGCTGTTCCTCGGCGAAGGCTTGCGCCCGTTCCAGGGAGCGACTGCCGACCGCCGCGACTAGTCCATTATGCGAAGCGTGAATTGCCGGGATAACGCGCCGCCCGATATTTGCCGTACTCAATATGCCCCAGCGGACTTTGTCGCTCATGAGATACTCCTTGCTCGCGTGATGCTAGAACCATTTCTGCACGATTCTAGCGAGTTCTCCCCGGTCTTTCAAAGCGGCTAAGGCGCGGTCCACCAGCTTCCGGGCATCCTCGCGGTCAATCCGCAGGGCGATGGCGTAAGGCTCGCGCGTGACAAATTGGCGGCTGTATTCCCACTCAGCGCGTTCCTTAGCGTAAAGCCGCAGCGTAATGGCATCCACCAGCGCCGCATCCACTTGACCCAAACGCAGGGCGTCCAGCGCATGGGTCGGCAGCTCGTATGGCAGCCGGGCGATCGTATGCCCTTCCTCCTCCCAGGCGCGTATCCGGCTATCAGCGCCGCTGGCATACTCGTAGGCAAGCGCTGCGCCCGACAAGGCATTGACGTTGATAGGCTCCCCGTTCGCCGCTGTGACCAGAACCAAGCCATTATCGAAATAGGCCTGCGTAAAACGCACTTCGTTCCTCCGGGACTGGTCTACCCGCAGCGCCGCGATCAGCAGGTCAACTCCGCCGGTAATCAGCGCGTCATAAAGCCCGTAGTAACTGATGTTGACGAAACGGGCGGGCAAGCCGATCTCCGCCGCGATCGCTTCTCCCAGCTCAATATCCAGCCCCTCCAGCGCTCCAGCGTTATCAAAGGCAAATGGCGGAAAACTGGCATCGACGCCGATAACGATTCCGCCAGCGGGGAAGGCCAGGTCTCGGTTCGGCGGCTGATAATGACGCCATACCGCCGCGAGCGAAACCAATATTGCCGCTGCCATCACCGCCCTCGAGAATTTTGAATCTTCTCGTTTCATGGATCTGCCTCCGGCGGGGGCAGCCATAAGTTCGCGCTCCGCTCCCAGCCACGCGCATAATCTTGCAGAGCGTAATAGATCGGCTTCTTGACAAAGCCAGCGCTGATTAGCGTGTAGTTATCCGGATAGCTTCTCAGATCGGCGGGATAGCGCAAAGCCCAGATGCAGAGCTGCTCGACCCAGTCCCAATTTGCCTGGACATACTCAAAGGCTTCAATCGTATAAGCGCTGCGCTGAGAGGACCGCACAGCATGTATCCAGCGGGGATGATCATTCCAGCCGCTTTCAGTGATGCTGACTGGTTTATGCCCGTCGCCATTTTCCAGCATGATCTCGCGCAGCAGTTCGGCGCGGCGGAAGTTGACTTTGTCGCTGGCTGGTTCAGCCGTTGCCGGCTCCCGCAAGCCATAGCTGTGAATCGCCAGCGCGTCAAAGTATTCGCTCGCGCCCGCGGCATACATATCGCGCAGAAAGTCCAAGTCGTTTAATCCCGCTTCGCTACCCCTCGGTTCAAGCGTCGGCGCCAAAGCACCCGCCAGCACGACCGCTTTTGGATTCGCCCCCTTGATTGCCGGATACGCCGCTTGCAGCAGCCGAACATAGCGGACGGGATCGACAGGCTGATAGCCCCACTCGAAGCTGAGATTAGGCTCGTTCCAGATGATGAGTTGCTCGACCGTCCCGGCATAGCGCGCCGCAAAAGCAGCCGCGTATTCCGCAAACTTGGGAAAAGCCGCTTCCGGCAGGGTGTTCAGTGTCTTGGTCTCCCCGGCATTCAGCCAGTCCGGTACCAAACCCAGCCGCGCGATGATGCGCAAGCCTTGACGTTTGGTGTGCCGCACGATGCGATCAAAGCGCCCCCAACTGAAATGACCCGCCCGCGTTTCCGCATAAGCCCAGGGAAAGAACTGCACGATGGTCGCCGCGCCTAGCTCCCGCACGAGTTCGAGCGAGCGCAGGATTTTCTTCTCTTCGACTTCATTCTCCAGCAGAGTGTGTACGCAGACATGCCCTTTCGCCGTTTTGACTACTTGCTGCTCGGCTGGCAGCAAGTCTCTCGGCGCTGGGCGCAAGTGTATAAGCAGCGCGAGAAAGACCATCAAGCCGATGATGACTACGATGCTGTCGCGCCGCTTTCGGGCGACAGTTTGCTTTGCAGGTGTTTTTCTACTTGTCAACGTCATCTCGGTGCAAGTGCTTCCATCTGCTTGGTTCGACAGCTCCTAAGGTTTACTTGTAGGGGCGACAGGCGGTCAGTGTCAGCGGCTGTTTCTGCGCGCCCCTAGCGTCGCTCGAAACCAGTCACTGGGCGGAATTCCAAATCACCACAAATGCCCTGACGTAACCTTGGTCACGACTTCGCTGCAACCGGATGGCACCGCTGCCCGGCGGCTGATATGACAAGGCTTTCTCTATCGCGTAAGAAAGTCGCATTTGGGCAACTCTATCACTATAGTGGTAAAAGACGTTTTCCAGCAAGGTCAGCGGCCGGCGGAGAAACGAGGGAAGGGCAGGCGTGGCGCGGCGAATCATAGCCATGTGGTCAGGACCGCGGAACATCTCGACGGCGCTGATGCGGTCCTGGGCGAGTCGCGTTGATACCTGCGTCATCGATGAGCCATTCTATGCCCACTATTTGCAGCAGACCGGCTATGATCATCCCGGGGCGGCGGAAATCATTGATCACTACGAGACCGATTGGCGCCGGGTCGTCGATCGTTTGTTGGCGAATGGCGTGGGCGAAGCTATCTTTTATCAGAAGCACATGACCCAGCATATGCTTGAGCATATCGATCGCTCCTGGTTGTTGCAGGTATCAAATTGCTTTCTGATACGCGATCCTCATCGTATGTTAAAATCCTTTGCCAAGGTGATTCCTAATCCCCGCCTCGACCAGACTGGCTTGCCTCAGCAAGTTGAGCTTTTCAACTATGTGCGAACTGCCAGCGGGAAAGCGCCGCCGGTCATCCGCGCGCGTGATGTCCTGCTCAATCCTGAAGCCTCCCTGCGCGGCCTGTGCGAGGCGCTGGACTTGGCTTTTGACCCGGCGATGTTACGTTGGCGGGCGGGCAGACATCCTAGCGATGGCATTTGGGCGAAGCACTGGTACGGCAGCGTGGAGCGTTCGACCGGCTTCGAGCCATATATGGAAGATGCTAGTCCGCTGCCGGCGCATCTGAAAGACATGCTGGACGAGTGCCAAGCTCTTTATGAGCAGATGGCGCCCTATTGCATCAGCGAGACGGCTCGATGAAACAGAATTTCAACCTCAAAAACAAGGATCTCCTGATCAATATCAACAGCGAGCTTTATCACCGCGATGTCGCCGGCATCAGTCCTTTTGATTCCGCCGTGCAAGGCGGCGACGCGGTCTGGGAAGGACTTCGCTTGTACGAAGGGCGGATCTTCAAGCTCATCCCGCACCTCGATCGCCTGCGGGATTCCGCCAAAGCGATGGCTTTCGCCGAGATACCATCACATGAGGAGATCATCGCCGAAATCAGCAAGACACTGGCCGCCAATCAAATGACCGATGGCGTGCACATCCGTTTGACCTTGAGCCGCGGGGTCAAATATACTAGCGGCATGGATACCCGGCTAAATACTCAGGGTCCGACGCTGATCGTGCTGGCGGAGCACAAGCCGCCGGTCTACGACAAGCGCGGCATCAGGTTGATCACCTCCAGCGTGAGGCGCATTCCGCCGGATTGCGTCGATCAGAATATCCACTCCTGCAACTTGATCAATTCAATCCTCGCCAAGATTCAGGCGAATGCCGCCGGCGTTGACGATGCCTTGATGCTGGATTATCAAGGCTACGTAGCGGAGACCAACGCGACGCATGTCTTCATCGTTAAGGACGGCGTCGTGCTGACATCGGACACCGGCTCTTGCCCGGAAGGCATCACGCGGGGGACCGTGCTGGAAATCTGCCAGCGCGAAGCGATCCCGCATCAGGTGAAGAACCTGTCTTTGACGGAAGTCTATCGCGCTGATGAGATGTTCTGTACCGGCACGATGGGCGAGCTGGCGCCGGTGATTGAGCTTGACGGCCGGCAGATAGGCAGCGGCGGTCCTGGCGACATGACGGGACGCTTGAGCGCATTTTTCCGGGAGCGCACGCGCAAAGAGGGCTATCAGGTGGTGGACTTCGCGTCCATCGGTTAACATTCATTGTGAGCTAATTGCGGAGGAGTGACTATCAATGTCTGACTTTTCTTATGTGGGTATTCCAACGCCGATGATTGACGGTCCCGCCAAGGTCACCGGCAACTTGAAATACACGGGCGATCTCAAGCTGGCGGGCATGTTGCATGCACGCTTTGTCTTGAGCACTTATGCCCACGCCAATATCAGCGGCATTGACAGTGCCGCGGCGCTGGCGGTCCCCGGCGTCCAGCGGGTGCTGACGGCAGACGATTTGCCCGAGGTGGTTCCATCGTCCCGCGCCATGCTGATGCTCGCCCGCGACCGCGTCATATTCGTGGGCCAACCGATTGCCATGGTGCTGGCGGATAGTCCCGCAGCGGCCGCTGATGGCGCTGAGTTGGTCGAAGTCGATTATGAGCCGCTGGCAACGGTGACGTCGATGGATGCGGCGCTGGCGGAGGACGCGCCTGTGATCTGGCCCAACGGCATCCCGACTGGGGCGGAAGACGAAGCGGCGCACGGCGCGGATACCGGCGGCGAGTCCGAAGAAGATGAGGGCGAACCGTCCAATATCGCCGGCAAGTCCCACATGGCTAAAGGCGATGTGGCGGCAGCTTTCGCGGAAGCGGATGTGATTGTCGAACGCACGTTTGAGACGCCGATGGTGCATCAGAGTTCAATCGAGACGCAGGGCTGGGTGGTGCAGCCCAATCCTTTGAATGGGGGCGTCACTATGTGGGGCAGCCTGCAATCGCCGTTTGGCGCGCGTCTGGATGTCGCCAATATCCTTGGTGTGCCCGAGTCTGATGTGAATGTCTATGGCATGCCGGTGGGTGGCGGCTTCGGGGCGAAGTTCGGTTTGTACGAGCCTTTGATCGCGCTGGTCTCCGTCACTGTTGGCCGGCCTGTCAGCCTGATATTGACACGCGGCGAAGAACTGCTGACCACCAATCCGGCGCCGGCGCTGCGCGTCCAAGCCAAGCTGGGCTTCAGGTCCGATGGCAGTCTGTTGGCGATGCAATCGAATGTGCTGGCGGATACCGGCGTCTACCCCAGCGGTCTGGGCGGGTTCGCCGCTATGCAATTTGCCAGTTTTTATCGCTGTGATAATCTCCTGCTGGAATCTACCAATGTGATCACGAACAAGCAGTCAGTTGGCGCTTACCGGGCGCCGACATCGCCGACGGCCTTCATGGCGGTGGAGACGCTCTTTGACGAAGCGGCGGCCGCGCTGGGCATCGACCCGGTGGAACTGCGCTTGAAGAATGCCGCGCGCGCGGGTGACCCGGCGCCGGGCGGCGGGGACTTCCCCGTCATCGGCATGGTGGAGACGCTGGAAGCCGCTCGCGAGCATCCGCTTTGGCGCAACCGCGAAGAATCGCGGGCACAAGGGCACGGCGTCGGCATCGCGATTGGCGGCTGGATGGGCGGCTTGGAACCGGGCGCTTCGGTCTGCAAGTTGAACCGCGACGGCGTCCTGCAAGTTCAGATCGGCACGGCCGATCTGTCTGGCACGCCGACATCCTTTGCGCTGTTGGCGGCGGAAGCTTACGGCGTGGAACCGGAACGAGTGCGCTTCGTCTACAGCGATACCGACAGCGCGCCCTATGGCGGCGGCGTCGGCGGCAGCAAGACGATGTACACCCTGGGCGCGGCAGTGATTCGCGCGGCGGAAGAAGCGCGCCGGCAGACCCTGGCTATCGCGGCGGAAGAATTTGAAGTTTCGGCTGAGGATCTGGAGATTGTCGATGGCCGCGTGCAGGTGCGCGGCTTCCCCGATCGGTCGATCAGCCTGGGCGAACTCGCCGGCAAGGCGATGACCTTCGATGGCAAATATGAGCCGGTCCACGGCAATGGCCGGCAGGCGATTACCGACCGCGCGCCGTCTTTCTGCGCCCAGATTGCCGAGGTCGAGGTGGATGAGGAGACCGGTGATGTCAACTTGCTCAATCTGGCGGTGGTGCAGGATGTGGGGCGGGCGATCAACCCGCTGGCGGTAGAAGGGCAGATGCAAGGCGGCGCCGTACAGGGCGTCGGCTGGGCGCTGCTGGAAGAGATGCGCTACGACGAGGACGGGCAGTTGCTCACTGGTTCGTGGATGGATTATGCCATGCCGGATGCGGTTCAAGCCGCGCCAATTGACACGCAGATTGTCGAAGTACCGTCCGTCAGCGGTCCCTATGGCGCCCGCGGCGTGGGCGAGCCGCCTGTGATACCGACAGTGGCGGCGATTGCCAACGCGGTGGCTCATGCTACGGGCTTGCGGATGACGCAGACGCCGATGACTGCGCCACGGGTGCTGGAAGCGCTCCAAGCGCGTTAGCATCTTCGCGGCTCCGCAACCGCAAGAATTTCGAGTCTGTGAACATCCCCTTGCTTGGCAGGGGGATGATCTTTTCTGAGACTGAGCGCGGCATCGCTTGCAAAGGTTTTGCTTGCGTTTGCCCGGATCAGCGTCCGCCATCAATGGACAAGACCTGACCGGTAATCCAATTGGCATAGTCGGAGGCGAAGAAGAGGACGCCGTGAGCGATGTCTTCCGCTGTGCCGAGGCGCTTCAAGGCGAAGCGGTTAATCAGCGCGCGTTGACCCTCTTCGCCGTAGGACTCGAATTGGCGGATGGAATTAGGGTTGGAGAGGACGAAGCCGGGGGCGATGTTGTTGACCGTTATATTCCAAGCGCCAAGTTCATGGGCGAGCTGGCGGGTCAAGCCGATTTGGGCGGCTTTGGCGGAGGCGTAGGCTTGTATGCCGGTGAGGCTGACACCGAGACCAGCGCCGCTTGAGATATTGATGATGCGGCCGTAGCGCTGCGCTTTCATGGAAGGCGCGACAGCTTGCGCGAAATAGAAGGCGCCGCGCGTATTCACGTCGAAGATGCTGTCCCAGTCTTCTTCGCTGATCTCTTCCAGGGGGCGGCCGACTTGGCCGAGCACGCCGCCGGCATTGTTGACGAGGATCTGCACGGTCTCGTCTTCCGCCAGAATCTCGTCGACGAAGCCGAAGACAGCGGCCCGGTCACGCACATCGACGACTTTGACCTGGCAGTTGCCGGCGAGTTCTTGGCAGATTTGGCGGGTTTCATCGAGCTCATCGGCGATCACATCACAAGCCCAGACGAAAGCGCCGCGGCCTGCGAATTCACGGGCGATGGCGCGGCCGAAGCCGTGCGCTGCGCCAGTGACGATGACGGTCATGCCTTCAAATTGGATGTTCATGGAAATTCCGCCTTCAACTCGTCAAGATTGCTTGTGGATTGTTCGCGTTCGCCGGCTTCAATCTGGTGGATCATTTCGATCCAGCGGCGGGTTAGGGGCAGGGCGAGTCCGGCAGCTTCGGCTTGAGCCAGAAGCGGTTCGTACATGACGACTTCGGTGTCGCGTTTGCGCACCGCAAGATCGCGCCAGATGCCGCTATGTGTCTTGGCGGACAGCTTGTTGAAGGCGACCAACGTATCGAGGGACTTAGCAATGCCATCAGCATCGTTTGCGAGGAAGGCGGCCGGGGTGAAGCCGTTGAAGCCGTATGCTTCGATGCCAATCGTATCAGCCAGTTGCAAGATCTCCTGGGCGGCGCGGATGTAGAGATGGCGGTAGCGCTGGTCCGAGAGCGCTTCGGCGATGGATTGGTGAGTGAGGGCGGAGACGAAGAGCATGGCGCCGTAGGCTTCTTTGCCCCAGAGATAACCCCAGATGTTTTCGGTTGTGAGAGTATCTTGGTCGAAGTGGCGGAAGAGCGCGGCCAGCCGCTGCAGGCGCGGGCTCATGGCGCCATCAAGCTCGCCAAGAACGACAGCGCCGCGACCGCCGAAGAGGATCTCGCCGGGCGCGTGATAATCGGCGCTGAAGTTGACAAAGCAGCCGATGGTGCATTCTGCGCCGATGATGTCTTGAATGATGAGTTCGTTTAGGCCGTTCTGTACTGAGACGACGACGCCATCTCTCGCTAGGTAAGGCCTGAGGCTTTCTGTTGCGGCTTTTGTGTGTTGTGCCTTTGTACAGAGCAATACAGTTTGGTATTTGCCGGTCAAGGCGTCGGGTGTACAAGCGGACGCGCGCGCAGTGAATTCGTCAACGGGACCGGTGATCCGCAGTCCGGCCCGATTTATTGCCTCGACGTGTTCTTGGACAATATCGACGAAGAGTACATCTTGTCCGGCGCGTATGAGGTAAGCGCCGAGTGTGCCGCCGATGGCGCCGGCACCCCAGATTACGATAGTCATCAGTTCCAGCCTCCTTCGAGCAGGGCGAGCGTCTCCTCCACGGCGACTTGCCAGATTGCAAGCATGTCTTCGTCCGAGCGTTGATATAAGCCCCCCATGTTGCCGTCGCCGAGTTGCTCGCGCGTCTGCTGCGGACTGAGAATTGACAGCTTGTTCAAATCGGTAAGCGGCTTTTGCTGCGTGGGCATTTCGACGCCGTCGAGGCGGGTCCAGGGGGTGTTTTCCATCCAGGAGGCGTGCGAGCCGATGGGATCAATGTCGAGGACCTTTTGCCAGGTGCGGGGCGCGTTGTACCAATTGTGCCATTTGACAGTGGCGTCGGGATTGTCCATCATCCATTCGCGCAGCATGCCTTGAGCCGGCGCGTTGCCGCCGTGGCCATTGATGAGCAGGATGCGGCGGAAACCGGCGCGGCGGATGCTATCGAGCACATCGTGGATCAGCGCGAGATAGGTTTGGATGCGGAGCGTGACGGTGCCGGGGAAGGCTGTCCATTGCTGCGCCAGGCCATAAGGGACGACCGGGTACACGGGTACTTTCGCCAGGTCGCCGACTTCGCGGGCGAGGCGGGAGGCGAGGATGGTATCGACGCTTAGGCTAAGGTAGGCATGCTGCTCGGTGCTGCCAGTCGGCAGGATACAGCGATTGTCAGTTTTCAGGTATTGCTCGACTTGCATCCAATTCATTTCGGAGATCAGCATTTGGCCTTGCGTCCTTTCGTCAGGTTAAAATTGAATTTGGCGCTAGATGCCCCATTCGGCGCGTGCCCTAGCAATATCGCGCGTGGTTTGGCCGTAGTGACCCGAACCGCCTCGCTTCCAGCGCTCATCGACCGGGTCGCTGGCTGGTTGAAAGCGGACGTCACAGCTGAGGCGGAAGCGGTTGCTGAGATTGGTGGTAGAGGCGTGCATGGTATGCATGCCAAAGATGATCACATCGCCGGCGCGATAGTCGGAGCCGAGCCATTGACCGCCGAAGCGCTCGACGATGTTCAGCGGGTCGCGCTCGAACCAGCCTTCAATGCCATCGCGATCGACATCCATTTTGCCGTATGTGTCGCGGATGCGGGCGAATCCCGCGAGGTTGTGCGAGCCGCGGCAGATGGCGAGGGTGCCGCGAACGATGGAAAGGTCGTCAAAGGGGATCCAGACGGTGTAAAGATTAGGCGAGCCGCGCCCCATGTAAACGAAGTCGAAGTGGGCGCCGGTATATTGCTCGTTGCCCACGCCGCGCAGCCACTTGTAGGGAAATGTCAGCGCGGGCTCGGCGAAGAGACTTTCGAATAGAGCGAAAAGAGCGGGATGTTCCAAGACGGCGAGAACGGAAGGATGGCGGGCGATGCCTTTGCGTCCCATCATGGGCACGGATTTCCCGCCGCGGGGCATGACGCCCTGGAGCAGGGGGGTATCCGGCTGCAAGGCTTGCTGGGATTGCATGTGCTGCAGGATGATGTTGCGAGCGTTTAGAACAGTCTCGCGCTCCAGCAAGTTGCGAAGGAGCAAGTAGCCGTCTTCGTCAAAGCGCTGCCAAAGCGCCTTGACATCGCCAAGCAGGGCGTTGCTATCGCGCAACTGGCCTAGCTGGTCGCTGGGGAATTCAAGTTCTCGGAAGCCGAATCTGATTTGCATGAGTTGAGCCTCAAGCTGGATGGCGATTCGGTGATAATATACGCTTTGTGGCACAGTGCCAAGTCGCCGAAGTTGAGGGATGCGATGCCAAACGAGATACTACGTTATTGGGAACTGACTGACAACGAGGTCCAATTCTACCGCAGCTATGGTTACTTGACGCTGCCCGGTTTGATAAGCCAGGTCGACGCGGCGGCGCTGGCTGAGGAAGTCACCCAGGTGCTGGAAGGCTTGGGCATAAAGCGCGAAGACCTGCGCCGGGCGACGACTTCCAAAGACAAGCTGCGCCAGAGCCGGCAGTATTTGGCGCATTGGACAATGGCGCGGCTTATACACAGCGAGGGTTTGAAAACCATAGCGGCGCAGTTGATGGGCGGTCCGTCGACTCTATATATGCCATTTACGGCCGTGAAGAGCGGTGGCGGCGGAGGGCGATTTCATTTTCATCAGGACAATCAATACACGCGCTTTGATGGTCCCGGCATCAATATCTGGTTCGCGCTGGTGGAGATGTCGCCCGAGAACGGTTGTTTGCAGATAGCGCCTGCGACTCATCTGGCCGGGACGCTTGACTCGGTGGAAAGTGAAGACAAGGATGGTCATCGGACGGTGGCGGCTGAGCCGGAGGACTTCTTGCCGCTGCGCATGATGGCCGGCGATGCGGTGGCGTTTTCGCGCTTGACGCTGCATGGCTCGGGCGCGAATGGCACTGATGAGCCGCGGCTTGGTTATGCTGTTCAGTTTCATCGTGATGATGTACGGGCGAGGCGGGATAGCGAAGATCTTGGACTGTTGAAGGAGAATCCCCGCTACGTCATTGCGCCGGTGGAGACGATTTCGCCAGCAAATGAATGAAGGGCGATTTTCTGTGATTTGGCGAAGGCGGTGCTGTCCTTGGGAAATGCGCGTTGCCGGTCGGAAATGATACAGTGTGTGAAGCTTGAATTAAGCTTCGAGATTGCTTAGGCGAAAACAGGGGGATGCGACATGATTGAGCAGGTTCAAGTGGCGATTGATCCGCGGGAGATGATACGTCCGCGGCGCAAGATCTCAGGCATATCGGCAATCTTGCTGCCGTTTGAGGACAATTACGAAATTGATTGGCAAGGCTTGGCGGGTCATATTCGGCGCACGGCAGAAGCGGGCTTGACGCCGGCGGTCAATATGGACACCGGTTACGCCAATTTGATAAGCGAGGAGGAGCGGCAGGCTGTGCTGGCATTGACGCGGGATGTGCTGGCGGGCGGGGAGTTTGTAGCGGGCGCCTTTGTCGCGGACAAGCCCGGCGCGGCTTTCGATCCCGAGGCTTACTTCCGCCAGATTGAGAGCATCCAAGGCTATGGCGGTAGGCCGATCATTTTTCAATCATTTGGTCTGACGGGGCAGTCGGGCGAGGGCATCATAAGCGCGTATGAGACGATCGCCGAGAAAACTGACCGCTTCATCGCGTTTGAGTTGGGCACGATGTTCGCTCCCTTCGGCGCGATATATGACCTCGATACTTATCACGGCTTGATGGGTATAGGGACCTGTGTGGGCGCGAAGCACTCGTCATTGAGCCGGCAGTTGGAATGGGAGCGGCTGCTGCTGCGAGATGCGGTCAGACCCGATTTCAAGGTCTATACCGGCAATGACCTGGCGGTCGATATGGTTATTTATGGCAGCGATTATTTGCTCGGGCTGAGCACGTTTGCGCCGGATCTATTTGCCAGGCGAGACGCGATGTGGCTGGCCGGAGAACCCGGATTTTATGAATTGAACGACCTGATTCAGTATCTTGGCTTCCTGGTGTTTCGACCGCCGGTGCCGGCCTACAAGCATTCGGCGGCACAGTTCTTGAAGCTGCGAGGTTGGATCGGCGCGGATCAGACGCATCGCGATTCACCGCGACGCCCGGAAAGCGATATTGCGATATTGCGTGACATTGCTGAGCGGCTGGGCGTGCTGGGAACGGGCTAAACCATGGCTTACAAGCGAGTGGCTCAACTGCGGACTCATGCGCAGTTCATGGACTACTGTCAGGCGGTCGGGGCGGATTTGCCGATAGACGCGGTAGCGCTGCGCGGCGTGGAATCGCCATTGGCGGGGACCTACCGATATCGGGACCGCGACTTGGCGAATCGCTTCGCCATATTGCCGATGGAAGGCTGGGATGGCACAGCGGATGGCAAGCCGTCGGAGCTGACACGGCGGCGCTGGCGGCGTTTCGGCTGGAGCGGCGCCAAGCTGATTTGGGGCGGGGAGGCGGTGGCCGTCCGTCATGATGGGCGCGCGAACGCTCGTCAGTTGGTGATCAACGACAGGACCGCAGGCAGCTTGGCCGATCTGCGCTGTGAGTTGTTGGAGGCGCATGCGGAGAGATTTGGCGCGGCGGATGATGTCTATGTCGGCTTGCAGTTGACGCATTCGGGGCGATTCTGTCGACCGAATGGTCCCGCGCTGGAACCGCTGGTGCTCTATCGGCATCCGATCCTCGATGACAAGTTTCATCTAAAAGACGATGACTGCGTCATGGGCGATGAAGATGTCGAGCGGCTGATTGAGAATTTCGGGCGGGCGGCTGTCCTGGCTCAAGGCGCGGGATACGACTTTGTCGATATCAAGCATTGTCACGGCTATTTGGGGCATGAGTTCTTGAGCGCGGTGGACCGCCGCGGCAAATATGGCGGCCCCTTCGAGAATCGGACCCGCTTCCTGCGCGACACGGTCAAATTGATTCGAGAGACAGCGCCGGGGCTGGATATCGGCGTTCGCTTGAGCGCAGTGGACTGGATTCCCTTTCAGCCGGGCTCCGATCGTATTGGCGAGCCATCTCCATATAATGGCGCGCGCTATCCCTATGCCTTTGGGGGCGATGGCACGGGCGTCGGCTATGACTTGGCGGAACCGATTCGATTCCTGGAGTTGCTGCGCGAACTGGATATAAAGCTTGTTTGCATCACGGCGGGAAGCCCGTACTACAATTTTCATATTCAACGTCCGGCGGTGTTCCCGCCCTCGGACGGCTACTTGCTGCCGGAAGATCCGCTGGTGGGCGTGGCGCGACAGATCAGAATCACGGCTGAACTGAAGAAGACCTTTCCGGATCTGACGATTGTCGGTTCGGGATACTCCTATTTGCAGGATTGGCTGCCCAATGTGGCGCAGGCGACTGTTCGCGAAGGCATGACCGATTTTGTGGGCTTGGGGCGGATGGCGCTGAGCTATCCCGAGCTGCCGGCGGATTTGCTGGCTGGACGGACGTTGCAGCGCAAGCGCATTTGCCGCACGTTCAGCGATTGCACGACAGCGCCGCGCAATGGCATGGTATCGGGCTGCTATCCGCTGGATGAGTTTTACAAGTCGCGCGCTGAGTACGAGCGCTTGATGGCGATCAAGAAGGAGACGACCCCTTGATGGCGCCGTCTGTTCACATCTGATTCTAGGCTAGAGCCAGGCGTAGTCGTTTGGATTGAAGTTGATCATCGCGCCGTGGTAGTAAGGCACGGTGGCTCGTTCGGGTTCCGCCAAGGCATCCAGCCGGGCATGATCGTCGGCGGTCAAAGTGACCTCGGTTGCGCCGATATTATCGACGAGGTGGGCCATGGTGCGGGGACCAATAATCGGGCTGGTGACGCCGGGCTTGCTGTTGACCCAGGCGAGGGCGATCTGGCTAACGCTGCCGCCCTTTTCCGCCGCGATTTCCCCGACCAGATCAAGCACATTGAACCCGAGGTCGGTGAAGTGCTGGTCGCGTCGGCGCAAGTTTGCCGCGCCTCGGCCGGCGTCGCGCCCGAAGCGGCTGTCGCCCGGGATAGGCTCGCCGCGTTTATATCTGCCGGCGAGGAAGCCGCGCGCCAAAGGCGACCAGGGAATGATGCCGATGCCATAGGATTGCGCCATGGGAATCATTTCGCGTTCGATGCTGCGGTCGAGCAGGTGATAGGGCGGCTGCTCGCTGACGAAGCGGTTAAGTCTCAATTCCTTAGACACCCAGAGCGATTCCATCACCCGCCAAGAGGGAAAGGAACTGGTTCCGATATAGCGGACCTTGCCGGCGCGAATCAGGTCATCGAGGGCGCGCAAGGTCTCGTCTATGGGGATATCGTGGTTGGGGCGGTGCAGTTGATAGAGATCGATGTAATCGGTTTGCAGCCGTTTCAGGCTGGCCTCGCATTGCTGGATGATATGGCGGCGGTTGTTGCCGGCTGAGAGGATATCATCGTCGTCCATGCGGCCATGCACTTTGGTGGCGAGGACGATGCGATCGCGCTTGCCATTGCGTTGCAAGGCTTTGCCGACGACGATCTCGCTGCCGCCGCGCTGATAGACATTGGCTGTATCAAAGAAGTTTATGCCGGCATCGATGGCGTGGTCGATCATGTCGAAGCTGTCGGCCTCGGATGTGGGACCGCCGAAATTCATGCAGCCGAGGCAAAGCTCGCTGACCATGAGGCCAGTGCGTCCGAGTGAGCGGTATTGCATGGCTTGCTCCTGTTGAATGGATATGTGGGATGTCATTGTAGCGTGGATTTGCGCGGCAGGTCTACCCCCCTCGGTTCCCCATAGCGATGGGGGACTGCCTCCAAAGCGTTATACATAATGAAATAGCGGACGAGCCCCTACGACTTTCGCAGTTTACGAAGAATGCGCTAAGATTGGCGGGTGTTTTCATTTGGAGCGGGAGGCGAGTCAGGTGCAAAGTTATGGAATGACGGCGGATGGCAAATCGGTCGAACTGTGTACGCTGTCCAATGCGGCGGGCGTGGAAGTCAAGCTGATCACGTATGGCGGCATCTTGACCGAGATAAGCGTGCCAGATCGCCAGGATCGATTCGCCAATGTCGCCTTAGGGTTCGACAGCCTGGCGAAGTATGAGGCTGATCATCCCTATTTCGGCGCGATCACAGGACGCTATGCCAACCGCATCGCTGGCGGACGCTTCACGCTGGATGGCGTCGAGTATCAGCTGTTCATGCAGGACGGCCTGTGTTCGCTGCATGGCGGGGAAGTCGGCTTCGACAAGCGTATCTGGCAAGCTCGGGAAGTTGAAAGCGGCGTTGAGCTTGCGTATACCAGTCCGGATGGTGAGGAAGGTTATCCTGGCAAGCTGGATGTGAGTGTGCGCTACAGCCTGAGCGAAGGCAATGCGCTCCGAATCGACTACGCCGCTGTTACCGACGCGCCGACAGTGCTGAACCTGACGAACCACAGTTACTTCAATCTGATGGGCGAAGGCGAAGGCACGATCTACGACCATATTCTCACGCTAAATGCAGATCACTATACGCCGACGGACGCGCGGCAGATACCGACCGGCGAGATCGCGCCGGTGGAAGGAAGGCCCTTTGACTTTCGCGCGCCGAAGGCGATTGGATCCGGGCAGCGTTCCGCCGACCCGCAGATACTGATGGCCAAGGGCTATGATCACAATTTTGTTTTGAATCGCGACGGACTGGCTGAGGGCGAGTTGGGCTTGGCGGCGCGGGTATATGAACCGCGATCGGGACGGGTCATGGAAGTCTGGACGACTGAGCCGGGCGTACAATTTTACGCGGGCAATGTGCTGGACTCGACGCTGGTTGGGACGAGCGGGCGGTTGTATCGGCAAAGTGACGGCTTGGCGCTGGAGACGCAGCATTTTCCCGATTCGCCGAATCAGCCGCATTTCCCGTCGACGGTGCTGCGCCCGGGACAACGCTTTGCGTCGACGACGGTCTATCGCTTCTCGACGGATTCGGGCAGTTAATCGGTAGCGGTGGGGTCAAAGGCATCGCGCAAGCCATCGCCGAGGACGTAGAGGCAGAGCACGACAACTGTAATGAGCAAGCCGGGGAAGATCATCAGGTGAGGTGCCTTGGTGATGAATTCCCGCGATTTGCTGAGCATATTGCCCCAGGTGGCGGTGGGCGGCTGCACACCCAAGCCGAGGAAGCTGAGAGCGGCTTCAATGAGCATGACAATGCCGATATTGCGGGCGAGGGTTACGATAGTCAGCGAGAAGACGTTAGGCAGGATGTGGACCTGCATGATGCGAAAATGTGAGGCGCCGATGGCGTGGGCGCTGACGATGTATTCGCGCGAGCGGATGGATAATGTTTCGCCACGGACGAGCCGAGTGGTGGCCGTCCAGGTGAGGAAGACGATGACTAGGATGAGAGAATTGGCATCGGGTTTGAAGACGGCGGATATCACGATGAGCAGAACGAGGCCCGGGATGGAGTTGAGCGTGGTGATTATCCAGTTGACGACATCGTCTATGATGCCGCCGAAGTAGCCGGTGAGAATGCCTAGTGTCACGCCAATGACGAGGGCGAGGAAGGCCGACATGAAGCCGATGAAGAGTGAAACTTGCCCGGCGTATAAGAGTCGCGCCAAGTGATCCCGCCCGAGATTGTCTGTGCCGAGCAGATGGCCTTCGCTGAACAACGGGAGGTATTTGGATTCGGATGCGTCAGTCGTATTTGGATCGACGCCGAGGGCGCCTGTGATGATCGGGGCGGCGATAGAAGCTAAGGTCAGGAATAGCAGAATGCCGATGGCGACCATGGAGAGGCGGTCGCGCCGCAAGCGGGCGAGGGCGAGGTCGGTCAGCGATTTGCTGCGCAGCAAGTCGTCCGCTTTGATTTTGGCTTTTGCTTTCTCGCTTGCCATCACGCGCTCCTAATCCAGCCGAATGCGGGGGTCAATTAGGACGTAGAGGATGTCGGACAACAGAAAACCGAGTATCGTGGCGATTGAGGCTAAGATGACGATGCCCATCACGACCGGGTAATCCTGTTGAATGGCTGATGTGAAGGCGATGCGACCGACGCCGGGCCAGGCGAAAACGGTCTCAATGACGATGGCGCCCGCCCAGACATTGGTGATGATGGGACCGAGCAGCGTGGCGACGGGAATCATGGCGTTGCGCATGGCGTGACGGAAATTGACGACCCGCGGCGACAAGCCTTTGGCGCGGGCGGTGCGGATGTAATCCTGGCTCAGCACCTCCAAAGTCGAGGTGCGCACGTAACGCGAAAAGAGCGCCACGAAACCGGCTGCGAAGACAATCGTCGGCAGGGGCAGGTAAATCAAGCGTTGAAAAAGCGACGGGCAGACGCCATAAAGATTGGGGACGCAGCGTCCGCCCAGCGGCACGATATCCAGCAATACGCCAAAGACATACAAGAGGATATACCCAAGCCAGAAATTAGGTATCGCGTCAAAGATGACCGCCATGACGCGGGCGACATTATCGAAGAGACGCCCTTTGGTCACGGCGGATATGACGCCGACGGGAATTCCGATCGCCAGCGATGTCAGAACAGCGGCTATGCCCAGCTCAAGTGTGGCGGGCAAGTTTGCTATGAAGACTTCTGTTACCGGCTGTTTTTTTACGAAAGAACGGCCGAAATCGCCGCGCAGGATGCCATAATTGTCGCCCGGCGGCTCCGGAACGCCATCGCCATCCTCATCCAGCGGCGCGAGCAGCCCGAATGATTGATCGGCGATGCCATCTCCATCCGTATCCCAGCGCAGCCAATCGTCTCCCGTCAGCCAGCGCAGGTACTGGATGTGGAAAGGATCGTCTATGCCCAATTGGGCGGCCAGGCGCGCGCGGGTTTCGGCTTTGATATTCGGCGCTAAATAAAGGCGTTCGACAACGCTGCCCGGCGCCAGCCAAAGCAGCAGGTAAGAAAGAAAGGTGATGCCAAAGAGCGTCGGGATGGATTGAACCAGGCGGCGAATAATGTATTTGATCATGTGGGATACCTGCGTCCGATTGCGCGCTTGGGATACAGGAAAGAACGCGCCAGCAGGGGAGCCGGCGCGTTCCGTTACAGCTTATGCCAGGATGCTAGGGGCTAATGGCGATATTAGCCATGTTGGCGTAGCGTGTTTCCGCATAAGGCATCCAGTTTTGCACCGCATTCGACTCCGCATACATGGAGAATGGAGCGAAAAGCCACCACCAGGGCACATCATCGTGCAGGATCTGGCTTATCTCATGATAGAGCGCCTGACGCTCGTGGAAGTCACAGCCAGGCAGCGAAAGCGCTTGGTCGTAGAGTTCGGTGACGCGATCATTGCGATAGGAGACGAAGTTAAATCCGCCGCCGACCGTATCGCCAACCGGTGTGAACACATTGCGCGCATCGGTATCTTGAGCGAGATTGGTGAAGCCGATCATGATGGCGTCAAAGTCTTGACCCAGCAGGAAGGTTACGAGCGGACCAAATTCGATCGTCTGGAAATCGACCGCGATGCCGATTTGTCCCAGCTGATCCTGGATGACAATTCCAGCCGCTTCACGCACGAGATTGCCCGAATTCGTCAGCAATTCAAAAGCGAACTCCGTACCGGGTTCAGCATAAAGCGCGTCTTCCGTCGCTACGAGCGGTGTGCTGCTGTCATCATCGTGGTCGACGAAACCGGCTTCCGCCAATAGCGCCAGGGCGGCTTCGGGGTTGTATTCCCACGGCTCGATGCTGGAATCGTAGCCCCAGAGCGCTGGTGTGCCGAAGCTGTTGACTTGGATGCCTTCACCTTCGGCCGCGCCTTCGATGATGTCGACATAGTTCACAGCTTGGGCGAGCGCTTGGCGCACACGGATATCGCCGAAGAAATGGTGATTGCCTTGATCGACGGGATTGCCGTCCTCATCCAAGCCGTTGACCGGGTTGCCGCGGTCGGCCAGATTGAAGCCGACAAAGGTCAAACCGTCATCGACATACTCGTAAATCTGGAATTCGCCGGCTTCGGCGCGATCGCGAAACTCTTGCATGCGCACGGCGGGAACTGAAGCGGAGCCGGCGGTTCCGACTGAATTAACTTCGCCCGCCAGGAATTGCTCGATGCCAACCAACTGGTCTGGCACGTTGCGAAGGATATAGCCTTCCGGCGAGACCGGCATCCAGTGATTGTCGTTGCGGATCATGCTTGTCTGTTCGTCGGCGACCAGGGCACCGAAGTTGAAGACGCCGGAAGTGACATCAGGATGTTTGTTGTATTCGAGGTTGTCAATTTCGGCGAAGTCGCCAGCGATCAGCGGTTCGATGTGGTGTTTGGGCAGAATGCCGAAGTCATTCAGCTCGTCCAGTGCGCGGCAGGATGCCAGCTTCAGGTTAACGACAAGGGTCGTGTCATCGACTGCCTCGACGCTTTCCACGCTTTGCAGCACGCTTCCGCGGGGCGAGGATGTTTCGCCACTGGCCAGCGCGTCAAAAGTGAACTTGTAATCATGAGCGGTGACGGGCGTGCCATCGTTCCAAGTGACATCATCACGCAATGTGAAGGTGTACACTAAGCCATCTTCGGATAGTGTCCAATCCAACGCCAAGCCATTGTCCTGGTCGTTGCGCCCAGCTTTCATCGGCGCGCGGGTTACCGGATCAATGTTGTAGATATTCGGGAAGAGGAATTCTGTCAGCGAGAGATCTACTGTATTGTTGGTGAGCAAGGGGTTGATGGTGGTGGGGTCCCCGCCGAAATTGGTGCCGATTAAGATGCCTCCTTCTTGCGCGCTCGCCCCCACCGCAAAAAGCGAGACGAATACCACGAGAAAGAGGACGCGAATAAGTTTACCCATTTTCTGCTCCTGTCTTGCTAGCTTCGAATTGATTTGATGTGTAGTTGCTTGCAGCGTAAGTATACCAGCATTTGCGGCAGTCTTGCTATATTTGAATTCAGGTTAGATTAACGGGAAGCGCGCCTCAGAAGAGTTGGACGGCCGGCGACCATTCCATATCAGCGTCAAAGGGATAGCAAGGACGGCTGATGCGCTTGAATGTCAGGGACAGCAGATCCTGGTTGACGGCGCCGGGAGAGAGTGCGAGGCTGTTCAGTTGCGCCATGGCTTTGAGTTCGGGCACCAGGTAGCCGATCTTGACCACGATAATCTGGTGATCTTCGGGGCTGATGTTCAGATCAAGAAACTGTTGCCGGCGCTGGAAAGACGCCCGCCTGGCTGTCAGGATGACACGAATGCCGTTTGAGTTCAGCAGAACTTGAGGATTGACTTTGTCAGGCTTGATGAATTCGACCGTACCCGTGATGGGGAGCGGCTGAGAATTCAGGTTGTCCAGTTTGCCGCCAATGATGAGCCTGAGCGTTGCACCTATGCCGGCGTTTAGGCAGCGCTGGACAGCGTTTTCATCAGTTATGCTGGCGTAGACGAGGTCGGGCGGCTGATGTTGCAGCGCCCGCGCAAGAAATGCGGTGACATCGCCAGCCCCGCCAGCGGTGATATTATCGCCCGAATCGCTTATGAGGACCGGTTTGACTGTCGCAGCCATTGCCCGCCGGATGCATTCATCGATAGAGAGCGCTTCGACGCCGAAGCGGAAATCGGCGCGATGCTGCCAGTAGAGCGCGGCGAGGCGGCTGGCAGCGTCAGACACTGCGGCTTCGTCTTTGCCCAAGGCGATGGCGCAGGCGGTCATGCGCGGCTCGTCCGCCCAGACGTAACCGACTTGAATGGTGGCGTCCATGACAGCGTCCCCGTCAATTTCCGCCGGGATCGCCTCGTATATCGACTTGCCTGGTTCCCATTCGGTACTGGTTTTCTCGCCGGGGAGGCCGACCGGGATCTTGACGAAAGCTTTGCATGGACGGATGTTTTCGCGCAGGCAGCGCAGCAAGAGTGTGACCGCTCGTTCGCGCGTCTCCATAGTGTCGATGTGTGGCGCGGTTCGGTAACCAGTGATGATATCGAGGTGGCCCATAATGCGTTCGGAGACGTTGCCATGGAGATCGTAGCTGGCTGAAATGAGACAATCAGGACCGACAAGCTCGCGGATGGCAGAGATCCAATCGCCTTCGGCATCGACCATGCCCTTAACGAAGAGCGCGCCGTGCATATCCAGGTAGATGCCATCGAGCGGGAGCAGCGCCGCCAGCCGCTCGAGCAGTTCTGCTTTGATTGTGGCGTAGGCTCTGGCTTGGACGGGCCCGCCTGGCAGGGCTTTGGCTGTTACCGTGCCGAAGAAATCGGCTTCTGGGAAAGCAGGCAGAAAGGGGTAAAGCTCGTTGAATTGCCGATCTCCCGGCCGGACCAGGCGGAAATCTTCCAAGGTGGTCAGCAGTGGCGAAAAGGTGCAGCTTTCGTTGGCGATGCCGCCAATGGCGATTCTCATGCGCGCCCTCCCTCGTTCTGATGATGCCAAACTAATGCCGATGCGCCGAGCGCGCCGTCCACAAGCTGTGAAAGAGAGATCGTCGCCGCCTCGTAGTTTAGCGGCAGGCAGCGAGCGCGCAAAGTCGAAAGCGTTCTCGGCTTCAGCAAATGCCAACTCGCGTGGATAAGGCCGCCGCCGAGGATAAGCAGTTTCGGATTGAACAGGTTTATGCACCAGCTGCAAGCGATGCCGAGAGTATCAGCCGCTTCCTGCATGACGTGAGTGGCGAGCGGATCATGCTGTTCGGCGGCGCGGATAATTTCGCGAGTTGAGAGCGTGTCTGCGGATAAACAACTGTCGATGTAATCCGCAAGGTGTTGCCGGGCGTGGGCAATGATGGCTTTGCCGGATACTGACATTTCCAAGCAGCCGCGCCCCCCGCATGTGCATTGACGACCATTGACGGGATCCAGGGATACATGGCCGATTTCCATTTCCGAAGCCGAGGCGCCGCGCATCAGACGATTGTCGATCATCACTGCGCCGCCGACACCCGTTCCGATAGTAAGATAGACGAAGTTGGCGATACCTTGCGCGATGCCGTATCGTTGCTCGCCTATGGCGCCGGCGTTGACATCGTTGGCGATGTAGATCGGCAGTGACTTTGCCAGCCGCGCAGAAATGGCGTCGCGGACTGGAACGTGCTCCCAACCCAGATTAGCCGCGTGCAGGGCGATGCCCCGCTCGGCGTCCACGGGTCCTGGCAGACCGATGCCAATGCCGCAGATCTTGCCGTAAGTGTCCAGATAACGATTCAGCAGGTTCGCGATGCGATCGGCAGTTTCGGCGAAGGCGTCGCCAGCCGGCGTGGGCAAGGTGTCGGAGACGAGGATGCTTCCATCCCGGTCGGCGACGACAAAGGCCATTTTCGTTCCGCCGATATCGACGCCAATTGTTAATTCAGAAAACACGGTGCATTTCCCTAGCTGAGCCTCGGAGAGCTCAGCGGTTGATAAACCAGGTCGTCAGAGCGACGAGAATGAGCAGAACCGCCCCGACGCAGGTGGAGAGCAGTGTCACGATGTATTCGGCAGAGTCGGGCGGCACAATGAAAAGCAGGACTAAAGACGCCCCGACGATGAAGACGGCGATCGTGTAGAAAACTTTTAATATGCTAGGCGTCATGCAGCACCAACTCATGCCCGCGTTCCAGCGGGATGCAGGCGACGTCCGCCTCTGTTTCCGCTAGTGGCGGGGAGACAAGCTGAGGCACTGACTCATCGCACAGGCCCTCGACAAACCAGGGACAGCGTGGATGGAAGGAACAGCCGGGTGGCAATTCCGTCAAGCGCGGGATGTCTTCGCTGCGGAGTTGAATATGCTGTTTGTTGCGGGTCTTTTCCGGGTCGGGTTCGGGAATGGCGGACAGCAAAACCTTGGTGTAGGGATGCTGAGGGTTACTGATGATTTCTTGTGTTTTGCCAAGCTCGACCAAGCGACCGAGGTACATAACGCCGATGCGTCCGTGCCAAGCAAAATACTTAGCTAGCGCCAGGTCATGGGTGATGAAGACGATGGTCACGCCCAGCCGGTCCCGCAAGTCCATCATCATCTGCAGCAGGCCGATGCGTATAGATACGTCCACCATGCTGACGGATTCGTCCGCCACGATGAGAGACGGTTCGGTGGTCAAGGCGCGGGCGATGCTCACGCGCTGCCGTTGACCGCCGCTGAGTTGATGCGGGTATTTATCGATGAAATCTTCGACGGGGCTGAGATCGACCAGATCAAGCAAATCGTGAATGCGCTGTCGGAGGCCTCGGCGTCCGCCACCGAGACCGTGCGTTTGCAAGGGGTAGCTTAGCATTTCAGACACGGTATGCGTCGGATTCAGCGAGGCGTAGGGATCTTGATGGATGATCTGTACCGAGCGGCGGAAGTGCCGATAGTCCGCGCCGCGCAGGTCCGCGATGCTTACCCCTTCGAACTCAACTGTGCCTGAACTCGGCGGCAGGAGATCGCAGATGATCTTGCCGGTGGTTGTCTTGCCACAGCCGCTTTCGCCGACCAGGCAGAGGAATTCCAGATGGTTCACGGCGAAGTTGATGTCTTGCAAGACAGGCACGACTTCCCGTCCTCTTTTGAAGCTCCGGTAGACATGTTTGAGTTCGAGGATAGGCGCAGGCATCTATACCAGCTCCTTGCGGCTTTCGAGCAGGCGGTCCTTGTGCCAGCAAGCGGCCAGGTGCGTCCCGATATCGTGCTCAAGTGGAGGACTATCCTTGTGGCAGGTGTCGGTGGCAAAGGCGCAGCGGGGGTGGAATTTGCAGCCGTCAGGCGGATTGATGAGATTGGGCGGTGAGCCGGGTATGCTCTGCAAGTGATCTTGCAGGTGCTCTAGAGTCGGCACAGAGGTGAGCAGACCGTAAGTATAAGGGTGCAAGGAACGATAGAAGATATCGTTTACCGGTCCGATTTCCACGATTTGGCCTGCGTAGACGGTGGCGACGGTATCGGCCATTTCGGCCGCAAGCGATAGATCGTGGCTGATGAAAATGATGCTGAAGCGCAACTGACGCTGCATGTCGTTCAGCACGTCGATGATGGCGCGTTGCGTGAGGATGTCAAGCGCGGTGGTCGGCTCGTCGAGGATCACAATCTGTGGATTGAGCAAGACGCCCAGCGCCAGCAGCGTGCGCTGTTTCATGCCGCCGCTGAGTTCATGCGGATAGGAATCGTAGACGCGCTCCGGATCGAGGCGGACAAGCTCGAGCAGATTCAGCGCGCGCTCGCGGATGGCGGCTTTGTCTGTCCAGCCATGGGATTGGGCGGTGTCTTCAAATTGCCGGCGGATCTTTAGCACGGGATTGAAGGCGTTTTGCGCGCCTTGGAAGACCATGGCGCAGTCCTTCCAGCGGAATTCGCGCAGTTGGCGATTGCTCAATTTGAGCAGGTCCTGGACGCTGCCGTTCCGGCGGTAGTGGATATTCCCGCTGGTGATGACGGCGTTCTTCGGCAGTTTGCGTATAAGCGCCAGGCTGATCGTCGTCTTGCCGCTGCCGCTCTCCCCGATCAATGCCAGCGCTTCGCCGGGATATAAATCAAATGAGACATTGCTGGTCGCTTTGACATCGCCGCGTTTGCTGCGGTAGATAATCGAAAGATCCTCGACCCGAAGCACTGCGTCACGCTGTTGAGACATTGGCGACACCTCTAGACCGCAGCCCGCAGGCGGGGATCAAACACTTCTTCGAGGGCGCGGGCAAAGAGCACCAGGCATACCTGGAAGAAGGCGATGGCGAGGACTGGCGAAAGCGCCATGCTCGCTCCGTCCTCGTTATAGAGCGTACCGCGAGAGCGACCGAAATAGAGCATGACGCCCCAGGTATAGTCATCGATTGGCGCCAAGCCCAGGACCAGCAATCCAATCTGCTCGTACATGGCGAAGGTGATGGAAAAGATGAAATTGATCATGACGTAACTTGCCATGTTCGGCAGGATTTCGCGGAACATGATATGATTTGTGCTCAAACCCAGAGAACGAGCCGCTTCGACAAAATCGCGTTCGCGCAGGCTCAGCACTTGGGCGCGGATGGCGCGCATAAGCGGGGGCCAACCAAGCAGCCCGATGAGTACGCCGAGAAAGAGCATGTTGTCGAAGCGGATTAAACCCGCCAGGACGACAAGCAGCGGAAAGCGCGGAATCGCCAGGACCAGGTTGGTCAATGCGGTCAATGCGCTATCGAGCGCCCCGCCAACGAGAGCGGAGAGCGAACCGAAGACCAGCGCGATCAGCGTCGCGATAACACCGCCGATAAATGCGGTCAAAATCAAGATGCGGCCGCCATGCACGATATGAGTGGCGATATCGCGCCCTTGTGTATCTGTGCCTAGCAGATGCGGCGGGCCAAGCTCGGGATTCGAGATAACAATATGCTCGGCGAACAGGGCTTGCAGTTCCGGATCGTCGGCATCTGCGCGGATCTCCTCGACGTTTTTGGAGAAAATCAGCATGGCGTCGATCTCTTTATTTGTGAGATCGACAAGGGCGGCGCGGATGCCGGGTCCCGCGCGGCGGCTGGTCCAGCGGTATTTCTCGATGTTGATGCTATCGGCATAAGGGGCGATCAAGCTGGGTCCCCCGGTTTGATCAACCACGCCGACGGTCAAGCCAGCTAGGTCTTCAAAGGTCTGCAATTCGGCGTTATCGGCGTGAACTGCCAGTTGAATGCGCGAGCCGACCGGTCCGGCGATTTCGTCGAGATTGACCTCGCTATCAAAGGGTATGAAGCCGGGCATAATGAAGGTCAAGACAAAGTACGCCAGCAAGCCAAGGAAGCCGATGAAGCCGGCGCGATTTGCCCGCAAGCGGCTTAGGAATTTGAATGTTCCGCCGACGACCCCCAGCGGTATGGTCAGTATTGCGTAAAGGAGATTTTGTGCTGTCTGGGCTTTCATGCTCACTTCTCCCCCGAAATGCGCACCCGCGGATCCAGCAAGCCGTAGGTCAGATCGGCGAAGAGGTTGGAAAGCACTATTGCTGTGGTCAAGACCAGGACAGCGCCTTGGATAGCGGTGTAATCGCGCACGACTATGGAAGCGAAGAGGTAGTGGCCAAAGCCCCAATAAACAAAGATTTCTTCAATGACGACGCCGCTGCCGAGGACAAAGCCAACACTGATGCTCAGTTGCGTGAACAGTGGCAACGCGGCGTTGCGGCCGACATAAGATGTGATAATGCGCCTGTCTTTCAAGCCGCGCGCTTCGGCGACGTTGACGTAGTCGTCGTTGAGCACGCTAGTCGTGCTGCTTTTCATGCTCAACATCCAGCCGCCCAGCGTCGCCAGGACGTAAGTGATTATCGGGAGCAGAGCATGTTCGCAGACGCTTGCGATGAACGCGGCGTTCAACCCGGGCGTCAAGCCAGGGTCGTAAGTGCCGCGTGCCGCGCCGACATCGAACCATCTCCAAGAAATGCCCGGTCCGATAATGATTAGCAGACCCCAAATGTAATTGGGCACGCCAGTAAAGAAAGACGAGATCAGCGAGAGCGTATGGTCCAAAACTGAGTCGCGATAATAGGCCATCATCATGCCGAGCACGATGCCCAGAACAAAGCTGATCAACAGACCCGAGCCCACGGCGAACAGCGTCCAGGGCAGGAAGCGGGCGATTTCGTCCACAACCCGGGTGCCCGGCGATGTGATTGATGTGCCTAAATCCAGACGCAGAAGATCGGTAAACCAGTCCAGGTATTGGTCCAGCATAGACGCATTGGGGTCGATATTAAAACTGGCGGCGACGCGGTCGTAAGCTTCTTGATATGAGATGCCTTCTTGCGTAAGTATCTGTTCAATGAGTATGTCGACCGGATTGCCGGGCATGAAGCGGACGAGGACGAAGGTGAAGCTCATAATCGCCCAGATGGTCAGAATCGCCTGTACAAAGACGCGGACATTATAATTCTTGTGGATGGGATATTTTGTCAGGAGCCGTTGCACGGCGTGAACGGGACCGGTAGCGCCGCTGGTGTCCAATTGGATGTCCCCGCTATGGCTGGTCATTCTTCAGCTCCGAAGCTGCCGCGCGCATTTGATTTGTGGCAGGTGGGGTGAGCCGATAGCCCACCCCATTGAAACGCAGGCTCAACAAGCCCCGCGCTTGCGAAGACCGAACTACATATCGGCCGGTGCTGTGACGCCGGTCAGGATGAGGGTGGTCATCCAGTTGTCGGCGCCGCCGCCGAAGTTGGCGAAGACCGAGTCGCTGGAATCCGGCACCATGATGAAGTTGCGGTTCAGCGCGTTGTTGGTGTAGCGTTCCCAGAGCGGAATCGCCGGCAGCAATTCGTTGTAGGAAACCGCCAACTGCGTGACCAATTCAGCTTGAGCGCCTTTGTCGACACCCTGTGAGCTTTGGTTGGACAGGTCGAAGACATTGACCATGCCGCCGCTGTAATCGACATTATTGTCGAAGTTCATGCCGGCACCAGCGCCTTCGCCCGCCATTTGGCCTTGGCCGTTATAGCGGTTGTAGGCCTGCAAGTAGCTGCGTCCGGGAATCGGATCGCCCAAGCCCCAGTTGCGAATCGCCATTTCGAAGTTGCTGGCGTAGATGTCCTGCGGATGCTGCTGGAACTGAACGCCGCGCGCCGAGATATCGAAGCCGAAGTCGTTGAGTTGCGAGACAGCGTTTTCAGCCGCGGCTGACCAGTCGGCGAATTCTTGCGGGAAGGTCAACTCGAAGGACAGGGTATCGCCATTGTCGTCCACCCAGATGCCGTCATCGTTGCGGCTGAAGCCGACGCTCGTCAGCAACTCTTCCGCTTTCATCAGGTCGTAATCGTAGGTGTTGAGAGAGTCAAGGGTCTCGTCGCTCAGCCAGGCTTCCGATAAGCCATCGCTCATGCCGGTCATGTATTCGACCGCCACGCCGGATTCGCCGAGGCTGACAACGCCATTTTGGATCCGGTCAATGGCGTAGGCAATCGCCTGACGGACTTCTACCAGGTTCAGCGGATACACGGCATGGTTGACGTAAAGACCAGGACCGTTGTTCATGCCAGAGCGGACGATGTCGATGCCACGATTGGCGAAGTCTTCTTCAGTTGTTGGCGGAATGCCGTGGGTGATGTAGTGGAGTTCCTGATTGGCGACAAGCGGGGTGACCACTTCGGTCTCGCCATTCCACATGCGCACCATGTCATAGTGCTGAATATCGCCGGCAAAACCGCCAGGATTCAGTTCCATCATCAGGTTGGCTTCGGAGATGGTGTCGGGCAGGATGGTGTAGGGACCGCCGGAAACGGGCGATTCGGGGCGGAACTCGGTCAGTTCTTGCAGGAGCGCGTCCCAGCCATCATCGTCTGGGTTCATCATGGCGGCGCGATCGGCGATATCGCCGAAGACGCTGGCGGGGCGTAGGTTGGTCGTCAAGATGATGCGCTCAGCCAGGCTCGAGGGCGAATCCATGTGGAACTTGACGGTGCTGTCGTCGACCTTTTCGATGCCGGTCATGTTTGCCCAGACCGCATCGCCGCGCAGGCGGAAGATGTTGAAGGTCGCCATGAGGTCGTCGGCGGTCATGGCGCTGCCGTCGCTCCAGCTTTTGCCCTCAACCATCTTGATGACATAGTTGCCGTCCTCATCCCAGCCAAATTCTTCAGCAACCATGCCTGCATAATCGCCCGTCGCCCACATCAGCACGGCTAAGGGCGGTTCGTGCAGATCCATGTATTGCCCCAGTGTGATGCCACCGGAAGCGAAGGTATTGAAGTGCCCAGTTGGCGGAACCTGATAGGGCCAGGCAACGTTGAGCGTATTGTCCTGCGCCTGCACTGGCGCGAATGCCAGCAGGCTAAGCGCGACGAACGTGAGCAGAAGCAGAGTTCTCTTGCACATTTTTGTTATCCTCCTCGTGTTTTATGCACTCACTATGCGTATTGCTGCGTCTGATAATTCAATAAGCGCCTCCTTAGTCTATTTTACGTACGGCTGCAGCACGATACGAGCGATTCCTGCTAGAAATATGTGTATGGAGTATGTTCGATTAACATGTTGTCAAACACACGGGCAAACGCGCCCATCAATGCGGCATCAGGCTGCAAACACGAGATGCGCAAGTCAATTCCTCCGGGCGGCGACATCACCAGGTGGCGTTCCACTTCCGCGTGTACGTCGGCTAGGAATGGTCCATACTCCCGGCCCAACTCGCCACCTAGGATGAATACAGGAATATCGAAGGCGTGATAAAGGTTTGCCAGTCCAACAGCAAATCTGCGACCCAAATCTCTGAATGCGGAGCACGCTAGCCGATCGCCCACTCGTATGGCACCGACTAACTGCTCGAAAGACCGATACTCATGCGCTGCAATTCGCTCTCCGTTTTCAGTTTGAAGCCGCGCAACGGTCTGTTGCAGATATGGGATATTGACGGTATCTTGCCAATTGAGCGCGCCGAGTCCATTGTTTTCTTCAAAATACGACGCCATGAAACCGATTTCGCCGGCGTAGCCGTGCTTGCCTTGGTATAGTTGCCTGTCAATCACAATGCCCGCGCCGACACCATGGCCGACTTCCATGTAAATGAAGTGGCTGTCTTCAGTAGCGCTGCCATAACGACTTTCACCAAGAGCGGAGAGACTGACTTCATTGTCAACACTCACTGGCACGCCAAATTGGTTTTCCCAGTCGACACGGAAATCTACGTTGTGCCAATCCATGTACTTGGAATAGATAATGCTGCCCTCTGCGCTGATGAGACCAGGCGCGGCCACTGCGATTCCGAGCACCGGACGCGCATCGCCATTTAATGCAAAAGCCGTTTGAATCAAGCGTTGGCACAAACCAAGTACGAGAGGTTCTTCGGTTGAATCAGTCGGCACGGACTCATACCAGTCGATTTCGCCAGTGAGATTTACCAAAGCGCACTGGATTGTGGAGGGGTTTATCTTTGCGGCAATGGCACAGGCTCCCTCGGGATTAAGCTCAAGCAGAATCCCGCGGCGCCCGCCGGTAGAGTCTTCGTAGCCCACCTCGTGTATCATATCGTTTTGGATGAGTTCATCAGCGAGATTTGAGATGGCGCTGCGGGTAAGCCCCGTGCGGGAAGACAGTTTCGCTCGGGTCTGAGATGGGTTTTCCCGCAGGCTGCTCAAGACGAGCGCACGGTTGATCTCATGCATCACTTCGTGGTTGACAGCGGATCGTCGACGCGACATACGTGGATTGCTCACCGAAGTACAGTCTAGATTAAGTTCCCACTTTGTAAAAATATTTTAATAAGTGTATACTGATATGATAGCTTTGTCAAATAAAAGAATTATCTTCATTATGGAGGCAAGTATATGACCCCGCTTGATACGATCGTCGTGGGAGCAGGCGGACGCGGTATCGCCTACGGCAACTACGCCCTGGAGCATCCGGATGAGATTCAAGTTGTCGGCCTTGCTGAGCCGGATCCTGCTCGGCGTGAACATTTCGCGCGCCTGCATGATATCGCGCCGGAAATGGTCTTTCCTGATTGGCAGTCGCTCCTCGCCTCCAAAGAGAAGAAAGCCCCCACTATCATCAATTGTACGATGGATCGCTTTCATTTTGAGTCGACGATGAAAATGCTTGAACTCGGCTATGATGTGCTGCTGGAAAAGCCGATGACACCCGTGCTCGCGGAAAACGTCCGCCTGGTGCAAAAGGCGGAGGAGGTCGGGTCTGTCCTGCAAGTCTGTCATGTATTGCGTTACACGCCGTTTTGGCAGGCGCTGCGGGAGGTCGTCCAATCAGGCAAGCTCGGCAAGATCATCAGCGTGACGCATCGCGAGAACTTGGCGTATTACCACATGGCGCATAGTTTTGTGCGCGGGAATTGGCGCAGCGAAGCGACATCGGGACCGATGATCCTGTGCAAGTGCTGCCACGATTTTGACGTCTTGCTTTGGATCTTGCGGAGAAATGTGGTTCACCTCAGTTCCTTTGGTTCCTTGACCCACTTTCGCCCCGAGCATGCGCCGGAGGGCGCGACTGAACGCTGCACGGACGGCTGCCCGGCGGCGGAATCCTGTAAATATGACGCGACCAAGATTTACGCGCGTACAAACTTCGGCTGGCCCATAAACGCGATGTCCTCAAATGAGGCGCGGCTAGAGGCGCTAAAGACCGGTTGGTATGGTCGCTGCGTCTACCATTGCGACAACGATGTAGTCGATCATCAGACTGTGAATATGGAACTGGAAGATGGTGCGACTGTCACTTTGGTGATGAATGGGCAGGGCGACGAAGAATGCCGCACCGTGCGCTGGGATGGCACGAAGGCGACCCTCTATGGCAAGTTTTCCGCGCGCGGCGACCAGATTACTGTGCACCACCATTTGACAGGCGAGATTGAAGATATCCCGGTCATTGCCCGCGACAGCAGCGGGCACGGCGGCGGCGACTACGGCATCGTGCGCAGTTTCATTGATACCGTAAATGGCAGGCCCGATGACAGCGTCACAACGGCGCGTGAATCATTGGAGAGTCACCTCTTGGCATTCGCCGCCGAAGAAGCGCGCCTGAACAAGACGGTAATCAACATGGACGAATTTAGAGCGCGCCTGGGAAATGTAGGGGCGATTGTGTGAATCTCCCGCAATTTGCAGGCCATCTTTCACGGTCGCCTCACGAGACGTGCCTACATTTTCACATGGCGAACTGAAGCGGATTCCTAGCAGAGATGGCTTTCCACTGCTTGCGCTGGGTTGGCGTGTCTCGATAAGCACCCCCGACAGGATTCGAACCTGTGCGCCTGGTTCCGGAAACCAGTGCTCTATCCCCTGAGCTACGGGGGCGGATCGCAAATATCTTAGCAGATTGCAAGCCCTGTCACAAGCCCGTCGGTCGATATGAGACCGCTTGCGAATGAGAAATTCCTTGGCAATTGCCCAACATGGCGCCGCAACTGATATAATGTCGCCTGGTTGCCTTGAACAGTTTTCGTATGGAACTTGCACTAGCCTTGAAGCATTGGCGCAACTCCGGCTTAAATGGTTTGCTCCGCTTGATGGGGCTGCTGCTATTGGCGGGCTGTCAAGCTTTCAGCGGTGATTCCGCCGCGACGATTGACGCAGATCTGACAATGTATGCGGCGCAAAGCGAGGCGATCTTGGCCGCCGCCACTGCGGAGCGGAGCATGGCGCTGGAAACCGTGGTCGCCGCCAGCACCCGTGTCGCGGAACTTTCGGCAGTGAATGCGGCATTGGGCGCCACGCTGCGGGCGAACTATACCGGCACTCCTGAAGTGAGAGCAGTGGTGGTAAGCGTTGAAGATATGGGCAGCTCTTTGGACGATGGCATGATGGATGAGGAAGTGCAAAGTGTTGTCGTAGAGGCCGAGATGCGCGTATCGAATCTGGCGACGGCGGCCAGGTTAGACCCTAACAGCGGCTGTTCAAGCGGCGAGGTAAGGCAATTCAGTTCCGCGGCTGAGCGGATTTATGTCACGGCGCGTGTCACGGCGCTGCGCGCAGACACAATATTCAGAGTGGCTTGGCTTTTTGAAGACGAGCTTGTGTATGAGGTGGACTGGCAAGCGGATTATTCGAAATCATTCGAGTGCGTTTGGTTTTATGCCACGCCGGCGGACTTCGCCTTTGCGCCGGGCGATTATACGGCGACGATGTTTGTCGATGGCCTGGACCTGGGCAGTACCACCTTTGCCATACTCGCCAACTGACGGGAGGCGTCTGTGCCACGATTAAGTTGCTGGCAAGGGATTATTTCAGTTTTGCTGGCGGCGCTAGTGAACGTAATTGTCGCGCAAGGTCAGGCGCCCCCACCGGTAGGTGAAGGGGCGCAATTGATACCCGCTCCGGCAGACGCAGTAGCGGCGGCGCATATAACAGCCACGGCGATCGCCGGCATTGAGCCCAGGGAGCACAACATTTTGCACCGGCCCATCGCATTGTCAGATGAGTATGTACATTGGGTCGATCGCAGCTACGCTTATGGCAGCACACAATGGCAAAGGCGCGCGGTTCATCTGGGTGTGGAATTCGTCAATCCGCGTGACACGCCAGTCTATGCGGCCAAGGCAGGCACGGTGGTTTTCGCCGGTGACGACGCCGCAACTCTGCTGGGACCTCAGCATGACTACTACGGCAATGTGGTTGTTGTGGCGCATGAAGTGTATTCCCTAGCTGGACGGCAGGTCTTCACCTTGTATGGCCATCTCGAGACGGTCGAGGTCGAAGCTGGGCAAGTGGTAGATGATCTGGATAGGCTCGGACGCATCGGCGACAGCGGCGTGGCGATAGGACCGCATTTGCACTTTGAAGTGCGGGTAGATGATCCCTATGATTTTCGCTTGACACGCAACCCGGAGCTTTGGCTGCAGCATTATATCGATAGGGGCATGATCATCGGCGCTGCCCGCGATGACGCTGGGCAATATCTCTATGGCAAGCGCATTTCTGTGCGTTCGGAAGAGACAAGCCGGGAGGTATTTAGCTACGGCAGCGACATTGTCAATCCCGATCCGGTCTGGCAAGAGAACTTCACTGTTGGCGACTTGCCAGCGGGCGATTACAAACTGGTTGTCCTGAACGATTCCGGCTCTGTCGCTTTTGCGGAGACTGTTGCCGTGGAGGCTTATCGGACGACCTATGTAGAAATCATTTTGGCTGAAACTTAGCGCGGTTTCGCAGGTCTAGCGATAGACCCGGTACTCGACCGTCAGCGAGCCGTTCCGCCTTACATCGGTCAGGCGCATCAAGCCCCGGTGCCCATCGGCAGTGACGATGCCAATCGTCGCGTTCTGCAGTTGGTCCGCGTTCAGCGTGTTGATGATCGCCTGGGACAGATTGATAGCATCGTAGTGCGCGTCATTGAGCGATGCAAAATGATTCATCAAGAGCATAGCCGCGTTGCCTTGCGCGATCAGATCGTTTCCCGTCCAGGAGAAATCCGAGACAGCATCCCCGTCCAGATCAAATGAGCCCGGGGCGATCATCCAGTTCCCGCTTGTGAGTA
Organism: Chloroflexota bacterium; assembly: GCA_011523735.1. Lineage (GTDB taxonomy): Bacteria > Chloroflexota > Anaerolineae > Aggregatilineales > Phototrophicaceae > UBA6055. The sequence continues at coordinate 43,516 of WTGB01000048.1, forward strand.
CGGGGCGATCGGCGATGTAGTTGTAGACGAAGGACTGGTTGTTGGCTTCGCCCACGGGTCCTTCGTAGACTTCCCCGTTGAGGTCGACTACGATGATCACCGACTGCGGACCAGAGGGACCGTTGAGCGTCGGTCGTAGCTGCAGTATCGTTTGCTGGCCCGGGGCCAGCCCCGCCTGGTTGATGCCGACATATTGCCCGCCTGGCTCAAATGTGCTGGCTATGGCGAAATTGCCGGCCGGGCTCAATCCTTGATTCCGCACGGTGACATTGACCGAGGTGGACTGCCCAAGTGTGATCCGCGCAGGATCGACATGCAGGACGAGTAAATCGGGTTCGCGGGGCGGGGCTGTTGTGGCGGTTGGACCCGGCGTCGAAGTCGCGGGGGGCTGGATAATCGGCACCAAATGGCGATTTCCGTATGACTCGACGAGATAAGCGGCGAGCCAGCCCCATTGTCCGCGGTAATCAATGACAAGCCAACTGTAATCGATAGTGGCGCCCAGGACGCGCAACTGCGACCCTTGCAGCACTTGCCCAATCACTTCGTACTCCAGCCCGGGTCCGCTGCGGACATTTTGGAACCGGCTTTGTACAATCAAGTGGTAGCCGGTTGGCGTCGCCGTCGGAATTGGCGTAGAGCTTGGCTGCGGACTTGGCGTATCGCGCAGTCCGGTTTCCGATTGGATCTCGCGGCGCTCTTGGTCCCGGTAGCGGGCGACTACATTCGGCGCGCCATACTCATTGAGGCGCGTTACCACAACGTTGCTGCTGATTTCAGCCGGCGGCAATGCCGAGGGATTCAACTGCCCTTGCACGCCACGGAAGGACTGGATGGCAGCCAGTTCCTCAGCCAGCGTGCCGCTGCCGGAGGCGGCCAGGGCAAGCAACTGGACTGAATCATAGCCGGCTGTGCTAAGCGCATCGGGCAGCTTGCCAAATGCGCGCGCGTAGGACAGCGTGAAGTCTCGGCTAGCGGCCTCATCCAAAGAATAGGACCAGCTTGACACGCTGATGATGCCCGGTAAAGAGGCGGCTGGCACGATCTCGATGAAATCCGGATCGTTGGCATGAGCGTATACTACATCGCCCCGATACCCGGCCGCTCGTATGCCGTTGTATGCCTGCGCGGCTGCGCGCGGCAACCCATAGATGGCAACAGCGTCCGGCGCCGTCTGCGCAATTGTCTCGGCGATCTGATCCAGGTTCAGCCTCCCTTCGTCGTAACGCAGATTTGATGGACGTATGCCGAAGCCTGCCAGAACGTTTGCCAGTGTGATCAGATTGACCGTGCTGGCGGCATCAAGCTGCACCGTCTGTATAGAGTTGATATTGCGGGCATTGAGCAGGTAATCAGCCAATCCCTTTGCCAGCAAGCTCTCCCGCGCTCGGCTGCGAAAGATGCGATTGCTGGTATCGCTCAGGAGGACGGTATCGCTAGTGGCTGGCGTAAAGATCGGCACATTGAGCCCTTGCAGAAGGGCCATACTGTCCGCCAGAGCCTGATTCGTTTCAGGACCAATGACGGCGATCACGCTGGCCTGCCGCATATTGGCTGCCGCGATCTCCATGTGGTCTGGAGCAGTATCAACGACAGAGAGTTGGAAGACAGTGCCGTCCGCCCCGATGACGCCGCCAGCCGCATTGACGTGGTCGGCGGCGAGCCTGGCGCCAGCGAGCATGGACCCATCGGGCGCGTCAATAAGGCCTATTCGCAGGGTATATTGGGCGCTCAGCCCGGAGTTGAAACCCACAAGCAAGAGAATGGCAAGCGCCAGGGCGCGAAAGAGGTAAATGCAACGAGCGGTCATTATCACTCTTCGTTGACTAGATGATATTGATAAGGTCAGTATACAGAATCAGGGCTTCCAGGTAAATTAAGCTCCGTGTCCCCACTTGATTTTGAAGCTCTCGCTGACTATACTCGCGCGACAGATTAACCTGGTTCCAGTCAAAGCATCGTCCCCATGCAGCGTGAGCGCATCACGGATTACATATTTGTCTTCCGCAGCGATCTCTATGCGCAGGTAACAGCCGGCGTCGTATTGACCAGCGAAGGCGCTGTATTGATCGACACTTTGCTCTACCCGGAAGAGTCTCAGCGAATTCGTCGTTTTATTGAAGCCAGCTTGGGATCGAAGATACGCTTCGTGATCAATACCCATTTCCATGCTGATCATACAACAGGCACCTGTTTCTTCCCGGATGCGCAAGTGATCTCGCATAAACTTTGTGCTGAAATTCTATCGACGCGGGGACGTGAAAGCTTGAAGCGCATGAAAGCGAACGGGCCCGAATTCGAAAGGGTGAAATTGGCTCTGCCGACCATAACTTTCGAAGAGGAGATGGCGTTGGAGCTTGGTGAGATCAAGCTCAGGCTGAGAGAAAGCCCCGGGCATAGTTTTGACTCTATCGTATGTTTAATCGAGGGCGAAGACGTGCTGTTCGCGGCTGACACTGTGATGCCGATTCCGTATTTTGTTGATGGCAGCCACAGCGACCTGGAGCAATCCCTTGCCCGATTGCTGGACCGGGATTACGAGAATATCGTGCAAGGGCATGGCGATATTATCCTGCGCGGCGAAGTGCGGGGGAAGATCAACAGTGATCTTAACTACTTGCAGTGTTTGAAGAAGGCGGTTGGTCAAGCTCTGGCAGAGGATAAGCAAGACATCGAGAATGCGATTACACTGGAAGAATGTGGCAAGAGTCAGGTCTTGCTCAATGGCATTGTGAAGCAATTGCATCAGCAAAACATTCGCGCTCTGGTCAAGGAGTTTCAGGAACTCGCGTTTGAGCAAGGTGGCGACAGATTCGAGGAAAGCGAAGGTAATAAAGAATGGCATCAGAAGAGACTTATCTGACCAGGGAGGGCGAAGACGAGCTGCGGCGCGAACTCAAGCGGCTTGTCGAGACGCGCCGTCCTGCGCTGGCGCAAAAGCTAAAAGACGCAGCAGCCCAAGGCGACCTCAAGGAGAATGCGGATTATCACGATGCCAAGGAGCAACTCGGTTTCATTGAAGGGCGGGTCCAGCACATCGAGGCGATTTTGCGCAGCGCGATCATCGTGGAAGACGCCGGTCCCAGCGATGAAGTGCGCATCGGTTCGACGGTGATTATCGAAGAAATCGGCAGCGGGGAAGAAGAAGAATACAAGATTGTCGGCAGCGCCGAAGCCAACCCGCGAGAGCGAAAGATTTCACAGAAGAGTCCGATTGGCGCAGCCCTGCTCGGGGAGAAAATCGGGGCGAAAGTTCGAGCGTTGACGCCGGGCGGCGAAATAAGATTCAAGATTATTGACATTCGCTAACGGATTGACCGCTAGCGCGGCGTGAAACAACTTGTGTCAGCGGATGCAAAGGTCCCCACAGCTAGCGCGGGGATCTGTTGATTTCTAGGAGTAGGGCATAAAGTTGCCCGTACCGCCAAAGGGGTCGTCTTCATCGTCTTCCGGCCGTTTGGGCCTGAGAGGCGTGCTGGATGGGCGAGGCGCGTTCATCCCGCCCGTGGCAGGTGGCGGGGCTGGCGAGGTCGTCTCTGACGGCGATCCAAACTGCAAGTCGGCGTATTCGCTGAAAGGCGACGCGGCCGGCGCGGGGTATCCGCTTGCCGGCACCCCGGAATGCACGCTCTGTTTGTGCCAAGCGAGCAATTCGATCTGCAAGGTTTCTATACCACTGTTGGGCGTACCGCCGCCATAATTGCAGACGACCGTCTTTATTACCGCCTGGAGATGGATCGCTCCGCTATCCAGTATCAGCGCGGCGCCTGCTTCCGCAGCAATCACATCCCTTGCCGGGTCTTTGACGCGGTTGGCCACTGTCGCTTGCAAGGCGGGGTCGCTCAGGGCGGCGGGCGCGGCGAAAACTTTGGTCAGTGTCTCTTGCGACGCCATATCAAAGCCCCAAAACTCTACCGATTGTAGTTCGTTTCCGACCTGCGTTGCTGCGGATACGCCGCATTCGCCGAGGAATTGTCCCCCAGATTCTGATCCCAATTCTATGGCGAAGGAGTCATCCAAGTTGCTTCCCTTGACGTAAGTGGATAGGGCATGCAAAACAGGTACGCCGTACTGAGGATGGACGGTGCCGCTTCGATCTGTTTCGTCTTCCCCCCAGGCCGCCGGCGCTGGCGCTTCCGCGTATGCTTGAAAATGTTGCTCTGATTGGTTCGCGGCGGGCGAGGCTTGCGCCTGACTGGTGCTAGATGGATGACCTTTCCGCCGCGGGACCACTTCGTCGGCGCCGGGGGCGGGAGTGACTGCTCGGCCCGCGATGACCAGAATGGGCGCGCCAACCGCCACAACAGCCAAAGCCAAGATAACCTGCAAGCTGCTGCCAAAGACACCGGGATCTTGCGGCGCCAAGGCGCCAGCGAGGTCTGCAAAACCGGGAATATCGGTCAAGGCGTCGAGCGCCGCGCGTTCCGCCGCCGGGATATTGACGTTGTTTGCCAGCTCCCGAACAAGGCTTTGCGGATTGGGGATCTGGCGCAATACGATCAAGGCGTTCGCGTCATCGTAGTGAATGTCCGCTGAATGGCCGACAGCAACCATGCGAACCCACTGCTGGATTGCCTGCTGGCTCATGTGCCGCGGTGACGCGCCAGTGAACTCTGTGGGGATGATTACATACGCGGTTATCAGACCGATAACCATCCCGAGCAGAATTAACATGACGGTCCCGCGTTCCGGCGCGGATGCAATCAAACGTTGTATGCGTGGATTTGACGAATTGCCAGAAAGACTCCCAAATAGACCCAGCGCGGCACCCTGCCTGTTGGCTGAGCTTGCCGGTTCGGATCTTTGCGCTTGACCTGGATTATGACTTTGAAGACTCATGAGCAGCGCCCTTTCGCGTCTGCAAAATACACACCTATCGTGAAGTATACGATAGGTAGCGCAGAGTCACAAACGCATTGCGCGGCAACTTAGCTATGAATATTAGCAGTTCCATTTAGGAGATATTGCAGTCAGCGGCAGGCTCAGGTGGCGGACAATTCCTTGCGGTCTTCCTTGGCTGGCTGCGCATCGAGCGGCTCAAGATTGCGCGGCAGCCTCCAGGCGGTGAAGTCGCAATCAGGATAGCGGCTGCAGCCGAAGAATGTCCGCCCCTTGCGGGAGCGGCGCTCGACAATCTCGCCTCGGTGCTCAGCGCCGCATTGCGGGCAGAGATAGCCAACGCGATACGGCTCGGTATGGCGGCATTCGGGGAAATTGGAGCAAGCAACGAATCTGCCGTTTCGTCCTTCTACTATAACAAGTTCTCCGCCTTCGCACTCCGGACAGGCAATACCGGTAGGCCTTCGCCTTGTCATCGATTCGGTGTGCCGACAGTCGGGATAGTTTGCACAACCAATGTATTTTCTACCCCAGCGAGAATACTTGATGACAAGTTCGCCATCGCCGCATTCTGGGCAGTCGCGTCCGACCTTTTCGACAACATTGCGCTGAGGCATGTTGTCGCGCGCATTCTCTAGTCGGCGCTCAAACGGCTGATAGAAATCATCAAGCATGGGACGCCATTCAAGCTTGCCTTCGGAAACTGCGTCAAGTTTTTCCTCCATGTTGGCCGTGAATTCGTAGTCCATCTCATCCGAGAAGTATTCAGTAAGCAGTTCACAGACTGCTCGTCCTATTTCAGTAGGCTTGAGCCGACGATCTTCTTGTGTGACGTATTCACGCGTCTGAATGATGGTGACGGTGGGGGCGTAAGTGCTTGGCCGCCCGATGCCAAGTTCTTCCAACTGTCTAATGAGGCTGGCTTCGTTATAGCGTGGCGGCGGCTGCGTAAAATGCTGCTCTGGAATGATCTGCTTGCGATCGAGAATCTCACCGGCTGCCAGGTCGGGGAAGTCTGGCTGCGTGTCGCCATTTCCATTTCGCGCTTTAGGGTCAAGAATCAAGTGACCAGGGAACTTCAACTTGCGGCCGGAGGCGCGGAAGAGGTAAGGCATATCTGAATCGGACAAGCCCGCTTTTATCTCGATGCGCAAGGTGTCATATAGCGCCGGTGTCATCTGGCTGGCGACGAAGCGATTCCATATTAGAGTGTAGAGTTGTAATTGTGTTCGGTTAAGGTGGTCCTTGAGGGATTCCGGCGTGCGCATGACGCTGGTTGGGCGAATGGCTTCGTGGGCTTCTTGTGCCGACTTCGAGCGGGTTTTATACTTTGGCGGCGCTTTGGGCAGGTATGCGGGACCGTGTCTAGCTTGAATGTACTGACGGGCTTCCGCCTGCGCCGCCTTCGATACCTGTACGCTGTCTGTACGCATATAGGTAATCAGCCCGACTGGACTGCCGTTGCCGAGGTCAATGCCTTCGTATAGCTGTTGGGCGATACGCATAGTGCGGCTTGCGCTGCTGGAAGCTGCTTGTTGCAAGGTACTGGTGGTGAAGGGCGCTTTGGGACTGGATTTGCTTGTGCCGCGCTTTACGCTGTCCACAACGAAAACGCTTTGCTTGAGCGCCTCAACGTGCGGCAGCACAGTCGCTTCGCTGTCCAGGACGGGCAGTTTATCGCCCTTGGTATCGAAGACAACGCTCTCGTCATTGATTCGAACGAGACGCGTGCTGAAAGAAGCCGGCTGAGTCTGGCCCGGTTTGGCCAGGCTGGCATCAACTGTCCAGTATTCCACCGGCCTGAATGCCTCAATCTCCTGCTCACGCTCGACCACCAAGCGCAAAGCAATGCTCTGTACGCGACCAGCCGAGAGGCCGGGTCGCAGTTTGGTCCACAATAGTTCCGAAACCTGGTAGCCAACCAAGCGGTCGAGTATGCGGCGCGCCTGCTGCGCGTTAACCAGATCGATGTTGATTTGTCGGGGATGCGCGAACGCTTCCGCAACCGCATTGTCGGTGATCTCGTGGAAGATAACGCGGCGGACGTTGCTCGGCGGCATTTCTGCAGCGGCGACCAGGTGCCAGGCGATGGCCTCGCCTTCGCGATCCGGGTCGGTGGCGAGGAAGATTTCTTCCGCCCCTTCCGCCGCGGCCTTGAGTTCCTTGACTACCTCGCGCTTGTCATTAGGCACGCGATATTCCGGCTCGAAGTTTTGTTCAATGTCGACCGATAACCGGCTCTTGAGCAAGTCGCGCACATGGCCAACGGATGACATCACGGTATAACCATCGCCGAGGAATCCACCAATGCTGCGCGCCTTGGCCGGAGACTCAACAATGACAAGCCGACCAACATTTTTTCGTTTGAACCTGCGTCGCCCATTTGCCTTCGCTGTAGACTTAACTCGTTTCTTCTTAGTCTTTGCTTTGGCTCTAGTCTTCTTGCGGGCGGGGCGCTTGACGACCTCGGGCTTGGGAATGCCCTCGTGGGCTGGCGTGGCGCCCATGCGGAAAAGCTTCGTTCCACATTCAGTGCACTGTCCACGAGTGCCCGGCGTACCGGTCTTGGTGTAGACCGCTTCGGGATCGCTTATATCGCGCTTGGTACGGCACTTTACGCAATAGGCCTGCAAGGTCGTCGTTTCGGCTTCAGTCATATCTCACCCTTATTCAACGCGAGGCTTCATTAGAGATATTCCTCGTTTCCGTTTTCGCGAAGATAATCTACAACCTGCTTGACATCTTGGGTACGATCTTTATGGCAAACGAGCAGGACATCGTCGGTATCAACAACCACGATGTCTTCCACGCCAATCGCCACGGTAAGACGGTCGCTGAAGACCAGCGTATCGCGCGTGTCGAGTATGATGCGGATATCACTGGAGGCACCTTTGATGCAATTGCCGAAACTGTCTTGCGGCAATATTTCATATAACGATGCCCAGGTGCCCACATCGCTCCAGCCGATATCAATGGGGATCACGGCGATATTGTCCGCCTTTTCCATGACTGCGAAGTCAATGGATAAGTTAGGCATCGTCTCCCAAATATCGTTCAGCTTGGCTTCATAGTCGGGCGAGTCATGGGCTGACTGCAGGTAGCTGCACATGGCGTAAATAGCCGGTTGGAAACGCTCGAGATCCCGCATGGCGCGGTCTACCCGCCAGATGAACATGCCCGAGTTCCAACTGTATTGGCTTGAAGCCAGAAATTGCGTCGCCCGGACGATGTCCGGTTTTTCGGTGAATCGCTTCGAATGGTAAACTTTCAAATTGTTGTACTCGCCAATGAGGGCGCCTTGCTGAATGTAGCCGTAGCCGGTGGCCGGATGAGACGGGGAGATGCCAAGAGTGACGATCCGGTCCTCCTGCGCCACCTGCCAGGCCGCCTCTAGCACCTCGCAAAACGTCTCCTGCCGAGCGATGTGGTGGTCGGCGGTCAGGATGGCGACAGTCGCCTCGGGGTCACGCCTTTGAATCGCGGCGAGGGCAAGAGCCAAAGCGGGCGCGGTGTTTTTGGCATAGGGTTCAATGATGAAATTGCTGGTGGGGATCTGCGGGACTTCGGCGCGCAAGTCTTCCGCAAGTTCGCGTCCGGTGACGACAAAGATATCTTCCGGTGGGAATATCGATTGGATGCGTGCGACGCTGGTGCTGAACATGGAATCATCGTCGATCAAGGGGAGCATCTGTTTGGGCAGCTTGGCGCGGCTCATGGGCCAGAGCCTGGTGCCATGCCCGCCAGCGGCTATTAGAGCGTAGTAATGTTCCATGGCTGTGACACTCACTCCGGAGAAAATCGCGCACGGCAGTATTGCATAGGTCCGGTGCTCTCGGCAAGCCCCTTTAATTCGAGCATTGTCAAGGTGCTGGTGACAGTAGCGGTCGGCAATTGCGTCTGACGCACGATGAGATCGACATGAACGGGGTCGGCGCTCAATTGCTGGTAGATAATGTCCTCCAATTCGTTTGCCGGCTGAATCTCCCGGGCTTGAATGCGCGTCTGGACATTCCTGTGGGACAGATCCAATTCGTCGAGAATGTCATCGACTTCGACTACCATCTTTGCGCCTTCTTGTATGAGCAGGTTGCAGCCTCTGCCCGTCGGGCTGAATATGTTGTGTGGAACGGCGAAGACATCGCGTCCCTGATCAATCGCGTGCGAAACAGTGTTGAGAGCGCCGCTCTTGGTCGGTGCTTCCGCAACAAGCAGCCCCAGAGAAAGCCCGCTGATAAGCCGGTTGCGCTGCGGGAAGTTTTTCGCCAGTGGCGCTGTGCCGAGCGGCATCTCGCTGATGATGGCGCCGTCAGCGACAATCTCTTCGGCAAGATCGCTGTTTTCCCGCGGATAAACCCGGTCGATGCCAGTGGCTACTACCGCGATTGTTCGCCCCCCGGCGGTCAGCGCCCCTCGATGCGCCGCCGCGTCGATGCCTTGCGCCAAGCCGGATACGATGGTGATGCCCTGCTCCGCCAACTGACGCGCAAGCTGATTTGCCGCATCCCAACCGTATCGACTCGCTTTGCGCGTGCCGACAATTGCCAGGCATTTATCATCCGCATCAGGTAAGTTGCCGCGGATATAGAGGACCAGCGGGCGATCGGGTAGCGAGCGCAAGAGTTGGGGATAAGCCTCATCTCCAAGCGTGATCAGCGATGCGCCTGACTGCGCCACCCGATCCGTTTCCCGCGTGAGATCGATTCCACGGCGGCCCGCGCAAAACTGACGCAGCAGCGGACCAGGCAAATCCAAGTGCAGCAGGTTTGCTTCGGACTCAAGCCATAATGCCTCTGCCGAGTCGAAATGGGCGAGCAAGCGGTTAAGTTTGGCGATGCCAAATCTCGGGATGAGATGCAATCCCAGCCAATACCGTTGATTATTGGTTGGCTGCATAAAGGTCCGTCAATGATTGTGAACAGAACCAGCATATCAGCGACGGAATTTTCTTGTCAAGTCTGCTGGCTTTTCTCAGTCGGGGAACAAGCCTTCGGGCAGTGTCATCGTGACGACTCGCGCCTCAAAGTCGATGCTGGCAATCGTTTCCTCATGCGCCGGAATGAGCAGTTCGCCGTGAAACTCGTTTTCGACAATGTATACATCGTTGGCGCCGGTCTGCAAGACTTCTTTGATAAGTCCAATTTCCGCGCCGTCCGCGATCACGCTTAAGCCGATCAACTGAAACAGATAGTACTGACCGTCTTCCAGAGGCGTCGCCTGTTCAATGTCGATCATGACAAGTTTGTCGCGCATTAACTCGGCTTCATCGCGACTGCTGACGCCGGCAAAACTCAGGAGCGCGTAGGCTTTATTGAAGCGTAAGCCATCAAGTTCAACTTTGTTCTTGCGCTTGTCTGATGGCGAATCCGCCAAGTAGACATATTTCAGCGATGGAAGATGCTCGCGATTGTCGGTAAGCACGCGCATACGCACTTCGCCGCGCACACCATGAGGCCGCAGCACTTCGCCGATTACCAGATAGGCAGGTTTATCCCGCTGCTGCGCCACCGGATTTTATTCGATTTCGAGGATTACGCGGCGGCGCCGCTCGTGGCCGCGATCATCAGACGAAGAGGCGGCGCGCAGCAAAGCGCGGATGGAATTCGCTACCCGGCCGTTGCGCCCGATCACGCGACCCATATCACCCGGAGCGACCGAAAGCTCGAGAACGACGCTTCGGCCGCTATCCTTGCGCTTAATGCTGACATCTTCGGGCGAGTTGACAAGATTCTCGGCGATGTACTGAAGCAGTTCTTCTTCTACCATTTGCGGGACACCTAACTCTCGGCTTCGGCAGATTGTTCGGCTGCGAGCCTGGCAGCTTCCCGAGCTTTGATTTTACTCTCGCCATCGCCCGGCGCGGGATAATTGGTCTTCGGGCTGGGCAGTTCGCCGCGATTGGCTTCGGCTTCTTTGACGAGATCTTCCAGGCTTTCCCCAGCGCGCAGCCGCTGAAAGCGTTCCCAAGTGCCGGTGTGCTCCAGAAGGCGCCGGACGGCGTCGCTGGGTTGCGCGCCAACGCTCAGCCAGTAAAGCGCGCGCTCTTCCTCAATGATTTCGGTGGCGGGACGGGTGCGCGGATTGTAGTGGCCGATGTTTTCCAGATAGCTGCCATTGCGCGCCTTGCGTTGGTCAGTGACGACAACGCGATAGCTGGGCTGGCGTTTCAAGCCTTGACGGCGCAAGCGAATACGAACCATGTATCTTCTCCTGTTCTTCCACAAACCCTCGTGCCCATGCAAGGCGGAGGTGTCTTTTCTTTACAAGTGCGGCAGACCTTTCGCTGCCGCCGAGCGGCCGGCTCAGGCGGTCAAGCCGGGGATATTGGGTAGCTTCCCTCTGCTGATTTGATTCATGAGTCGGCTCATTTGCTGGAATTGTTTGAGCAACTCGTTAACATCGCGAACTTCAACGCCGCTGCCGTCAGCGATGCGGCGCTTGCGGCTGGCTTTGAGAATGCGCGGGCGGCGCCGTTCTTGCGGCGTCATGGAATTTATAATCGCCTCGACTTTCTTGATCCGCTTCTCGATATCTTCGTCGTTGAAGTCGCTCTGCATCTGCAATTTGGACATGCCCGGAATCATGCCTAGGACCTTGCCCAGCGGTCCCATCCGGCGGATTTTCTGCAATTGATCGAGAAAGTCCTGCAAAGTGAATTCGTTCTTCATGATCTTGCTTTGCAGGCGCAGGGCTTCTTCTTCTTCGTAGAGCGTCTCAGTCTTCTCAATCAAGGACATGATATCGCCCATGCCGAGGATACGTTGGGCAATGCGGTCCGGGTGGAACAGCTCCAGCGTATCGGCGCTCACCTTTTCGCCAGTGCCCATAAACTTGATCGGGACGCCGGTCACAGCGCGCATCGAAAGAGCCGCGCCACCGCGCGCATCGCCATCCACTCGCGTCAGCACCAAACCCGTGATGCCGAGGCTCTCATTGAAGCCGCGCGCGATGTTTACTGCTTCCTGGCCCGTCATCGCATCGGCGACCAGGAGGATCTCGGCCGGCGAGGAGATGCGCTTGATATCCTCCAATTCGCTCATTCTGGTGTCATCGATTTGGAGGCGGCCCGCGGTATCGATCAATACGACATCGATATCAAGTTCCTTGGCTCGCTTGAGGCCGCGCTTGACGATCGCGGGTGGGGAATCTGACACGCCTTCTTCGTAATACGGTATATTGATCTGCTTCGCTAGCGTGACGAGCTGGTCAACAGCAGCAGGGCGGTAAGTATCGGCGGCGATCATTAGCGGCTTCCTGCCCTCAGCGCGCAGGTGAAGCGCCAGTTTCGCCGTGTTGGTGGTTTTCCCCGTGCCCTGCAAGCCCACCATCATAATCACATGCGGTTTGCTGCTCCCGCTATAGTTCAAGCGCCCAGCCTCGCCCAGCATCTCCACCATCTCTTCGTGGATGATCTTGACGACCTGCTCGCTCGGTCTCAGCGCTTTATGAACTTCCTCGCCGAGCGCGCGCTCCCGTACGTCTTTGATGAAGTCCTTGACAATCGGCAGGGCGACATCGGCTTCGAGCAGCGCCATACGCACTTCGCGCATCACCGCTTTGACGTCAGCTTCCTTGACGCGGCCGCCCTTGCGCAAGCCTTCGAAAGCGGTATCGAGCCTTTGTGACAGTGTTTCGAACATGTAATCCCCAACTGAAAGTACGCCGAGCAATTCTAGGGTAGCCGCCACCAATAGTCAAGGTGAGGCTTTGCGCGGTCCAGGGCAATCGTTTCAAATAGAAATTAAAAATTGCGCTGACTATGACAAATTTTCCTCATTTTCATAATTCGTGGGGGCGATTCTGTGAGTCGCCCGAAACCCACCGCGAAAAAACTATCCCCTCATTTTGGGATGGGGGGCGAAATCCCTACTATACGAGAACATATAGTCGCCCATAGCGCCCCATTCCATGCTACCCTGATCCCATACGCGCCTTAACAACCGCATAGCTCAACCAACCGCCCTACTGGAATTGGAACTTTGTTGGACAAAAAATATTCCGCCTTCCAACTAAAAGTTCTACAAAACGCCAAAAACGCAGCCCGATTCCCTCTGTGTCCTCGATCGACTCGGAGTCCTCGGTGGCAAAATCCTGCCCGCCCTTCACAACCGAATCGCGCTGCGGCTCGCCGGAGGGGTATCCCCCAAAAACGCCTCTATCCCTGTACTGTATCAATATACTTGAGCGATTCATTGGGTTTATCTTGGGCGCTTTGGAAGCACTACGGCAAGTCCCTCTGTGTCTCCGTCGCCAACACAATCTGTCCCACTTCCACCCAACATCGAAAAAAGCCCCCCCTCTGGGCTGAGGAGCGAACACCTTTTCAAAACTGTGTTCTGTAAGCCAACTTTCTGTTCCATTTTGACGAGAAATCGCCAATTCTTCTTGCCTCAACTGTGCGAAATCCGTAGGGGCGACTCGGTGAGTCGCCCGCAAATCACCATTTTTAACGCCGACAATAACTGTCCGGCAAACATGTCCGCTCCTCAGCCCCTTGTGGGAGACGGGTTTGGGGTGAGAGGCCACCCTAGAACATGGTCTACAATTCCCCGCCAATTCATGATAAAATATACCCATCCGCACATTAACAACCACATAACCCAGACCGTCGTCTCTCCCTTTCCGTAATTTCCCGTACAAAAAAATATTCCATTTACGGGAAATCTACGGGAAACGTCCGAATCCGCCCTCCGATTCCTTCTGTGGTGAGCAGACTGTGCTCTCGGCCAATCTCACAGCCAGCCTCGCCCGATATGCTCCGCTACAAGCTGCGGTGACGCTCAGGATGTCCCATGCCCGCCAGATGGCACGAAGCGATACATGACGAAGAAGGCGACAAAACCGAGGAGGCCGGCGATCAAACCAATGACCAGAAAATTGCCGTCGCTCAACTTGTAGATAAGCCCGCCGAGCGCCGCGCCCGAAACGCGTCCGAGCGAATGCGCGCCCATGTTCGCGCTCATCATAATCGCGCGGGACTTCGGCATGATCTCGGTGAAGAGCGGCAAGGAGGCTACGATCGCCGCCTCAATACTGATGAACATGACGAATATGCCCAACATCGCCAGCGGCAAGCTGAAGCTCAAGGCGGGAATGATAAGAAAACAGACGGCAGCCACGAGCATTCCGTACATTGAAGTCTGCTTGATGCCGAAGCGGTCGGCGACAGCGATGACGATGAACTCGCCGATGACTTCCGCAACCGCTATAACAATTGTGATGGCGCCGAGCGCGGTGAGCAGCAAGTCGAACGCGTCTTCCATCCATAAGCCGTAATTGATGAAGAATATCTCGTGCGAAACTGTCAAGCAGAGCGAAAAAAGCAGAGCGAATACCGCTGGCGGATGGGCGCTCACTGTCCGCATCGCCACCAGCGGATTGATGACGCGGAGCCGCCGCAGATGCTGCTCGGGCTTTCTGTCCGAATCGACGAGGAACCAGACAGCCAGTGCTCCCAAGCCCAGCACAATTGCCAGGAACAGGAATACGGCCTGCAGGGAACTGGCATCGAGGAGGAAGCCGGCAACGGGCGCGGCGATGAGCAGCGAAAGCGCCCAGCTGAGTTCCGCAAAGCCCATGACGCGGGCACGGCGGCTGAAGTGGATGGTATCGCCAAAATAGGCTTGAATGGTCGGGTCGTAAATGGTTTTGCCAATGCCGAGAGCGAACATGACCACGACGAAAACGCCATAATCGGAAAAGACGGCGCTGAGCAGGCTCATGCCCGACATCACAAGCAGGACGCCAACCATCACCGCTTTGCGCCCGTAATGGGCGGAGATCGTGCCGAGAACGGGACTAAGCAAACCAGCGCCGTTCGTCAGCGCGATGACATTTTGAATGCTGTCGGCGGATACGCTGAAAGTCGTGCCGATCGCGGAAACAAAAGGATAAGGAAAGCGCCTGGAGATATTGATAACCAGGCGACCAAATACGATGGCTAGGATTGACCAAACAAGTTGTTTATTCACCTGCAACTCAATTCGAGTGGGTCGGATTAGGCATGGTCGGAGAGCATTCTATCACAAGCGCGAACGAAATCAGTGAGGCTGGAGTAGCCCTCCGCGAACTCGGCCGCCCGTTCGCCGATGATGACTGTCGGGACATCGTTCAGCGTGTGGCGGCGGCTGCTGAGGTCTTCCATATTGCCGTGGTCGCTTGTGATGACGACTAGTCCCTCTGTGTCATCCCACTCGTCCAATAGGCCCCGGAGGACGGCGTCGAAGCGTTCGAGCGTTTCAATGCCGCGCTTGAGCGTGCCGCGATGACCAATCCGGTCCGTCAGCCAATGGGAGTGGAAGCTGAAGTCAAACTGCCGAGCGAGCTTAGCCAACAGGCATCCCGCTTCGCGCGCAGAATACGTCGGCAAGTCAGGGATTTTGAGGTAGTTGCGCCAACTGTCTGTCGTCCATTCCGCGGTCAATGCGCGCTTCTGAATAACATCGTCCAGCGTGAAGTGCGGAAAGCCCGAGGCAAAGGCGGCTTGCTGAATGCTGGATCGCAATGTCTTGCCGCGCGCAAAGTCCGCAAGCAGGCCTGGCGGATAAGCGGTTAGCAGGCGCGCAGATTTTCCCCGCTGCGTTAGGCGGCGGAAGGCGCTGTGCTCAGCGATGATTTCACGGGTTTTGGCGTCGGGTTTCGGCCCATAGTGGCGTCCGATTAGCTTTGGCACATTCAAGCCAGTTAAGAGGCTTGCCTGTCCGGTGCCGCTCTGTGGACGACCATGTATGTCGAGCCGGGCATCAGTAGGGATGAAGATGGCTCGCTCGCTCTCTTGTATACCGGTATTCGCTACCCAGCGTTTTCCATTGCTCAGCTCTCGCATGATTGGCGTATTGGCAGCGGCGAAGGGATTGATTTCGGGATTGTCTTCACCCAAGCCGATGCCGTCCAGGAAGAGTGTGAGGATTCGCATTAGACAGCGCGCGTTTGTCTTACGGCTGGTCGCCGCTGTAAGCGAGGAGGAAGGGGTTGGTCCGCCGTTCCCGCCCGATGCTTGTGGCGCCCATGTGCCCCGGCAAGACCTGCACATCGTCGTCCAGCACCATCAACTGTTCGAAGATCGAGCGCATGAGCAGGTTGTGATCGCCGCCGGGCAGGTCAGTCCGGCCGATGCTGCCAGCGAAGAGGCTGTCACCGCTGAAGAGTATTTTCTGCTCGGGCATATAGAAGCTGAGATGGCCCGGCGCATGTCCCGGCGTGTAGAGGCTGTGAAGGCGGATTCCGTCTTGCGTGATGACTTCCGATTTGGATGTCAGAAGGCGGTCTGGTTTGGCGGGGGCGGGCAACTCGCCCAAGCCAAAGTACAGCCCTTGAAGGGGGATTTCATCCAGGAGTGTCTCGCATTCTTCATGGATGTAGAAGGGAATCCCCAGCGCTTCCTTAATGGCAGCGCTGGCCAGGACATGGTCGAGATGGGCGTGAGTCGCGAGCATCAGTTTGATGTTCCAGTTTTCGGCGGCGGCCGCTGCAAGTATGGCTGACGCGTCGTCAACAGGATCGATCAAGACGGCGTTGCCGGTCTGAATATCGGCGACCAAATAGGCGTTGGTGGCGAAGGGACCAAGTGTCAGAGACATTATTTTGATGGGCATGTATCTCCTCGTTAAGTTGGGCGGCGCATGACGATTTGCCACAGTTCCGACAATTCCCGCATTTTCAGCAACAGCGCGGCCAACACAAAGGCCGCCAGTCCAATGACACTTTCAATAGCCAGTCGCGCGATAGTGAAGGTCAATCCGCGACTGTGAACAAGGCTCTCCCAGAGAGCATCGGCCGCGACTATGGCTCCAGCCATAACCAGCGATGCGGCAAGCGTCTTGATCAGGCAAATTGAAAGCGTGTCTTCGTGAATGCCGCGCCAGCGCCGGCGCAAAACGTAGAGCAATGATAGCACTTCAAACATGACGCCGAGCGAATTTGCCAGAGCGAGTCCGCTAACGCTGCCGACTTCCGGTTGAATCGACAAGCTTGGCATGGTCCGCGCTACCGAATTGAGCAGACTGTTGGCGCTGACGGACTCGACATCGCTTAGGATGAAAGCAAAGACGAAATTGATGAGCGCACCGCCCAGCGCGGCAAAAAGCGGGGTCAGGGTGTCTTTGTCGGCGTAGAAGCTCCGCGCTATGACTTCCAGCGTCGAGTGTACGATGAGACCGAGTGTGAACATTGTCAAGGTGCTGTAGACTAGCGCCGAGGCAGAAGCATCGAAAGCGCCGCGCTCAAGCAGGCTTATCAGCGGACGGCCAAGGACGATCAAGCCGATCGCCGCGGGAATGCTGCTGATAAGGATGAAACGCAGTGCGCCTGTCATTGCGCTACGTTTCCCCTCGAGATCGTTCATTTCGCTCAAGGCGGCCAAGGTGGGAAAGATCACGATGCCCATCGCCGTGCCGATAAGCGTCTGCGGTATTTGCATTAGGCGCCAACCCCAATCCAGCGCGCTGACGGAGCCGACGCCAAGCCGCGAGGCGATGTTGTTCATCACAAGAAAGTTAAGGCTGAAAACGCCCAAACCGCCGATGCGCGGCAGCATCAAGCGGATGACCCGCCAGAGTTGAGGATCTCGCAAGCCCAATTCGAGCCGCCAGCGCATCTTGTAACGGATCAAGCCGGGGACCTGTATGCCGAAGTGAAGCGCCGCGCCGAGGACAGCGCCGATGGCGATACCGTGTACGCCAAAACCCGGTAGCAGGAAGATCACACCGAAAAGGATGCCGATATCGAACATGATAGGCGCCAGAGCCGGCAGAAGAAAATGCTGATGTGAATTGAGGATGCCGCTGAATATCCCGCTGACCGCGAAGATGATCGTGCTGAGCAGCAGGATGCGCATCATGTCGATGGTGTTGTTTGCAGTGGCGGCGTCGAAGCCGGGCGCGACCACATTGCCGACCAACCAGGGCGCGGAGACAAATACGACGGCGCTGATGATTAGCGCCAGCGTGAATATGATGTTGATGAGGTGGCTGGACAGTTTCCAGGCGGCCTCCACTTTTCCTTTGGCCAGGAAACCGCTGAAGACCGGAATGAAGGCGTGGGTCAAGGCGCCGCCGGAGATCAGAATGACGATTAATTCGGGGATGCGGTTGGCCGCGACATACGCGTCAAGATCGCGTCCGACACCGAAGGCTTGAGCGATTATAAGGGTCTGCAGGAGGCTGATTAGCTTCGCCGCTCCAAAAGCAAGCATGACCGTAAGCGTGGAGCGGGCGATGTGACGCGTGCGTTGCCTTTGTGATGCGCGTTGGCGCATATTGATAGCCATCCGGCGCCTTAGTTCAAGCTTTCCAACGCTGCGCGGGCGTCGTCGTAGTTAGGATTGTATGCCAAAGCGCGGCGGTACAATGAGGCTGCTTGCTGTTGGTTGCCCTGGGCTTCACGGACGCGGCCTTGCCAGTAATAGCTCTCTTCAAGTTCAGATGAGTTGTTCAGATTGATCTTTGCCAAGCTCAATATGTCATCGTAGCGCCCGACCTCGAAATAGGCTTCAAATATGCCGAATTGGTACCAGAAGATGCGCCAGGGCAATTTGCCGGTGCGATTGGCTTGGTCGAAGGCGACGGCTGCCTCAGCATGGCGATCCAAGGCGACGAGCGATGTCCCCATATTGAGCCAGGCGAAGGCGTTCTGTGGCTGGAGACGCGCTTCCGTTTGCGCGGCGTCGAAGGCGAACTGCGCCGCGTGTCGCTCGTCCCAGTGAGTATCCAGCAGCGTTTGCAGCAAAGCCTCGCGCTGCGGCTCGTAGACGACGATGAATGTGCGGTTGAAAGCCTGCCAATCCTTATCGACCTGGGCGTAACTGATTGCAACGCCCTGGGCAGCGTCGCCAACACCGAGGAAACTGTCAAAGAAATAGAACAGCTGCAGGTTGTCGTCATAGGCGACTGGCACGCGATAATGGCCGATCCAATCATAGGCTTCGAACATTTCGCCTGTTTCGATGACGACGGGGAAACCATTTGCTATCAGGAGTTTCAGCAAGTCCAGCGTGCCGCCCATGCGCACGATTGCCTCCACGAAGGTTTCCTCTTCTACGAATGCCGCCAATTCATGCGGGCTGACGTTTTTGTCTTCGCGGTTGGGCTTGAGCCGGGCGCCGGCGTAGGCTTGGTCATGGGTCCAGCCGTAGTAGCTGAGTGCCATCGTGATTGTTGCCGGACCGCAATTATTCCAGGTTTGCCGCTGGTGGCGTACGCCCGCTATACGGGCTGCACTTGGCAAGGTGTCCGGCGGGGCTTCAGTAGCGGCCGGGGGTGATGTTGCCGTCTTGGAGGCTGGCTCAACTTCGGGCACGGTGACTTGTTCCGTCGCTTGTTCTATTGTTGCTATCGGCGTCGCTTCTTCGAGGAGGGCCGGCAATGGCGTGGCGGTAGGCGGGACAGGCGTGGGCGGCACTGTCGTCTGAGAGACAATCGCCGCCGATTCAGTAGCGGCGGTCGCGGCGAAATCAAGCGGCATGTCAAGCAGGGAGAGGGCACTTTCGGAGTCAGCGGGAGATACGATGGTCGGGAAGACGCCGCCGATGGGCGTCGGACGACGGAGAATGCTCATAAAGGGAAGTTGGTCAATGATGCGTTGCTGCTGCGCTGGCTGCAGGACTTCGCGAAAGCCGAAAACTACGCCAGCAATAGCCAGCATCACCAGGATGAAGAATATGATAAGGCCCCAAAAGAGAAACTTGGGCGGCGCTGACAGTCTCTGATCTTGGCGCTTAAGGTAATAGATTTGGCTTGGCTGTGTGTCATGTAAGTCGCGCACGTTAGCGACCTCGTTGTCGTTTCGGGATGTCAATTTAGCGTAGATATCCACTCTTCCAGCGGAAAGAGCAGCACCGGCTCCGCCAATTACTAGTATAGTACGCTTTGCTTATGCGCCAATGTCATGTGGGGGAAACGTAGAGGAACCACCGCTTAGGGCATCGAGAAATGATTGCAGGATGATTCTCGCGGCGAGGTCGTCAACGGGTTGGCGCGGACCGCGTTTTTGCGCTGTTGCCAGCCGGCGCGCCTCATCGCTTGTCAGGTACTCACTAACTTCTACAATCGGCAGGGGGATGGTTTCTCGCATTTGGGCTATCCATTCACGCACGTGATCAGCCTGGGTGCGGATGCCGGCAGGCGCATTGGGGTTCACGGGGACGCCTACGACAATTCCGGCGGCGCCTTCTTGCTCAGCGATTAAGCGGATGCGGGCGAAGTCTTCTTTGGGCGAGCGTGATTGAATAATCTCAAGCTCGCGCGCGCTGATGCCGAGAGCATCGCTGATGGCAAGGCCGATTCGCTTTTCGCCGTGGTCAATGCCGAGCAGGCGGCCGATCATTGATTGTCTCTCACTTGCACATCAATGCGGACCGCCAATTGGGGCATTCGCTGCAAAGTCGACGGGAAGAGTTCAATTTGCGGCGGGTCGATTGAAGAGATATTGGGGTTTGCATCCAGCAATTGTCGCGCTTCTTTCATCGTCGCGCCAGCTAATTGTTCGCCCAAGAGGTTGCTGTCTAGTTTCGCGATGACGGAAGCGCTGCCAGTGACGGTAAAGCTGATCTGGCTATCGGCGCGGCTCTGTGAGAATGGTCCACGCGTGTAGGACACAGAATCAAGCAACAATTGCTTCTCAGGAGGCACTGCCGCTTTGAGCCGGGCGAGCAGAAGTTGCCTTCCATATCGGTCATCGATAGCCAGGGCGGAGACGACAGCGCGCATAGAAAGAGACAGTTCGCTTGTCATCGTGCCCACGTCGGCCGAGTATTCAGTCCATTCTTTGCGTTCTTCTTCAATCTTGATTGACTCGATGATGATAATCTGGTTTTCGGGGAGATCGCCGCGTATCTGCTCATAGGCCAGCGATTGAAGTTGGATTCGCAGGATATCAAGCAACTTGTCTTGATCGGCGACTGCGACAGTTTTCACACTGCGATTGCTGCCACCGGCGGCAGAAGTCAAGTTGATCACTGACACGTGATCAGCCAAACCGCCCAAGACTATATTGATCATGCCGGGACCAACATTGCCGATGCTGCCGCGGTAGCTGTCCATCGCTACGACGGCCGCGTCGACGCGCTGTCCGGCGCCGGCCGGCACGACGACATCGGCCACTGTCTCAAAAAGGATTGGCTCGCCTGCGCTGGTGCCGAGGATGGTGCCGCGCGGGACGCTAACACGGGCTGAGCCGAGATTGGTGAAAGTGACGGCGGCGGCAGCGGAAACGCTATCGAGCCAGACGCTGCCGCTTGTAGGAATCGTCGCGGTGGTCTCCACAGTTGCTCTTATGGTTTCCGCCGGTATGACCCCTTTTGCGGCATCGACCGTTGTCACCTTCCGATCGGCGACGATATCAAAAACTACGCTGATTTCTTCTTTTTGCAAAGTGATGGTGACCACCGCGCCTGGCAGTACTGTGTACATGGCTGCGCCGACAGCGCCAAAAAGCAGGGCAAGGGCAATCAGCCGCTCCAGGAAAACTCGCCAGGGCGAATGCCGGTTGCGCCGCGCCCGCATGAACTCCAGGTCTTCAGCAAGCAGATCGGCGCTCGGTTTGTGATAGCGCGGAAGGAAGACTTTGTGTCGGCCGCGTTTCCAGCGTTGGCGTTCGCTGATCTCGATAGACGAGAAACAACTGATATTAAGCTCGGCGGCGAAGGATTGGAGGCTTGGCTCTCCGGAGACGATGGCCAGTTGAATGGCGCGCCGGTAAGCTTCACGCTGTATCAGCACGAGATCCAATTTGCGCCGCAGATTGCCGCCGGAGGACCAAATCAACAAGACGCGTTTGCCGCGGAGACCGGACAGGCGGTCGCGAACGGTGACGACCGTATCGGTCGCGTCAAGATAGACGTGTTCGGCTTCAGTGGACATCAACTAGAAGTATACGACGAGTTGGCGATGCTCGACGGCTCTGAGCAGGTCTTATGCCTGGGCGATCAGGTCCCGCGCAGTTTGTAGCGCTTCGGTGATTTTGCTGCTGTCTTTGCCGCCGGCTTGAGCCATCTGCGGGCGTCCGCCACCGCCGCCGCCGACGACTTTGGCTATGGGTTTGATCAAGTCACCGGCGCGCAAGCCCGTCTTGACCAGAGCATCTGAAACTGCCACCACGATCTGCGGTCGTCCGTTGATATCGCTGGCGAGGACCATCACGCCTTTGTCGATGCGGTTGCGGAACCAGTCGGTCATTTCCCGCATTGTCTCAACCGGCGTGTTTTCGAGCTCGGCGAGCAATGCTTGTTTGCCATTCAGGCTTTCCAGTTGCTGGTCGATCATTTCGTCGAAGTTGTATTTTGCCTGTTTGCGGCGCAGGTTCTCAATTTCTCGGCGGGCGCTGGCCAACTCGCTCTGCAAACCGGAAATGCGGACCGCGGCTTGATCCGGAATAGTGCCCAACTGCCCCGCAATAGTGTGAAGCGTATTCAGATAGTGGCTGAGATGCGTGTTGGCGGCGCGACCAGTCAAGGCTTCGACGCGGCGTATTCCAGCGCTGACGCTGCCTTCGCTCGTGAGGACAAAACTGCCTATCTCGGCGGTAGAACCTACGTGCACACCGCCACATAGTTCGTAGCTATAGCGGTCGTCAGCGGAGCCGATTATCACCGTCCGCACGGTCTCGCCGTATTTCTCGCCGAAGAGCGCCATCGCGCCATCGAGCCGCGCTTGCTCCAGTGATTTGTTTTCGTCTCGGACAGCATAATTGGACAGAATAGCACTGTTCACCTCGGCGGCAATCGCGGCGAGCTCTTTTGTCGACACTTTCTCGGGGTGTGAAAAATCGAAACGGAGCCGATCCGGCGCGACCAATGAGCCCTTCTGCTGTACATGATTGCCGAGCTGGTTGCGCAAGGCAGCGTGGAGCAGGTGGGTGGCGGTGTGGTTGCGCGTGATGTCTTTACGCCGGGCGCAATCAAGAACTGCGGTTGCGCGGTCACCGGCGGTAGGATTGCCTTCGACCACCTCGCCGATATGCACAGTCAACCCGGCGACTGGCTGTTTCATCGCTTCGACTTCGATAACCCAGTTGTTGCTGTTGATGATGCCGGTGTCGCTAACCTGGCCGCCGGCTTCAACGTAGAAGTTAGTTTCCGCAAGGACAACTTCGACTTTGTCGCCGACGATGGCGTTTCCGATTTGCGCGCCGTCCTGTGTCAAAGCAAGCACAGTTGTTTCGATAGCTTCCGCAGTGTAAGGGTTATAAGCGACGCCATGCAGTATCGCGCCAGTTGATTGCAGTTCAGCGAGGAGCCCCCGATAGAAGTCGGCGCTTTCAATTGCACCTATGGCTTGCCCGCCGCCACTGATGCGCGCGTGCTCCGCCTCGGCTTGCATGAAGCCAGTTTCATCGACGGTGAAGCCGCGTTCCTCGACGATGTCCTTGGTGACTTGAAAGGGCAGGCCAAGCGTCGCCTTAAGATAGAAAGCCTTTTCCCCGAGGAGTGTGCCGCCCGAAGCGAGGGCTTCGAGCATCGTGTCCAATTCATTGAGCCCGCGCTCCATCGTGCGGTGGAAGCGTTCCTCTTCCAGAGTGATGATGCGCTTAATGCTGTCGGCCTGTTCGACCAGGTCGGTGTAATGCTCGCCCATGATGTCGATGGCGGCGTCGGCGATGCGAGCCAGGAAAGGTTGTTCGAAGCCGATTTTGGTTCCGAAGCGCGCGGCGCGGCGGATGACGATGCGCGGGATGGCGGCGCGTCCCTTGGCGCCGGGCAAAACGCCGTCACTGATGAGGAAGACAGCGGCACGGATATGATCGGCGATGACGCGGTAGGGCACGATATTAGCGGCGCGCTCGGCATCGCTGTGGCCGGTCAGTTCCTGCGTGCGCTGGATGATAGGCATGAAGAGGTCGGTTTCATAGTTGGCTTCGACGCCTTGCAGAATCGTGAGGATTCGCTCGAAGCCCATGCCAGTATCGACACCGGGCGCGGGCAAGGGGCTGTCCCATTGTCCCGTATGCTCCGGATCGGCTTGCTGGCGATTGAATTGCATGAAGACCAGGTTCCATATTTCGAGGAAGCGATCGTCCTCGGCTTGCAACATGGGGATGATGCTGTCTTGACCCAATTCGGGCTGTTTATCCCAATGGATTTCGGAATTTGGTCCGCAGGGACCGGTATCGGCCATTTGCCAGAAGTTGGTGGAGGGACCCATGCGGGCGACGCGTTTGGGGTCTATGCCCATCTCGCTGACCCAGCAGTCATAGGACTCGTCATCGTTTTCGTATACGGTGAAGACGAGCCGATCGGCGGGCAGCTTGTAGACTTCTGTCAGCAGTTGATAGGCGTATTTTATGGCATCGCGCTTGAAGTAGTCGCCGAAGCTGAAATTGCCGAGCATTTCGAAGAAGGTGTGGTGACGCTGCGAGGGACCGACATTTTCCAGGTCGTTGTGCTTCCCGCTGACGCGCATGCATTTTTGCGATGTGGCGGCTCGCTTGTAATCGCGCTTGTCCAACCCGAGGAAGACATCCTTGAATTGCACCATGCCGGCATTGACAAAGAGCAGCGTGGGGTCATCCGCTGGCACCAGCGACGATGACGCCACGGGCCGATGTCCCATTTCCTCAAAGAAATCGAGAAAGGCTTGCCGTACTTCAGCGCTGCTCATGTATTCCATGGTGACGTCTCATGTGCCTCATGTATAGGAATGTAAAATCGCCTGCGCCTTGCGGCGAATCGGCATGGATTATAGCGAGGGCGCCCGTACCTGAACAGGGGCGTATCGCTATGGTATACTGGCATATTGAGATGGTGACTGACTATACGGGATGATGCAATGGCGACAATTGACGATCAAGTCGAAGTGTTGATGTCTGGCGCGGCATACGGTGATCCAGAGACGCGCGAGAATATGGCAAAGGATCTGCGCGAGCGTTTACTCGAATGCCAGCGAGAAGGGCGGCCTCTGCGGGTTTATTGCGGCTACGATCCGAGGACATCCGACTTGCACTTGGGTCATACGATCACCATGCGGAAGCTGCGGCAGTTTCAAGACTTCGGGCATGATGTGACCTTCCTGGTCGGCACCTTCACGAGTTTGATCGGCGACCCCTCAGACAAGGAGAGCGCTCGAGACCAGTTAACCATGCGGAACGTAGAAGATAATGCGCGGACTTACGCCGAGCAGGCTTTCAAGATTCTCGATGAAGAACGGACGCGCGTGCGCCGCAATGATGAGTGGCTGGCGCCGCTCGATTTCGCCGATATCATTCGTCTGGCGAGCCATTTCACCGTGCAGCAATTCCTTGCCCGCGAGAACTTTGCCAAGCGCATCGACGAACAAAAGGCGATATATCTGCATGAGTTTTTCTATGCGCTGATGCAGGCTTATGACGCGGTCGCGCAGGAAGCTGATGTACAGGTTGGCGGGCAAGATCAGTTGTTCAATATCCTGGTCGCGGGGAGGAAACTGCAGACCGGCTTAGGGCAGAAACCGCAGATCGCCATCATCATGGGCGAAAGCTTGCCCGGCACCGATGGCGAAATCAAAATGTCGAAAAGCCTGGGCAATCATATTCCGCTGCTATCCGAACCTTGGGATATGTTCGGCAAGATAATGAGCTTGCCGGATAAAGCGATGGGTATTTATCACAAGCTGATTTTGGGCTGGACACAGGCCCGAGTGAATGAGCTGGAGGCGAAACTACGGGCGGGAGAAT
This sequence comes from Chloroflexota bacterium, assembly GCA_011523735.1. Lineage (GTDB taxonomy): Bacteria > Chloroflexota > Anaerolineae > Aggregatilineales > Phototrophicaceae > UBA6055. Next base: position 68,995 of record WTGB01000048.1, read on the forward strand.
GGCATCCCAACGATGCAAAAATGAAGCTCGCCCATGAAATCGTCAGTATCTTTCACAGCCGGAGCGATGCCGAGGCCGCGCAAGCACGCTGGAACGATGTCTTTCGCGGCGGTGGCGGCATTCCCGAGGATATATTGGAAGCGGAGTTGCCAGCTGAGGCTGAAATCCGCGATATCTTGGTGCGTTTAAAGATGGTGAGCAGTCGTGGCGAAGCCAGGCGCTTGATCCAGCAGAATGGTGTACGTTTGAACGAACAGAAGGTCGAAAGCCTGCAAGCGACGGTGACATTGGAAATGCTGCCCGCGGTCTTGCAGGTGGGTAAGCGGCAGTTCGTCCGGCTCGTGAAGCCAAACGGCGGGAGCGAGTAGTGCCTTGCCCGCCAAACCAGATTACACGATTGACGAGCTTATAAGCGTCTGCATCTCGCGGCAGGTGAGGAATGGGGATGTCTGGGCGCAGGGCATCAACACACCACTTGTTTCGGCCGGCTTAATCCTGGGCAAGGTCCGCTATGCGCCGAGTGCCCGGTTTACGTCCGCTATTGGTCAGGCTTTGGTGCAAGATTGGGGTCCATTGGGCATCTCCAATATCGAGGATTTGTGGGTGGGCAAGGGATTGATTCATTTGGGCTTCGCCACTGGCGCGGCCGAGATTTTGCCCAAGTTTCAGCCCAAAGAATTCTTCCGCCCGGCACAGGTCGACCGATGCGGCAATATGAACAATATCGCTTTTGGCAGGGACTACCTGCGACCGCGGATGCGTTTGCCCGGCAGCGGCGGGATCCCCGATGTGACACCCTGTTACGACCATACTTATCTCTATGTGCCACGTCACTCGCGTCTCACTTTCGCCGAAGAGATCGACTTCATCAGCGGAATGGGTCATGTGCCGCAGCGCAGGCGGGGCGGGGGACCGCGCTACTTGATTTCTGATTTGGGGCAGTTTGACTGGGTCGACGCGAAAATGCGCTTGACGAGCGTACACCCGGATGTGGATGTAAAACGTGTGCAGCGCAAGACCGGCTTCGATCTATTGATCGCCGATGACTTAAGCGAGACGATACCGCCCGATGAAGAGGATTTGCGACTGCTGCGCGAGGAGATCGATCCTTTGGGTACGCGCAAGCTGGAAACGTTGGGTGGCGCCGCGCGAAAAGCCTTGCTGCGGGAAATCTTACAACGGGAACGCGCCCGCTAACTTGCAACGGTGCTGGGACGCCAATACTGAATCCCGCGGAAGCGATCGGCGGCGCTGGTCAAGTAACCGAGTTGAATGCCTTCAATATTGTCCCGCACGACAAAAGTATACACTGGATAAAAGAGGGGGATGGCGAGGACCTGCTCCGCGAATACCTCCTGAAACCGCTGGTACAACAGGGCGCGGCGCGCCGCGAATATTTCGCTTCGCGCGTTTTCAAGGTTCTCGGCAATCTCGTTGTCCGACGCCGCACCGAAATTGCCGCTGCCTGACTGGGCTGAGTGCCAGAAGCGAAAGAGATCTGGATCGGCGCCGATACGCTGCCTGACGATAGCGGCATCGAAACGTCCAGTCTCCAGACGGTTTCGAAAGTTGGTCGCGTCAAGCGCTTCGACGACGAAGTCCAGCCCCAGTAGCTGCCACTGGGACACGATTTCATTCGCCATGCCTTGCAAGTTGGTGCCCTCTTCGATTACGAGCGTATAGGGCTGTACAGGCTCTGTCGTGGAGTCGTCTTCATTTGCATCATCGCTGTCGCTTTCCGACGCGGCCGCTTCAGACGAGCTCCAGAGTGTCTTTGCCTGTACTAGATCGTAAGTCTTCCAAAACTGCTGCGGTTGATACACCGACGATCCGGGCACGTAGGGGCTGTCCGCGTAGGTGGCGGCTGCGCCGAAATGGGTCTGCACCAATTGCGGGACATTCAGGCTCAACGAAAGCGCCTGGCGCACACGGCGTTCCTCGAATGGCGCGTTGCCCCAGTTGAATATCAAAACGCCAAGCGTCGAATCAACTTGTCGGTATAGCTGGCTCGGCGGCAGCGAGTCAAGGTCAGTCAGCGGCGCAAAACCGGAAATCGCGTCAATATTGCCTGTGTAGTACGCTTCTAGGGCTGCGGTCGTATCGGCATAGAGTTGGAAATGCAACTCATGCAGAAGGTGCCCCTTCTGCGCCCCTTGGCGTTGATGATATATCGGCGACAGCGCCAAGCGCAGGGCTGTGATGCCTTGACCATCAACTGTGTCCAAGGCGTCGAGCTGATAGGCGCCTGTTCCAATCGGAGACAGGTTGAAAGGATGCTGCGCGAGTTGCTCGATGGTCGTGCCACGCAAGGCGTGTTCCGGCAATATGCCTATCGTCAGCAATATGGGAAAACTGCTGTAGGGCTGCGCCAGACGGAAACGGATAAGGTGCGGGCTTAGTTTCTGAGTTTCTACCGATTGCCAAAACGCGCCGGCTGGCGAGATCTCGGAATAGCGCGGATCGCTCATTAGGGACGCCGTATAGACAACATCATCGGCGCTGAATGGCAAGCCGTTCTGCCACTGGATATCGTTGCGCAGCCTGACAACGTATTCCAAGCCATCGCCGGAAATAATCAGTTCAGTTGCCATTCGTTGGATAGTCTCGCCGTACTCGTTGAAGGCGAAGAGCCCCTCAAATATCAGACTTGTGATGTCGCGATCAGGCGGGTTCAAATGCGCGAACAAGGGATTTAAGCGCTGGACAGAACCGACAAGGCCTTCGCGGTAGACACTGACGCTAGATTGGGACGGAGTAGTGCTTGTATGGGAGACGGCGTGAGTTGGCGCGCTAGATTGTGTCGGGGCGATTGTGGGGACCGGGGTTGTTTCAGAGGGTGGCGCAGGCTGTGATTGTCGGCTGAGACGAAATAGGGCGGCAGCGGCAAATAAGGCAAGCGCGAGGATAAATAGGACCAGTTGCCAGCGGAAACCGCGAAACATGCCGCGCCTCGTCAAAGCCAAAGCGGCGCTTTGTCATCACCGCAAAACGCTGCCGCAGAATCTTTCATGTCACACTTGGCGAATTTCCGAGCGGCCTTTAGCCCGGCGTCGAAACGGCAAAGAGAGCGATGCCCAAAAACGCGATGGACAAGAATATCGTGATGCGGAAGAGTGTTTTCTCCAAGCCCCGTCGCGTTCGCGCGATGCCCCCGCCAGCATCACCGCCGAGCAAGCTGCCCAAGGCGCCACCTTTGACCTGAAGCAGAATCAGGACAATCAGCACGATCGAAATCACAATTGACGAGATTTGCAGGACTGCGCCCATAATTGGACTCCCGACATAGCTGCTAGTTCAAAACCAAAGCACTATAGCATTGGTCCAGAGATTTGGATAGCGCGAGATGCGGCAAGATATGTCATCTTACAAGGGTATACGCAGTAAAGGCGAGCTAGTCGCGCAGAGATTCGAGATACGCGATCGCCGCCTGCAGTTGTTCGTCGTTTGCTTCTTCGTCGTCAGTCTCCGGGTTCCATTCGACGATGATATTTGGCCGGATACCTTGTTTATGAATCCAGTGGCCATTGGGGGTGAGCCAGCGCCCTACGGTGATGCGCAAGCCGCCGCCGTTGGAGAGCGGCGGGATATTCTGCACCGTGCCTTTGCCGAAAGTTGTTTCGCCCAGGATAGTCGCCACACCGTGGTCTTGCAGCGCGCCGGCGAGCACCTCAGACGCGCTCGCGCTAGTTTCATCCACGAGGACAACGATCGGCACGTCAATATCGACGTAGCCGCCACTCGTGCGAGTTACTTCCTCGCTCTGATCGCGCGCGATCTGCCGTAGCAGCACCCCGTCTTCTATAAATGCGCTGCCGATTTCAATCGCGCTCGCCAGTGTCCCGCCCGTATTGTCTCGAATGTCGAAGATGAGTCCGTTCGTCTCGTTGATATCGACCGCCTCCAGAGCGTCGTCCAATTGGGCGCGGGAAAGGTCATGGAACTCAAGCATCTTGATATGGGCAATGTTCTGGCCAATCATTTCATAGGAAACATTGGGCTTGGGAATAGTTTCGCGGATGATCTCGAACGTGATCAACTCGCTATCGCGTCTGAAAGTGATGGTTACGGCGACGCCGCGCGGTCCTGAAACAAGGGCGGACAATTCAGCTTGCGACAAACCAATGACGCGCTGACCATCGACTTCGGAGAATACATCCCCAGGCATGATCCCGGCATTTTCGGCAGGCGAATCCGGTATGACCGAGACGACTTCGATTTCCCCGTTTTCCTCATTGGTTTCGCTGAACACGCCAATACCGGTAAACTTACCGGAGAAGTCGATGCTGCGTTTGTACAGTTCCGGGCGGATATAGCCACTGTGCTCGTCGCCAAGTGAATCCACCATGCCTTCTATCGCTCCATCCACCAGAATTTCGACTTCAACTTGATCGACATAGCGAGATTCGATCAGAGAGAAAGCATCCCAAAAGGGCTCGAACGCTTGATTGGTATCGGTGAGCGCGACGATGCGGTTTTCCACAACAGTGCCGGCGACGAACCCAAGCGCGAAGACGACCAACGTCACGAGGATTGAACCTGGAAATGTTGGAGTGTCTTTCTGTGGGTGGTTCTTAGTCATCGCAGGACTCCAAGTAGATGTCGAGGTTTCCAGGGATCTATAGTATAAGCTATCATAAATCGGCTTCGGAATATTTAGATCACGTCGATTCTCTTCGATAAGACGCACGCTGCAATTTGGCAGGAATCTTTTCATGGAATTTGATGATGCCGTCTGATCGTTACACGTCGATGGAAGAGGCTGCTGCTGCGGTCTGCGATGGCGCTACGCTGGCGCTCGGCGGGATGACGCTTTATCGACGGCCACTCGGCTTTGTCAGGGCGCTGCTGCGGCGGGATGAGCCACCGCGAGATTTGACACTGCTGAGTTTTACTGGCGGCCTGGAATCTGACTTGCTTATCGGAGCTGGATGCGTGAAGGCAGTGCGTTCGGCTTACTTCGGGCTGGAAGCGTTTGGCTTGGCGCCCATGTTCACGGAATTCGTCCAGCGGCAGCGAGTAAGGGTTATCGAGGAGACAGAAGCGAGCATCGTGATGGGGATCCGGGCTCAGATTTCCGGCACTGGTTTCTTGCCATCGCGCGCTTGGCTGGGCACCGAATTGCCTAAGCTACGTCCTGATGTGAAGCTGGTCCGCGATCCATACAGCGACGATGATCTGCTAGCGTTTCCGGCGATTCCTTGTGACGTCGCGGTGATACATTGCCTTGCCGGCGACCGGGATGGGAATGTGCTTATTAACAATAACCTGGGTATCGACTTGGAACTGGTCTACGTTGCCGACACAGTAATTGCGACTGTCGAGCAAGTCGTGGACGAATTGACGCGTACAACTGATGGCCTGATCATTCCATTTCCTGGTTGCGATATGCTGGTTGAAGCGCGTTTTGGCGCGGCGCCTACCAGCTGTTACCCGTTATATCCTTTGGACGGGGAAGGCATTCTCAGTTATGCTGAAGCCTGCAATGCTGGCCGATTTGAAGATTTCGTAAAGGACTTTATTGAATCTTAATAACAATTTGTTGTCGTAAATCGCGCTACGTAGTATAATCATTATCAATCATATATGTCGTGACTTGGGGAGCTCGCAGGAGCGGGCTGAGAGGGCATATGCCGACCCATATACCTGATCCAGGTAATGCTGGCGTAGGGATGTCTGCAACACCCTTGTTTCAGCCACCCCTGTACACACCCCGACAGGGGTGGCTCTTTTGTTGTGTCTAACAAGCTCGCCGGGTCGCGCCCACAGATTGAAGGGAGTTTTATCATGTACAGGCGAGCAATTGCGATTGTTCTATTGCTGCTTTGTTTCTGCGGCAGCGCTATTGCGCAAGAAAGCGAATCTGTTGTCGTTTTGACGCATGACAGTTTCGCCATGTCTGAAGCAGTCTTGGAAGCGTTTGAGGAATACACGGGTTTTACGTTGGAAATTCTGCGATCCGGCGACGCCGGTCAAATGGTAAATCAAGCGATTCTGAGCAAGAACAATCCCCTGGGCGATGTTTTGTACGGTGTTGACAATACCTTCCTCAGCCGCGCCTTGAAAGCCGGAATCTTTGCGCCTTACGAGTCACCGAAGTTGGAAAACGTTGCTGGCGGATTCCTCCCTGATGATACTTTCCGCGTGACGCCAATCAACTTCGGCGATGTCTGCCTCAATTATGACATCTCGTATTTCGAAGAGCAGGAACTGCCGCTGCCGCAAAGCTTGAGCGACCTCACAGGGCCGGAATATGCCGGCTTGCTTGTGGCGGAGAATCCAGCGACTTCGTCGCCGGGCTTGGCATTCTTGCTTGCGACCATCGCCGAGTTTGGCGACGATGGCGAAAGCACTTACCTGGATTATTGGCAGGCGCTGGCGGATAACGATCTGCTGGTGGTTGATGGCTGGACTGACGCCTACTACGGGGAATTCACGGTTGGCAGTCGGGGGGTCGGTGGGCGGCCGCTTGTGGTGAGTTATGCCAGCAGCCCGCCGGCCGAAGTCATATATGGCGAAGATCCTGAAGCTGGCGCGGTAACGGGAGCAATCATCGGCGACAATATGTGCTATCGGCAAATCGAATATGCGGGCGTCCTGGAAGGCGGGACCAACCCAGATGGCGCGAGAAAGTTTATTGATTTTATGCTCAGCCCGGCCTTCCAGGAAGAGATGCCGCTGAACATGTTTGTCTTCCCGGTGGTGGAAAATATTATGTTGCCGGAGGAATTCACGGCCTATGCGGCGATAGCGGAGAATCCGGCGTCGCTGGATCCAGCGAGGATTGAGGAGAATCGGGAAGCGTGGATTCAAGCCTGGGCGGCGGTCATGCTGCGTTGACGGCAAGTTTGCGCTGTGCGGCGAACCTGCTCTATCTCGTTCCGCTCATCTTTCTCGTCGTCTTCTTTCTGTACCCGCTGTTGGCGCTGTTCGACCTGAGTTTGCGACCGGATGGGATACTGGACTTGTCGGCATTTGCCCGGCTCTTGTCCAGCGACTATCACATCGGCACCTTGGTATTCACCGTATATCAGGCGCTGATATCGACGACAGCGACGGTTGTACTTGCGCTGCCCTGCGCATTCGTATTTGCGCGCTTTCGCTTCCCGGGCAAGTCGCTGCTGCTGTCGCTCGCGACGCTGCCATTCGTTTTGCCAACGGTGGTCGTGGCGCTGGCTTTTGCCGTCGTGCTGGGTGACGGCGGCTTGCTGAACGATCTGCTGCGGACGCTGTTTTCGCTTGATTACAGCCCGATTCAACTCGAACGCACGCTGGCGCTGATTATCATTGCGCACATCTTCTACAACTTTGCGATCGCTCTGCGGATCATCACAAGCTATTGGGCGTCGGTTGGATTCGCTACCGAAGAAGCGGCACGCGCGTTGGGCGCGAACGAGATTTCTCTGTGGCGAGATATTCGTTTGCCGCTGATCCGCCCGGCGCTCTTGTCGTCGGCAGTGTTGATATTTATTTTTTGTTTCACCAGTTTTGGGGTCGTCTTGATCCTGGGCGGCATACGTTTTGCCACGCTGGAAGTGCAAATCTATTATCAGGCGGTCAGCATCTTCAATCTGCCGCTGGCAGCGGCTCTGTCTTTGGTACAGATTCTGTCAATGCTGGTTATGCTGGTCATCTATACAAGGTCTCAGAATCGGCTGCAAGTTTCTATGTCCAGCAGCGCCGCCATCCTTCGGTGCCCTCGCACGCGGCTTCAGCGTTCAGTTGTTTTCGCCTGTGTCTTGTTAATTACAGCGCTGCTCTTTACTCCATTGCTGGCATTATTATGGCGCTCGCTCTTCCTGACGGGAAAACTTGATCTGAGTGGCTATATTGAATTGTCCCAGAGATCGCGGGCATCGCTGCTTTTCATCACGCCGTTGGAAGCTGTCTTCAATTCCTTGCGTTATGCGATAATGGCGATGACAGCCGCCCTCGCGCTGGGATTGATCGCGGCGCATATGATCAATCGGCGCGGCAGGTGGTCGCGCTTTAGCGATCCGCTGTTTATGCTTCCGCTGGCTACCAGCGCGGTAACGCTTGGATTTGGCTTCATCATCGCCTTGGATGAGCCGCCGTTGAATCTGCGCTCGTCCTGGCTCATCATTCCAATCTCGCACACCCTAGTGGCACTGCCTTTTGTCATCCGCAGCGTCTTGCCTAGTTTGCGCACGATTCCGCCGTCTCTCGGCGAAGCGGCACGTGTGCTTGGGGCACGTCCTATGGAGAAACTTTTGACGATAGACGCGCCGCTTGTTAGTCGCGGCATCGTCGTTGGCGCGACATTCGCGTTTACGGTCAGCATGGGGGAGTTTGGCGCATCGCTGTTTGTGGCGCAGCGGGAATCCGTGACGATTCCGGTGGTCATCTATCGTCTGATTGGCGATCCTGGATTGGGGTCGTATCGGCAGGCATTGGCGATGAGCGTGATCTTGATGTTGGTCTGCGCTGGCGGCTTCCTCATTATTGAGCGGCTTCGCGCCGCTGGGGTCGCTGAGTTCTGATGCTGCACATTGCCAACGTCTCACACGCTTATGAAGACCTTGTCTCCCTAAGCAACATCACTTTGCAAGTGAAATCCAGCGAAATCGTCTGCTTGCTCGGTCCCAGCGGCTGTGGCAAAACGACGCTGCTGCGCATCATCGCCGGGTTGGAAACAGTCTTGGAAGGGAAGATAACTTTCGCAGGGGTTGATATCGGCGATACACCGGCGCATCGCCGTGAATTCGGCTTGATGTTCCAGGATTTCGCCCTTTTTCCGCACATGAATGTGGCGGATAACATCGGCTACGGCTTGAGGCGACGCGGTCACCGCAGGCAGCTCATCGCCCGCGAAGTTGAGTTGTTGTTGGAGCGGGTTGGCTTGGCGGGCATGGGCAAGCGCGATATTGCTTCACTATCAGGCGGGCAGAAGCAACGAGTCGCTCTGGCGCGCAGCCTGGCACCGAAGCCGCGATTATTAATGCTGGATGAGCCGCTTGGCTCGCTGGATGCGCAACTGCGCGATCAATTGGCGCTCGAATTGCGTCAGATCATCAAAGACAAAACGTTGAGTGCTATATACGTGACTCACGACCACCGTGAGGCTTATGCTGTCGCTGATAGAATCGCTGTCATGAACATCGGTAAGCTCGAGCAGGTAGATACGCCGCGAAACTTGTACCACCAGCCCCGAAGCGCCTTTGTCGCCGCGTTTCTGGGCTTGCGCAACATCTTTGACATTGAACGTAGCAGCTTTGCCAGACGGATTTGCTCAGAGGTTATTTCCAGTGGAGCGGCGGCGAAAACTGTCTTGATACACCCGAGCGGAATCCGCATGGACCAGGCGACAGCGAGCCGGTCATTGCGATTTGATGCGGTACTCACGAGCGCGGTATTCCGTGGCGACTATTTCGATGTCAGTGTATCGCTCGACGATGATACGACATTGCACTTTGCTAATCCTGCGCTTCCTGCGGCGGTAGGGGAGGCGGTTTCCGTGACCATTGCGCTGGATGCACTGATTGAGCTTGAGGAGTGAGATCTGTTCCCTATACCCCCACCTACTCGGCCAACTATAATCACTGTATTGCGTCAAAGTCGTTTAACCACGAGGACATTATATGCCCAGGGCATTATTCAGCGTTTCTAACAAGCGAGGATTGCTCGGTTTTGCTAAAGAATTGATAGGTTTAGGTTGGGAGATTGTGGCCAGCGGCGGCACGGCGGAGATCTTAAGCGATGCCGGGCTAGCGGTCACTAGCGTCGAGCGTGTCACTCGGCAGGTGGAAATGCTGGGGGGGCGCGTCAAGACGCTGCATCCAGCCATTCACAGCGGGGTCCTGGCGCGGGATACAGTTGCCGACATGCAAGAGTTGGCGGAACATGGCTTCGCGCCGATCACGATGGTGGTCTGCAACCTCTATCCCTTCAGCGAGACGATCAGGGAACCGAATGTAAGCCTTGGGGAGGCCATTGAACAGATTGACGTTGGCGGTGTGACCTTGCTGCGCGGCGCCGCCAAAAACTTCGCCCGTGTGACAGTGCTATGCGATCCGCTCGATTATTCCGATGTAATTGTCGCGCTGAAAACCAACGGGACGACGAGTTTGCAGCAGCGTCGCGAGTTGGCTGTAAAAGCTTTTGGCTACTGCCGCGGTTACGATACTTCAATTTATGCTTACCTGAGTGATTCCGAGATTGCAGAGCCCGCCGCCGGCGATGTACCGGACAGCGTCGCGTTTGGCGCCCAGCGCAGCCACGATCTTCGCTATGGGGAAAACCCGCATCAACCAGCGGCCTATTACGCGCGCGGCGATATTGGTACGCCATTGGGCGCGGACCAGTTGTCCGGCAAGCAGCTTTCCTACAATAACATTCTGGATGTAGACAGCGCCTGGCGGGCGGTCAGCAGCTTTGGGGAGCCGACTGTCGTCATCGTCAAGCATCTGAATCCGACCGGAATTGCCAGCGCGGGCTCGGTCGCCGAGGCCTTCCCACAAGCGCTCGCCTCCGATCAGGTCTCTTCCTTTGGCGGGATTATTGCCGTGAACGGAGAAGTGGATGAAGATTTCGTGGCGGCTCTGGGTACGTTATTCGTGGAAGCCATTGTTGCGCCTGCTTTCAGTGAGATCGCGGCTAGCCATTTGCAAAGGGGACGCCGGAATTGCCGGGTGTTACGCATCAAAGAGCCATTCCGGGGGCGTGGATATGAGTTTCGAAGCGTGATGAATGGATTGCTCTTGCAGCGATATGATTTGGGAGATCCCGCTGGCGCCACGATGAGGACAGTGACCAAGCGGGCACCTACCGCTGAGGAAATGGAGTCTCTTATATTCGCCTGGAAAGCCGTGCAGCATGTGAAATCGAATGCCGTCGTCCTGACGCGGGGCAAACGCACCGTCGGCATCGGCGGGGGATTGCCGAGCCGGGTGGACGCGGCCGAACTAGCCATCAAAAAAGCGGCGAGCGAGACGACCAACGCGGCAATGGCGTCAGATGCTTTTTTCCCATTTCCGGATAGTATCGAGCATGCGGCGCGGGCTGGCGTTACATGTGTTGTACAGCCTGGCGGATCGATACGCGACAGTCAGGTGATTGAAGCGGCTGATTACTATGACATGGCGATGATCTTTACAGGCAGCCGACACTTCCGTCATTGACCAGACGATAAACTAGGCGGACTCCGGTTCCAACTCTTCACCTTGCCGGCCCTGCCCGACAAAAGGCAGTTCACCCTTTTCCCAGGCGACCAGGAGCGGCACGGCGGTGAAGATCGACGAATAGGTGCCGGAAAGCAAGCCGATGAAGAGAATAGCGATAAACTGCTTCACTGTCTCACCACCGAAGAGCAGAATGGCAATCATGATAAAGAAGGCATTGAGTTGAGTCGCCAGCGACCGGTGAATCGTCTCCCAGATGCTTCGATTCACGATCGTCTCATAAGGCTCCCCCAGGTGTTTGGGGATATTCTCCCTGATACGGTCGAATACCACGATGGAGTCCTGTACCGAAAAGCCGACCACTGTCAGCACTGCAGTTAGGAAGAGCGCGTCTATTTCCCAGCCGAGTAATAAGCCAAAAAGCGACATCAAGCCCATCACTACCAGGATATCGTGGATCATTGCAGCAATGGCGCAAAGTCCGTAGCGAATGGCGTTTGGCACCTGTCGAAAGGCGATTACGATGAAGCCTGTGATGACCAAAGCACCGACGGCGACGGCTGCTAACGCCGAACGCGTGACTTCTTGCCCGATAGTCGCGGATACCGTTTCAACGCGGAAGCTATCGCGATTGATCGGCGCCATTTCCCCCAGTCGCGCAAGGATATCGTTTGTGACGCTGACATCATGGAAGCTGGCTCGTACAGACCAGCGATATGCGTCGGCGTTTCCGATCTGTTGAATGATGACGCCCTCGTCGCCTACTGCTGTAAAGACACGGCGGATGCCATCTTCGGTTGCGCCTGATTCGTTGAACTTCAACTCATAGATGCTGCCGCCCAGGAAGTCGATGCTGAGGCGAAATGGGGCGCCGGTGGAGATGGTTGAGAAGATCATGATGGCCAGACCTGGCACGATGATTATGGCAGAGAGCAGGAAGAACCAGCGGCGTTTCTGTACGATGTTAAACATTGCTCTCCATCCTTAAGCGCCGAGGATTGCGCGATTGTTCGCGACGGCGCTGCGGAAAAGGCCGACGAGAATATAGAGGAAGGTGCGCGTTACGATTACCGCAGTGAAGAGATTGAGCACCAAGCCGATGGCGAGCGTGACTGCGAAGCCGGCGACTATGCTAGCGCCCGGCGTTTGCCCGAACATGAAGAGAATGCCGCAGATGATGATCGTGGACAGGTTTGAATCGCGAATGGATGTCCAGGCGCGGTCAAAGCCAGCTTTTAAAGCCGCTTCCAAAGGCAAGCCGGCGCGCAATTCCTCCTTTATCCGCTCGAAAATCAGAATGTTGCCATCAACCGCCGTGCCGATGGAAATCAAGAAACCGGTGATGGCCGGCAAGGTCAGCGTCACGGGCAGCAGCTTGAATACGGCGATGTTCAGAAAGATAAAGACAACAAGCGCCAGATCGGCGGCGACGCCGGGCAGGCGATAATAGATGAGCATGAAGGCTAGAACAACAATGACGCCGACCACCCCGGCTTGCACACTCAGACGGACGGATTCCTGGCCCAGCGTCGCGCCGACTTCCTGCGTACTTTCGATGCGAAGCGGAATTGGCAAGGCGCCGGAACGCAATTGCAGCGCCAGCGTATTCGCTTCGTCTTCCGTGAATTGCCCGGTGATGACGCCGCCGGTAGAGAGTTGTGCCTGAATAATCGGCGCTGACAAGACTTCGCCGTCGAGGACGATCGCCATTGGCTCGCCAATTCGGTCCCGTGTGAAGCTGCCGAATATGTCTTGAAACTCTTCTTTGATTTCGAAATTGATCATCCATTCCGGGCTGCCCGTGCCTTGCGGCGGAGACAGAACAGCGCTTGCGGCTTGTAATCCCGCACCGGTCATCACTGTAGGGAAGGGCAAGCCACTTACCGGATGCGCGCGGCGATCTGCAAGTGGGTCCGCCTCGCCTTCAGCGAGCACGGTATTTTTCCGCAGTTCGACTTGCTCACTGGTGACAATCTCGTTGCCGACGAAGCTGCGCACCTGATTGGATAAGCCGCCGAAATCGACAAATTCGAGCAGGGCTGTTTGCTGAATTGTGGCGATTGCTTGTGCTGGGTCGCGCACGCCGGGTAGCTCAACCAGGATGCGATCGCGCCCTTGCACTTGCACTGTCGCTTCGGTCAAGCCGAGCGCATTGACACGACGCGATACATTGTTGGCTGTTTCGTTCAAGTCTTCCGGCGTGAAGTTCTCCGCCGAGATATCTGCCTGTAGCAGTACGCGCAAGCCGCCAACCAAATCCAGACCGAGGCTCTGCGTGATATTGAGCACGAACTCGTGAATGCCATCGCCGTTAGTATCGATTTCCAGGTTTTCCGAGCACTTAAGATTGCCTGGATCCGCGCCATCCAGTGCGGAGCAGGCTTCTGTCTGCACGCCTTTGAACTCGGGCGGCGTGGCGACCCAAATGCAGAATGCGCTCAACAATACAATAAAGATAAGCCATCGAGCATGACTGCTCATCCTAGGCTGCCTTCCTCTCCATCATTTATTTTCAAGACGATGTCTGCTCGGTTTTCGGCTTTTTTATGCCGATACCGGCGTTATAGGCGAATTGATCGGGATCGTAAACCTGCTGCAAGGCGGCAGTGAGCAGCTTGATGCGCAATCCCTCAGCGATCTCTACATGGGCAAGGCCTCTTTCGACATCAATATCAATAATCTTGCCGATGATGCCGCCATACGTCACTATTTCATCGCCGACATTCAGTGAACGCACGATCTTCTGCTTATGTTGGAAGGCACGCTGTTTGGGAAAGACGACAAGCGCCCAATATCCGCCCAAGACAAGAGCGAGCACCGCGAATACCAGCACAAATTCTGACATTGACTTCTTCCAAGATTCACAGATTCACACGCAACGCGAACATTATAGTGACTCGGCTGCGCATAAGCCAGTCCTTGTCGTTTGCTTGACCAATATGTGAATCGAACCTACAATACGCAATTGATGGTCTGCACGGCAGTCGAGGTGGAAAGAATCATGCGCAAATCATTGAGTCGCGTTCTATATCTAATGGGCATGTTTGCTTTCGCTGCTGTTTTGGCGGTTTATCCCGTGGCGGCCGGCGACACCTTGTTGAGTAACAACAGCGGAGCCGGTAATGCTGTTTTCTACATAGAGGGTGAATCGTCGGTAGTGATTAACGGATTTGACTTGACGCCGCTGGGGCTGCCGCTGCCGGTGGCTCTTGACGCTGTCAGCATATCTGTCCAAACGATAGTACCGGGCAGCGGCATCGATTTGCTGGTCTATCAGGATGGCAACGGTGGGTCGCCCGTGGATGCCACCTTGGTATACCGGGAGCAGATCTTCATTGGGCAGGCAGGCATCAACCGTCTTGAATTGGCTGAGCCTGCTATCATAACTGAGCCTGTTGTCTGGGTCGGCTTTAACTTGCCGGTCGGCTTTGAATTCCATGCTGACACCTCCGGATCATCGGTTCTGACTTACTGGGCTTGGACGGCTGGCGGCACTTTCGACCTTGCTTCTCTTGCGTCCGCGGGCGTATTGGGACCGGGCGACGGCAGCGAGCCAGTCAATATCGCCATGGATGGGGTAGCGCGAATCAATGCCGAATTACGTACTCCGGACGCCGAAGAGGTTTCCGCTGGCATTCCGTTGGGCAGGCAGATCGTGCCTAATGCGGCGCAAGATACATCAATTATGCGAGCCTACGCCAATTGCGCTTCTCTGCTCTACGATCCAGAAGACATTGAGGTGTCGGCCAACTCTTCGTTTAGCTTGGATTGCGTGGAGCAACACGAGTTCCACGCGCCCGCAAGACTCGCCCACCCCCGGGATCATACGCTTGAGTTGCAGCGCTTAGGCACGCTTTACAAATTATCGGCCGAAATCCCTCAGCAATTGCATGCGCCCGGCGCGGTCAGTACCCTGCCAGAGCCGGTGACACATTGTATGCGTGTTCCGGCCGAAGATCTCAACGTCGCGGTTATTGGCGAGGTGCGGGCGGCAATCCCGCCGGCGCACAGCCCCGAGAATTGGGTCATCCTGCCGACGGTGCGTTTCGGGGAACTGATTTGCGCGGAAGTGACCTTGGCGAATTACATAGCTTATTTCGTTCCGGAAACACCGGAATCGCCGGAAAATGTCAACCTGGTGCTGGGCTGGACAGAGGTGAGTCCGCATCCCTTGTATTGTGGCGTCGGCGCTTCGGTACAGGCGCCGATCGTCAACACTGGACAAGACTGGTTTGATACCGAAGACGGCAAAATCACAATTTCGCTTCAGGATATCCACGTGCCGTCCGGGATTGTTACAGCGGAGAGGCGATTTGATATTGGCACGAGCCAGCTCGGACCTGGCGCAAGACAGTTCTTTCAACTTGGCCCATTGCACGTGGATACCTATTTGAACGAACTGCATCGTCTGCAAGTCATTGTGGACGAGGACAATGAAGTAGATGAGATCAATGAGTCGGATAACGCATGGGTCAGCGAGTATATCTTGACATTCGCGCCGGGGCGCGATGAGTGCGGTCCGCCCCCGCTGACAGGGGAATTCAACGGTTGCGAATTCGTGTTTCTCGAGAAATACGAGGGGGACGACGTAGACCTCTTGAAAGCGATAGAGGACCTGCAAAAGGCGATTATTTATCCAGCCCGGATCGAGGCTGGCAGAAGCGATCTAACCGCAGAAGGGGTTCGCAGTCATTATGCGAGCTATCTGCGCGGGGCGGTATCACCGGAGCGTTGGGAACTGCTGGAAGGGTGGTTTTTCCAGACGATGACCCAAATCATTGACTCGCTGGTGCCAGCAATGCGGATGCACCAAAACCGCATAGATGTTTGTAATAATTAATAGCCGCCGCAGCGATGACGAACCGCCAAGGCGAACCTGCTGGCTGAACAATTGAGGAAATAGCATGCGCATCGTCACAAACAAGAAGCTGGCTCGGCGTAACCGCAAGATAACCAATTATCTGTTTTTCGGCACTTTCGGCGCGTTGATTCTTGGCTTCATCGTTATCAACGCCTCGCTCTTCACCAATGAGACGCCGGATATGCTGACGCTGATCGCGCAGTCGGCGGTCTTGCCGATCGCCTTCGTGTTGACGATCATATCCGTCCGCATGACAAACCTCTGGGCGCGTGTGCCTCGCCCGGAAAAAGCGATTGAGGATGGTTTGAAAGGGCTTAGCAACAAGAGCGTTTTGTACAACTACTACCACTTCCCGGTACGCCACGTTTTGATCTGTCCCCAGGGCGTATATGCGATTGTCACGCGCTGGCATGATCAGAAGTTTGTGTTGCGCGGTGGGAAGTTTCATAGCAAGCGAAGCCTGATAAGCAAGCTCTTCTCCGCTATTCGCTTTGACGGCATCGGAAAGCCCTTTCGTGAAGCCGGAATTGCGCGGGAGCATCTGCAAAGCGCCATTAGCGAAGTCGCGCCTGATGTGACCGTACAGAGCTTGATTGTTTTTGTGGATCCTTCGGCCGAAGTTGAATTTGAGTCTCAACCCGAGGTTCCGGTACTTTACGCGGATCCCAAGCGGGGACCTAATCTCAAAGAATTCATGCGTGATGCCAAGCGCCAGCTCGCCGAAGCAGCCAGCGACTCAAAAAACGCCAGTTTAATGCCACTCAGCGACGAGCAAATCGAAGCGTTCGAAACAGCTACTACCTGAGCGCGCATGTCCCAGTTGCGCGAATTTGGCCTGCTGATCATTGTCATCCTGCTCGGCTTCGGCTTGCGCATACACGATCTTCAAGCGGTGCCGCTGCGGGGCGATGAAGCCTTTAGCGTTCTCTATTGGGCTGATACGCCGTTCAGCACCTCGCTGACTGAGATCGCTCATGGCGAGCCGCATACGCCGCTGGTCTACGCGGTTGGCCGCCTGTGGAATTTTGTCGTCGGCGGGATTGATTCGGTATTCGCCTTACGCTATCTATCGGTTTTAGGCAACAGCATAGGTATCGCGGCGATGTTTGCCTTGGGCTGGCGGCTGTCTCAAAGCCGCAGTTGCGCTTTGCTCGCCGCCTTGATGTGGTCGCTTCATCCATTTGAGATTTGGCATAGTCAGGAATTCCGCAACTACGCCTATTGGGGCGGGCTGAGCGTCACATCGCTCTGGTTAGGTCTGCGCCTCGTCGATCGTCCCCGGCGCGCTGACTGGACACTGTACGCGTTCATCGGTGGTTTCGTCGCTTTGACGATCTATACGGAGTCATTCACGACCATTGCGTTAGCCTGCTTCGCGCTTGTCGCACGCTGGAGAGATTGGAGATTTCTGCGGCGGATCTTGTTTATCCAGTCAGCTATGGCTGTATTGCTCATTGCGGGCCTGTTGCTGTTACAAGTGCAGCAGGGTTTCATCGATTATTATCCGGGTTTAGTCCAGCCATTCGCGATTCCCGACTACCTTGATCGTTTCGTGCCGGTTCTAACGCTTGGCAGCACGATCCCGCTGGATCAATCAGCGGTTGGGCGGGTCTTGTCAATTGTCTGCGCGCTATTTGGGATTGTTCTATACCGGCAGTCTTCACGGCAGTTTCGTTTTGTGATGCTTACTGGGCTGCTTCCGCTCATTCTGCTGGGCATTGCCTCGCAGCGTTATGACCTGTTTCATCCGCGTTATGTGCTTTCTGCTGTACCCGCTTTCATCCTTGTTCTTGTTTTGGGAAGTGACCATATCGTAAGTTACATACAGCAATATGCGAATGCGTCAGGTTGGTTACTGTCGATTTTCTTATTGCTTCCCTGGTTTGCGCTAGCGTTTATGACCTTGAACGCTCATTTCAATGATCCTGCGTTTCGCAAGGCGCCGGCTTGGGATGAATTAGGCGCTTTTCTTAACCCGCGCGTGGCCAAAGACGATTTGGTCATTCAGTTGGCGGTGGATCCTGCTTTCGGTTACTACTACAACGGCGCGGCGCGAGACATTGGCCTGCCAGCCAAGCCAAACCAGGAAGTATCCGAAATCGCGTCCTTGCTGAGTATTTACAGCCGCGATTTCGAGAGCATCTATGTGGTGGCCAAGGAGCAGGCGGGTTGGCCAAATGCTGGCGTGGTAGAAAAATGGATGCGCGACAATATGCAGGAAGTTTTGCGAACGGAGACCTCCGGGCTGCCCATCCGGCAATACATGAGTTGGACTGTTCCCCAAGAAGAGCGCGTCGAGTTGGCGCGATTTGATGACAAGGTCGCTTTGCTGGATGCCGAGGAATGCCCGGCGCTCTTGCCGACGGGAGAGTTTTTGCTGCGCTTGCACTGGAAGGCACTAATGCACACGGGAAATTCTATGAAAACCTTTGTTCATGTATATGGCGCATACAATACGTCAACCGGCAATACACTCTGGACGCAAGACGATCAGTATCCTCAGAACGGGCGTCTGGACTCCACTGCTTGGGCGCTCGATGCGGTTTTCCGTGACATCTACTATTTGCCCGCGCAAAACCTAGCCGACGGCAGGTATGAAATCCGCGTCGGCTGGTACGACCCATCAAGCGGTCGACGCCTTGGCTTGCCAGACGGCGGCGACTCCTTCGCCCTGTGTTCGGTCGAAATTGGGCGCGCCGACTGACATCCCTTAATGGCCGGTATTTTATTGGCGTGGTTTTCCGCTCACCTGTAGACTTCTCCCAAGGAAGGATGGTTGTGAATGCGAGGCTGGAATCATGCTTCGTCTGTGCTGGGTCGTACTTGCTACGATGTATTTTATTGCATCGCTCATTGGGACTTTGGCGCAGGACAGGGATAACGGCGATGAAGATGAACAGTTTCCAGTTAACCTGCCCGCAGCCTACAGCGCCTACATCGTACAGAGCGGAGATTCGCTCTACAGCCTAGCACAGCGCTTTAATACGACAGTTGAGGCTTTGACCACGGCGAACAATATCGGTGAGCCGGGGCAGTTGTTTGCCGGTCAGAGTATTTTGGTCCCGGCAGGTTCAAGCTCTTATGTCGATATCTATGAAGTCCAGCCAGGTGATACGCTTTTCAGCATTTCCAAGCGATTTAATACCAGTATCGGAATATTGCAGGGGCTGAACAACATCGCGGATGGACGCAGCATCTTTGCTGGGCAATTGCTTATCGTGCCCTCGATCAGCCAAGGTGATCTGGACATTCACATTGTGGCGCCGAATGATTCGCTTTACAGCATTTCTCGGCGATACAACACTGCTGTTTCGGTAATAAAGTCGCTGAATAGTATTGCTGATACGCGCGATCTACGCGAGGGCGAGAGCATCCTGGTCCCCAAAATAGATGAAACCAGGTTCGGAGTTTACGAGATTACCGCTGCGGACTCCCTTTACAGCGTGTCAAGGCGTTTCGCTACGACCGAAGAGACGCTGATCACGCTGAATGGCTTGGCAGGACTGCACGATTTAGAAGTAGGCCAGACCATTCTCGTCCCGCGTATAGACGAGACAAAATATGAGATCTATGTGGTAAAGCAGGGAGATAGCCTTTTCAATATTTCGCGGCAATTCAACACCACCGTCGCGCAGTTACGCGCGCTAAACGGCATCAGCGGTCACCTCGACCTGAGTGTTGGACGCAGCATCATCGTGCCGAGGATCGACGAAGCATTGTTCGAAACTATTATTGTCCAGCCGGGAGATTCACTCTTCAGCATTGCCCAGCGTTACGATGTCAGCGTCGCCGCTTTGCAGGCGCTAAATCGGCTGTCTGATCCGCGGGCCATCAGGGTTAATCAGGCAATTCTGGTGCCAAAAATGCAAAATGCGGTGTTGGAAGTCCATGTCGTGAAACGCGGCGACAATCTGACGAAGATTGCTGAAGCTTATGATACAACGGTGCAGTTTCTGCAAAACTTGAATGGCATCACCGAGCCCAGCTTGATTCAACTTGATGACACCATACTGGTGCCCAAACCCAGAGGCTTTTTGGTGCGTCGGGGCTTCGGCTTTGGCATTCAAGTTTTTATTGACCGGGATAATGCAAGCGCGTTAACAGAGCAAGTTTCGCAGCTAGGCGTCGACTGGGTCAAGATAGATGCGCCTTGGGCGGAGATAGAAGTTCAGCAAGGTGTTTATGACTACGCGGCCTTGGATGCGACGGTGGCGGCGATGGAATACGTGGACGTGAACATCCTGCTGAATGTCTTTGCCGCGCCCGCATGGAGCCGCAGGAGCTACACCGAGAAACTTTACAGTCAAATGCGTGATTACGGCGGACCGCCAGAAGATCTAAACGATTTCGCGACATTTATGGCCAATCTGGCAACGCGTTACGCCGGGATTGTTGATGCCTATGAGATATGGAAATCACCAAATCTGCTCAAATACTGGACGGTTCCCGTCTACAAACGCAACCCCGAGCTTAATGCCGACGGCGATTATGGCATACCTGACGAAGTTCGGCTGGGTGCACGATTCTACCTGCCATTGCTCAGAATTGGCTACGAGACGATAAAATCGCATGATGAGGCGGCGCTAGTCATAAGCGGGGGCTTGGCGCCGGTGGGTTTTTCTGATGGTTACAATTCCATAGATACCGGGACCTACCTTCAAGGCATGCTGGAAGCTGGCGCCGCTGACTACAGCGATGCAATCGGAGCTGTCTTCAGCGCCTCCGCGGTCCCGCCCACTCTGCGCTGCTGTGACAAGCCGCCCGGCGTGGATTCACACTATGAGTCCTTCTTGCAGTATTTCCCTGAGCTAATGCAATTCTATGACGAGGTTTTGGCGGAGAATGGCCTGGCAGATATGCCGATCATAGTTACGCAAGTCGGGTGGGGCACGCGTGAAGGCGCCAATATTGCGATTCCGTCGAGCGGATTCGAATGGCTGAACTACACCAGCGAAGAAGAGCAAGCGCTTTATGTGACGCAGGCCTACCAAATCGTGCAGGAGATGGACAGCATTACGGCGATGTTCCTGTATAACCTCAATGGTTGTGCGGTGGCTGATAAAGAGGGATGCTTCTTTAGCCTCGTGGATGCTGCCGGTTCGCGTCGACCGGTATACGCCGCCTTTGAAGCTCTGCCGAAAAGCGCCGGGTTTTGATGCCGGATGTCGGCATTACTTGCCCCAGAGGCTGTTGACGCGGAAGCCACCGTCAATGATGTGACTTTGGACTGGGCTGTAAGGCTGGCGGGAACGGTCAGCATATTCTCAGTGGCAGCTTTGCCGCGCAATTTTGGCTGGTCTAAGCTAGTTCAGTTGCCAAGCCATTGGAAAGTGCGCCATTCGCCTTCAGCGCCGACGTAATTGTAGATGCCTTGCGCATTCGGCCTCGCCACCGAAACGCGCCACTGGATAACATGCGTTTGGCCGTCATTGGGCATGAAAGCTGTCGGTACGCGGAAGGAATTTGTGCGGGTTACCTGGCGCAGGGGCTGATTGATCGTTTGGTCGACCAGTTCTATCAAGTATTCGTCGATTTCGTTCATTCCGGTGATGCCGACCCATTGGATGAGCAATGGTCCAAGTGGCACGGCGGCGCCGTCGGCCGGGTAAAGCAGGCGCGGCGCTAATTTTGTCGCTGTTGGGGTCGCTGTTTCGTCACCTGTTGGTGTTGGGAATTTGGTCGGCAAGGGGGTCGGCAACGGGACGCGGACACATTGCCCGATACTCAGGTAGGGCGCGCAGTTTTCCCCGCCGCTGGGCAACGTGAAATTGCAACCGAACCAGTTTAGGTCGCGGTTTAATCCGTGCAGGATTTCCAGCGTCGTGTTGTTTTGCACAGCCACACCGATGATGGCGTCCCCGGCTTCGACTGTGTGACACCCTATGGTCGCGCCGGCTGGCAAGACAACCCCCGATGTGTCATCTGCGCCTATAGTAGCCAGGAATTCTTGTGTTGCCTCCGCGCCAAGGGGTGTGGGGCTGAGCGTTGGCCGCGGAATCAGAATCGTGATTCCACCCCGAAGCGAGTCCGCGTTAGGGATATTAGCGTTGAGGGCGACAACCGTCGCGGCGACGTTTGGCTCATAGCCGTAGCCGTGCTGCGGCAGTTGCAGGATATAGTACATCGTCTCTCCGTCATTAACTAAATACTCGAAATACGGCGATGTCGCGGTTGGGGATGCCTGTGGCGTTGCCGGCGTCGCGGTATTGGCCGGCGCCAGCGTTGCGATTTGCAGCGGGGGGCTAGCTGTGGGGGCGACGGGCGACGGCGTCCCACTTGGTGGCGATTCGGTGGTTGAAATCACCTCAACAATATCCGTCGGCGCCGGCAGTTGTTCCGGCTGACTGATATTGCAGCCCGACGCCGCAATCAAAGCGGGGACCAGGAGAACAAAAAGCAGACGATGCATCATGCCTCAGCCTGTCCAGTACCTTGCCAGACGAAAGTACGCACTTCAGTCATGTAGTCAATCGTGTTACTAACGGTGTTAAGGACGCTGACCTGCCAGGAATATCTATGACTCTCGGCGTCTTGGCTCTGCCATTCCGCTGGGACAATCCAGAACAGTTCACGTGTATCGGCTTGGAAGCGTGCGCCGCTATCCATATTGGTGAAGTCGATTCGATAGACTTCGTTCGTGTCCAACCAGCCTGTACCCACCCAGCGCAACGTCACTTGCTCAAATGGTGAAAAATAAGCCTCATTCGCCGGGCTCTGTGCAATGGGGGCGTTGAAGGTCGCGGTCGGACGCGGCGTGGGCGTTTCGCTGCCCAAAGCGGCCGGGATGGTTCTCATTGTTGGTGTTGGAGCAGGTACCCTTATATGTTGGTCCACGCTTAATTGCACGGTACATTCGGGTCCGCCGTAGACTTCGCTGAAATCGCAGAGCGGAAAGTTAATCTCTGGATTCAGGTCCGCAAGGATTTTCATATTGGTTTCATAAATGGCCGCGATGTAGATCATGTCTTGGTCGGGCCGCACCACATGCCACATCAGCCCGGGCAGCAATGTCGGCGTCAACGTTGGGGCGAATGGGTCAAACGCTAGGCGTTCCAGTTGATCCTCCTTGCTTGAGGCTGAGGCAGAGTCGGCCGATGCGTTGGCGGAGGCCGGATCGACGGTCGGGGAGGGACGGGGCACGATGATCTCCTGCCCGATCTGAACGCGCGTCTCATCGGTTATGTCATTAAGCGCCATGACAGTGGGCAGGATAGCGAGACTGCTATGACCACAGCGGGAAACGATTGCAATCAGAGAATCGCCTTCAGCAACTTTGCGCACACAAGGCGCCGGGCTAGGAGTTTGCGTCGGTATCGCCGACGGCAGCGGACTCGCGGTGAAAGTTGCGATAGGCGTGCCAGGTGTGACAGTCGGTCCCGCAATACGCGTAGGACGGACGGTAATCGTGGGATGGACACTCGTCACTTCATTTTCGCGTAGTCGCGGCGCGAGGGCAATGAACGCGACGACACCGGTTGCGATAATGATCAGGATGAGCAGAATGGCGCTCCCGACCCGTCCTCTGAAGGCGAGAGAGGATTCCGCGAGGTCGGTCTCACCATAACGAAACTCGTAGATTTCAGCGCGAGGTTCGCCCTCATCGGAGTCTTGCCTTGGCAGGATATCGGCAATCGTCGTGCCGCAGGTTGCGCATAGAGCCGCGTTGCGATGGTTTCGCGCTTCGCAAATCGGGCAGACTTTGTAGATTGTCGTCAAGCACAGTCCTCGATAATCCGATTCGCGTCCAGCCTATTATAGCGGATCGAATCGGTAGGTTGGCTTTGCCGTAGGATAAACGACAGACTAGTACGCCACGCGGCGCTGCTATTGGCACAAACTTGTGATCCTTTCTTGTATCTGTGCGGTGGCCGCCTCAAGCTCGTTCATCCGGTCGCGTTCGCGCTGTACCACATCCGGGCGGGCGCGCTGAACAAAGTTGTCGTTAGCGAGCATCTTCGCTGAGCGTTCGAGTTGCTGCTTTAGCTTCGCCTCTTCCGCGGCCAAACGTTTGCATTCTTCGGCGATATCCAGCATGCCTTCGAGTGGTAGGTAAAGTGTGATCTCGCCGACGACAATCCCCGCGGCATTAGCTGGCTCGGCGTTGTTCAGGGGAATCAGAATCAACTCGTCTACATTGCATAGACGCCGCAAGATCTCAACGTTGTCGGCCAAATTTCTCGTTTTTGATTTGTCGTAGGCAATTGCGCGGATCCGCCGGCCCGGGTCTACCTTGTATTCGCCACGGGTATTGCGGACTTCGCGTACAAGCTCGAGATAGGTATACATGCGCGCCTCGACTTCATCGTCGATCAAGCCGCTATCAGCCTGGGGCCAATCCGCCATGATTAGCGCCTCGCCAGCGCGCGGCAGATAAGTCCAGGCTTCTTCCGTTATGAAGGGCATGAAAGGATGCAGCAAGCGCAAGCAACTGTCCTGAACATGAACCAGGACGCGACGTACGATGTTTTTCTGCGCATCGCTGCCTTGATATAGAGCCTGCTTGCTAATCTCCAGATAATAGGGCGCGAACTCATCCCACATAAACGCGAGGATTTGATTGCCCGCTTCGCCATATTGGTAAATGTTAAACAGATACTGTACGTTGGCGATAAGGCGATGCAGTCGGCTGAGGATCCAGCGCGAGGACAGGTCCAAGTCATTGCGCGGGGGCAAGCCCAACTCGACCTCGCCATCCAGGTTCATGTTGATGAAGGTCGTCATCTGCCAGACCTTGTTGATGAAGCGAAAGCTGTGGTCAAGGCGCGTTTCGTCCAGGTGGCAGTCATTTCCGGGCGTGCCACTCGTGATCAAAGTGAAACGCAAGGGATCGGCGCCCAGCTTGTCGACAACCGTGAGCGGATCTATGGCGTTGCCCAGCGTTTTGCTGAACTTCTTACCGCCCTCTGCCCGCACCAGGCCATGCAGGTATACCGTGTGGAAGGGCGCTTCATCCATGAACCACAAGCCCATCATGATCATCCGCGCCACCCAGAAGAAAAGGATGTCATGCCCTGTTTCCATCACCTGCGTAGGGTAAAAGCGTTCGAGGTCAGTGGTTTCTTGGGGCCAGCCCAGTGTGCTGAAGGGCCACAAACCGCTGCTGAACCAGGTGTCCAAGACATCGCGCTCCATCATCCAGCCGTCGCCGGTCGGCGCTTCTATGCCGACATAGATTTCGCCCTCAGGGTCGCCATCCTTTTCGCGATACCAGGCTGGAATGCGGTGCCCCCACCATAATTGACGGCTGACGCACCAGTCTTGGATGTTCTCCAGCCAATGGAAGTAGATCTTTTCAAAGCGCTCCGGCACGATCTTGATTCGGCCCTCGCGCACTGCCGCGATCGCCTTATCAGCCAGAGGTTGTATGCGGACATACCATTGTGTGCTCATCATGGGTTCCACGACTTCTCCGCCCCGCTGGCTGCGCGGGATGCGTGTTGTATATGCCTCGGTCTTGATCACCAGGTCCGCTGCGTCCATATCGGCCCAAAGCTGCTCGCGGCAGTCGTAGCGATCAAGCCCGGCATATTTGCCCGCGTTGGCATTCATGCTGGCATCTTTGTTGAGAATATTGAGCAGGGTTAAGCCATGCTTTTGCCCCAGCTCATAATCATCGAAATCATGCCCTGGCGTGACTTTCAAGGCGCCAGTACCAAATTCCATGTCGACATGCTCATCGGCGATGACCGGTATCTCGCGTTCCAGGATCGGCACGTAGGCTCGCCGACCGATCAGATGCCGGTAGCGTTCGTCTGCGGGATGCACTGCGACCGCGGTATCGCCGAGGATGGTCTCGGGCCGAGTAGTAGCGACGGGCAGATACTCTCCACCTTCGACCGGGTAACGAAAGTAGTATAGTGTGACCTCTTCCTCGCTGCTCTCGACTTCCAAGTCTGAAACGGCTGTTTGCAGGCCGGGACTCCAATTGACGAGTCGCGGTCCTCGGTAAATGAGTCCCTGTTCCCACAAGGTTACGAAGGCTTGCAAAACCGCTCGCGACAAGCCGTCGTCGAGGGTGAATCGTTCGCGGTCCCAGTCACAGCTGGCGCCCAATCGCCGCAGTTGGCTTATGATCTCGCCACCGTATTCTTCTTTCCATTGCCAGGTGCGGTGCAGGAACTCTTCATAGCCGACTTCCTCGCGACTGGCGCCTTCTTCGCGCAGCATATTCTCGACTTGCAACTGCGTCGCGATGCCGGCATGGTCCGTCCCGGGCAGCCATAGCACAGCTTTACCGCGCATCCTTTCGTATCGGATCATCAAGTCTTCCAGCGCGGTAAATAGCGCATGCCCAATATGCAGGCTGCCCGTGACATTCGGCGGGGGCATACTGATGACGAAGGGCTCGGCATCGGCAGCGGCCGCTTCCGGCTTGAACCAGCCATTCTTGAGCCACCACTCGTAAATCCGCGGCTCAGCCTCGGCGAAATCGAAATTGCGCGGCATATTCGTTTCGGCGCTTACTTTCATCAAACCCACCTCCGATCTTGTAATCAAAAATGCCTTCCATCCCTTACAAGGACGGAAGGCAATCTTCCGCGGTACCACCTTGTTTCAGCGGACATTTGTCCACTGCACTCAAGACGCGCTAACGGGCGTAAACCGGCTCGAGTCTACTAGCTTAAACGTTCTTTCGAGCAACTCCCGGGTGACTTTGGGCGGCTGTTTTGCTGGCGGGCTTCCAGCCATTGACCCGCTTTCTCTGGTGCAGAGCAGTCCGCTTACTCTTCCCGATCGATGTTTTTACATATTCGGTTGTCAGTTGCGCTGGCAGTCATTTCCCCGCGCATAGCCACCCATGGGACTTGAACCCATAACCTATCGCTTACGAAGCGATCGCTCTGCCAATTGAGCTAGGGTGGCGTCTATACGCGCGGCAGTATAGCAGTCGGCATTGCTATATTCAAGGTTTGAATCAAGGTCGCAACCGAGGCATAGCGCATTCTGCTATACTCAATCTGAGTATGGCGCACGAGAAGATATGACAAATGCCAATACAGGTATTGCCCGATGATGTAGTCGCGCGTATCGCAGCCGGCGAAGCGGTTGAACGGCCCGCGTCTGCAGTTAAAGAACTGATTGAAAATGCCATAGATGCTGGCGCGACATCGGTCCATGTGGAAGTTAGCGGTGGCGGGCGCCGATTGCTGCGCGTCAGCGACAACGGCACAGGCATTCGTTCCGACGAAACAGAACTGGCTTTCAAGCGCCATGCCACCAGCAAGTTACGCAGCGCAGAGGAACTGCAAGCGCTGAAAACGCTTGGCTTCCGCGGGGAAGCGCTAGCCAGCCTGGCGGCGGTCAGTCAAGCGACCATCATCACTCGGCATCGGCACGAACCGATGGGTGTCATGATGAAGTCAATTGATGGAATTATTCAGCATCAGCCGATCGGCGCGCCAGCCGGCACAGTCGTCACGATCGAGCATTTGTTTTATAACACGCCCGCTCGTTTGAAATTCCTCAAGAACGATAGCACGGAGAAGCGTCATATTCATTGGGTAGTCGCGCGTTATGCCATGGCATATCCCGGTATCTCCTTTGTGTTGAAGCAAGATGGGCGGGAACGTCTGCATACATCCGGCAGCGGCGATCTAGCTGATGTCGTGGCGACGGCTTTTGGTTTGCAGACTTTTAAAAATATGGTGCCGGTGACAGGTGTTGATGAAGCCCGCGCGTATCGGGCAAGAATCAGCGTTGAGGGTTTCATATCGCGCCCAGAGCTAAATCGCGCCAGGCGTGACCGGATAATTCTGTTTGTCAACGGCCGCGCTATTCAAGACAGCGCATTGAGCCACGCCGTCATCCAAGCCTACGATGGTTTGCTGAAGACAGGTAGTTTTCCACTGGCGGTATTGCTCATCGTCACACCAACCGACTTCGTCGATGTCAATGTGCATCCGACTAAAGCCGAGGTGCGCTTCCGCGATCCGCAACAGGTATTCTTAGCGGCGCAGCGCGCGGTCCGGGAGGGACTGCAAGCATCCGGCGAAAGTCGTCCGGCGCCTGATCTGTGGTCAGAAAGTGGCTTCACTGATGAATACTTGGATTACGCGCGTCCAGAACCCAACTGGCAGCGCTTTGGCACTGATGAACTATTTGACGACGGGGACCTGAGTTACATTCCGGATCTGGCCGAGCAGCCGGCGAAACCGCGGACGCTGCCGGTGCTGCGCGTCGTGGGACAGGTTGGGGCGACTTATATCGTGTCCGAAGGACCTGCGGGCATGTACTTGATTGATCAAAACGCCGCGCATGAGCGGATACTTTACGAAGAAATCTGCGAAGAATTGGCGGCTGATCGTATAGCCAGCTTGCGGTCAGACGAGAGCCAGACCCTCCTGCTTTCACCACAGGATGCTGAACTGCTGGAGAAAGTTGGCGGCATCTTCAGCGCGCTCGGCTTTGAAGTCGAGGTGTTTGGACCCAACACCTTTGCCGTCCGCGCGTTGCCGACTTGTGCCAAAGGCGTCAACGTCGCTGATTTGTTCCTCCGTATGTTAGAACGCCTGCGCCGGTCAAATTGCGAATTGAGTGACGGGGTCGCCGCTCTCGCATCAGCCGCGGCACTGCGCCGTGGTCAGATTTTGCCAGAAGATGAGATGCGCGGGCTTATAACTAAGCTCGAGCGTTGTCCCAATCCCCTTACATCACCGAGCGGCCGGAGAGTGCTCATTCACTTGAGCAGCGAGCAACTGGCGGAGGAGTTTGGGCGCGGCTGATTATCAAATAAGCGGGAAGACACCCAGCAAATAAAGCGGCACCAAGCCAGCTACCGCCAGGAAAGCCAATATGACCAAGAGAATCGTAACTACATCGGCGCCTTCACGCTTGGCTTGTCTTTGCGGCAGGAAAGGTCCGCTGTAGCCGCCGGTGGCTTCGACGTTGATTGTGCCGTCCGGGTTGAACAGGGGATTAGGGGGACCGGGGATTGCAGGCGCGCCGGCTGCGCCACTTTGATCGGTGGGTTGGCTCCCCGCTGCTGCTGGGCTATTGCTGACGGTGGGCATGGGAGCGCGGCGTACAGGCACCGGTGGCGAGGTGGCAATGCCGGGCCTGCGCGGTGGGGCGGTCTGTGGACGTGCGGGGGCTGCTTGCTGTCCAAGGCCCGTTGGCGGCGCCAACCGCTCAACAGCGGCCTGCTGCGGAGCGCTGCGGCGGCGTTCACGAATCTGCTGGAGTATGTGCCCTAGTTGGTCGGCGTGTTTGTATCGATCATTTGGGCGTTTGCGCATCACCTTGGCGATGACATTGCTGAGTTCGACCGGAAGCTCCGGATTAAATTCAATCGACTGCGGGACTTCAGATTGAATATGCGCCAGCGCCAATTCACGCTGAGAGCTACCGACAAAAGGCAAGCGTCCGGTGAACATCTCGAACAAGACAACACCTATGGAATACACATCGGAAGCCGGCGTCGGTTTTTCCCCGCGCGCCTGCTCCGGCGCGAAGTAATGCGGGCTGCCCCAGACAACCTCGCTGCGCGTCTGTGGCATGGTGTCGGTGTACGCTTGGGCGATGCCGAAGTCGGTGACCTTGACAACGCCATCGCGGTTGATGAGAATATTCTGCGGCTTTACATCCGCATGGACCAACTGCGACCGGTGGGCAAAGCCAAGGCCGGCGCAGATCTGTATGCTGAGGTCAAGAGCTTTTTCAAATGGCAGGGCGCCGCGCGTCTTGATCAGCTTTTTGAGATCGTCGCCTTCAATCATTTCCATAACAATATAGTGTGTGGCGCCATCGCTGCCGACATCGTGCACAGTTACGATATTGGGATGCGACATCATAGCGACGCTGCGCGCCTCTTGCTGAAATTTCTCAAGGAACGCAGGATCCTTGGTCAGATTGGGACGCAGAATCTTGATGGCGACCATCCGACCGAGCATTCTGTCCAGCGCGCGGTAAATGACGGACATACCGCCTGAGCCTTGTTGCGCGACAAGCTCGTAACGTTGATTCAGTAGCGTCTCACCTGGCATACGTTAACCTCGATCAAGGTCTTGAAATCGGATCAAAAAGCTGCCGGTATTCTTGCAAAGCGCTGCGGTCTGTCAAGTTGGCGATGTAATCAGCGACCACCCGATGCGTCGATTCGTCCTTCAACTTGGCTCGGTAAACATCCGGCAGTTGGCGCGGCTCTTTGACATAGCTGGTGAAGAGCGCCTCAACGAAATGCTCAGCGCGCGTTTGCATTCGTACTATGCGAAAGTGTCGATACATAGCATGAAACAGAAAGTTCTTGAGTTCGGCGTTCAATGTTTGTTGCTGCGCACTGTGGCAAACGAGCGGTTCATGATGGTTTTGGACATCAAGCGACGATTTCGGTCGGAGCGCGTCAAGTCGTCGTTCGGTCTCGCAGAGCGCATCATCGACGAGCAGCCCAACCAATTCGCGTATGATTTGGTGGCGGGAGACATCGTCAAGCTGCCTGTCTGTCCAATTAAGCCGATCCACGACCTGGTGCCATAACGCTAGCTCCCTGGCCTGCTCAATGCTAATCAAGCCTGCTTGCAAACCATCGTCGAGATCATGCGCGTTGTAGGCGAGTTCGTCGGCGATGTTGGCGATCTGCGCTTCTAAGCCGGCGCCGGTATCGGTTGAGATGCCACTGAACGCACGCCGATCGTAGGTGGTCTCATGCTTGGCGATCCCCTCAAGCGTCTCTAACGTGAGGTTTAGCCCCCGCCATTTGGGATAACGCTGTTCCAGCTTTGTGACTACTCGATAGCTTTGGTGATTGTGATTGAAGCCGCCGTGATCGGCCATTAAGTCATTGAGCGCATCCTCGCCGGCATGGCCGAAGGGCGGATGACCCAAGTCATGCGCCAGGCAAATTGCCTCGACCAAATCTTCGTTGGCGCCGAGGGCACGCGCCAGCGTACGCCCGATCTGAGCAACCTCCAGCGTATGGGTGAGGCGCGTGCGATAATAGTCACCCGCGTCATTGACGAAGACCTGCGTCTTGTATTCGAGCAGGCGAAAGGCGGCCGAATGCACGATGCGATCCCGGTCGCGTTGGAAGGCAGTGCGATAACGCGGTTCCGCTTCGTGGTGCATGCGTCCGCGCGAATCTCCGCTCAATAGGGCAAAATCTGCCAGCGAATTTCGTTCATTATGTTCCAGCGCCAATCGACGAGAATACATTGCTTCTCCTATTTGCTTTATATTCTAATATTCGCGGACAAATCGTGCATCTTGTACATGACGCGGAATACAGAAGTCCTGGAGTGCGTTAGAATCATCTTTTTAATGGATTGGCGAAATAGAGAGTAGACATGCCGAAAACAATCGCGCTTTTGACCGATTTCGGCCTTGAAGACATTTATGTGGGTGTCATGAAAGCGGTGATTTTGAAAATATGCCCGGCGGCGCAGATTGTGGACGTCACGCACTCGATCCAGCCGCAGAACGTGCGCGAAGCCGCCTTTTCTTTGCTGAATTGCTACCAGTATTTTCCCGAAGGAACAGTATTCTGCGTTGTGGTGGATCCCGGTGTTGGCAGCGCGCGATTACCTATCGCCATTGGGACAGAAAGCTACAGTTTTGTTGCGCCAGACAATGGCGTCTTGAGCTACGCGTTGGCGCACCTAGATGCGGACTACCGCGCAGTGAAAATAGAGAATCCAGCGTATTTTGCTGATCGGATCAGTCACACGTTCCACGGTCGCGATGTATTTGCTCATGCCGCCGCCCACTTGGCGAAGGAGCCATCCGTCCTCGCCGATTTGGGCGACGAAGTCACAAGCATTGTCACTTTCCCCATGCCTCAACTGAGTTATGCGCGCCATCGCCTTATTGGAGAGGTCATGCACATCGATCACTTCGGCAATATCATTACCAGCATCGGTGCATTCAGTTGGGAAGGTGACGATATACTGCAGCTCAGGCCAATGTGGGGCGAAGAGATTCCCGCAATGCAACTGAGTGCCAGCCATGCGCATATCACCATTCACAGTCATACCGCGCATAATATCTCACATGCGTATCATGAAGTACCGCTGGGCGCGATACTGGCGCAAATCGACAGCAATGGATTCCTGGAGATCAGCGCGAATCAAGATGATGCCGCGGCGCGGCTCGATGTTCAAATCGGCGACAAGGTGATGCTCAGGCTATCGAAATAAAGCGAGGCGGTTGCGGCTTCTGGGAGCATTTGACAGGCATACGCAAATATGCTCAAATCTAGCGCAAACGGGTCTGTGTTTGAAATACAGTGTTTATGGGATTTTCGGTCTCCCGCGTTGATGGCTCGCCATCCGGTCCATCTTCTGCTAAAACTACATCAAAATCACGGGTCAGGCGACGGAACACCTGTGTATGCGCCGCGATATTGGCTGGCGGATGTCAGGTATTGCGTATATAGACCAGTTGGCGAAAGGATCTGCTTATGTAGAGAGTTGAATTGTGTGAAGCGGGGTTTGCTGCAATCGAACGCTTGCGCTAAGGCCTCGTGACAAATCGATCAGCAATTGATTCCTATAGGAGAAACTGTAATGAAGAAATACGCTCTTGGACTGATTATGATTCTGCTGCTGGTGTTTTCAGCCGGTGGCGCAATGGCGCAAGATGTCGTGCTGGAATTCCAGCAGTGGTGGGAGCCGGAACTGCCGGAAGGTTCTTTCCGCGCGATCTTGGACGATTTTGAAGCGGCCAATCCGGGCATCAGGGTTGAGACGATCAGCGGACCTTACCTGACCACGAAGGACCAGATAATCGCCAGCGCAGCCACCGGCACGATGGCGGATGTCGTCGGCCTGGATGGCGCCTGGGTGAATGTCTTGTGGAAGCAAGGCGCGCTGCATAGTCTTACTCAGGCCATGGCCGATGCGATGTACGATGACAGCGAGTTGGCGGCGCAGATTAAGCTCGCCGGGGAGACCTATATGATCCCCATCGCCAACTTCATCTACCCGGTCTTCGTCAATCTCGACATGCTGGCAGCCGCTGGCATTGATCCGCCGTCGACGCGCGCCGAATTCGCCGCCGCGGCCGAAGCCCTGACTGACCCCGATAACAACGTTTACGGCTGGGCACAGCCGCTTTCACTGGAGCAGCCTAACGGCATCCAAAACGATACGATGTCCTGGCTCTGGGCCACTGGCGGCAGCATGCTTGATGACATGGGGCAGCCAAACCTGGCCGGTAACGAGCAGTTGGCCGAAACCATGGCTTATATCAAGAGCCTGCACGACGCCGGTGTGGTCGCTCCTGGCGCCTTCGCGATGAAAGAGAATGAGAAAGTCGAGGAATTTGTCAACGAGCGCGTGGCTATGATCATCAACACGCTGGCTCACTTCACCCTCATCCGCGAGCGCAATCCGGACTTGAACTTCGATATCACCGCGCTGCCGGCGGCCGAGGGCTACGATGGACCGCGCGGCTTGCCCTACGCCTCCTGGGGCATTGGCATCAGCTCCAATACCGAGCACAAGGCCGAAGCCTGGAAGCTGATCGATTACTTGACCAGCGTCGAGGGCAACACCAAGCTGACGTCAATTGCAAATGCCTTCCCGGGCAATGTCAACGCCACGCCGGACTTCATCCAGACCGATCAGCTCTTTATGACAGCCTTCGAGATCTTCCAGGAAGGCTATCTGGCGAATGAGTTCACTGGGCTGCCCGCCGCGGAAGAGTTGATGCGTCAGTTCGATGAACCCTTCCAATTCTATCTGGAAGGCGAAATCGAACTGGAAGAGTTCCTGGAAATCGCGCAAGAAGAATGGGAAGCCATATTCGAGTAGTTTTCTCGGACGCGCTACTTCCATGAGTTATAACGCTGAGGCGGCCAGGGATTGCCACCGGCTGCCTCAGCCCAAGTGGAGCTTGCATGGCCACCGCTAATCCGCGCGATTCAATTCAATCCTCAAACATCAGGTGGGCGCAGCGTAAGCGCAAACTCCTGCCTTATGGCTATCTTACGCCGACGTTGCTGTTGCTGGCAGTTCTGACTGTCGTTCCGATCGTGACGGTTTTCCTCTATTCCTTAGTCGATAATGTCATTGTGAATCCAAATCCGCCGGTTTTCGTTGGGCTTGAGAATTATGAAGAGGTGTTGAGCAACCGGAAATTCAGAGGCGCGCTTAGCAATACGATGTATTTCTCACTTGTCAGCGTTGTAGCGCACTTCATAATTGGCTTGTCATTTGCGCTGCTATTGAATTCTCGCTTGCTTAGCACTAACGTGAAGGCGATATTCCGCGTCATATACATATTGCCCTGGGTATTTACCGCATCAATCATTGCTATTTTGTGGCGACTGCTGCTGAACCCGCACGGCGTTATCAACTTTGTGCTTCTCGAGTTGGGGATAATCCCGGAGCTTAATGAGTGGCTTTCCGACCGGAAATTGGCTTTGAACGCGGTGACGTTCATCAACATTTGGTCGGGCTATCCCTTTTACCTGGTCAGTTTTCTCGCCGGCTTGCAAGGCATCCCGGATGATCTGTACGAAGCTGGCCGGGTCGATGGCGGCAATGCCTGGCAACTTTTCCTGCATATAACGCTGCCTCAGCTCAAACCCATCATCATAAGTCTGGCGCTGCTGGATTTCATTTGGACCATACATCAGTTCACCTTGATCTGGATGACCACGGGCGGCGGTCCCTTGCGCTCCACCGAAGTCTTGAGCACCTATACCTACAAGGCAGCATTTAGTTCACATGAGTACTCGATCGCCTCAACCATTGCCATGGTGATCCTGGCGATTTGTACCTTCGTGGCGATATTCTACGTACGCAGTCAGCGCATGGCGGACGAATGAGATGATTGGAAGTCGCAGGCAAATCCTAGTCCGGAAGGTGCTGGTCTGGATCGCGCTGATTTTGGGCGCTTGCTTTGCCGGCTTGCCCGTGCTTTGGATGGTGTCTTCGTCTTTCAAGTCCAACTTGGAGATATTTGCCTACCCGCCGGCATTAATCGACGACTCTTTCTCATTTCAGGCATACCAGGCTGTCTTGAGCGATCCGGGTCAGCTGCGCTTCTTCTTCAACAGCTACCTCGTCGCCATACTGGTAACGATTTGCACCGTTGTCACCAGCATCCTGGCCGGTTACGCTTTCAGCCGCTACGATTTCCGCTTCAAGAAAATCTTGAATCTGATCATCATCGGCGTTCAGTCAGTGCCACCGATCACGCTGATGATCCCTTATTTCGGTCTCATCGTTTGGCTGGGGATTTACAACTCCTACACCGCCTTGGTGTTGACGTATATGGTGTTCACGCTGTCTTACGCAATCATCATGATGACCGGCTATTTCAACACGCTTCCGCGCGATCTGGACGAGGCGGTCATGATCGACGGCGGCGGCAGTTTCGTGACGCTATGGCGGATTCTTGTTCCGATATCTTTGCCCGGGATAGTTGCGGTCGGCGTGTATACATTCATGCTGGCCTGGAACGAATTCCTCTTCGCGCTCACCTTGACGCGCACAAACGATATGCGCACCGTCCCGATTGGCATCCACCTGCTCATGGGACAGCATTCCTTTGAATGGAACCAGATGTTGGCGCTGAGCGTGCTTGGCTCGCTGCCGGTGCTGATTCTGTTCTTGCTTTTCCAGCGCTATTTCATCGCCGGTATGTCCGCTGGCTCAATTAAAGGATAGAATCTACAAGCGAGGTTTGCCAACGAGCGAAGGAACTGAAAACGCCAATGTTAATGAATATGAAAGACCTTCTGGCGGTGGCGCGCGCGCACCGCTTTGCTGTGCCAGCATATAACATCAGCAGCAGCATGCTGCTAAAGGGCGCGCTTGAAGCGGCCGAAGAGGTGGCAGCTCCTGTCATCATCGCTATTCATCCCGATGAATTGGCCTTCGTCGGCACCGCCTTTGTCACAATGGCGCTGGAGGAAGGCAGGAACGCATCCATCCCGGTTGTTGTACATCTCGATCACGGCTCGTCAGTTGAGCAGGTCATGGGCGCCATCCGCGCTGGCTTCACATCGGTTATGATCGACGCTTCTGAACTTCCGCTGGAACAAAATATTGCCGCCTGTAAGGAAGTGACAACCCTGGCGCACACGGTCAATGTATCAGTCGAGGGCGAGCTCGGCACGATTGGCGAACTCGATGAAGAGGCTGAAGCCGGCGCGGAAGAAGTGGTCTTCGTCGAGCCGGACGAAGTGAAGTATTTTGTGGATGCCACCGATGTCGATACGCTGGCGGTGGCGATCGGCACATCGCACGGCCTATATCCTAAAGATATGAAGCCGGAAATACGCTTGGATCTGCTGCGCGAGATCAATGAAAAGGTCGATATTCCGCTTGTGCTGCACGGCGGCTCCGGCAATCCGGACGAGGAGATCGCGCAAGCGGTCGAGCTCGGCATTTGCAAGATCAACATTTCCGCCGACATGAAAAGCGTCTTTTATCTCAAAGCCCGCGAGGTTTTGCAGAATCCCATTCTGCGCGAACCGAGCAGCATCTATCCTGAGTGCATCGACGCGATGAAGGTGGTCTGCCGTCAGAAATTCGACCTCTTCAAGTCTACGGGTAAGGCGGCGCTATATTGACGATTCGTTTCACAAAGCATGTTCCTCTTTGGAGAACAATGTGAGCGAAAAGATCGCCCTCGGCTTCTGCAACAATGTCGACTATGAAATCGCCTGGAATGCCGAAGTACTTGAAGATCTCGTCAACCGATACAAGATCCGCGCTGATGAACTAAGTATCGACGATTATATAAATAGCGAGCGAGACCTCGTTATCTCGATTCTGGGCTTCATGAAAGTCTCGGCTGGTAGCGAGCGATTCGTCGCCAACTCCGCACTGATCGAGCGCTTCGCCCGGAAGTTCGACAAGAAAATCACGCTGGGCGGAACATCGGTCCGCGCCGCCATTGCCATGCGGGTGCTCGGCTATACCTCGGCGCTTCATCTCATCACCCAGAACGACCATGTGCGCCGGCTCATTCCCCCGGATAGCCCCTATGTCTGCAGCAATGAGCGCGACAGCGCTTATCCGCATCTTATTGTGCAATTCCCAAAGGATGCCCGAATTCGCGCGGGTGATATTGATATCCGCACGCGCCAACCCAATCGCCTCATATACCATTGTAATGCCGACAGAATCGCCTTGAAACTGAATGAAGATTTCGCCGATCTGATCGCGAGCGCGAATGTGCTTCTGATATCTGGCTTTAATGCGATTCAGTCTAAGCGCTTGCTCGCGAACCGGCTGCATACGGTCGCTCACATAATGGAGGCGCTGCCTGAGGATGCCACGGTATTCTTGGAGGATGGCGCATATTTTGACTCCAGTTTCCGTCAGTTGATTTTCCAAATGCTGGGACGAGAAATCGATATTTTCAGCCTGAACGAAGACGAGCTGCAGATCAATCTCAAGCGGAGGGTGGCGCTGCGCGATGTGGATGATATTCGTTTGGCGCTGGCGGATTTGCGCCGTTTGCTGCCCGTTCGCGCCCTCGTCGTGCATACGCAGGATTGGGCGCTGGCTTATGGTGAAGGCGCCGGCCAATACGAAACTGCTCTGAAAGCCGGTGTCACCATGGCGACAACACGCTTCCGTTACGGTGATGACTTCACCCTTGATGATTACCGCGGTATTGAATGTAGGAGACCGCTCATTGGGAATGCACGGTTTGCAGAGAGCATGAATGCTACTGCGGGCGACAAGATTTTCTGCGTACCGGTCGCCGCGGTAGAACAGTCCAATGCGACTACGGTTGGGCTAGGGGATGCCTTCGTTGGCGGCTTTTTGCCTGCGTTGATTTAGTAAGTGTTCTTATAAGTTCCTGCCTGCTTTGCGGACATCGCCGATGCGCCGCGTGACGCCGAGCGAATCGAGATGTTCCAGGACGGCGATTGCGTACTTCCGCGATGTGTCGAACATGTCCCGCAATGTCTTAGCATCGATTTCTCCCTGGGCCTTCACATGCTCTCGAATGTCGCCGACCATCCGTCGATAGTCATCAGCAGCAAAGGCGATAGTGTCGCTGACCTTGACAAGGATGCGCATGTCCATTAGCGCGCGGACGACCTCTTCGCCCGCCTGTTGATTCATATCGGAGATGTTCGGAGGTGTGAAAGGCATTGTCGCGAGGCTTTGACGCAATCGGGCCGCCTTCGCCTCTTGCTCGACAGTGAATACAATGGAATGGTCGGACAGCCTTACGAAGTTGCCTTCTGCCGCCAGCCGATCATCGGTCCCCACAGCCCGATCCAGCAAGCTCAACTTTATTCCAAGGCGGCTGCGCAATTCGACTCGTAACATGCCCAGCCGCAGAGGATTCGCTTGATGGAAGATACTCAATTCGGCAATGATAGCGTGTAGGACGGATTGCCAGGATTCAACTGCCCAATAGGTGTTGGCATCGAATGCAACGAGCAGGTCTTCGCTCAATGCTTCTGTCAGCGCTGACGACAACTCTTCATCGCTGTATCCCAGCTTTTTTTGCAAGTCAGCAAGTTTGTAGGGTTCGTCGCCGATTGCCGCTAAGGCTAGTCCTTCCCCCGGTGAGCCGTGAAGGCGTGTGTCCAGGTCGCTTATAATCTCTGGCTGAAAGCGCTTGTGTCGCCGGCCCGGACGCGCGTTGACGATCAATCCACCGCCGATGGTTTCTGCTGGCGAAGGATAGCGCAGGATGAAGCGCTCCCCCCGTGTTAAGGGCAAGGCATCGCGCAGCCGCAGTTGCAGCCAGCCGGACTCGCCCGCCGTCATGGTCTCTTTGTCAAGGAGGCGAACATTAGCGATCGATTCGGCAGCGCCGCAGAAGACTTTGACTTCGGCGTTGTGCTTGAGCGGGCGATCAATGTCTGCCAACTGGCTGAAATGAACATCGGCGAGCAGGGTGGGGTGAATCTGTCCGGGGTATGTAAGCACATCGCCACGCTGAATTTCTCCGCCGCTGATGCCAGTGATATTTACTGCCACGCGGTTCCCCGGTGAAGCTGTCCGCACATCTCGTTTGTAGCTCTGCAACCCTCGGATTCGACCGATGCGACCGGCGGGCTGCAGCTCGATATTATCGCCAACAGAAATCGTTCCGCCCGAGAGCGTGCCTGTGACAACCGTACCAAATCCGCTTACGACAAAGACTCGATCCACTGGTAGGCGGGGGTGATGATAATTGACGCGCTGTGGCAAATCCTTAAGCATAGTCTGAAGCATGCTCAGCAGATCATCCAATCCGACGCCGCTATGTGCCGAGACCGCAACGATCGGCGTTTCGTCGAATTGATGCGCTGCGAGCAAGTCCTCGATTTCCATCTTGACTAACTCGATCCACTCCGGGTCATCGACTAAGTCGATCTTGCTAAGCACAACGAGAAGATTCTTAATGTCTAGCAAGTTAAGAATGGAGAGATGTTCTCGTGTCTGTGGCATGATGCCTTCGTCCGCGGCAACGACAAGCAGTGCGGCATCTATGCCGCCCACACCGGCCAGCATGTTCTCGATGAAATCGCGATGGCCAGGTACGTCGACGATGCCTATGGTTTCGCCCGCTGGCAGGTCAATCCAAGCAAAACCCAGATCGATGGTCATTTGGCGGCTTTGCTCCTCCGCCAGCCGGTCCGGATTTATGCCGCTTAATCTTTCAACCAAGGTGGATTTGCCGTGGTCTACATGCCCGGCAGTCCCAATGACGCGCATGGATTATGTACTGCTGAGCCGGCTGGCAGGCTGTCGATTGTTGGCAAATACGCCATCGGCCGCATCGCTGGTATCAAATTCGTGCAGCATAGCTTGGTAGCGCTCACGATAGAGTTCGGCGCGCGCGCGCTCGAGCAGCCAGAGCCGGTCGATATGGCTCTGCAAGCCTGGCAAGAGACTTTCGATTTTGTCGACTCTTTTGATAAACACTTCGAATTCTTTGTCGTGATTGCGCCAGACCTCATCGCTGGAAAGGGTCAACTGTTTCCAGCGCTTCTGGTCTTCATCACGCCAGTCGTTCCATTCCTCTCGGAACCGTTCCTCGCTGAGGCGTTGCATCTCTGAGGCTTCGCTGATGCGACGCTCAAGGCGGTCGCCGATGCGGTTGAAATCGTCGATGATGCGCTTCATCTCGCGGTAGGCTTGCGCCCAGACCTCGAAGCGTTCAATATTCTTCTGTAATTCTTCATCATGGATGCCGAAGCGCTTGGTCAAGTCCTGCAACTGCTGATCGCGCTGCTGCATAAGCAACTGCTGCTGATCAATGAATTGCTGAATCTGTTCACGGCGCTCGCGGTCGACATTCGTTGCGTCTTGCAGTCTTCGTTCATTACGGACCGCCAATTCCTCGATAAGCGCCAGCTTGGGTTGTACGCCGTCAACAGATTTCTTGTATTCCGGCAGTTCGGTTTCGATCTCGGCCAATCGGCGAGCGTCTGATCGGCGCTGTTCCTCGAGGAAAGCCAAGCGGCGGTCGGGTCCCTCCAACTTTTTGCTCAAATCATCGATTTCCTGGTTGAGCAAGCGCATGGCGTTGGTCAAGCGGTCGCCCTCGGTTTGCAGGTCGCTGATATTTGCCAACTGCCTTTCGAGCCGCTCCGCTTTTTCCGACAGTTCACGAAGCGCGCGTTGGGAGTTCTCTCGCTGCAATTCCATGCGCCGTTCCGCTTCGCGCTCAGCTGTGAGGCGGCGCGCCTCGGCATTTTCGAGCATTTGCTCCGCTTCTTGCCGCATTTGGTCCAGAATATCCCGTTCTTTGGCCGCTGGCATGACCTCCTGCTTCATCACGGCTTGATCAGATTCCACCGCGTTGACACGGCGCTGCATTGAGTCCATGGAACCGGTCTGTTGAGCAAGACGTTCTTCGAGGGCAGCAATATGCGCTTTATCACGGCGGCGCTCTTCGTCAAGCCATTCGATCATGCTGGCGATTTGATTGATCTCCACAGCGACAACTCCGGACGCCACAGCCACGTGACACAAGCTACGGATTGCAATCATTATAGCACACTACCGCTTCAATCACCTTAAAAGGCTTGTTCGATACTCTGGCGAGCTGGCCGGGAGCGGGTTAGATAAATAGGTGGCTTATCGATAAGTGATTATCGATAGACGGAATATTTTTTCCATCACAAGGGCAGGATTTGGTGATAATTTCTCGTTATGGTCGGCGAGGATTGTCGAGTCAGGAGCGCCTCCGTCGGTTTTGTGACCGCAGAAAATGTTTTTTGGCAATCTGGCAATTTGGGGAGCGGCGCGATTCTGTTGTTAATATGCACTTGTGATCAGGATACCAAAGATTGAGATGGAATGGGCGACCAAATGAGCGCGTATGATTAGTTTATTCCTATTCATTTGGACGGGGCGAAGGAGGGCGAAGTTGGAAGCCAAGATACAAGTATCGGACGAGTCTTTAATGGGCTGGAAGTCTCCGGTTGACAGGTGAAAGGCGGCTGAGTACACTGCAATCAATATACCACTGAGAATAATCCAATGAAGATTTGCTTTCATCATCAGTGTATAGTCCCGAAACGAGCGTGGCGCAACACATAGTCTTTTGCTTGCTCACTGAATTACTGCTGCCTCGCCAAGACGCGGGGCTTTTTCTTTGGCGGTCTTTTGACCTAGGGGAGAGGATGTATGCTTGCGGTCATTGATTACGGCGCTGGCAACCTGCGTAGCGTTTTGCATGCGCTGAAACATCTCAATGCGCGCGATCTGCAGCTCGTGCAGCGACCGGAGCAATTGCGCGGAGCCAGCAAGATCATCTTGCCCGGCGTCGGCGCGTTTGGCGCGGGCATGGCGCAGATGCGGAAGCAAGAGTTGGTCGCGCCACTAAAGGCGGCGCTAGCGGCCGGCACGCCGTATCTCGGCATCTGTGTTGGCATGCAGATGCTTTATGAAATCGGCGAGGAAATGGGTGAGCACGAAGGCCTGGGAATCCTCGGCGGCAGAGTCCTGCGCTTTCCACATTTTACCGATCGCAAGGTGCCGCATATGGGCTGGAATCAGCTCAACATCAAGCTTCGGTCTGATTTATTTCGTGGTTTGGATGAGCGCAGTTATGTTTACTTTGTACACAGCTACTACTGCGCGCCCACGGACCCCGACAGCGTCGCGGCGTCGGTCGATTATGGCATTGATTACGCTGCTGCCATCCAACGGGACAATATCTTCGGTGTGCAATTTCATCCGGAGAAGAGCCAGAGTATCGGATTGAGAATCCTGGCGAATTTCTTAAGCCTTTAGGAGTGTCGATGATTATCTATCCAGCAATTGACCTGCGCCAAGGCAAAGTCGTCCGGCTGCGAGAAGGTGACCCACAGCAGCAGACGATTTTTAGCGACGATCCGATTTCGACAGCGCAAGAGTGGATTGATCAAGGCGCGCGCTGGGTTCACATGGTCAACTTGGACGGTGCATTTTCTGAGGCGAATGACAACCTGCACATTCTTGAAGCTGTCGCCGCTTTAGACGTGAAGATTCAGTTCACCGGTGGCCTGCGCGATATAGCTGCGCTGCGCAGCGCGCGAGACGCGGGCGCGGACCGGTTGGCTATCGGTACTATGGCGGTACGCGACCCTGCGTCCGTACACAAAGTGATAGAGCTGTTTGGAGTTGAGGGAATTTGCGTAGCGCTCGATGCCAGGGACGGGAAAGTCGTTACCCATGGCTGGACAGCGCTGTCGGATTATAGTCCCATCGCGCTCGGAACTCGCCTGCACGAAATGGGCGCCCGGCATGCGCTATACACCGATGTCAAACGCGATGGCGGTTTGTCCGGTGTCAACATCGCCGATACAGTAGCCTTGGCGAAGCAGACCGGCTTG
This sequence comes from Chloroflexota bacterium, assembly GCA_011523735.1. Lineage (GTDB taxonomy): Bacteria > Chloroflexota > Anaerolineae > Aggregatilineales > Phototrophicaceae > UBA6055. The sequence continues at coordinate 111,716 of WTGB01000048.1, forward strand.
CGGGTTATCGCATCAGGCGGGCTCAATAATCTGTCCGATATTGTAGAACTCGCGGAAAGCAAGGCGGTCGCGGGCGCAGTTATTGGCATGGCGCTTTATCAGGGCAAATTCACGCTTGCGGAGGCGCTCGCAGCGGCGCGGGGAGGCTGACTATGCTGGCGAAAAGAATCATTCCATGTTTGGATGTAATGGACGGGCGCGTCGTAAAGGGCGTGAACTTTGTCAATCTGCGCGATGCCGGCGACCCGGTCGAACAGGCAATTGCTTATGACCGCGAGGGGGCGGACGAATTGGTGTTTCTCGATATCACCGCTTCACACGAAGCGCGAGCAACCGTACTTGAAATGGTGCGGCAGGTGGCAGACAGCATATTCATTCCCTTCTGCGTTGGCGGCGGGATACGCACAATTGACGACATCCGCGATACTTTGCTGGCCGGCGCCGATAAAGTCTCAATCAATAGCGCTGCGGTCCGAGATCCAGAGCTTATAACCGTCGGCGCTTGGGGCTTCGGCAGTCAGTGTATCGTGGTGGCGATTGACCCTCGCCGCGTCGACGGCAAATGGGTCGTGCATATCAATGGGGGGCGCATCCCTACAGAGAAGGAAGCGGTGCCTTGGGCAAGGGAAGTTGAAGATCGCGGCGCTGGCGAGATTTTGCTTACAAGCATGGACAAGGACGGCACGAAATCCGGCTATGACATCGAGATGCTGCAAGCGGTGGACCAGGCTGTATCAATCCCGGTGATTGCCTCTGGCGGCGCCGGGACGAAGCAGCATTTTGTCGAAGCCTTAACGGAAGGCCGGGCGGATGCCGCCTTGGCTGCAAGCCTGTTTCACTTCAGCGAATTGCGTATAGGAGATCTGAAGCAGTATCTGCATGAAGCAGGCGTCCCGGTGCGCCTGAGTGGCTGGGAGGCTCTCGATGAAACTTGATGCCGATTTGCTGGCTGCTTTCAAATGGAATGAACAAGATCTCATCCCCGCGATCGTTCAAGATGCGGGGACGCGCGAGGTATTGATGATGGCTTATATGAATGCCGCGTCGCTGCAGCGCACCCTAGACTTGGGCGAGGCGGTCTTCTGGAGCCGGCGGCGTCAGGAACTTTGGCATAAAGGCGCGACCTCGGGCAACACCCAGTGCGTGGTCGAGATACGTGTTGACTGCGATGCGGATACGCTATTGCTCTTGGTGGAGCCAGCCGGGCCAGCCTGCCATACTTTCGAGCATTCTTGTTTCTTCCGCAATCTGGAAGAATTCGCCGCTGAACCGCAGCGTTTCTGAGTCAGGAGCTACGTATGGCCGATATGCTCGATACCTTGGAAGCGATCATTCAAGACCGGCGGAGGAATCCGCAAGCTGGCAGCTATACATCGATGCTATTTGACGCAGGACGCCACAGGCTCGCCCAGAAAGTGGGCGAAGAAGCTGTGGAGGTCATTGTGGCAGCTTTAAGCCAAGGACCTGAGGAACAGATTGAAGAATTGGCAGACCTCTTCTATCACGTTCTTGTGCTCATGGCAGACCTGGATCTGACGCTTGATGACTTGAGGCGGCGCTTGGGCGAGCGTCACCAACCGCAGGCATAGTCTTTATGGCTGATAGTCATATTCGCCGTCCATGTATTCACTGTATTTCAGATAGCCCTTCCAATGGTCAAAAGGCATCGCGCCGAAGGCTTGCTCAAGCAGCTCATCGGTCGCGTATACCGCCGAGACAACCGGCGATGACGCTTCCAGTTGTCCGTCTGCACCAGGTACGACAATGTAGAGCAGCATGTGGCTTTCGGGATAATAAAGCAAGATCACCGCTTCCTTATTGCTGAAGGGCTGACCCGAAACATATTTGGGTTCGCCATAGACAGCCAATACTTCCCCTAGGCTCATCTGGGGCGCAAACTGCAATAGAATCGATGCGACTTTCCCATCGTCGGCGCTAGCAATCTGGCAGCATGGCTCGCCGCCATCTTGCTGAAACAGGAATCCACTATCAACCGCCTGGACAATGTTGAGGTTCTCCATAGCCGCCACCATCTCCAAAGCGGCAGACGTGTCGGTGTCTCCTGGCTTGATATTCCGCCAGCAAGGTGGCGCGCAAGGTTCGCCGTTTATCAAGCTGGAATCTTGCAGGAAGCTGTCATCAAGCAAGCTGCGCTCAGGCGCCCCGATACTCACCTCTGGCGCGCCTTCTGCCAGAGCCGTCAGCATTTCCAGCGGCAGCCCGCCGCGATCTTGCGGCTGTTGACCGGCATAAATGACTTGTAGTTCGCCTTCGCTGTCACGGGCGCGAATGGCGGGCGTTCCAGTGACGCCAGCGCTTTGCCCCAGCTGTGTATCGACAAGAAATTGCATGGCTCGTTCAAGACAAGCGTTTAGTGAGTCTGCGTCCAACTTGAGCAAACTTGCAAGCTTTGCGGGCACATCGGAGAAATTGCCAGTCCCGGCGAACTCAAAGAGCAAGTCGTGGGCATCCCAGAAAAGGCGCAAATCCTGCATGGCGACGCATTCCGCCGTTTTAGCGAAACTTGTCGAGTACTGCGGATTCACCAGAGGATAGAAACGATACTCGAATTGCGCTTTACCCGTTCGCACCTGCTCGTGAATGAATCGTTTGATCGTTTCGGTGTAAGTCTGACAGTGCGGACAGAGAAAATCTTCGAATGCGACGATGGTTAGTGGCGCTTCTGTGTCGCCCAATACGAATCCACCATCGGCATGCCTGTAGGTAGACAGCCCGGCGTAGTCTCCGAGTTCTATTGTGACGGGATCAGTTGATGCTGGTCTTATCGCATTCACAATGGCGGGAAAATGTTCCGCTAGCGGCAGGGCAATCCGCGTTGGCGCGTTGTTGTCGTACTGGACGAACAGCGCTGGTGTCCCCCTAACACCTAGGCTCAAACCGTATGCTGTATCCTGCGCGTGCTGTTTAGCGCTTGCAGCGCATTCACTCAGGACTTCGGCGTCGAGGTCCAAGGATTCGGCGAATTGAACGACAGATTGCGCTGTGAATCCCTGTTTACTGGTCAGGTCAAACATCTGATCGTGAGCGCGCCAGAAGGAGCCGGGCCGCAGCTTGTCTGCGCATCCGACCAGGCTAGCGCTTCGCACGGATAATTCCGGGTCGATGACTGGAAAGATTCGATACTCAAATTGTGCCAGTCCGGTCATCACGTAGTCCCGGATGAAGCTGGCTATTATTGGCTCATAATTCTGACAGCTCCCGCACAAAAAGTCGGAAAACTCAATCAATTTGACGCCAGATTCTGGATCGCCCAAGACAAATCCGCCATCCGCCGTGCGCGACTTTGGCACATCGACGTAGGGATCAGTATTCTCTTGATTGTCTTGCGACCATGTCATAATGGAATTGAGACTGAGAATCAGGAAAAATAGGACGACGCGGGTTAGATTGTGCATTACGCTTCCTTGTTTATTGCTCATCTTTCAAGTCTTACACAAATGATCGAAGTTTCAAAGCTTGTATCTTGTCTATGACGAGCATTACACTATTGCGGTTAGCAGACACATGAGGCCGGGATGCCGCCCAAAGACCGCTATGTCAGCGAGATAACTTTCCATGTCAGATACGCCGAAACCGACAGCATGGGAGTTGTGCACCATGCGGCATATCTAGTTTGGTTTGAAGAAGGGCGCAGCGCTTTCATACGAGAAAGAGGCTGGAGCTATGCCAAGATTGAAGCGTCTGGTTATTTCCTGGCGGCGACAGCGCTCGAAGCAAGGTACATCAGCGCGGCTCGCTATGATCAGAAAGTCACAGTCAAAACCTGGATCGTCGAGATCAGGAGCCGCGCTCTTACCTTTGCCTGCGAAGTTGTCGGTGCTAGTTCTGACAGTGTGCTCTTTCAAGCGTCGCTTAAGCTAATCTGCCTGAACTCCGGCGGACAAGCCACACGCATTCCAGAAAGCTGGCAATCTTGGCTTGCTGGATGATGATTTGTCTGAGCACGCTCATTTTGCACAATGGCGACGTATTCTTAATGCGCTCGCATCGTTCCTCATAGCGCAATAAAAACCGCTGGTCATTAGTGTGCAGGCTTAGTGGGTACTTCGCCACCTAATGTCAGATATGCGATATGTGCAATTGGGCTGTTTAACAAAGCTGATGTATAGGAAGAGTTTATTCTGTGAGGCGCTCATCGAATTCTGAAATTGTAAAGCATGAGTTTCGGACTGTTAGCGAAATAAGCTATACTTGTTAGATATTTAATCGGAACGGATATTCTTAGGTGAAAGTGAATGGTAACTTACACTGAAAGACCATGGACAAAGAGCTATGATGTAGGACTCCCCACAGCGCTTGAGTTTCCTGAAGTGCCGTTGCATCAGTTTTTGAAGGACACACGCAATCGCATGCCGCATGGTACGGCGCTAATCACGCCTGCGAATCTACCTGTAATCGGCCGTATCAGCCGATCGATAACCTATGAAGAATTGGACAAGGCGTCGGATGCCTTGGCAGCGGCGCTAGTAGATCTCGGCCTGAAAAAGAGCGATCGTGTCGCTATTGTCATGCCCAATTCGGTCGCGTTTGTCATAAGTTTCTACGCCATTCTAAAAGCGGGCGGCGTGGTCGCGGCTACCAACCCGACCTATCCCGCTGACAAGATGGCGCACCAGATCAACGACTGCAATGCCGAATTTGTATTGACCATGACGCTTTTCTATGATTTAGTCAGGCGTGTGCGGTCGAATACCAAGGTTAAAACGGTGATCGTCGCCAACATAAAGGAATATCTGCCCAGTCTGGCGAAATTTCTCTTCACGATCGCGAAAGAAAAGAAAGAAGGTCACTTCGTTCAGGAATTGGAGCCGGGCGACCATTGGTTTCAGGACCTGCTAGCGAAATACGATGGCAAGCGGGCAAATGTGAATGTGAAGCCCGATGACCTAGCGATCTTCCAATACACTGGCGGGACCACCGGTGTGCCGAAAGCGGCAATGTCCAAACACCGAGCCTTGGTGGCGAACATGCTGCAGACCGAGGGCTTTCTCGACCTCTTCGATATGCCGGTCGAGGATCATATTTTCCTGGGCGCCATCCCCTTCTTTCATGTCTATGGCTTGGTCACTGTTGTCAGCACGAGCGTTTATCGGGGCTGCAAGGTCGTTTTGGTCCCCAATCCACGCGATATCGACGATGTGCTCGGCAATGTTGAGACGTTTCGCACAACCTTGTTTCCAGGTGTTCCGGCGCTCTACAACGCTATAAACAATCATCCTAAAGTCCAAAGCGGCGAGATCGACCTCAGTTCACTGCAGCTATGCTTGAGCGGCTCCGCGCCACTGCCCGAAGCTACTAAGGCGGAATTCGAAAGCCTGTCGGGTGGCTCGGTGAGGGAAGGCTTTGGGATGAGCGAAGCGCCGACAGCAACTCATGTAAATCCAATCTATAAAGAGAACCGTCCTGGTTCCATTGGCCTTCCTTTGCCCGAGATGGACATGCGGATCGTCAGCCTGGAAGACAGCGAAACTGATGTCCCAGTGGGCGAGATTGGCGAACTGGTTATGGCTGGACCCAATGTCATGGTGGGTTATCATGGCATGCTGGAAGAAACGCAGAATGTCCTCCGTGAAAAGGATGGCAAGCGCTGGCTCTACACCGGCGATATCGCGCGCATGGATGAGGATGGCTACTTCTACATCGTTGATCGCAAGAAAGATATGGCGCTGATAGGCGGCTACAACGTATATCCCACGGCGGTTGAGAATGCCATCGCGTCGCATCCAGCCGTGCTTGAGGTCGGCGTTGCCGCGATCCCCCATCCTCAGCGACAAGGTCAGGAAGCGCTCAAAGCCTGGATCGTCATTAAGCCTGGGCATAGTCTTGATGAAGAAGAGATCATCAGCTCTCTAAATGAAAAGTTGGCGCCATACGAGATTCCCCGGCGGATCGCTTTCATTGATGAATTGCCCAAGACGGCGGTCGGTAAAACATTGCGGCGAGAATTGGTCGAGATGGAAGCGAAGCGCGATTGAAGGTACGGCGGGAATTCAGTTGGCGCGTCGCATATAGAATTAGTCGAAATACGATCTTTCATTATCTTGATTTCGCAAAAGAATATATATACTTTTGCTATGAATATATCAGTTTTGTGATATATTAGCATTCTGGTTTGTCGAAAGAAACTATTACGAAGTTAACAAAATGAGCATTCGACTCCACATCACTCCCGCTTACGAAAACTTGCTGCGCTTTTCAAGTCTTTCGAAAATTATCTTGCTTCACCCGTCTAGCCGATATCGCTCCTTGCTGATCGCTCGTTTGTTAAGCGACCCGCAAGTGCGTTCCTATTACTATGCGCTTGATGTCGACGACATTAATCTCTTCAATTTCTTAGCCGGACTTATGAACACCCTGTCAAGACAACACAAGACATTCGGTCGGCATCTCAATGTATTGCCGCAAAACGTGTTAAATGAACCATACAAACATCTCGATCTGGTGTTGCGCACGTTCTTGAAAGAAATGGCGGAGATCAAGGATGGCGACTTCTTCCTGATTTTGGACGAATTCGACCGCGCCGATCCAGCTGATGATGTTCATCGTTTTGTGGAGCGTCTCTCACATTTGATGCCGGATAACTGTACCATCGTGCTCAATGGTCGAACGCTCCCGCGACTGCCGTGGCTGTCGATGATGGCCAAACGCCATGGTTTGATTTTGCAGGACGGCCAACTGATTACTGAGAGCATTTACGGCGTTGGCAATCCCGAAAGCGCTAGCCTCAAAGTTCTTTCTCTGGGACCAGGATATGTTTTTCTTGATGACTACCTTGTGGACAATTGGGAGGGGCACCTGCCACGCTTGCTGCTGTTCTTCGTACTGGATCGCCCTGAGGTAACGCGAAACCAGATCTGCGAAACCTTCTGGCCCGACCTGGATATCGACCAGGCGGTTAATGTGTTTCATGTGACCAAGCGACGTCTGCACAAGGCTTTAGGGATCAATATTTTGTCCCACGATGGTACCTATTACCGCGTCGACCCGAACATTTCCTTTTACCTCGATGCTCTTGATTTTGTTGAAACACTGTTGGTCTGCCGCTACGGTGAACCGGAAGACGAGTTTTCACAATGGCAAAAGATTGCGAAGCTATATCGCGGTCCCTTCCTGCAAGGGCATCACGATGCTTGGATTGAAGAACGACGTGAGGCTTACAGCCTTGCTCATATTGAGTCATTGATGCGAATAGCAGATATCTGGATTGAACGCGGCAATGATGAGCTTGCAATACTTACGCTGAACCGAGCGATTGACGCTGACTACTCGTTGGAGGCTGTACACCTGCGCTTGCTACGGTTGTATGTGAAACTGGGCAGGCGTGCAGAAGCAGTCGCTCACTACCTCGAGTTGGAAAAATGGGCGAAGACAAACAAGATGGCTTTAGGCAGCGAGACAAAGCAGCTTTTTGCCGATATTACCGTTTGAGACTTATTGCAGTGACAAGGAAGAGCAGGCGAAGGCGCCCCTGGCAGGACTCGAACCTGCGACCAACGGTTTAGAAGACCGGTGCTCTGTCCACTGAGCTACAGAGGCAGACAACAAAAATTGTAGAATCTAGCATGGGCACTGTCAATAGTGTGGGGTGCATTTTGCCTGCTCTTTGGATTGTTCAATGTCGGAGCTTGTAGTAAAATATAAACAAGAAACAGGTCGCAATCTCGCAAGATTTGCTTCGTGGACAGCGTATAAATGGTGAATCTTACCGAGTAGCGCGCCGATATCGCTCAACTGCGACTGCCAGGAGACACGATGGCGAAAGACAGAGACCTCGTCGCCCGTCAGGAAAGCAACTACAACGCGAGCAATATTCAAAAACTTGAGCCTCGAGAACATATACGGCGGCGACCGGGTATGTATGTGGGTGGAACAGACTCACGAGCTCTGCACCATCTCATCTACGAGGTAGTCGATAATTCTATTGACGAAGCGCTGGCAGGCCGTTGCGATCGGATAGAAGTTACGTTGAATAAGGACGGATCAGCAACGGTTGCGGATAATGGTGTTGGCATTCCCGTAGATGACCACAAATCCGGCAAATCCGCGCTTGAATTGGTGATGACCGAAGTCGGATCGGGCGGCAAGTTTGATAACGAGGCATACAAGGTAAGCGGCGGATTGCACGGGGTAGGGGTTTCGGCGGTGAATGCGCTTTCTGCGAGTCTAACAGCGACTATTCGACGCGATGGCCGTATTTGGAGACAGTCCTACGAAACCGGTATCCCTACTGGAGGCGTCCGGAAAGGCCGAAAGCTAAGGGACGGAGAAGATACCGGAACAGAAATTAGCTTCGTACCAGACTTCTCTATCCTTGAGCAAAACGAATTCAGCTTCAACACCTTGATGACTCGTTTCCGTGAAATGGCTTTTGTGACGCGCAAGGTAACTATCTCGCTCCGGGATGAACGGGAAGAGACGCTTCCTCGTGAAATGACCTTCTATTTTGATGGCGGTTTGCGCTCCTTCGTGCGTTACCTGAATCGAAACAGGCGTGACATACACCGCATTATTCATGTGGAACGCGATATTGAATTCATGGACCGCGAGGATAATCCGTACGCGGTCGGTGTGGAAGTTGCCTTTCAGTACGCCGATGTTAGTACGAATATCGAACTCGCCTTCACAAATACGATCAATACACCGGATGGCGGCACTCACATTACGGGACTCCGGTCTTCCATCACTGGCGTGATCAATCGGTACGCCAGAAAGGCGGGCTTGCTGAAGGACAAAGATGGCAATTTCTCTGGGAACGATACCTTGGAAGGCTTAACGGCCATTGTCAGCGTCAAGCATCCAGACCCTCAATTCGAAAGCCAGACCAAGGTCAAGCTGTTAAATCCCGAAGTTCAGGGGGCAGTGTCTCAAGTTGTCACAGAAGCATTCAACGAGTTCCTCGATACAAATCCGCGCGAAGCCCGGCGAATAATCGAGAAATGTATGACCAGCAAACGCGCCCGCGAGGCGGCGAAAAAGGCGCGGGAGCTTGTCCGCAGTGGACCAAGTCTGCTTGAGAGCAGCACTTTGCCCGGCAAGTTGGCCGATTGCTCAGAGCGCGGCGAAGGAGCGGAGATATATATCGTCGAGGGCGATTCGGCTGGTGGCAGCGCCAAACAAGGCCGGGATCGGCACTTTCAGGCGATACTGCCCTTGCGTGGCAAGATCCTGAATACGGAACGCGCGCGCATCGACAAGATACTCGACAATAATGAAATCAAGGCGCTGATTTCGGCGCTTGGTACGGGCATACATGATGAGATGACGGTGGAGCGCCTGCGCTATGGTCGAGTCATCATCATGACTGACGCGGATGTCGATGGCAGTCATATTCGTACGCTGTTGCTGACCTTTTTCTTTCGCCATATGCGGCAGGTCATACAGCAAGGGCATCTCTATATCGCACAGCCGCCAATCTTCCTTCTCAAGAACGGCAAACAAATGCAATATGTTTACCCGGCAGCCGGCTATACCGATGAACAGTTGCTGAAGCGGGAGATCAAGGGATTCAAGAATCCGGACAAGGTCACTGTGCAGCGCTATAAGGGTCTGGGAGAAATGAATCCCGAGCAGTTGTGGGAGACAACGATGGATCCCGAAAAGCGCACCTTGCTGCAGGTGACCATAGAGGATGCGGCTGATGCCGACCGGGTTTTTGATATGCTCATGGGCGCCAGCGTGCCACCGCGGAAGAAATTCATTCAAATGCACGCCAAACAGGTGCGAAACCTCGACATCTAACTAGAGAGCTTGTCAGCTAAAGCCCAGAAGACTTGGCATCTTCCTCCGTCCAGCCACGCGCCGCTCGCGTAGCTTCTTGTTGCATCTCCCGTGTCATAGGTCCGTACTCAAAAAAGGCATGCAGCATCGCAAAGGCGAGGCTGCCCAAGCCAAGAGCGATCACGGCAAGGATTAACGGGTGCCAAACTATACCGGCAAGTTGCACGTTGTCTGGGTGCAAGATAATGACCATCATGAGCACTGTAGGCAGAATCGCGGCGAAACAAGCGGCTGAAAGGTAGTTGAAAAGGTTTGCGGGCATACCGCCGTGAATTGGCTGTTTTGATACCGAGCGCTTATGTACAAGCCACCCTAACCGAAGAGCTATTGCGACCAATCCGGTCAAGCCTAGCGCATCAGCAAGTGAGAGTTCCATATCTGCCCTTCATGCAGTCTGATCATGGTAATGTCTAGAACAAAGTATAGATAAAAGCGCCAGCCGGGCTTGAACCGCCTACAACGATCAAGAGCGCGAAGACCAACAGCGTAATGACCATCGGCAGCATCCAGTAGAGCTTTCGCTTCCAAAGGAAAGCCAGTAACTCGCCAAGTACGCCCAACCGCATGAAAAAATCTTGCAGGGCGCTTGGGGAATCACTCTCATGTTTTGACTTTGTCGTCATGATCAGTCTCTGCCTCGTTAGCCATGATTAACTGGATTTCCGAACGATGTGCGAACCAAGCACAAGCATATCAATATCGCTGTTACGAAAAGTATTGTAGGCTTCGCGGGGCGTATTCACGATGGGTTCACCGCGCAGGTTAAACGAAGTATTTAATACGACTGGCACGCCGGTTGCCTCGCCAAAGGTCTTGACAATATCATAATAGCGCGCGTTGGTAGCGCGATCGATGGATTGCAGCCGGCCGGTGCCTTCGTGATTGACCGCGTCAATCTCTTTCTGCTTCTCGGACTTGATGGGCGCCACCATGAGCATATAGCGCGGCGTCTCATGCTCGGCAACTTGTGGGTAATCGAAATACTCCGGCGCGCGTTCGCGGAGAATGACAGGCGCAAAAGGGCGAAATGGTTCACGAAACTTGATCTTGGTATTGACAATCTCTTTCATGTCGGCGCCACGAGGATCGGCCAGAATGCTGCGATTGCCCAAGGCGCGCGGTCCCCATTCGAATCGTCCCTGGTGAAAGCCAATCACGTTTTGACGCATCAGCGCATCAACAATGGTCTCGGTCAGCTTCGATTCGTCATCATAGCTCTCATACTTGAGTTGGACGTCATCCAGGAAGGCGCGGCATTCGGTCTCGGTATAGCTTCTGCCATAGTAGGCATGCTGCTGCACCCATTTCCGCGGCTTGCCTAGCACTGAGTGCCACACCCATAGTGCTGCGCCCAAGGCGCCACCGTCGTCTCCGGCAGCCGGTTGGATCCAGAGTTCTTCAAAAGGCGATTCATTCAAGATGCGCCAATTGGCTTTGGTATTCAGCGCGACACCGCCCGCCATAACCAGCTTATTCAAGCCGGTGCGACGATGCAAATAGCTAGCGATCCTTACCAGAGCGTCTTCGGTAAACTGCTGGATACTCGCCGCGACATCGGCATAATATTGGTTAGTTTCGATGGCAGACTTCTCAGCGGAACGTTCGGGATTGGTGTTTAATGTGAAAAATTCAGCATCGGCATCGCGGCGTTCCCCGAAGAGATCTAGAAATTTGCGACTGTAGCTTTGCGTCGGCGAGCGATGGAAGTCAAAATAGTCCATGTTCAATTGAAACGCGCCACTCGTCTCGTCAAGCGACACGACCTTTTGAATCTTGTCCATGTAACGCGGCTTGCCGTATGGGCTCATGCCCATGACTTTGTATTCGCCGTTGTTAACGCGGAAGCCAAGCCAGGCCGTAAATGTGGAGTAGAGCAATCCAAGAGAGTGTGGAAAACGCTGTTCTTCAAATAACTTGATAGACGCCGCGCCTTCTTCCGGCTCGCCTAGCGTGCTTCTGCCAATACCTAGCGTCGTGGTGGTCCATTCGCCAACCCCATCAACAGTCAAGATCGCCGCATCTTTGAACGGACTGGCGTAGAAGGCGCTGGCAGCGTGGCTCATGTGGTGATCGCAGAAAAGAACCTTGTTGTAGGGTACGCCTATGCCACGCGCCACATGGCTGCGCACCCAGAGCTTGTCGCTCAGCCAGGTCATCATTGATTCGCGCCAAAAGCCAGCCGAGCGCGGGAATGTATTCAAAGCAGTCTGCAGGATACGCTCGAACTTCAGCAGTGGTTTCTCATAGAAGACGACGTATTCCAGATCTTGGGCTTTGATGCCGGCTTGCTCCAGGCAAAACTGCGCTGCCAAACGGGGGAAACCATTGTCATGTTTCACGCGCGAGAAACGCTCTTCCATCGCCGCGGCGACTAACTCGCCATCTTTGATCAGCGCGGCCGCAGAATCGTGATAGAAAGCCGATATGCCCAGAATATACATCGTTATCCTTGTTCCCTGGCAGAGGAAATGTCGGCAGGCACCGGTGAGCGCTCCAACCACTGGTTGTCAGCATTCTTCCGGCGGAGCGGATCCATGAAAACCGCGGAGAGCAACCCAAACGGGACCATGATAGTAAAGTAAAAGGCCGTCGTGATGAACCGACCATTGAGATCGGCGACGATAGCTGAGTTAATGCTGAAGCGCTCCCACGCGATTTCTTTGATCCGTTTCATAGTTCTGCCCCGGTTGCCGATACACTTGGAAGGCTTCCAAAACAAGCGTAGTGGCTAAGATCAATATGGTCACTTATCAAGATTAGACTGATTCAATTGGTTAAGCAAGGCGATCCGCGCGATATTATGGCCTGTCTGATTCCAGTGCGTATCCGCGAAGAAATAAGGCTGCTGTCCATCTGTAATTGCCGCGGCTAGCGACGCGGTTAGGTCGAGGAATTCAATACCCAACTCGTCAGCAAGCTCTGCAATCAGGTTTCGCTGCGCCAAAATGTTTTCGTCGATGATTTTGTATTCCGCGATCTCGTATTCTTCATCAAGCTGCGAAACTATCGACTCCTTGCTTTGGGCGCTCAACAACTTCCAATAGAGTTCCACCTTTTGCGGAATGTACATCAGAATAAAGCGGTCTCCGCGCGCATACTGCGCAGTTGCCATTTCAGCAATACTTACACTTGTCAGGCGAAACGTCTCACTGTCGCGCAGAGACTTTTCGTCCAGCGCCAATACAGGAAGAAATTCATCGTAAAAGGCGACCGGCGTCCGCGGCTCAGTTGCAGCCGGTTGTGGATAATGGCAGGGCAGTACTTCACCCAAACTGATGCTGTTGGCCAGGTAGAGCATCAGATTGAAAACTACAGAATAATCTAGTGAATACTTGCCTTGATGCGCCCTCACGGCAAACGATTCGCCTTTTGTTAACATTTCTGCAAAGTCAAGATTGTCTGCCAGATCGTTCCCAGAAAAATAAGACAGCACAACAGTTTTCGGTTTGCGTGGCGCGGCGAAAGCTTCATAGAGGCGCTGCTGCTCTAATGTGCCACTGCCCGGCAATCCTAGAACCAGCAAGGACTCCGAAATGCCATGCCAGAAGGGGAGGCCAATGGCTTCGGCAGCGACATAGGAATCGCCTATAATTACTAGGTCTGTGAGATCTGGCCACGGTTCCTCATTGCGGAAACCGTGCGAATCGCGCGTAAATCGTACGTGATATGTATCAAATGGCGGCGCATCATCCGGCGAAAGACAAGTTAAGCGATACAAGTCACCACTCGTCTGTGTGATCTCGTAATCGACGATTTGCTGCGCCGGATATTCGCGCGCGCCATGTTTAGTTTCGAGGCGAAATCCACTGCGTTCAAGGTACTGTGGCATTTGCTCTATCAGGACTGACGGCAGATGCAGAAAGGCAAATTGCAGCGCGGCTTCCAAAGCCAGCACGGTGATTAGCGCAGCGAAACCAAGTCCTGTGACTGTTCTCCCTAACCGGAGCAATATCTGATTCCTGTTTGTCGTATTCACTGGCTGAACTGTAGCGAGCGGGATGTGATGACGCGAGCCATCATAGCACGCAACGCGCCTCTTGCTCAGGTCAGCTCAATTGCGCGAAAAGAAACCGATATTAAAATCTTCGCCAGGGGGAGAGAGGCGAATCTTCAAAAGCATTGTTTCGAGCCGATAAATGTCGACCAATGTAACCAACAGGTTTGACAGACTATCCATCGCCAACAATTCTTGTTTCTGCGGATTATCGGTCTGCAACAGAATTGAGGCTATCTGCGCAATTGTCCTTGGCTGCTGCGGTAACTTGCTCGGGTCAAAGCGTGAATCCGATGAGGAAGCCAAGATATTGATGTAGCGTAGTAGAAGCGGGCGCAAGACCTTACTGTAGACCCGCACAACGCTGGGTCTATCATCGACCGGCGTAAAGTACTCAACATCGCCGACGAGGTAAGGATGGCTTCTGTCTAGCGCTTTGATGCGAAAACGCCTGTTGCCAGTTGTGACGATATTCATACGTCCAAGCGGCAGCCGTTGTACTTGGCTGATATCCGCAGTACAACCAACTTCATACGGTGTAGCGCTCCGTCCATGTGCTTCGGCGCCGGAACGTATCAGGACAACACCAAATGGTTCTTTCGCCTCGATGCAGCGGTTAACCATGGTCTTGTAGCGATCTTCAAATATATGCAGCTTCAACTGCATCCCGGGAAATAGCACTGTATTCAGAGGAAAAAGAGGAAGATCCGCCATCGCCGAGTAGCTCAGGTCACAGATTTCTAACCTTACATACAACAATTGTAACGTAACTTATCGCATAAAACAGCTTATCGCTTGAAGCTGTCGCACAGGTTAAGCATTGCCTCCGCCAACTTCGGGTTCTGATTCTGTCGCCGTATGCTGTTTGATTTCCTCTTCAAACAAGACGCGGCGCAGAACCTTGCCGATGAATGAACGTGGCAGCGCCTGTCGAAACTCAATCTCCCAAGGGACCGCATAGGCTTCGAGACGCTTTCGGCATAGCTCCAGCAATTCTTCTTTTGATAATGCGCTATTCGGCCGTGGCACTACAAATGCTTTGATCTTTTGCTTGCCCGCCTCATAACCGACGCCGACAACAGCCGCTTCCAGCACCTTGTTATGTTCATAAAGCACCTCTTCAACATCGCGCGGATACACACTGTAGTCGCCGGTGAAAATCGTATCGCGCTTGCGGCTGATGATCTTGAAGTAACCGTCATCATCCATCACTGCTACATCGCCCGTATGGAGCCAACCATCTTGAATCACTGATTCCTCGTCCGCTGGCTGCCGCCAATAGCCGCGCATGACTTGCGGTCCTCGCACTGCCAACTCGCCGATCTGCCCGGTCTGCAAGTTCGCTCCGGTAATGAGGTCGACAATCTTGGCGTCGGTATTCGGCAAGGGAAGGCCAATCGAACCGACTTTCCGCAAGCTATAGAGGGGATTGGAATGCGTCACGGGACCGGCTTCGGTCAAGCCATAGCCTTCGACCAGTCTGCCTCTGGTCAGTTTTTCGAAAGCCTCCTGCACTTCAACTGGCAAAGGCGCGGCGCCGCTGATACAAGCTTTGATAGATGATAGACCATAGCTGCGGACGTTTTTTGCCTGATTGATGAGCGTAAACATAGACGGTACGCCGGGGAAGAGAGTAGGTTTGTATCGGCGAATGTGCTCCAAGACCTGTTTCAACTCAAAAACGGAGATAATGACGATTTTCGCCGCGATAAGGATTGGCAGGTTCATGGCCGCCGTCATGCCATAACTGTGTTCAAAAGGCACAACCGCCATCACAACTTCTTTGCCGTACTTAATCTCTTTCATCCAGTGCCGCGTTTGCAGTGCGTTCGCTACGAGATTAAGGTGTGTCAAACAGACACCGCGCGGTTCGCCCGTCGTGCCGCTGGTGTATGAAATAACAGCGAGATCTTCCGGTTTTGCATCTACGCCGGGAGGGCTGTCGTCCTGCCTGTCCATAATGTCAGACATAAAGCGACCGATCCTGCGCGCCAGCGCTTCATCTTCTTCGCTCGGGTGCTTGTGCCGACCAAATGCCGAATCACTGCTTGTTGTAATGTGCTTGCCGATTCCGGTGAATATCACCTCTCGCGTATTGGTGGTCTCTCGTATCAGTTGCGCGAGCTCGCTGAAGGCGCTTAAGGTGAGTAGCGCCTTCGCCTCCGTTTCACGCGCGTGGCTCACGATCAACTCGGCATTGGCATCAGGATTGGACAGGACGACAACAGCCCCCAATTTTATGATGGCATAATAGGCGATGACGAATTGCGGCGTGTTCGGCAGAACAATCTGCACGCGATCGCCGCGTCCGATACCCATGTCGCGGAGCCCGCGCGCGAATTGATTGACCTTTGCTTCCAACTCGCGATAGGTCAAGGTCTTGCCATAGAATACCGTAGCAACTCGCTTGGGCGCCCAATCAGCGGCGCTCTCCAGAAATCGGAATAGCGGCTGCTGCGGGATTGGAATGGAATGAGGCGTGTCCTTGTCGTAGTGTCCCAGCCAAGGGCGGCCTCTTGCCAATTCATCGAGAGCCGAGATCGAACGCCAGTTGCTGCGTTTGTTGGACTCTATGAAGCGCTCGATTGCGCGATTTACCGCGTCATGCCGCTCCAGTTGTACCTTGTGCTTGGCGGAGCCCACGTCATGCACATCGGCGCCTGGAATCAGCTTGGCGACATCGTCATAGACATAACGCGGGAAATAATTGTCGCGCTCGCCGGTTATAACCAGCGTATCATTTGTGATATTTCGCAGCTGGGACCAAGCCTGCCAACCATGCATATTGTTGAGGAACATATTTTTGAGGACATGGTACTCGGCGTCCCACTTGCGACGATAACGCCAAAAGGGCAGGGCGATGTGGACTGGTATATGGAAAAGCAGCGCGGCAATCCTGGGTAAAGGGTATTCTCCCGCACAGGCGACAAGAATCAACTTTTCGATACGTTCCGGGTAGGCATTGGCAAATTCGATGCAGATGGCGCCGCCAAAGGAATGCCCGGCTAGAATAAACCGTTCCGGAACTCTCAACTCCTCAAGCACATCGTGCATATCCTGCACGAGTTCTGGCATGGAATAGGGGCTGTGCGGCGCATCGCTCTGTCCATGTCCGCGCAAATCAGGCGCGACGACTCGATACCGATTTGTGAAATGGGCAAGTTGATATTCCCAAGACTCCGCGACGCCAGCGAAACCGTGCTGAAAAAGTATGGTTGTCTCGACGCCTTGCGGGTGCAAATCAATGACGCTCAGATTATGTCCAGGATACCCTTGTATCGGCACCCTTACTCGATATAGATTGAAATCCAAATGGGTGACAGAGAGCTTGTGCCCGCGGATTCGTCTCTTCATGTGTTAATTTCTCAATGATCCTTAAGTATCGCGCGGGAATCCGGCGTGACACTCAGTATCGTGACTTCGCTGGTCTTTCCGACCGCCATTTGTCTGAAGATCGCTTTATGGCATTATATCTGAATCCCGCCGCAACTGAAAACCATACCTTACTCGCGAGCAAAGGTATTAGTGAGTAAAATGAGAGTCACTCACTATGGCAAAGCAAGAGGAGTCGAGGATGCCATCGCCCCTTGTAACAACTGACTGGCTGGAAGAGCATCTGCACGACGTTGATATCCGCATTATTGAGATCCGCGGCAAAGTCCTACCGCCGACCGAGCCTCCTCCGCACTATTTCACCGACCGCGCGGGTTACGAGGCTTCGCATATTCCGAACGCCGTCTTTGTTGATTGGCAGGTCGATATCGTCGAGCCGGAATCACCATCAAGCGATATTGCCTCGGCGGACCGATTCTCTGAACTCATGGAAGAACTCGGCATAAGCAACACGTCCACAATCGTTGTAAGTGATGATGCGGCGAGCATGTTTGCCTGTCGTATGCGTTGGGCTCTGCGTTATTATGGACACGAAAATGTGTATGTACTTGACGGCGGCTGGACGAAATGGAGGGCTGAGGGACGTCCAATTAGTTCAGAAACTCCGCAGTTTGCGCGCGGGAGTTTTGTGACGAATGTGAACCCCAATTTAAAAGCTACGTCTCACGATATCTTGCAAGGGCTTGAAGCCCGATCCCTGCAACTGGTGGATCTGCGGTCGCCAGTGGAATACGCGGGAGAAACTTCACGCGCGCGCCATGGCGGGCATATTCCGGCGGCGGTGAACCTGCCACGCAAGACGATGGTCGCGGACGACATGACACTGAAGCCCGTCGCCGAATTGCGCTCTATTTTCGCTGATTTGGGTATCGACCTCAGTGCGCCGGATACCGTGTTATACTGCAACTCTGGCGTATCCGCGACATATGGCTTGCTTGCCATGGAAGTTTCCGGCGCGACCAACCTACGCATATACGATGGCTCCTGGAAAGAATGGGGCAACGATGACTCGACGCCCAAGGCAACCTAATCTATGCGAGCGGATCATGCTTGCCGCCGGCCGAATTGGTAAGAATTTCCAACTCCGTAATGTCTCAGAATCGGCGTAATTGAATGGCAGTTAATGAATGACCGAGCGTAACGTGGAGCTTGGCGTTTACAGAGACGCAAGTGCTTTTGACCTTTTGGCCTCCGAGTGGAATCTGCTATTGCAGCGAGCGCCAACTGATCACATCTTCTATACCTGGGAATGGCAGAAGACCTGGTGGGATGCCTATCAGCCGGGCGAATTGCTTGTTCTCACTTGTCGCGCCGGCGATCTGCTTGTCGGTATCGCCCCGCTTTTCGTTACCGGCTCCGTGAGCGAACGAAAGGCGCAAA
Source organism: Chloroflexota bacterium (assembly GCA_011523735.1). Lineage (GTDB taxonomy): Bacteria > Chloroflexota > Anaerolineae > Aggregatilineales > Phototrophicaceae > UBA6055. Next base: position 130,281 of record WTGB01000048.1, read on the forward strand.
TCATCGGATGCGTCGATGTGACCGACTATCTTGATTTCATCGTGGACGAAGCGCATTTGAAAACCGTATATTCTGCTTTCGCCGACTTTTTCGCCGCTAATCGTGACGATTTTGAGTTGCTAGACCTCTGCAATATTCCCTTTGATTCCCCAACACGGCAATTGCTGCCGAGCTTGCTGGAAGCTTGCGGGTTCGAGACTACAGTTGAGCAACAGGAAGTTTGCCCGGTGATTGAACTGCCTGGCAATTGGAGCGGCTACCTCAGCTTGCTGGACAAGAAACAGCGTCACGAAGTTCGGCGAAAGATTCGCCGCGCGCAGGGCAGTGAAAAGGTAATTGACTGGTATATCGTCAATGGCTGCCACAATCTTGAAGAGGAAGTATCCCAGTTTGTGCGCTTGATGGCGGCCAGTGACAAGGAAAAGAAAGAGTTCTTACAGAATAGCAAGAACCTGCGGTTTTTCAGGGACATCGTGCCCTTGCTGCAAGAACGCGGCTGGCTGCAAATGAACTTTCTGACCGTCGATGACGAACGCGCTGCCGCTTACATCAACTTTGTCTATGGCGACCGTGTGATGGTCTACAACTCAGGACTCGATCATCGAGACTTCGCCGACTTAAGCCCTGGTATCGTACTCCTCGCATACAACATAAGATACGCAATCGAACAGGGCTATCAGATTTATGATTTCCTCCGCGGCAGCGAAGCCTACAAGTACCGCATGGGCGGCCGCGACACTTCCGTGATGAACATAAAGGCGAACTAAATTTACAGGCGTCCACGATGGAGTGGCAATGCTCATCGAAAGAATCGCGTTAATCAGCGTTCATACCAGCCCCCTGGCTCCCATGGGTGGGACGAAGACGGGCGGCATGAACGTCTACATTCGCGAACTCTCGCGCGAACTGGGCAAACAAGGCTATCAGATTGATATCTTCACGCGGCGCTCTCACGAATTGGAGCCGGAGATCGACGCGTCTATTGGCGAAAATGTACGCGTCATCGCTCTCACTGCAGGACCTACCGCGCCCTTGTCTCCTGCTGATCATTATGACTATCTCTCCGATTTCACCGCGGAGATGATGGCTTTTGCCACGCTGCACAGCATCTGCTACGATGTCGTTTACAGTCACTACTGGCTGAGCGGATGGGTGGCTGTAAAGCTCAAGGAAGCCTGGGGTATACGCTTTGTTCACATGTACCATACCCTCGGACATATGAAAAAGCGCATCAAAATAAATGCTCATTATCAACCAGATCGCCGCATTTTGACCGAAATGCGCATTCTGGAATGGGCGGACCGCATCATTGCCGCAACGCCCGCCGAACAGGCGCAGCTGCGCTGGCTCTATCGCGCGTCTCGCCGGCAGATTACGGTCATACCACCTGGTGTAGACACCGGGCACTTTCGCTACCCGATGTCGTCTAATGAAGCACGTGAGTCTTTGGGAATCAAGCCAGACGGCAACATGCTGCTCTTTGTCGGTCGGATCGAGCCGCTCAAAGCCGTCGATACGATACTCGAGGCGCTACACGTGCTGCGAGATCGCGCGCCGGAACTTCTGCAGAAACTACATTTCATGATCGTCGGCGGCGACCCGCAAAGCAAGCGCGACCGCGAAATGGCTCGCCTGCAAGATATGAGCGTGAAGCTTGGCATCGACTCTCTGGTGAGTTTCGTCGGCGCCAAAGAACAATCTGAATTGCCTCGTTATTATGCCGCTGCCACCGCAGTCATTATTCCATCGGATTATGAATCCTTCGGCATGGTCGCGCTTGAGGCGATGTCATCCGGTAGGCCAGTGATCGCGTCGCAAGTTGGCGGATTGCAATTCCTAGTGCGTGATCAAGAAACTGGTTACCACATCCCGGCGCGTGAACCGATCTCGCTTGCCGACTGCATAATCCAATTGCTGACCGATCCCTCGAAAACGACGATGATGGGCTTGAGCGCTGCGCGTGCCGCCAAAGCATATGCCTGGTCAGAAATCGTGGAAAGATTGCTTCGCGTGTTTGAAGAAGTTGCGGGCGAGAAGCTCAGGAAGATCTAAACCAAGGAAATCGTGGTAAAGATTGCTTCACGTATTGAAGAGGTTGCGTAGCGAGCTAAGAAGAACCTAGCCGCCGTAGGAATTGGGAATATCGTTAACCTTGGCTTCGATATAAGGACGCTCAAGCATATAGTCCAGAGCGTCGTCTTCTGTTACCAAGGTCTGCCCCATATGATAGAGGGTATCGTTGAAACCATCATAGCGGTAGCGGCGGTTCACCCAACCGTGGAGGTTGTGCTGGAAGAGCACGTGAAACTGGATCGATTCGTCTTGGGCAAAGACATCCTCACGCAGAATCCACACGGGCGCATACTGTTCTAAATGGGGACGGGACTTTTGATCGCGCAGGTTTTTTAACTGTTCTATCGTAGTCATCGTATCCCCGTAAAATGATTCTGTCAGCCAAAACGCCAACATTTTAGCCCTGGGCGGCGCGTTAGACAAGTCGCTATCGTCATTTCCTACCCAGACAGTTTCAGCAGTCTAGGGCCAGCGTCCACTTCCAAATCCAGAAACTTGCATTAAACTAGGCGCGTTTGAACGGACATTAAGATGGAGCGGCTCAATGGCAGTATCTGAAGTGAAGAAGGTGATTCTCGCATATAGCGGCGGGCTTGATACCTCCGTTATTGTGCCTTGGCTGAAACACAACTATGGCTGCGAGGTGGTTTGCTTCTGCGCCGATTTGGGGCAAGAGGAAGAACTCGATGGCCTCGAGGAAAAAGCATTAGCCTCCGGGGCATCCAAGCTTTACATCCGCGACCTGCGCGAGGAATTCTTGACAGATTTCGTTTTCCCGACCTTGCGCGCCGGCGCCGTATATGAGCGCGAATACCTTCTCGGCACTTCCTTCGCGCGGCCTTTGATTGCCAAGCATTTGGTTGAAATCGCCGCTTTGGAAAAAGCTGACGCAGTGGCTCATGGCTGCACCGGCAAAGGCAACGATCAAGTCCGCTTTGAAGTCTCGACGATGGCGCTGAATCCCAAACTGAAGACGATCGCTCCCTGGCGCGAATGGGATATCCGTGGTCGCGAGGACGCCCTGGCTTATGCCGAGGAATTCCGCGTGCCGGTCTCCCAAACAGAAAAGGACATATACAGCCGTGATCGCAATATCTTCCATTTGTCGCACGAAGGCGGCTTGCTGGAAAACCCCTGGAATGAACCCGAGAGCCTAATGTTCCAAATGACCAGCGCTCCGGAGGAGGCTCCCGACCAAGCAGAGTACATTGAGATCGGTTTTCATCGGGGCAATCCAGTCAGCCTCAACGGCGAGGAGATGGGCGCGGTTGATCTCTTCGCAACGCTCAATACGCTTGGCGGGCAGCACGGAATCGGCCGGACCGACATCGTCGAGAATCGATTAGTGGGGATGAAAAGCCGTGGAGTTTATGAGACGCCAGCCGGCACAATCGTGCATCGGGCGCACCAACTGCTGGAGAGTATTTGCCTCGATAAGCACACCATGCAATACAAAGATATGGTCGCGCCAAAGTACGCTGAATTGGTCTACAATGGCATGTGGTACAGCAAACTGCGTGAGGCGCTTGACGGCTTCGTATCGGTAACGCAGCAGACCGTGACCGGCACTGTGCGTCTAAAACTCTACAAAGGCAACGTCATAGTCGCCGGACGTAAGAGTCCCTACAGCCTTTATCGCGAGGATTATGCGTCCTTTGGCGAAGAAGATGTTTACAACCAGCAAGACGCGCATGGTTTCATTCAATTGTTCGGTCTGCCAATCAAGGTCGAAGCTATGTTGGAAATTGAAGGTGGCAACTTAACCGATTACCGGCGTCCGGATTACAGCCGCTTTAAGCGCGACTGAAAATGCGCACAGAGAGACTCTGAGATGAGCCTTTGGGGCGGGCGCTTCAGCGAACCGAGCGACGAAGATCTTCGCGCGCTAAACGACAGTATCGACTTCGATCATGTGCTATATGCCGAGGACATCGAAGGCAGCATTGTCTATGCGCACGCCTTAGTTGATGCTGGTGTCATCCGCCAAGATGAAGCCGAAACCATCATTGCTGGCTTGCAGCGTGTGATGCAAGAATTCGACTCCGACATGTTTGAAATCCAAGAAGGCGATGAAGATATTCATACCGCCGTAGAGCGACGCCTGACAGAAATCATCGGCGCCGTCGGTGGCAAGCTGCATACCGGGCGCAGCCGCAACGATCAGGTTGCGACCGATTTTCGGCTTTGGTCGATGCGCGCCGCGGAAAACCTCGCGGGCGATGTCAGACTGCTGCAAGCTACGCTCGTCAGCGTCGCCGAAGCGCATGTCGATACATTGATGCCCGGCTACACTCACTTGCAACCGGCACAGCCGATCAGCGCCGCCCACTGGCTGATGAGCTTCTTTTGGATGCTGGAACGCGATCGAGACCGCCTGCATTCCGCCAGAACACGCATGGCTGAATGCCCTCTTGGTTCGGGCGCGCTGGCTGGCAACCCTTTTCCAATCGATCGACAGCAGATTGCCTCTGATCTCGGTTTTGACCGACCAAGCGCGAACAGCCTGGACGCGGTCAGCGATCGTGACTTCGTCGCCGATCTGCTCTATAGCATTTCACTATGCGCCATTCATCTAAGCCGGCTGGCTGAGGACATTCTGATTTACTCAAATCCGGTATTTGGCTTCGTCACGCTCGCCGACCGTTACAGCACCGGCTCAAGCCTGATGCCACAGAAGCGCAATGCCGACCCGATGGAACTCATGCGTGGCAAGACTGGACGACTCGTCGGCAATCTGACCGGTTTCCTCACAACTTTGAAAGGACTACCGAGCGGATACAACAAAGACTTGCAAGAAGACAAGGAAGCGCTTTTTGACTCGCTGGAGACAATGTATCGCTTGCTGCCGGTGATTACGGCGACCGTGAGCAGCTTGCAGATCAATGCCAAAGCAATGGCCGCCGCTCTTACCGAAGATTTGCTCGCGACTGATCTCGCGGATTACCTGGTGCGCAAAGGGCTTCCGTTCCGGCAAGCCCATCATGTGGTCGGGGAAATCGTGCGCCTGGCTGCCGAGCGCGGTCTTGAGTTGACTCAGCTTGATCTCCCCACACTGAAATCCGTGAGCGGCAGCTTTGAAGAAGATGTCGCTGAGGTCTTTGATTTCAGACAGTCGCTGGCGCTGCGCAAGTCCATTGGTGGAACTGGGCCGGACGCCCTTCGAGATCAGATCGCGCAAGCAAAGGAAAGAATCTCATAGCTTTGTGCACATTATATAGGTATTCCGCGGCAGTCTATATGAAAGTTCTAGTGGGATTCCTTTCAGTTATCGTACTTACTTGACAGAACTCAGAAAATTCGCTAGGCTACCCTCGCTCGTCATGTTTATCGAGGCGCGAGATGCGCAGTCAACTCAAAGCAAACAGCAGCCTCATTCTTGTGCTTGTCATTGTCCTCGTGATTATCAGTGGGCGATAACGGCTTGGGCGGGCGATATTCCGAAAGGAAAGCAAAAAGGAGCCTCCCAAGCCACGGGAGGCTTTTTAGTTTACCGGCATTGTAATCGTACCGACGGACAGACCGAAGAAATTTCCAAGATGAACATCATGAATCTCAGGCACAGCCATAGCACCGCGCAGAATTACCCAACTTACCCGTGTCAACGAGGATTTGTCGTTGACTTTAGTATGGACGCTTGCTTTGTTTGCAAATTGTGAATGAGCGAGCGATCGTTGATTTTATCGGACCTTGAATCAGAGGACTTCTACATGACGGCTGAATGGATATGGCGTAACGGCGAGTTTGTGAGGTGGGACGAAGCGACGGTGCATGTCAGCGCTCATGCCCTGCACTATGGCTCAAGCGTATTCGAGGGTATTCGCGCTTACGACACGCCGGACGGTCCCGCGGTTTTCCGCCTGCGCGAGCACAGCGAACGGCTGATGCACGGCGCGCGCATCATGCGCATCGAACACGACAACACCCCGGAATCGCTGGATGCCGCAATCATTGAAACTATCCGCCGAAACAGACACGCCTCCTGTTATATCCGCCCGATCATCTTCCGCGGTACGGGCGCCTTGGGCTTGGAGGGGCGCGGCCGGACACAGACTGAGACCGTCATATTTACTATGGAATGGGGCCGGTATCTTGGCGCCGAAGCAATCGAACAGGGCGTCGATGTTCAAATCAGTTCCTTCCGCCGGATGGCGCCCGATACGCACATGGCTCTGGTCAAGGCGGGCGGCAACTATGTCAACAGTCAATTCGTCAGCATGGAAGCGCATGACAACGGCTTTCAAGAAGGCATCGCTCTGGATGTCAACGGCTACGTCAGCGAAGGCGCAGGCGAGAATATTTTTGTCATCCTCGATGGTGTGATCTATACACCGGGCGCTTGGTCGTCAATTTTGATGGGCATCACACGCGACAGCGCCTTGACGATTCTTGCCGACCAGGGCGTCGAAGTGCGTTTTCAGCCGGTCGCACGGGAAATGCTTTACATGGCTGACGAGATTTTCTTCACGGGCACCGCTGCCGAGGTAACGCCGGTCAAGTCTGTCGATCGGATTTCTATAGGCTGTGGCAAGCGTGGTCCCATCACAGAAGCCGTACAGCGAGAATTTTTCGCGATTACCGCGGGCGAGGCCCCGGACAAATACAATTGGTTAACGCATGTGAATGCCTAAATTGTTGGATTTGAATGTGAGCGAGGTTTCCAGGAGGCGATGATGAGACTCAAGGGTTCAGAAATCATCATGGAATGCCTGTTGAAAGAAGGCGTACACGTCATGTTTGGCTATCCAGGCGGGGCGATCCTTCCCACCTACGATGCGATGGCGAAATATGACGATCGTCTCCACCACGTCCTTGTTCGCCACGAGCAGGGCGCCTCGCATATGGCGGACGGCTATGCGCGCGCAACGGGCGAGGTCGGCGTGTGTATCGCCACTAGTGGACCGGGCGCGACAAATCTGGTGACTGGCTTGGCGACCGCGATGATGGACTCTTCGCCGATTGTGGCTATCACCGGGCAGGTGCCGATACCCGCGATCGGATCTGACGCTTTTCAGGAGACCGATGTCACCGGGGTCACACTACCAATAACAAAGCACAATTACCTCGTCACCGATGTGCGCGACCTGGCATATACCATGAAGGAAGCCTTTCACATCGCGCGAACCGGGCGGCCTGGTCCCGTGCTGGTCGATGTGCCAAAAGATGTCCAGATTGCTGAGACCGAATTCGTCTACCCGGAAGCTGAAATTGTTTTGCCGGGTTATCATCCCCCATCAGCCGCGGAAGCGCATGAGATTGAGGCGGCGCTAAGGTTGATTGCCGAAGCTGAGCGCCCTATCATCCTCGCCGGGCACGGCATCATGATGTCCGGCGCGATGAGCGAAGTGCGCGAGTTAGCCGAGCGGGCGCAGATCCCTGTCACGTTGACGCTCCTCGGCAAGGGCGCCCTGCCGGAAGATCATCCGCTGGTTCTCGGCATGATGGGCATGCACGGCGAAGCCTGCTCCAACCTGGCGATACAGGAGGCGGACTTGCTGATTGCCCTGGGCATGCGCTTTGACGACCGCGTCACCGGCAATTTGAAAACGTACGCGGTCAACGCGCGCAAGATCCACATTGATATCGACCGCTCGGAAATCAACAAGAATGTCAAAGCCGATGTCGGCATTGCTGGCGATCTCAAGACTGTATTGACACAGTTGTTGCCAAAATTGCAACGGAAAGCCCATCCCGACTGGATAAGGCGGATCCGCGACTGGCAAGAAGATTCCAGCGAACGCGACATCTTGAACTATGAGACGCCGAGCAAGCTGCTTACTGCGCAGGTGATCAATGACATTTGGCGCCTGACTGGCGGCGATGCGATCACGGTCACCGATGTTGGGCAGCACCAAATGCTCGAGGCGCAGTATTATCCGCATCAACGGCCCGCCACTTTGCTCACCAGCGGCGGCTTGGGCACCATGGGTTTCGGCTTTCCGGCTGCTATCGGCGCAAAATTCGGCAAACCCGATGAGGAGATCTGGGCGATAGTCGGTGACGGCGGTTTCCAGATGACTCTGTGTGAATTGGCAACCGCGGTTCAAGAAAACGTCAACGTAAATATCGCCATAATCAATAACAACTTCCTGGGCATGGTGCGCCAATGGCAGGAACTTTTCTTCGAAAAGCGCTATCAGGCGACTCCCATGGTGAATCCGGACTTCTGCAAATTGGCCGACGCCTACGGTATCCCCAATCGTCTAGTCACTCAAAGGGACGAAATAGAGGACGCCGTGCGTTATGCCCGGGGCATTGATGGTCCTACGCTCATCGAGTTTGTGGTCGAGAAAGAAGAAATGGTTTATCCGATGGTCCCCGCCGGCGCCGACTTGCACGATATGAAGCGCCGGCCCAAACCAGGAGAAGCATGATGTCTGAAGTAAAGACTGAAAACAAGATGACCGTGGTGGCGCTGGTTGAGAATGAACCCGGCGTCTTAAATCGCATTGCCAGTCTTTTTCGCCGGCGCGCCTTCAATATCGACAGCCTCACGGTGGGGCGGACGCACAGACCGCATATCTCTCGCATGACCATACGCGTCGTGGCCGGTCCCGAGTATGCCCGGAAAATCGCTACCAATTTGCAGAAGTTGGTCAATGTCATTGATGTTCGCGTGCTCGATAATGAACCCCATGTAGAGCGTGACCTGGCGCTCATCAAGGTACGCAACCACGATGCCGAATCGCGCAATACAATCACCGAAATTTGCGACCGCTATCCCGCTCGCATCATTGATGTTGGACCAGAAGTTGCCATCATTGAGATGGTCGGCACGGAAACAATTCTCGAGGAATTCATCGAAGAAGTACGCCCGACCGGCATCGTCGAGATGATCCGAACTGGCGTGGTGTCTATGGGGCGCGGCACGCGCATCCATGATACGAAATTCATCAATCGACGGGCTCTGGCCGAGGCTGCTGCAAAAGCGCGCAAAGGCAACGGGCGTATCGTCTAAGTCATTTGCTTGCCGTGTGATGTGCCAAAGTATTCACAATTCAAACCAGGAGAGACACCCTAAATGGCAACACTCTATTACGACAAAGATGCCGACCTTTCGCTGCTAAGTGGCAAGACTATTGCCGTGATCGGCTACGGCAGCCAAGGGCATGCCCATGCGTTGAACGCGCGCGACAACGGCCAAAACGTCATCATTGGCTTGCACGCAGGCAGCAAGAGCAAATCCAAGGCCGAAGCTGATGGGCTGAGCGTATTCACCGTGGCCGAGGCGACCAAGCAAGCCGATATCGTGATGGTGCTCATTCCCGATACCCGCCAAGGCGCCGTCTACAACGAACATATCGCCCCCAACTTGAAGGAAGGCGCTATGCTGATGTTCGCACACGGCTTCAACATTCACTTCAAAGAGATCGTGCCGCCAGCTACCGTGGATGTCGCCATGGTCGCGCCAAAAGCGCCCGGCCATCGTGTGCGCGAGGTTTTCACCGAAGGAGCGGGCACGCCCGGCTTGATCGCTATCGAACAGGATGCCAGCGGAAACGCCGAATCCCTTGCCTTGGCTTATGCCAAAGCCATCGGCTGTACCCGCGCCGGTGTCATCGAGACGACCTTCAAAGAGGAGACGGAAACGGATCTCTTCGGCGAGCAGGTTGTACTCTGTGGCGGCGTCACGGCACTGATCCGCGCCAGCTTTGAAACGCTTGTCAAAGCGGGTTACCAGCCTGAGGTCGCTTATTTCGAATGCCTGCATGAACTGAAACTCATCGTTGACCTGCTCTACGAAGGCGGCTTGAGTTATATGTGGTACAGCGTCAGCAATACAGCCGAGCAGGGCGGTTATGTAACCGGTGACCAATTTGAAGAGTCTGTCAAGGAAGAGATGGCGGGTGTGCTGCAGCGCATTCAAAATGGCGAATTCGCTAAGCAGTGGATAGATGAGAACAAACAAGGTCGTCCCAATTTCAACGCCCGGCGACAACGTGAACACGATTTGCTGATAGAGAAGGTCGGCGCCGATTTACGGCAGATGATGCCATTCCTTGATGCCAAGAACATCAAGCAGAGCGATTGACGCCGAACGCAATATGCCGACATTGTGAGAGATGTGTCTGAGAAAGGAGGTGCCTGAATGTCAGAAGATGGTCTTAGTGGCTTGAACAAGCTGCACAACATGATCGACCGGATTCTATTGAGCAAAGGAGCATCTCCCAATGGTTACACGAACTTACGACGATAATACCGTCATCATCTTCGATACCACCTTGCGCGATGGCGAGCAAAGCCCGGGCGCGACCTTGTCCAGCGCAGAAAAGCTCGAGATCGCGCGTCAGCTTGCCCGCCTCGGTGTTGACGTCATCGAAGCCGGTTTCCCAGCCGCGTCACCGGATGACCTGAGGGCGGTGCAGCGTATCGCTCGCGAAGTCGGCACGATTGACGGACCCTCAGTCGCCGGTTTGTCCCGAGCCGTCGAAAGCGATATCCGCACGGCTTGGGAGGGTGTCAAGGATGCCGCCAAGCCACGCATTCATACTTTCCTCGGCACATCGCCCAGCCATTTGGCCATGCTGCGGATCGACAAAGAAGAAGGCTTGGAACGGATTCGCAGCGCCGTTACCCTGGCAAAGAGTCTTTGCGACGATGTGGAATTCAGCCCCATGGATGCCGGGCGAACGGATACCGAGTATTTGATTCGCGCCTGCGCCGTCGCCGTGGAATGCGGCGCTACCACGTTGAACATTCCCGACACGGTCGGTTACGTCATGCCGGCAGAATGGGCCGACACATTGGAAATGCTCATAAATGAAACGCCCGGCGCCGGTCCCGGAAGCGGCGTGATCTGGTCCGTACATTGCCACAATGATCTCGGTCTGGCCACGGCCAATACGCTGGCTGGCTTGACGCGCGGCGTGCGCCAGGTCGAAGTCACGATCAATGGCATAGGCGAGCGCGCCGGCAATACCAGCCTCGAAGAAGTTGTCATGGCGATCCACACGCGGAAGAGTTTCTATAACCTGCGTACAAATGTCGATACGACGCAGATCATGAAAACCAGCCGCATGGTACGCAACTATATGGGTTTGCCAGTGCAGCCCAACAAAGCCATTGTCGGCGCCAACGCCTTCGCCCATGAATCCGGCATTCATCAAGATGGTGTACTGAAGAATGCCGAGACTTTCGAGATCATGATGCCGGAAGATGTCGGCTTGACCCAAAGCAAGCTGGTTCTGGGCAAGCTCAGCGGCCGCCACGCGCTGCGTGTTCGGTTGCGGGAACTTGGCTACGAAGTCGACGGCGACGAGTTGATGGATGTCTTCCGGCGCTTCAAGGAACTGGCGGACATGAAAAAGACCGTGACAGATGCTGACCTTGAGGCATTGGTCGCTGACGAGGCAGCGCAAAAGCCCGAGGACCATTTCCGTCTGATCGACATTCAAGTTGTCTGCGGCACAATGGGTATGCCGACCGCTACTGTCAAATTGGCGAATCAGGACGGTGAGGAATCCATCGTTTCGGCAGTTGGGACCGGACCGGTCGACGCTTCTTACCGCGCGATCGACGAAATCGTCCAGGCGCCCAATGAATTGCTTGAGTTCAATATGCACGCTGTCACTGAAGGGATTGATGCCTTGGGCGAGGTAACGGTGCGTATTTCGCCCGGGAACAGTAACCGAACCTTCGGCGGTTACGGCGCCGATAGCGACATCGTCGTTTCCAGCGTCAAAGCCTATGTCGCAGCCTTGAATCGCATGATATCCGCTGCAGGCTACGGAGAAGCAGAAACCAATCGCGATGTGGCGACCGTTGGGCTCGCTTCATCCTGAGACGAGTTCTCGAATTCAGAATCATAGGGTGTTAAGGATGCACAAATGACCAACAACGGAAAACCGCGCACGCTGTTCGAGAAAGTGTGGAACGCCCATATTGTGCGCGATCAGAGCGATGACAGTCCAGCCGTGCTTTATATCGACTTGCATCTTGTACATGAAGTGACGTCTCCGCAGGCCTTTTCGATGCTGCGCGAACGCGACTTACGAGTGCGGCGTCCCGACCAGACGATCGGCACCATGGATCACAGCACGCCGACCACGCCGCGCAACGATCTGGGCATAATCCCGGTTGCGGATGTGATGGCGGCGAAACAGCTCGATACCTTCACGAAGAATTGCGACGATTTTGACATCCCGATGTACGCCCTTGGCGACGAGCATCAGGGCATCGTGCACGTCATTGGACCGGAGAAGGGTCTCACACAGCCAGGCATGACGATAGTCTGCGGCGATAGCCATACAAGTACGCATGGCGCCTTTGGGGCACTGGCATTCGGCATAGGCACCAGCGAAGTCGGGCACGTTCTGGCGACCCAGACACTGCTGCAGAATAAACCAAAGACCATGGCGGTAAATGTCGAAGGCAGATTGAGCGACGGCGTGACCGCCAAGGACATCATCCTCGCGATCATCTCTCGTATCGGCATCGGCGGCGGCACGGGCCACGTCTTTGAATATCGCGGCGAGGCCATCCGCAGCCTAGGCATGGAAGGGCGGATGACCGTCTGCAACATGTCCATTGAAGGCGGCGCCCGCGCTGGCATGGTCGCGCCGGACGATACAACTTTCGAGTACATACATGGGCGGCAGCATGCGCCGAGCGGCGCGGATTGGGACGCGGCAATCGCCAACTGGCGCCGCTTGCCGACGGACGATGGCGCTGTTTTCGATAAGGAGATCACCCTGCGCGCCGACGAATTGATTCCAATGATCACCTACGGCACCAATCCCGGCATGGGCATACCTATCAATGCGGCTGTGCCGACGCCTGAGGCCGAGACAGACTTCAACAGAAAGATCGCCCTCGACAAGGCGCTGACCTACATGGACTTGCAGCCAGGGCAAAAGCTGCTGGGCAAATCCATTGATGTGGTTTTCATCGGCAGTTGCACCAATTCAAGAATCTCTGACTTGCGGCAGGCGGCGCAATTCATCAAGGGCCGCCAGGTTGCCGATAGCGTTCGCATGATGGTTGTGCCGGGCTCGCAGCAGGTCAAAAAGCAGGCGGAGAGCGAAGGCCTCGACCGCATCTTCCGGGAAGCGGGCGCGGAATGGCGGGAAGCCGGCTGCTCAATGTGCATCGCCATGAACGGCGATCAATTGCAGCCCGGTCAATACGCCGTCTCGACCAGCAACCGCAACTTTGAAGGACGCCAAGGCAAAGGCGGACGTACCTTCTTGGCTAGCCCCTTGACGGCGGCTGCCTCGGCCGTCGCCGGCGCCGTGACCGATCCGCGCACTATGCTCACTGGACTGAATTGAAGGGGGAAGTCATGGAGAAACTGAAGCATATACACGGGCGCATCGTCGCCATCCCAGTAAACGACATTGATACTGATCAGATCATTCCGGCGCGCTTCCTGAAAGTGACGGACAAGCAAGGCTTGGGTAACGCCGCCTTTTGCGATTGGCGCTACCTTGAAGATGGAGAAACACCCAATCCCGACTTCATCCTGAATAAGCCGGAATACCGCGGCGCCTCGGTCTTGATCGCGGGCGACAATTTCGGCTGCGGCAGTTCACGGGAGCATGCGCCCTGGGCGCTCTTGGGCGCTGGATTCAAAGCTGTCATAAGCACGGATTTCGCCGATATTTTCCGCAACAACGCGCTCAAGAACGGCTTGCTGCCGATCATTGTCGATGTCGATACGCAGCAGCAGCTATTCAGCCTTGCGGAAGAAGATCCAGGCACTGCTGTCAGCGTCGATGTGGAAGGGCAAGCGCTGACTTTGCCGGACGGACGTGAAGTCCGCTTCCCGCTCGATGGTTTTTCCAAATACTGCCTACTCAATGGCGTCGACCAGTTGGGCTATTTGCTTGCGCTGGATGACGATGTTCAGGCATTTGAGTCGAGCAATCCGCAGCGTGTGACGACCACCGCTTGAATCAGCTTGATTGGACGGGACAGGAGTTCGAAATTGAAGCCGAAAGTCGCGGTCTACGATACCACGCTGCGTGACGGCAGCCAAAGAGAGGGCATCGCTTTCTCCCTCGCTGATAAGTTACGCATTACCCAATTGCTGGATGAATTGGGTGTTGATTATATAGAAGGCGGTTGGCCCGGCTCCAACCCGAAGGATGTGGGTTATTTTGACCAGGTTCGACATCTGGACCTGAAACATTCGAAGATCGCCGCCTTTGGTTCGACCCGCCGCAAAGGTATCAAGCCTGACGATGATCCGAATATCCGCGCGCTGATAGACGCAAATACCCCTGTCGTGACTGTCGTCGGCAAAACATCCATGTTGCACGTCACTGATGTCCTGCAAACAACCGCCGAAGAAAACTTGAACATGATTCAAGACAGCCTCGCCTACCTTAAGGCGCAGGGCAAAGAAGTAATCTACGATGCCGAGCACTTCTTTGACGGCGCCAAATTGGATATGGAATACGGCTTTGATACTCTAGCGGCCGCAGTTGAAGGCGGCGCTGATGTCATCGTGCTTTGTGATACCAATGGCGGTTCGATGCCCTGGGAGGTTGCCGAATTTGTCTATAGGGCGCATGAGCTATTCCCGGATACGCAATTTGGCATTCATACGCACAACGATAGCGAGCTCGCCGTCGCGAATTCCCTCGCTGCTGTCCGTGCCGGCGCTGTTCATGTGCAGGGTACCGTCAATGGCTACGGCGAGCGCTGCGGCAACGCCAACCTGTGCAGTATCATTCCCGATCTCATTATCAAGATGGCTGTGCCTTGCCTGGCACAAGACGGCAACCTAGCTGCGTTGACGCATCTGTCACGCGCTGTGGCCGAAATCGCCAACCTGGCGCCCGACACACATTTGCCCTATGTTGGCCAGAGTGCTTTCGCGCATAAAGGCGGCATTCACGTGGCCGCCATGCGCCGCAACGTCGATAGCTATCAGCACATCGAACCCGAGTTGGTCGGCAACCAAACGCGCGTCCTTGTTTCAGATTTGTCGGGTCGCGGCAATCTTTTGAGCAAAGCGGAAGAGCTCGGCCTGGACGTCTCCACAAACGAAGCCGTCAGCGTACTCAACGACATCAAGCAACTGGAGAACGCGGGATTCGTATTTGAAGGCGCGGAAGCTTCAGTCGCGGTTCGCCTTCGCCGTGCAGCGCCAGATTATCAGCCCTTATTCAACCTTATCGATTTCACCGTCATCGTCGAAGATCGGCGCGGAAGAGGGCAATTGGCGGAGGCGATGGTCAAGATTGATATCGACGGCGATATCGTGCATACCGCCGCGGAAGGAAACGGCCCGGTGAATGCGCTCGACTTGGCGTTGCGAAAGGCGCTCCTGCCGCAGTATCCTGCCCTGCGCGATATCCAATTGGTCGATTACAAAGTCCGTATCCTGGATAGCGAAAACGCCACTGGCGCCATGACACGCGTATTAATCGATTCATACAACGGGCGCGAACGCTGGAGCACGGTAGGCGCCGGCACCGATATTATCTGCGCGAGCTGGCTGGCTCTAGTTGATAGCGTCGAATATGGCTTGACGGTCGCGGACACTATCAGC
Source organism: Chloroflexota bacterium (assembly GCA_011523735.1). Classification (GTDB taxonomy): domain Bacteria; phylum Chloroflexota; class Anaerolineae; order Aggregatilineales; family Phototrophicaceae; genus UBA6055. The sequence continues at coordinate 145,849 of WTGB01000048.1, forward strand.
GCTGACCTAGAATCATTGGTGCTTAACGACTAGCGATTGCTTTACTGACTTGATGGCATGCAACTGCAATGCTGTCCGTATTGGCTTGGAGAAACTCATTTATGAAGGCGACAATAGCGGTTTTACCCGGCGACGGGATCGGACCAGAGGTGGTCGGCAAAGCCACCGAACTGCTGTCCGTCATCGCGGAGAAGCACGGCCACGAATTTGTTTTTGTCGAGGGCTTGATCGGTGGCATCGCCATCGATGAGACCGGCGATCCATTGCCCGCCGAAACAGTCAGAATCTGCGAGGAGGCTGACGCCATATTGCTGGGCGCGGTCGGCGGACCCAAATGGTCGGACCCGACTGCCACAGTCCAGCCAGAACGGGGCTTGCTTGGCCTCCGCCAACATTTTGGTCTCTTCGCTAATTTGCGCCCGGTCAAGACCTATCCCGCCTTGGTCGAGCACGCCCCGCTGCGGGCTGAGCTGCTGCAAGATGTAGACATCCTCTTCGTACGCGAACTCGTCAGCGGCATTTACTTCGGTGAGCGGCGGGAACAAGGCGATGGCGACGCGTCCTTCGATACCATGAGTTACAGTCGCGGCGAAGTTGAACAAGTTGCCAATGTTGCCTTCCGCGCCGCGCAAGGCCGACGCAAAAAACTTTGCTCCGTGGATAAGGCGAATGTGCTCGCTTCCATGCGTCTGTGGCGCCGCACCGTTGTTGAAGTGCATGAGGAATACGACGATGTCGAGTTGGAACACTTGCTCGTCGATGCTGCCACCATGCACCTGCTAACCCGCCCCGGCAGCTTTGACGTCATCGTCGCCGGGAATATGTTTGGCGATATCCTCAGCGATGAAGCATCGGTACTTGCTGGCAGCTTGGGCATGCTGCCGTCGGCATCATTGCGTGCGGACCAATTCGGACTCTACGAACCCGTACACGGCTCGGCCCCCGATATCGCCGGACAGGGCACAGCCAATCCGATCGGCATGTTTCTGAGCGCGGCCATGCTCCTGCGCTACAGCCTGCAACTGGAGGCCGAAGCCGCGGCGATTGAATCAGCTATTGACGCCGTCTTGGCTGACGGGCTTCGGACCGCCGATATCGCTGGCGCTGGCGACAACTCTGTGTCCACAGACGAATTCGCCGCGGCCATTATCAGTAAGCTATAAACCAGAACTAGAAATCCTCAGCGTTCCTGCACTCGAAAGAGGTCACCAGACAGGCTGCGGAATCGGCTGCGCCGCAACCCGCGTGATATCGGCGCCAAGCTGGCTGAGCAATTCATCAATCTTCTCGTATCCACGGTCAATCTGGTACACGTTCTCGATGATGCTTTCCCCGTCTGCCGCCAGAGCCGCCAAGAGAACAGTCGCGCCCGAACGGATATTGTCGGCGCTGATTTTCGCCGGGCGCAAGCGATCAACTCCCTTGACTATGCAAACATCATTCTGACTGATCAGGATATCAGCGCCCATTTCTAGCAGGTCATCAACATAATCGTAGCGATTATCGAATACCCGCTCGCGAATATAGCTTGTGCCATCAGCCAGACAAGATAGCGCCGCCATACATGGTTGCAGATCAGTCGGGAAGCCGGGGTAGGGATGCGTCTGGATATTGATGGGGTTCAAACGCTGATAGTGGGGACGGCAAACGCGAATTGATTGGCCACTTGTCGTGATCTCCGCGCCCATCTGCTCCAGTTTCGCGATCACAATCCGTAAATGCGATGGTTCGACATTATGGATCGTCACATCGCCACCAGTGATCGCCGCAGCTGCCATCATTGTTCCGGTCACGAGCCGATCGGGCATGGGTGTATAGGAAATTGCATTTAGTCGACTCACACCATTGATGATTAATGTTGATGTTCCCAATCCGCGGATTTCCGCGCCCATCGCATTGAGAAAGTTGCCAAAGTCCATGACTTCAGGCTCAACCGAGGCGTTTTCCAAAATCGTCTGCCCCTCGGCCAGGACCGCCGCCAGCATCAGGTTTTCGGTGCCAGTATGACTAGGATAATCTAAATAGAGCAGTGTCCCGCGGAAGCGCCCGCCTTCGAGGTCAATGACAGTGCGCCCATCCTCGAAATACTGCACATGCGCGCCCAAACGGGCGAAGCCCCGATGATGAAAGTCTATCTTGCGCGTGCCAATATCACAGCCACCGCTGCCCGGCAATTCGACGTAGCCCAGGCGAATCTGCAATGGCGCCAAAAAAAGCACCGAACCGCGAAAGCTTGACGCAATATCGGCTGGCAAAAGACCGTTGCTGATTTCGGACGCGTCAATGTGCAAGGTCTTGCTCAGCCTGTCGTGATGGACACGCGCGCCAACCGCCCGCAGTAATTCACAGGCGCGTTCAACATCTTCGATCTCGGGTACTTCGCGCAATACGGTCTCTCCATCCTCGACTACGATGGAGGCGGCTATCATTGCTAGTATTGCGTTCTTGGCGCGCTGCACTTGGATATGTCCCTGAAGGGCGCTCCCTCCACGAACGCGCAGAACTGTCTCGTTCATGTTATAGATTATCTTTCAATGACAGTCGGAAGCTAACTCTTAGAATATCACAGAAATCTGGAACTGCGCATCAAGCTGCCAGCAATTTGCAAACGACCAATTCCTGTGTTATAATCTGGCTTAATTAACAATCACATACTAAGTTTGCGCTTATCCAGAGGTGGCGGAGAGACCGACTCGACGAAGCCACAGCAACCCCCAGCAGGCAATGGGAAGGTGCTAAGTTCGGCAGATAATTCTGGAAGATGAGGGTAAACGCCTGAAGCATTCGACAGGTTCGCTCGACTTCAGGTTAATCCGTAGACTGTGCCTCAGTCACTTTTTGTTGAAAGTCGCGGAAGCCCAAACTGGCGTATAGCCTGCGGTTTGGGCTTTTTTGTTGGGAAGGATCATACAATGAACAAGCCAAGTAACGCTGCAAACAAAAATTTTATCGGCGACAGCACCAATGCGGTTCATGGCGGTACAGCCCGCGAGAAGGGCTTCCATGCCATGACAACACCGATCGTGCAATCAGCCACCTATACCTTTACTGATACAGCCGAACTCATTGAATTCCTGGACAAGAAGGTATACGGCGGGGATTTGGACCGCGAAGAATACGCCCGTTATGGCAATCCCTCCACTTGGTCCGTTGAAGCGCGCATCGCTCAACTGGAAGGCGCCGATGACGCGGTGGTTTATCCTTCGGGCATGTCGGCGGTTACCTCCCTCTTCTTGACTGTCTTACGTCCCGATACACATGTCATCATGACCGACGACTGCTACCGTCGTACGCGCCAGTTCTGTGAGACGACGCTGAAGAAGTTTGGCGTCGATACCAGCATCGTCGCGATGGGAGATTACGATGCGCTCGAAGCGGCTATCGTGCCGCGGAAAACGCGTTTCATCTTTACAGAGACGCCCACAAATCCCTATTTGCGCGTTGCCGACCTCCGGCGCCTGGTCCAACTGGGCAAGCAGTACCGCGTGATGACCCTGCTGGATACAACTTTTGCGACTCCGGTCAACTTGAAGCCGCTTGAGTACGGCATAGATTTTGTGATGCACAGCGCCACCAAATACTTTGGCGGTCATAACGATGTCCTCGGCGGGGTTATCGCCGGCGACGCCGGACGCATCAAAGCGCTGAAGGACGCGCGCGGCATATTCGGCAATGTCATCGATCCGCATCAAGCCTTTCTATTGGAGCGCGGTCTTAAGACGCTGGCATTGCGCGTGCGTCATCAGAATGACGCGGCTCAACGAGTCGCCCAGTTTCTCGAAGCGCATCACAAGATAGAGCGCGTCTATTATCCCGGGTTGCCATCGCATCCCGATCATGAAATCGCAAAGGCGCAGATGCGCGGTTTTGGCGGCGTCGTCAGCTTTGAAGTGGCGGGAGACATCAAGTCCACAAGCGACTTCATCGACCGTTTGCGCATACCGTACATCGCGCCCAGCCTCGGCGGGACCGAGAGTCTCATCGAACAGCCGGCCTATTTCAGTTATTACGATCTCAGCAGCGAGGAGCGCCTGGCGATCGGCATCAAGGACAATCTCGTGCGCTTTGCCCTGGGCATTGAAGATCCCGAAGACATCATCGCCGATCTTGAGGCGTCGCTGGACAAGGCGCCTTCTGCCTCCCGGGGGTTTCAAGCCCGCTAGATTTCTCGCGGATATTTATGACCACTTTCGCGTAGGCAAGTGCTGAGCAATGGGATAATGGTATGGCTATTGCTCGGCTTGCATTCGCAGGCCGGGGTTGGAGCCGGTTAGTGTGGTCGGCAATTGCTGAGATAAATCTTTTTTGGCAATCTGGCGGAATCCGTTATTTGGTTGTTAAGGCGCGTACAAGGACAGGGTAGCAGAAGTTTGCTCGGAACAGGCGACTAAATGGTCGCGTATGGGTGAATATGGTTGATGGGATTGGATGTAGCGATTCGAGCGACCCAAGAGTAGACCTTACTGATTAGTTAAGGAGCCTGACGATCTCGTCAATATCGTCTTTCGCCCGCAACATCTGGTTGCGATAGCTGGGCGCGATGCCTTCAATCTGATCGGCATGGTAGCCGATTGTCGCTTCGGGATCCTTCAGGACATGACCAGTCAACACGCCAAGAACCGTATCGCCGCGCTTGATGATGCCGCGCTCGACCAGCTTCTTCGTACCCGCTACCGAACAGGCGGAGGCCGGCTCACAACCGATGCCGACGCTATCAATCACGGCTTTGGCATCCATTATCTGTTGATCGCTGACTTCTTCGACCAGGCCCCTTGTCCATTCTAGGGTGCGGATCGCTTTTTGCAGATTGACCGGGTTGCCTATCTTGATGGCAGTGGCGATAGTGTCCGCCTTGACCGGCGCAAAGTTTTTGAAGCCAGCGCGGAAATAGCGGTAGAGCGGATTAGCGCCTTCCGCCTGCACAATAGCCAGCCGCGGCAATCTATCAATCAGACCGACCTCAAACATCTCCAGCAATCCCTTGCCGAAAGCCGAACTGTTGCCCAGGTTGCCGCCGGGCAGCACAATCCAGTCCGGAGCCTGCCAGCGCAACTGCTGCAGCGCCTCAAACATGATGGACTTCTGTCCCTCCAGCCGAAACGGATTGACCGAATTCAAGACGTAAATGCCCAGCCGTTCCGCTACCAATTGCACTAATTCCATATTGCGGTCGAAGTCGGCATTGATCTGTAAGCAGGTCGCCCCAAAAGCGATACCTTGCGCCAGTTTGCCCAAGGCGATTTTCTGATCCTGCAAAAAGATAATGCCTTGCATGTTGGCGCGCGCCGCATAAGAGGCCAGCGAGGCGGAGGTATTGCCGGTTGAAGCGCAGGCGACGCGCTCCATGCCCAGAGCCTTTGCCTGCGTTACCCCAGTGGTCATCCCGCGGTCTTTGAACGAGCCGGTCGGGTTTTCACCCTCGTGTTTGAGGAAGATCGTATCGAGGCCGGCATAGGCGCCTATCCTCGGCAACTCGTAGAGATTGGTGTTGCCTTCCATCCGGCTGACAACTAACTGGTCATCTACACCGGGATAGACCAGCTCTTTGTAGCGCCAAACGCCGCTATTGTAAGGCGCGCCAAAAGTGCCAAGCCTCTCGTCAAAGAGTCCTGGCGTAATCGTCTTGCCAATGGCGCTGAAATCATGCTTGACATCCAGCAAGCCGCCGCAAGCCTCGCAAGTGTAGATCACACGCTGAATTGGGTATTGTTGAGGGCAATCCATACATTGTAGTATGCTTGACATTTGTGTGACCTCACTCAGCATATAACGCGGCAAGGATAACGACCTTCCATGGCATTTTCCAGAGCAGAAGCCTACGCCCCGGCGTCAGTCGCCAACCTGGGCGTCGGCTTTGATATTCTTGGCATGGCACTTGAGGGCATGGGAGATCGCGCCATCGTCGAATTCCAAGATTCCCCTGAAATTGTCATCACCGATATTCAGGGAGACGGTGGCAAGCTGCCGCGAGATCCAGGTCTAAATGTCGCCTCAGTTTCCGCGCGCGCGCTCCTTGACCAGGTCGGAGAGAAACGCGGACTAAAGATGAAACTGATCAAGGGCTTGCCGCTTGCGAGTGGCTTGGGCAGCAGCGCTGCCAGCGCCGTCGTGGCTGTCGTTGCCCTTAATAAGCTTTTGGACGAGCCCTTCGCCCGCCAGGACTTGCTGCCATTCTGCCTTGAAGGCGAGGCTCTCGTCAGCGGCTACCATGCTGATAATGTCGCGCCGTCTTTACTCGGCGGCATCATCCTGGTCGCCGGCATCACGGTGGACGCGATCCAGTTTCTGCCCATCCCCGACGAACTCCATCTGGCTTTGGCGACGCCAGCTGTACAAGTACCGACAAACGGCGCGAGAGAGATCTTGCCTAAGCAGATCTCGCTGAAAACAATGATTCATCAGTCCGGCGCCGTGGCGCAGTTGGTGGATGCATTGCATCGCGGCGACTTAAAAGCGCTGGGCGCCGCGATGGAAAAGGATAAAGTCATTGAGCCAGCGCGCGCTTTTCTGATGCCAATGCTTGATGAAGTTCGCGCGAGGGCGAAGCAGGCTGGCGCCATATCGGTTTTCATAGGCGGCGCCGGACCGACTCTCTGCGCCGTCTGCGATCGCCAGTCTGTCGCCGAAGCTACAGTTTCAGCGATGAAATCAGTCTATAGCGAAGTCGGCATGCGCTGTGACGCCAGGTCGGTCCGGGTCGATCGACGTGGCGCAATCGTGCTCGATGCGCGCTAACTTTCCGTTTGTGAAATTCTTGACAATCTACCGGCGCGTCTCTATACTTATCTCGTTACGTACAGACTGTCTTAGCTTGGGTAGCTCTAAGGCACAGACCGTGCGGTAGTATATTCGGCAGCGGAATATGTCGGTTTCCGAACTATATTGGGATTCATCGTACGAGATTGTCCTGGCTTTGATGGAGACCTATCCCGATGTCAACTTGGAGACGGTGACTTTGGACGACTTGAGCCAGCGCATCACCAGTTTGCCCGGCTTCGCCGACGATCCGTCATGGGCAAACGATGCTATACTTAGGGCGATCCTTCGCGACTGGTATGAGGAGATCGGTGTCTAAATGGAACTGAACTTGCAAGAACTCAACGCAATCGAGTTCCCCGTTCCGGTCGAACTTGAAGACAATATCGCCATCACCAGCTTGAGCCAACTCTACAATTGGGGCCGGCGCAATTCCATGTGGCCCATGCTCTTTGGTTTGGCTTGCTGCGCGATAGAGATGATCGCCACCGCCTCTTCCCGCTTTGATTTCTCCCGCTTCGGCTTCGAGGTCATGCGCGCTACGCCGCGACAGGCCGACCTGATGATCGTCTCTGGCACCGTGACGAAAAAGATGGTCGTCCCTATCGTGCGCCTGTATAACCAAATGCCCGAGCCGAAATATGTGCTGGCTATGGGCGCTTGCGCCAGCGGCGGCGGTCCCTTCAAAGAGGGTTACAACGTCGTATCCGGCATGGATAAGTACTTGCCGGTCGATGTTTACGTGCCCGGCTGCCCGCCAACACCGCAAGCGCTTCTCTATGGCATGATCGCTTTGCAGCGGAAAATCGACGGCCAGAGCATCGCTAACGGCGACGATGTGCCTTGGTACGGCGTCGGACCGGCCGAGCCAACGCCAGTACCCGTGCTCGGACCGGACATTATCGATCCCCGCCAAATGGATATGATACGCCGCCAAGCGGAATCCGCCGCCCGTGACATGGAACTCCTGGGCAGTCGCGAACTCCCGGCGGTCACGCAGATGGTCGCTGCGAAAGCGGAAACTGCCGGAGTCGTCGCCGAAGCTGCGCCAGCCGATACGGACGCGCTGAGCGTGGTCTTGCCAACCGGCGGCACACCCTGGGCAGAAGCGGAAGACATACGCGAGAAGCGCCGCCTCCGTGCCTTGGCGCGTAAGGCTTTGCGCGCCTCCCGCCGGGCAGCACAAGCGGAAGGGGAATAGTCCCGAATGGAGAACGTCATAACGGCGCCTGAGCAACCAATCGAATCCGCGTCCATCGACGATGCCATCGCCTATCTGAAGTCCAGCCACCCCCATGCGCTAAAGTTGGACGACCGCGACGGCTATGCGGGCGTGATTGTCGACTCTGATCAGTTACTGAAAGTCGCCCGGATCATCCGCGACGATCTAGGCTTTGATTATCTGTCCAGCGCGACGGCCGTCGATTACCTCGGCGAAGGTGACCACATGGAAATGGTCTACCATGCCTATCGGACCAGCGGCGGCGGCGCCTTGGTCTTCAAAGCCCAGACCGATCGTGAGAATCCTTCGATCCCGTCGCTGACTTCGATCTGGCGCGGCGCGGATTTCCAGGAGCGCGAAGCTTGGGATCTCTACGGGATTCGTTTTCCGGGGCACCCCAACCTCAAGCGCATCCTGATGTGGGAAGGCTTCCACGGTCATCCCATGCGCAAGGATTGGCGGGAAGCCTACTACGAAGAAGAAAAGAAACCTTTCGACAACCGCTGGCCCGGCGGGCACGTCCACCGCTCCGAAGAGAAAAATGTCTTCGGCAAAAACGTGACCTATCCGCCGGATATCGACCTCAACCGACTGATGGATAGCTCGGAAACAGCCGTATACGAATCGCTCGGACTCGGCGTTGATATCGAGCGCATCATGGACAAGGACGGCTTCGAGACCAACGAGCTGGTTGTCAACATGGGTCCCCATCATCCCAGCACGCACGGCGTCTTTCGCATGGTGCTGACGGTTGATGGCGAAACCGTCACTTCGCTTGAACCGGTCATGGGCTACCTGCACCGCAATCACGAGAAAATCGGCGAACGCAACACCTACCTGCACAATATCCCCTTCACCGACCGCCTTGATTACATCTCCAGCATGGGCAATAACCACGGCTATGTGCTGGCGGTCGAGCAGTTGATGAGCCTGGGTCGAAAATACAATCCGCCGACTTATCGTTGCGAGGCATTGCGCGTGATGATGGTGGAATTGAGCCGCATCGTCAATCACCTGTGGGCGATTGGCTTCTGGCTTAACGACATCGGCGCCTTCTTCACGCCGGTGCTCTATTTCATCCAGGAGCGCGAACGCATCCTCGATTTCTTCGAAGCGGTCGCCGGCAGCCGTATGATGTGCAACTACATGCGTTTTGGCGGCCTCTTCGGCGACTTACCCGAGCGGATCAAGAGCGTCGCCAACCTGACCAACGATCGGGTGCGCGACTACAACACGATGCAGTTCCTCACCGAGATGATCAATGAGCGCATCCCGCGCACCATCGACGAATTGGAATTGCTGCTCACGCAAAATGAGATCCTCCTGGAGCGCTCGGTTGATGTCGGTGTCTTGGACGCCGAAGACGCCATCAACTTCAGCGCCGCCGGACCTCTGCTGCGGGGGAGCGGCGTCGCCTATGATATCCGCCGCGCCGATCCCTACAGCATCTATCCCGAACTGGATTTTGATATCGCCGTCGAAGAAGAAGGCGATATGTACGCGCGCTATCGAGTCCGTGTGACCGAATTGCGCGAAAGCGTAAGAATACTGCGGCAGATTCTGCCGCGGCTCGAAGCAACCAAAGGCGAGTCCATCTGGGCCGATGGCAAGCCCGGCGCCTATGCCCCGCGCGTGCCGCATGGCGAGGCTTACGGCCGCGTTGAGAACGGCAAGGGCGAGCTCGGTTATTATATCGTTTCAGCTGGCGGTAGAGGCGGCTCGTCGAATCCCTGGCGCTATCATGTCCGCGCGCCCAGCTTTATCAACTTGACGCCCCTTGGGCACATGAGCATGGGATACAAAGTGGCGGACATCGTCGGCATTCTGGGCAGCATTGATATCGTTCTCGGCGAAACCGACCGTTAGCCGGTTCTGCTGGGGGCGGCAAAAATTTGAGGAGGTCGCATGTACGGGACCGGATTGGCAAAGGGACTATTGCTGACGTTGCGCCACTTCGTCGAGTCCTACGTTGACGATGTGCGTTACGGTTTCCGCAAATATCATCACTCGACCGATAACTTCGGCATACGGCAGGGTACTAAGACCAAAGGCGTTATCACCGTACAATACCCTGACGAGAAAATCGCCGTCCCGGAACGATTCCGTTTCGTGCCATTTCTGATCCTCGAGGATGAGGATCATCCCACGCGCGCTGGCAAGGACTGGTGCACGAGTTGCGGCATCTGCGCCAAGGTTTGCCCGCCCCAATGTATTTGGATCGTGCGCGGCAATGACCCGGTGACCGGGCGTCCCGTGCCGGAACCCGAAGCCTTCTTCATAGATATCGACATCTGCATGAACTGCGGCTACTGCGCCGAATACTGCCCCTTTGACGCGATCAAGATGGATCACGATTACGAACTGGCCAGCTACGACCGCACCACCCATCACATCCACGACAAAGAGCGTCTGTCCAAACCCAACTCGTATTGGCGCGGCATCGCCCCGACCCGCGCCTACGAAGAAATGCTCGTGCGCGGAACCTGGGAGCACAAGGATGCCGCCAAAGAGGCGCGCCGTGGTGCGTCAAGCGCGCGTGGCAGATCGCCGCAACCAGCAGCGGAACCGGCCGCTACAACGGTGACGGCAGCCGCTCCCGCTAGCAGCGCAGCGCCTGATGCGAGCGCAACTTCAACACCCGCTCCTGCTGCGGAAGGCGCCACGCCTTGGTCCGAGGACGACGCTAAACGCGAAGAGCGCCGCCGCAAAGCGCTCGAACGCAAAGCCCGCCGCGCCGCTAAAAGCAGTCAATGACTCGCCTGGCCTGTTTCTTCCCCACCCGATAAGAAATCCGTAGGAACGAGCCGGCGGCGCCCGGACACTCCCGCATCATACGCGAACATATGGTCGCTTTTTCCGGCTGACTTCTGCTATAATGATCATCATGAATCCCAAATCGCCCATCCGGCATCTAGCCCGAAAACATGATGATTCCAACCTAAGCAAAACTTCTATCGCGCAAAATCCGGCATTTCAGCCCGAAAACCCTGCTATATCAATACTGTATCGATAGAATCTGGCAAATATGCTGCAAAATACCTTAGGTTTTTCATCCTCTGTATATCCACAATTGATACCCGGTTCATCCTTTTTCACCCTTTTTTCATCCTTTGCTTATCTTACGTAATGCACTTGACAGGACACAGACAATGGAAAAACATTTCCGGCTTCTCTTGTCGAGACCCGTAGCGGCGAAGGACGGACCTGTAGCTGTCGGAGATCAGTGTAGCGAACATCAGTTGCCGGTGCTTTTAATGGAGTACCGGACAAGGCCTGTAAGGATTACAACTCTCTCGTTAGATATTGGAATCCGACTACTTTCCCTCGAACCGCAACATGCGGGCGACCCGACATTCGTACTTTCGCATTCGGTGGTATATTGAAGCCATATTCCTTGGAGTAGCCAGAGGCAAATGATGAGCAGCATTGACGAACGCGTGATGCAGGCGCTTTCAACCGTGATTGAGCCGGAGTTAAACCGAGATATCGTGTCGCTGGATATGGTGCGCGATTTGTCGATCAGGGAAGGCACAGCGGAATTTACCATTGTCTTGACCACGCCGGCCTGCCCGCTGAAGGATGTCTTCATCGAACGCTGCAACGCCGCTTTGCTTGGAAAAGTCGAAGGCATCGACCAGGTTCGCATTAACTGGGACGCGCAGGTCCCAACCGACCGGCGCATCCACGGCCGACTTGATGTGCCGATGAACAGCATCGTCGCCATCGCCAGCGGCAAGGGTGGGGTAGGCAAGAGCACCGTGGCGACCAATCTCGCTGTCTGCCTGGCCGATGCCGGCGCTAGCGTCGGCTTGATCGACGCCGATATTCTCAACCCCAATATCCCGCAGATGTTTGGCTTGGGCAGCGGACGCCCCAAAGTGGCAAACAACAAAATGCAGCCGCTGGAAGTATACGGCGTCAAGCTGATCAGCACTGGCTTCCTCACGACGCCGGACAAGCCCATGATCATGCGCGGTCCCATGCTTCATAGCGCGATACGGCAATTCTTCACCGATGTCGAATGGGGAAGGCTGGACTACATGATCGTTGACCTGCCGCCGGGCACAGGTGATGCGCCGCTCTCGCTGGCGCAATCATTTCCGCTGACCGGCAGCATCATCGTCACACAGCCGCAAGCGGTTGCTGTCGCCGATGCGATTCGCGCGGCCGCTATGTTTGATCAACTCAAAGTGCCGGTTTTGGGCGTGATAGAAAATATGGCGGGCGAATTCTTCGGCAATGGCGGCGGCGAAGCATTCGCTGAAAGCCGGGACTTCCCCTTCCTGGGCCGGCTGCCGCTGGCGGCCAATGTCCGTGAAGGCGGCGACTATGGAAGACCGGTCTCGATTCATAATCCGGACTCACCGGCGGGCCGCGCCTTTCGGCAATTGTCCGAAATTGTGGCGGCGCGCATTAGCGTCGCGATGCTGCAGGGCGCCGATGTCATTCCAATCAACATCATCAGCTGATCGTTGAAGAATGCTTCAGTCGTCCATGCCTAAGACCTGAACGTTGTCTTCGCTCTTGATCGGGTTGTAGCGGCCAATGAGCAGCCAAAACAGCAAGCTTAACAAGAGCGCAATGAGAAATGCCACGAGCGTCTCGTCATGAAGATTGCCTTTGAGGAAGGCATTATGTCTTATGACAAGCAGGCATACCGCCACAAAGAAAATAGCCAGGCGTCGTCGCTTAGGTTCCGTGCGCTGGATCATCACCAGCAACAGAGCGGCGGTCACAGCTATCAGCGCAACATAATTCCAGTCCATAGTGATATCAGCACTCTTGCTTCGACAAGTGCATTCTAACACGTTTGCCCCGAAGGGAGATACAGACAATGAGGATCGAGCGTTCCAGACAAGGCAACATCCTGATAATCGAAGCCGGCGGAAATATCGACCGGATTAGCGCCGAGCAATTGGGTTCCTTCTTGCAATACGAAATTGAAGCGGGTAAACGATTCCTGGTGCTCGATTTGCAGAGTGTAACCAACATGGGGCAAGATGGACTCTGGGAAATGGTCACCGCCCTAAAACGCGTCAGGCGCGCCAAAGGCGATCTGCGCCTCGCCCAACCCTCTGACCACGTTCGCGCTGCCCTGGAAATGTCCGGGCTGGATCAGATCTTCCGCATATTCGAATCCCAAGCCGACGCCCTAGCCAGCTTCTGACGCGGGTCCCTCATCACATTCGAATTCACCGGTTTCGCTTCCAACTGTTGATGTCATCGAGATCCACCGCTTCTGCGTTCGGCGGCAAGTAATTCCCTTCGCATTCGATCGCGCTCGGCGGCAGATCCGTCCGCGGCTGCAGCAAAGCGCGCTCAGGATTGAAAAAGTTCCATGCAGCGCGCGATATCTCTTCCACCAGGGGCCATAGCTTTTCGTAGTCTTGAAATTCTGTCTGTTCCCAGAGAAATACCGATATCACATAATGCCGTCCATTTGGCGAATAAACAACGCCGGCATCGCCAACCGTATCGAATATCCAACCGTTCTTGTGCGAGATACGCACATCGGGCGGGATGCCGCCTTGCAGAAGGCGTTCAAGATCATTAGCGCTGGTGACTTCCAGGATCTGTCGGCATTCCTGTTGCGTGATTTGCCCTTGCGGCAGAGCCAAAGCCAAGCCGGAATCGTAATGCGCGCAGTCATATACCAGGCTAAAAATTGTGCCCAAATCTTTTGCAGTCGTCTGATTGAAGGGGTCCGGCTCTGTGTCAAAAGCCTCATTAGGCGTCGTCGCCGGCGCTGTAATCGAGCCAAGAGCCTGACCTTCCACGCCGAGGAAGAAAGGCGCCGTGATATAAGAATTGCCCCCGCCTACTGCCTGGATCGTATTGGAAACGCTGCGCAAACCGGTGAAAATATCGCCTCCGCCAATGATTTCCATGAGCAGGTTGGAGGAACTGTTGTTGCTGCAAAGCAGTGAATTGGCGATGAGCCAGGCTTCCCCGGCTGTAGGTTCGCGATCCAGCCGGCGAAAATACTCGATGATGATCGGCACCTTGATTGTACTTGCCGCCGAATAAGCCACGTCGCCCAGTATGTTGATTTCTTCACCGGTCGCCAAATCCAAAATATAGATGGAAGCCACCGTGCTTAGCCCGTCGTAGATGAAGCCCTGATTGTCCAAGTAGTTGATTATGAGTTCCTCCAAGGATCCCAAGTCCAGCCTACCGTTGCCAAGATCACTGACGGGTAGGCGAACGCTACGCTGATCAGCTGAACGGAGCGTGGCATCCACCGATGTCATGGCCGAGGCTATGTCTAAAGCGTAACCGCTGGCGCCGGGATAGACCCGAAGTGTTTCCAAATCGAAAGTTGCTTTGCCCGGCGGATCATCATAGCGCGCTGCAACATCGCGCAAGAAGGCTTCCAGCGCATTATCTTGATAGTCGGCGACAAGCGGAATATCTTGCGGTACTGTCAACTCAATGCCCAACATAAAGTCGAGAAATCGCCGCCAGAAACCGCCTCCTTCAACAGCGGAAGCCAAGGCGCGCGCCAGCATCGGCTCACTGCTGATACGCCAACCCACTTGATCAGGATGCAATTGAATCGGATGTTCCCCAATTCTATCGGTGTACAGCATGAGGATAGGCTCTGCGTAAGCCCGTTCCCAGCGGGCGACGGCGTCCCGCTCGCTCAAGTGTCCAACGCTGATGCCCGCGACCGTAACACCGGCGGGCAACTGTTGTTCACGCCGGCTGAAAACCACAAGATCATAAACGAGCAATCCGCTGGCCGCAGCGATACAGAGAGCTGAAAACGTAAGCAAAAAGGGAAATCCCTTTCGGCGACGGCGAGAACTCAGGCTTGATCCCATGCCACGCTCCTTCTTCGTAGCGCGCGGGCCGCCTCAATCGCACGATGATGAAAAGGCTTCAAGTTCCGCAAATGTTCCCTGCCTATCCACTCATAGCCAAGCAGTTCATGACTCAGCTTGCTGACCGGGCTCATCGCTTCACAGAGGAAAGCAAGGTCAATATGATTTGGCGCGGTCTTATTAACATGCACAACACACAGGGCTTTCGCCTCGAGTTGCAATTCCTCCTTAAGCTCCCGCAATACACTTTTTGCCGGGTCCTCATCAGCGTCAACCCAGCCGCCGGGCAATCCCCAGGGAAAGTGCGGATGGTAGGCATGTTCGACCAGCAAGACCCGATCGTGATCGTCGAAAACGACCGCGGCAACGCCAACGGTATAACGGGCTTGCGCTCGGCTAAAAACCTGATAGGGCAGTTGCAATAGGAAAGGAAACCTGCGTAGCAGGGCAGCAATCTGTCGGGTCATCATAGTCGCTTCGATTGTTTAGGCGCCGCACTGAGTGTAGAATGTTGCTCTTCCAGCGTCAACAGCAATCCACACTACCTTGAACGAGGCATTGCCAGCAGGTCTGTGCCGTTCTGTAAGTACGCTATTCATGCTTATGCTATACTGACTCGATAACCAGACTGCCTGGCGGGTGGTATGTGTTTGTCACGGTTGCAGGTCTGCGACAGGCATCCAAACAGCAGCTTGGCTTGCCCGGCTGGCAGGTCAATATGGATGGTGTGAATTGTCACGAACACCGCTAGACATCCTCAATCTCTTTGTCGAATTCCCGGGCGACTTGCTGTTCTATTTATTGGTGATAGCCTTTAGCTTGGGCGCGCTATTCTTGGCATTTGGTCACCGCACTCGCTTTCCTTACGAACATTCAACTCGTCGCTATCTCATTACCGCCGCCGCTCTGGTGGCCGCCTGGCTGGTTATGCTGGCGGCCGCCGTGCTCGCCCAATCGGCCGCGCTGGATGCCAATCGTTTCATGCCGCCCTTGGAACGCCTGGCCTACGCCGTCACCTTGTCTGTGCTCACATGGGCTTTCCTCAGCGCCGACTTTGTTCGCTGGCGCAACCGGTCCAATCTATTTGTTCTTGCTGTGACATTTGTGCTGGCGCTGCTCTATCTAAACACGTCCGGCAGTTGGCTCGCCGAGTCTGGTGGAACCAGCGCATTCAACCAAACCTCATTCGCGTTTGTATGGTCAACTGTGCCAGTGACGATCGCAATCGTTGGCGCGATTCTGACATTGCTGAACATCAACAACATCGTGGATGCGCCTCTCAAAATGCTGTTTTTCCTTCTGCTGGTATTGGGCAACGGCTTGGACTTGTATCAACTCTCGCTAGGCGATATGACCGGCAGTTATCTCGGTGGCGCTCGGTTGGCATACGTTGCCGGGCTCGCGTTCTTTCCTTTGATTATCTATCGCTTTGCGGTTTCCCTGCTCGAGAACAGCTTGGTAGAGGTCGTGCTGGCCGCCTCACAGCCCTCATCAGCGCTAGGACAGACACCATCCGATGTTGTCGCTCCAGCGCAAGATCCGCTTTCGGCTGCCTCCTCGTCCTGGAATTTCGCCGCCGCCCCAGTCTATAGCGACTCCCAGAAACTATTGAACGCTATTGGCATGATGCTCGACAATCGCGATGGAACGCTCGTGCCAGAACAAATCGTGAAGTCTACTTTGGAGTCCTTGGGCGCCGATGTCTGCGTGCTGATCCGCGCGCAAGAGAACAAGTATGCGGATGTCATTGCAGGCTACGACCGGGTAGCGGACCGGACCCTTACTGGCATTTCGCTCAATCTCAACGAACAGCCCACGCTCTTGGAAGCCTCAAAACGGGGCGAGCAAACGATCCTCTTTCCCGAATACCACGCTGGTGAGCTGGAAGATCTCTTCCGGCGCTTGAACATCTCTCCAGTGTGCAACGTATATGTGCAACCTCTTTCGTTGGATGGCGAATTGATGGCAGTGTTGCTCGTCTCCTTGCCATACCGACAGACGGACCTGTCTATTCAAGATATCGAATCCCTTCGCGATATCGGCATCGTCGCGGCGCACATTCTCGCATGGACAGCGGTAACAGCAGATTCCAGTTCTCAAGCCGAAGAGCAGCGTATCGACCTGATCGCTGACAAACTTGGCGAAACGGCCGCGGATCCAGCCGCGCTCAAGACGAACCGTCAGGAATTGGAAACGAGCCTCGAACCGATTGTAGAGCGGAGTTCTCGTCTTGTATCCCAAATTGCTGAATTGAAACAACAAATGCAACAACAGCAGATCCGTATGCTCGATAGCCTTGTCGCTGCCGACGGCGATCCCGGCGCCGTAAGAAGATTGACCGCCAACTTTGACGAGCAGGCGCACTTGCGCGACATCTGTGAACTGAGCGCGCACGATCTACTCGATGCGGAGACCGTCTTGCGCGTAGTCAACATTGGCAGCGGAGAGACGCTCGCCCAAGTCATTCGTGAGTACTTGCACAAAGAATACAATCTGCTTGTAAGCGCGCGCGACCGTTTGCGCCGGCAAATCAATGCTGTATTGATCATGAGCAAGTCCGCCGCAACTGACGGCATGACCGCCATATTGCAGAGCATGGCGGATGAAATAGCACAATTGGAATTGGAACGCGATCAACAGCAAAGACGGCTGGATTCAATCGCTGCGAGACTGGAGTCTTTGAGCCTAAGCGGCAGATACAGCAACATAACTCAGTTATTGATTCAACTTTACGCGGAAAGGGAAACACTCAGCAAGCAGCTCGCCGAGTTGAACGAAGACCGGGCAGTGTTGGTAAACGAACGCCGAAAGCTTAAGACCACCGACGGCGACGATCGAGAAGAGTTGGAACGTCAATTCAAACATCTTAGCGCTGATCACGAACAACTACTCAATGCGCGTGAGGAAATGCGTCGGCAACAACAGCAATTGCAATCCGAGCTAGAACAGGCCGAAGCAGAAAAGGCCGAGCTACATGCGCAGAATGAACAATTGAGTGACCAGCTTTCCGCGGATGAGGAAGGTCAAGAAGTTGTACAGCAGCGCATAAGTGAATTAATCGAGGAGCGTGACAACTTGTTGAAGCTTCGCGATCAACTCACGGCGAAAGCCTCCGCGGCAATGGCTGAAGGCGGAGTGATGTCGGCTGACACAGCGGATGCGCAACAGGAAATTGACGAGCTACATGCGACCGTTGTGCGCCTAGTCGAGCAGCGAGAAGAATTGGCTCTGGAATTGAGCGATGCGCGTACAGAGCTTGAGACCGCGCGCGAAGTTTATCCGAAGTTGCAATCGGAAGCTGTCGCAACGACAGCAGGCCATATAGCTTGGCAGCAGGACGTCTTGAACAATGTAATCGGAGACTTGCAGTCGCCTTTAATGTCCTTGTCCGATTACACCGATCTGCTTCTGGCCGAATCGCTGGGCATACTCGGCTCCGCGCAGCAGCAAGTATTGCAACTCATGTCAGAGGACCTCAACAAACTCGTTCGCATGCTTGATGAATTGCAACAGGCTGCTGATCTTGATTCTCCTAGATCAACATTTTCACACGCCGATATTGATGTCCTGAGCATCATTGACGAGGTTGTTCGTTCGCGTTCGGAGCAATTGGACGAGAAGAGGCTCCAGATCGAGTTGTCCCTCGATGATAATTTGCCCCCGGTCAGCGCTGACGCGGTCAGCCTGCAGCAGATTCTCAGCCGCCTTGTCAATAATGCCAGCGAAGTGTCGCCCTCCGGTTCACAGATCAGAATTAGCGCAAAAGTTGGTCGCCTGCGTCTGGCAGACGCCGCCGAACCCATCGACGCGCTGGAAATATTGGTCTACGATCGAGGCGGTGGAATCGCAGAAGCAGATTTGCCTCGCGTCTTTGCCAGAAAGTATCGAAGCGCTTACCCGCGCATTGACGGCTTGGGCGATGCCGGGGTCGGAATGAGTATCGCCCGAGCCTATCTTCGCGCCCGTGACGGGGACCTGTGGGTTACCAGCGATCAGGGCGATGGTTCAGTCTTTCATCTAGCGTTGCCTTTGCAATTGGCCGCATCAATCGAGGAATAGCCTATGCGGCGCAACATCGGCAACGAGCTTGTCGTAGCTCTGCTTGCGGCTGTATCGCTGCTGTTTGCCGCCCTCTTTGCGATTCTGCTGGCATCATCCACACAGAACCCGCCCTTGCCTATAAGCCCAACCATCACTCCCGCCAAGGTGACCGAAGCCGCTACAATAACCGATGTAGCATCCCAGACTCCAAGCACTCGGGCGACGCGCATCGAGGTATCGCCTACTCCTTCTGCCCAGGCTACTGACCTTGTATCGCTCACAGGGACATCTTCTCCCGTGCCCTCGGCGACAGAAACTTCCGTTGCGCCCGCCGCAACTGCCGCAACCGCCACATCCGAGCGCAGAGTGACCGACCAACCGACAGCCTCAGCCACAATCACCGCTACGTTGACTGCTCTCCCGGCCGTCGATGAAACAGCGACAGCGCTTCCAAGCGCAACAAAGCGCGCCATTGCCATCACCTCGACTGCCACAATTGCAATGCCCACAGTTAGCCCGACAATTGAAGTGGAAGCGCCGGCTTTTCGTGACACACCGGAGCCTCAGACACCAGCTACCATGCCAAGCGAAACGCCTGTGACACTAGCAACAGTGACACTGCCTGCGGAAGCGACCCCCACGCCTTCTGCCAGCGCGCCGACTGACGGGCCTACGCAGGCCTTGATCAAAACGCAAACAATAACGCCCGCTCCGACGACCACGAGTCAAGTTGAGTCACCAACTGCAATATCGCCTACAGTTGCTGCACCATTGCTAGAAATTACCGGGACTTCAACCGCTGCAACTGCTCTGACGACGGAAATTGCTCCCGCTACTCCTGCCATATCAGCGACGCTCACCGATACAAGCAGGCCTCCCATAAGCACGCCAATGGCGACGATAACCGCAATACCGAGCATGACGGCTACACCAAAGCCAAGCGCCACGAATACGCCAGGCGCCAGGCTTGAAACACCTGCGACTGTTGCGACAGCTTCGGCGACAAGGCCGGCAGCGCTCCTAACCCTTGCCACAGATCTGACGCCTGCGACCGCGGAAGCCACCGACGATGTTTCTCAAGCGACTTCAACGCCTATTACCATCGTCCCGACCCACCAGCCCACTCAGGCGCTGATCGAAACCCCTGTGACTGCTCCCGCTCCGACAAGCACGCGTGAAGTCGCTGTGGCAACTTTGACTCCTCCCGAAACAGCCACGCAGGAAACACAACAGCTCACGACGCCAACAGTCGAGCAACCTTTACCGACAGAACCCGCAATCGCCACAAGCACCAGCGAAGTTGATGCGGAAACATTGACTCCGCTGGCAACTGGCACTCTTACACCACTACTAGCAGCGACTTCGACTTCAACCGCGGAGGTTTCTATATCGCCAGAAGCTGTGACCGCGGCAACCGGCGCGCTTGTGCCACTCACCGTTACTGCTGCGCCCACAATCCCATCCACTGAAACACCTGTTGTGGTCGTACAAGCGCCGTCCGGAGATCGATTTGTGATGCAGCGAGATGAACGGACTGTTCGCCGCATTCCGCTTCCGCTAACCGATCTTGCCCAACTGCAGAAGCCCCAGCCAACCCATACCAGCCTGCCGCCCACAAGCACGCCAACAGCGACGATAACCGCAACACCGAGCATGACGGCAACGCCAAAGCCGAGCGCCACGAATACGCCAGACAGAAGTCTCGAAACACCTGTGAAGATTGCGACAGCTTCGACGACGGCGCCAGTAGCGCTCCTAACCCTTGCCACAGATCTGACGGCAAGTCCGACGCTAGCGACTATACAAGCCATCTTCGCTTTGACTCAGGCGACTGCGACATCAGCTCCGACCCTAACCGACCAACCGACTCAGATCCTGATCGAAGCGCAAACAACCGAGCCCGCTCCGACGACCACGAGTGAAGTTGAGTCACCAACTGCTATCTCGCCTACTGCTGAAACTGCTCTGGCGACGGATACTGTCCCCGCTACTCCTGCCGTATCAGCGACGCCCTCCGATACAAGCGCGCCGCCCACTATCACGCCCAGCGATACTGTAACACGAAGCGTGATGAATACCCCGATGCCGGCCGCCACGAATACGCCAGGCCCCAGGCTTGAAACACCTGCGACTGTTGCGACAGCTTCGGCGACAAGGCAAGCAGTGCTCCTAACCCTTGACACAGATCCGACGCCAGCGACCGTGCAAGCCACCATCTTTTTGATTCAGGTGACAGCGACCCTAGCTGCTGAAGCGACTTCGGGACCTGTTGTCATCACCCCGACTGAGCTGCCCACTCAAATCTTGGTCGAAGCTATAACAACTGAGCCCGCTGCAACAACCACTGATGAAGTCGCTGCACCAACTGCAATCTTGCCTACTGCTGAAACTACCCCTGCTACTCCTGCCGTATCAGCAACGCCCACCGATACAAGCAGGCCTCCCATAAGCACGCCAACGGCGACGATAACCGCAATACCGAGCATGATGGCTACACCAAAGCCAAGCGCCACGAATACGCCAGACCGCGAGCTTGGAACACCTGTGACGATTACGACAGCTTTGGCGACAAAGCCAACAGTGCTTCGAACCCCTGCCGCAGATCTGACGCCAGCGACCGTGGAAGCCACCGGCGATGTTTCTCAAGCGATCTCAACGCCTATTATAATCGTCCCGACCCACGAACTCACTCAAGTGTTGATCGAAACTCCTGTGACTGCTCCTGCTCCGACAAGCACCGGCGAAACTGATATACCAACATCGACACCGCTGGCAACTGGCACTCTCAAGCCACAAGTAGCAGCGACTTCAACTGCGGAGGTTTCTAAATCGCCAGAAGCTGTGACCGCGGCAACCGGCGCGCTTGTGCCACTCACCGTTACTGCTGCGCCCACAATCCCATCCACTGAAACACCTGTTGTGGTCGTACAAGCGCCGTCCGGAGATCGATTTGTGATGCAGCGAGATGAACGGACTGTTCGCCGCATTCCGCTTCCGCTAACCGATCTTGCCCAACTGCAGAAGCCCCAGCCAACCCATACCAGCCTGCCGCCCACAAGCACGCCAACAGCGACGATAACCGCAACACCGAGCATGACGGCAACGCCAAAGCCGAGCGCCACGAATACGCCAGACAGAAGTCTCGAAACACCTGTGAAGATTGCGACAGCTTCGACGACGGCGCCAGTAGCGCTCCTAACCCTTGCCACAGATCTGACGGCAAGTCCGACGCTAGCGACTATACAAGCCATCTTCGCTTTGACTCAGGCGACTGCGACATCAGCTCCGACCCTAACCGACCAACCGACTCAGATCCTGATCGAAGCGCAAACAACCGAGCCCGCTCCGACGACCACGAGTGAAGTTGAGTCACCAACTGCTATCTCGCCTACTGCTGAAACTGCTCTGGCGACGGATACTGTCCCCGCTACTCCTGCCGTATCAGCGACGCCCTCCGATACAAGCGCGCCGCCCACAAGCACGCCAACAGCGACGATAACCGCAACACCAAGTATGACGGCAACGCCAAAGCCGAGCGCCACAAATACACCAGACCGCGAGCTTGAAACACCTGTGACTATTGTGCCAGCTACGCCCGTAACCCGTGCCGCGGATCCGACGGCAAGTCCGACCCCGGCGACCATGCAAGCCACCATCCGTATGACTCAGGCGACAGCAACGCAAACAGTGGCTGGAACTGTAACAGATGTAGTCGCCATCCCGAGCCCGCGACTGACTCAAGCCACGATGGAAAGGACCGCCATCGCACTAACTGCATCATTAACAGTCGAGGCAGGCAGACCAAGCTTGAGGCCGACGAGCACCAGCACGAGTCTTCCCGCCGATGCAGCCACCGCCGTCAAGCCAACTCTTCTGTCCGTAACAATGGTGACTGCTTTGCCTGGCGCAGATACTTCACTCTCCTCACCGAGCCCAAAGCCTACGGGGGATCAAGCAGTGAGAGCGCCGACAGATATACCGCTGCCTGAGACATCCACGCCCAGCGCGACGGCAAGCATCGAACCGACTCCGCGCGAAACTGAGCTAGCGCTTACCTTAGAACTCACTACGGCGCCCACACCAACCGCTGGGTTGACCGTAACTCTAGTCAGTCGAATGGCGACGATTCAGCACGTGGACGCCACGGCGACGGATCGGCCAACGCAAGCCCCAAGTGATTTAACCGAGATCACACCCGAAACAATTGCGCCGATGTTGACGCCGATGAAAGACGTCGCAACTGAAACCGCAGTTGCACCTACAGCATCCGGAACCTTGGCTCCAAGTCCAAGCCTAGAAGGGACAGGAACTGCGACGAGCCTGCCTTCGGTCGCATCAACCGAAGTTACAGTGGTGGTTTGGTCTTTAACATCTCGTGATCAATTCTTGGTGCAGCGAGACGAAAGAACCGTTCGCCGCCTGCCGCTTCCAGCCACCGAGCTTGTCTTGCCGGGGGAGCCGCAACTAACAATTACAAGTACGGTTACCGCTCCTCAGCCGACAGAGCGTGCAGCGACGATCACAAGCCCAACCCTATTAGTGACGCCAACTGCCTCGGAAACCGGTGATCGGCTCGAAGCGACCGTAACTGCCCCACCAACAATCACTAGGGTCCGTGCCACTGGTTCTATAACACAGTTGACGGCAACCCAACTCACAGACATGCCGCCAGCGGTCGCCACCGTAACGGAAGCCCAGCCGACCGAAATACAGCCAGACACGACTAGTGTCCTGCGCGCGACAGCGACACCGGATGCGCTATTCACATCGACTTTGGCGCCAACTTCAACCGGTACATCATTGCCAGTTGATCGCGCCACGGCTATTGAAGAAACTCACACACCAGCGATAACGGCGATTGCTCCCACCATTGATACTGCGCGCGAACAGCAGATAGTCATCGCGACAGTTCGGCCAACCGCCACCAAAATCCGGGCGGCGCCTACAGCAACAAAAAGTCCCATCGCCAGTCCGCTGCCGGATACTCCTGCCGCTACAACAGTACCTTTGCTGACAGCGCTCGCCACAGAAACCCGGGCGACGTCTATGGCGGAAGAAAGCCCTACCGCCAGTCCGCTGCCGGATACTCCTGCTGCTACAACAGTGCCTATTCTGACACCCTTCGCCACAGAAACCCGAGCGCCGTCTACGCCGACAGAAAGCCCTACCGCCAGTCCGTTGCCGGATACTCCTACCGCTACAACAGTGCCTATTCTGACGCCAGCCGCCACTGAAACACCCACGGCATTGCCCGCTGTGCTCGCCTATATGATTGCAACGCCAACCGCCTATGGCATTGCCGCTGCTGATTCAGAACCAGCTTGCCAAGTCCAGGCGGATTGGCATCTTTACGATGTGCGCTTGGGAGACACGCTTCTTGCCCTGGCTCTGGCAACTGACACAGACTTGATGACATTGCGGGCAGCCAATTGCCTAAGTCTGGCTAGCGGTATACTGGCGGGCGATACCGTTGTCGTGCCTAAATTGCCCGACCTGCCACTGACGATCCCGCTTCCGATTTACCCGTCTCCCGAACAGGAGATCCTGCCCAGTGGCTGTGCCTCGTCACAGGCACAAATTGAAAGTCCTATGCCCGGAGAGGAACTCAGAGGAATTTTCGCGGTTGAAGGTCGTGTCATCGTACCTGAGGATGGGAGATATGAGCTCTCAGTCATGCCCGCTTGGTCAGATACGTTTCACAAATTGTTAGAAGCAGACATGTCAATGGCGGAGAATGTGATCGGTCTGGTGAATACTGAGATATTTGGAGCGGGCCTTCAGCGCCTAAGGCTAGCGCTGATCGATCGAGACGGCGCGCTTGTGAACGACAGCGTCTGCGTAATCCCGGTCGTATTCAAGGCGCCATAGGAGAGCTTAATCCATCTCGTCAAGATCATGTTAGGAGCAATCAAGCATTGAAAAAATTTGTCGTCAAACTGTTGAACCGTATTGCTAAGCTGGTTCTCTATAGTTTCCTCTTTGTCCTTCTGATCGCGCTGGCATGGACCGCGCTGCAGTTGGCATCCATTCCCGACGATCAAACGCAAGGCACTTTCGCAGCCCGCCGGGACAGCTACAAACAGACTGCCACCGCCATCAGTGAAGTCGACGAAAATACTAGCCTGCGTGCCGGTCCGCGCTTTGTGCTCATGCAGCACGATAAAAATACTGATACGCCGGACACCACACCGCCAGCTCCCGCGGAAAGCGATGAGCGAGCCGCCGAAACCCCCGTTCCCGATGGTTTCAATCTGCCGAAACTTCTGGTGCCGCTGGATCCGGACGAAGGCAAATGGCTGGCGGGAACGCGCGTCCCGACCCGTGTTCCTCCGGTTATCCGCAAACATCGCTTGATCAACGTGATGCTGCTGGGCAGCGATGAAGAATTGAGTGAAGACGGTTTCATAAGAACGGACACAATGATCATCGTCTCTCTCAATGTCGAAACCGGCTCGGTAGCTATGCTAAGCCTGCCGCGCGATCTTCTCGTTTATATTCCCAGTGGCAGAATGGGACGCTTGAACACCGCCTACGGCATCGGCGAAAACCTCAGTTGGAATCCTGGTGGCGGTTTCGGCTTGCTGCGCCAAACGCTATTTTACAATTTCGGCATCAATGTGCACTACCACGCTCGCGTGAACTTTTCCGGTTTCGAAGCTGTTATCGATCGCCTGGGGGGCATCAATGTCGCCGTTGATTGCGCCTACCGCGATCTCTACCCAGCGCCAGGGGGCGATTATCGCTGGCGCACCTTACCAGCCGGCTATTACACTTTCGATGGTTTTGATGCCCTATGGTATGCCCGGACCAGAAAGTATACAGACGATTTCGATCGTGGTCGGCGGCATCAGCAGATTCTACGCTCGATTTGGCGCAAAGCGCGCCAACAAGGGCTTTTTGCTACCTTGCCGGGTTTATGGACAGAGCTCACGCAAGTCGTGCACACAGATATGCCTTTCGATGTGATGCTGCGCCTGCTCCCCTTGGTCATTGATCTGGATCTTGCCAAAGTGGAAAACCTGACATTGAAGAAGAACTTCCATACTACAGAATGGGTCATGCCGAGCGGAGCAGAAGTTCAGTTGCCCAATGCTGAAGCTATCGCCGCTCTCATGCAAGACTTTTATTTGCCGCCACCTTCCAATCAGCTTGCGCTCAGAGGACCGTCCATCGCTGTCTATAATGCCTCGGGTAACGACAACTGGGATATCGTCGCGACGCAGCGACTGCGTTGGGATGGCTATAATGCGGTCGCCCTCGGTTCGTTTGAGGGGGAAAATCGCTATCTCTCGAGTCAATTGACCGACTATATCGTCACCGAGAAAGGCAGTTTGACCAACAGGATACTTCGCGCCTTGAATATGTCGGAGGAGCAGGTGATACGGGATGCCCGCGCCGATCGCAGTTATGATTACGAGGTGATCATCGGCCAAGACTACGAATCGTGCACCTATGGCGTCTTGCCTCTCGATGGCTAAAGACTCGCGACGCACCCGCCGGGAAGTGCTCCGCTACCTTGTCGCTGGCAATCGCAGGGAAATGTGTTATCATTAAGTCATCACGGGGTATGGCGCAGTCCGGCTAGCGCGCTTGCATGGGGTGTAAGAGGTCCCC
>WTGB01000160.1 GCA_011523735.1 Chloroflexota bacterium
GCTGGTTATTTTGTGTGAGCGCGGTTGATTCTTTTCGCTGCCGCCGAGCGGCTGTGGTTGATCAACCGTGTGACGCCTGCGCCCGAGTCAAATCCCCGTCACATTCACAAACCAGCGCTCCAGCGCCGTTTCCATCGCTGCGACTTTTTGCGGATGCTGCGCCGCCAAGTCATTCTGCTCAAAAGGATCTTCGGCGATGTTGAACAGCAGCGCCGGCGGAGGCTCAGGCAGGGTTCGCTCCGGCTCCGGCTCCCGCACGATGCCAGCGAAATGCTCCGGATAATACTTGATGGCGTGGTCTAGCGCCGTATCCACCGCGCTGACCTGCATCGCCTCTCGTATCTGCGGGCGCAGCAATTTCCAGTCCCCATCGCGCATCGCCGCATTGCAAGTCCCGACCGGCCTATAACGATTCCACTGCCAGAAACGCTGCGGATAGCTCCCGCCCGTCTCGCCGCGCAGGGCAGGCGCGATATCGACGCCATCCAGCGCCAATTCAGCCGGCACAGCGACGCCGGCCAGGCTCAGCAGCGTCGGCAGCCAATCGGTGAAATGCGCCATGGCGTCGCTGCGAATGCCTCCGCTCGGCAGGCCAGAGCGCCAACGGATGATCAGTGGAACGCGAATGCCGCCTTCGTAGGTATTGCCCTTGCCGCCGTTGAAGTTGTAGTTGAAGCGCCGCTGCGAGAAGCCGTTCCAGTCCCCGAGCGCCGGACCATTGTCGCTCGTGAAAATCAGAATCGTATTATCGCCGATGCCCAGCGCATCCAGCTTTTCGACAATGCGTCCAATGCCCGCGTCCATCACCTCGATCATCGCGTAGATCAAACTGACGCCCAGGCTGAAGCCCCGCTCGATATACTTCTGCGCGATCGCATCCGGCGCCTCCAGCGGAAAATGGGGCGCGTTATACGCCAACTGCAAGAAGAAGGGCTCGTCCTGATGTCGTTCGACAAAGTCAATCGCGGCATCGCTGAAGACATCGGTCAAGTAGCTGTCCCGGTCGCCATATTCGATGCTGCCGTTGCGATCCAGCCGGTAACGATAAAAGGGATTCCAGCCGCCCTGGAAACCGATAAACTCCTGGAAGCCGCGCGACCGCGGATGATAGCGCCAGTCCAGCGCGCCATTGTGCCACTTGCCGATCAATCCGGTCGCATATCCCGCCTCGCCTAGAATATCCGCCATGGTCCTTTCATCGAGGTTTAAGCGGTCCAAGCCTCGCGCTTCCAGCGTGTCGATGCTGCCCGTGCGCTGGGCATAGCGCCCGGTCATCAGTGCAGCCCGCGCCGGCGCGCAAACCGGCGACGCCGAATAATGCTGGGTCAGGCAAATGCCTTCTTCGACCAGCGCGTCCAAATGCGGCGTGCAAGAAATCTGGTCGTTGAAAATGCCAAAATCACCGTAACCCATGTCATCGGCGATAACCAAGATAATGTTCGGTTTGCTCATGTCTGACCGTTTTGGACTTTTTCGCCAGTTGAGATTTGCGCCGGGAAGCCGGTATGGAATACCGTCATCGTCCCGCCGAAGATGATGCGATCGCCGTCTCGCAGCGTCTTGGCTTTACCCCCCGCCACCGGCTGATTATTGACCGCAGTGCCGTTGATGCTGCCCAGGTCATAGATCTTCCATTGCGGACCTTCCTTCACCAGGAAGGCATGCGGACGGGAAACTGTCGGATCCTGCAAGGCGACCTCCCAATTGGAATTCGGCGTCGATCGCCCGATGTACATCTCTTCTTTCAACAGCGCGAATACCTGCCCCTGCTGTGGACCCCGCGTGATGCGCAGGCTCGCTCGGTCGCCGGCCACCGCTGATACTTTTTCCGCGGCGTCGCGCGGCGCTTTGTCATTCGCCGAAAGCAGCTTGAGCACCGAGACGAAGAGATGCACTTCATCGCCGATCGAAAGCTCATTCTCGCCATAAACCTGCACCCCGTTGACGAAGGTGCCGTTGGCGCTGCCGACATCGTCAATCGTGAAGCTCCCCTCATGACAGGCGACGACAGCATGCTGCCGCGATATATGCCCTTCGGCGATCTGAATATCGTTAGTCGCCGAGCGCCCAATCGTTAATGTATCGCCTTCGCATAAGGGGTGTTCGCGGGTTTTGCTCGTGTAGGGGTCCAACCAGACTAATTTAGCCAATGGTGTCCGTTGCTGCTCGTCCATGCTGCCGGTCCTGCTAAAACACTATCTTAATTCTATTGTAACATATCTGGCTGTTACCGACGGCAACCGGGGTATCCACAGTTGAGCAAAACAGCCAGAGAGCGTCTTGACACGACCTTGATCGTTTTCTTTGTGGACTCTGTGTCTCTGCGGTTAGAAGAAACTTCCACATCGTTGCCGCAGCCCAATCACCCCTCTACAATCGCCTGCGCATCCAAGCCCAGCGCCACCAGCACACCTTCCGCGATTACGCCGTCGGCGCTTCGTCGGATGCGCTCGGCCGGCAAGCCCAACACTTGCGCCAGATAAGCCGCCGTCGCCTGGTATCGCCCGTAGACGCGAATCTCCGTCTGCAAGCGGCCAGATGTCACATCATTGTTTATCCCGGTGACTAGCACATCCTTCGCCAGCAGCCATTCGCGCGTCGCCCCCGCCAGTCCCGCGATGCTCGTGCCGTTGTAAACGAAGATTGGCGCTCTTTCCTGCTCGGCGCGCGCTTTCAGTTCCGCCCCCGTTAGCTGCCCTTCCGGGTAAAAGGTGCGCAAGATCAAATCGCGTATCGAGGTGAAATCCGGGATGAGCACTTCATCGCCTTGTGGGCTTTGCCCAAGGGCAGCATAGAAATTGTCCACCACGCTGTAGTGGATATTCTCGCGCTTGATGTTGCCCATCAGCCGAAGCAGTGCGATGATCTCATTCAGTTCCAGATTGCTGCGATAATTACCCTGCAACTCCTGCCAGAGCGGATAGGCTTGTGTCACGAAGTTGATGATGCCGCCGGCGCTCAGTACCTCCGCCCGCACCGCATCCAGCACCTGCTGCTGCCGCCGTGCCCGGTCGAAATCTCCTCCCTGTGTTTTCCGCGTCCGCGCATATTTCAGCAAGGTCTCAGCATCCATCCGCTGCATGCCCGGCTCGAATTTCACATGAAGCGTCCCGTAGAAGTCATCGGGATAATCCGGATCATCGATGAATTCTTGCACGTGCACCATCACGCCGTCCGGCGCCAGCAAATCCACCACCGACGTGAAGACATCAAAATTGACCAGCAGATACTTCTCGACGCGGATGCCGAAATTCTCGGCGATCGTCTCCATCGCCAGCGCCGGTCCGCCACCGCCCGGGTATGCATCGCTATCTCCCAGGAAATTCGCTGTATTAATCCGCCCCGGTCCATAGTTGGGAATTTCTACCCACAAGTCCCGTGGCAGCGAAAGCACGCCAACCGTTTCGCTCGCCGGGTTGATGTGAATCAAGATCATCGTGTCGGTGCGGAAGGGACCTTGCTCGGCAGCTGCGCTGCGCTGATCGATGCCCAGAAGCAGAATCGTAAGCGCTCGCGGATCGGTTATGCGCGGCAAATCGAGCCGGACCTCAGTGGCTGTCGCGGCAAACGTTGGCGCCGCCGTTGCCACAGCAACATCAGTCGGCGTCGGCGGAGGCTCGGTCGCGGTCCCCGCTGACGTCGCGAAAAATGTGGCGGCCGGCGTCAACACCAGCAATGGCGCTTCTCCCGCGCTTGCTTCATCGCCCTCGCACTGCCCGGTAATGGCGCAGCGCATTGTGATTATGGGATCATCGACGCGGAAGCCGGCCGCATTCAGGTCGGTCACCGTCTGCTGCGACAGGCTGAATGTGCTAAGCGAACACAGGCCAGTGAATACGGCGAGCAGACCCAAACTGAAAATCACCGCCAGGCAGCCCGTTCTGCGCATTTGTCGTCGCCCTCCCGCCGGTCAAGCCAAACAGGCGCGCATTATAGCACAGGGCAATCTTGCTTATGAGCCGCGCCTGCCACCAACTTGGCTACACTGCGTCTAACGAAGACTGCGGATATAGCTCGCTGCGTCCGGCACATGCACCGGCAGGTGGCGATACATCGGCCGCGGCGGCAAGACCATAATGCCTTCGATCATCCCGCCCAAGTCTGTGCCCTCGCTGGATACATAAGGCGCCGCGCTCCGCCAGTCCGCCTCGGACATCTCCGCGATCATCCGCTCCAACTCCGCGCTGACCCGCCGATACTCTTCCAGTTGCTCATCCAGGCTAAGGCGCGCCCGTTCCTCAATGCCGCCGTAATGGATCTCGCGGCTCCTGCGCGGATCTTTCACTGCGTCAATCGCCCAATGCTTCCGGCCCTTCCGCCATTCGCCTATCGCCTCGACCGTGTACTGCTCGTAACAGACCAAGTGTGCCAGCAGATCCTTGAACGAGCATTCCTGGTCGTAGTACATGCCATGCTGAATCGTATCCCGCCGCGTCATCTCCTCGTCCGTCAGCGCATCAATCAATGCCCCGACCGCCTCATGCTCGATCCGCAGCAGACGCAGCGCTTTCTCCCGTTTGACCGTCGCTCGCATGGTTATTCTCCCAGTCTTGAATCCGCTTTCAGTTTACATAATATTCTCACGTAGATGTAGCCTACTCGTCCCTTTGTCGCAATAAGCAGTCCATAGAACAGTCTGATACCTGATGGCGCTTTTCTCTGTGCTCTCTGTGCCTCTGTGGTGAATTTAATCTGTACCCCTCACTCATGAAGCGCTACACTCTATACCATATTCGCTCGCAAGAATATGATACAGTCCAATGTCCGACACCAGCCTCACAGCCGAAGATGTCCGCGCCATCGCCGACCTGGCGCGCCTGGAATTGAGCGATGAGGAAGTCGCTTTGTACCAGCGGCAGCTTTCCGCTATTTTGGACTACTTCCAAAAATTGCAAGAACTGGATACTTCGCATATCGATCCGACATCCTCCGTGCTGCCCTTGACCAGCGTCATGCGCGCCGATCAAGCTGCTGCCCCGCTGTCGGTGGACGATGTCGTCGCCAACGCTCCCGATAGCGATGGCGAGCAATTTCGCGTCCCGGCCGTCCTGGACGGCGGCGAATAACGGCTGCGGAGGAACATGACCATCCGCGTCGCCGTCATCCAGGCGCGTCCAGCCTATTACGATCTCGACGGCTGCGTCACCAGAGCTCTTGCGCACATCGGTGAAGCGGCACGGCAAGGCGCCCAACTCGCTGCCTTTCCCGAGACCTTCTTCCCCGGCTACCCCGCCTGGCTGGATTATGCGGTGGATTACGCCCGCTGGGACCACGCGCCGACCAAGCAAGTTTATGCCCGGCTCGCCGCCAACAGCTTGGCCATCGACAGCCCGCAAATGCGCCAGCTTCAGGACTGCGCCGCCGATCACGACATCGTTCTCGTCCTCGGCATCAACGAAAAAATCATCCGCGGCCCCGGCAATCGCAGCCTCTACAACAGTATCGTTACCATCAATGCCGATGGCGCGATTGTCAATCACCATCGCAAGCTCCGACCCACCTTCACCGAACAGCTTGTCTGGGCGCAAGGCGACGGCGCCGGCTTGAGCGCTGTCGACACGGCCGCCGGCCGCATCGGCGCTTTGATCTGCTGGGAACACTGGATGCCCCAAGCCCGCCAGGCTCTTCACATCAGCAACGAATCCATCCATATCGCCCTCTGGCCCGCCGTCAAGGAAAGCCATCAAATCGC
Source organism: Chloroflexota bacterium (assembly GCA_011523735.1). Classification (GTDB taxonomy): domain Bacteria; phylum Chloroflexota; class Anaerolineae; order Aggregatilineales; family Phototrophicaceae; genus UBA6055. The sequence continues at coordinate 5,693 of WTGB01000160.1, forward strand.
CAGCCGCCACTATGCCTTCGAGGGCCGAAGCTTCGTTCTCGCTGTCGGCAGCATCATGCCCGCAAGCGATTTCCCGCCCGAGCTCGACTTATCTCCAGATCTCCGCGATCAGCCAGCCGCGCTCCTGCTCAACGGCGGCAGCGCCATCATCGCCCCCGACGGCGAATACCTGATCCCGCCCGTTTACGATGAGGAAAGGATCCTCTATGCCGACCTCGACCTCGATCTCATCGCCCAGGAACAGATGACGCTCGATGTCACCGGCGGCTACGCCCGCGACGATATCTTCACGTTTGAGGTCAACCGCAGACGCCTGGAATAGCGTTGTGGGAAAGACTGGTGGTCAGTGTCGAGGGGCTGTGGCTAAACCTGATGCGACAAATGCGCCAATCCCGCGACGCGATCACACAATCTTGCGTAAAGTGATTTAGTGAGGTTACCATTGATGGAGCCATCTTGTGGCGATTACTGCGGCGCTGGACTGAATTGACCAGCGACAACGAAATGGCTGATGACGACTGCAGTGGAACATTAGAACAATGAAAGTTGCTGATGCGGTTGCCAAAGTTCTTAAAGCGGAAGGGGTAGAGGTCCTATTTGCTTATCCTGTTAACCCGCTTATTGAAGCGGCGGCAAAACTGGACATCCGTCCGATAATCGTCAGACAGGAACGTATTGGACTGCACATGGCGGATGCAGTGAGCCGGGTGACCTCCGGTGAAAAGATCGGCGTGTTCTGCATGCAGAGTGGACCCGGTTCCGAAAATGCCTTCGGCGGCGTCGCCCAAGCTTATGGCGATTCCTCGCCGATCGTCGTGCTGCCGGGCGGCTATTCTCGGCAGCTAGGCCAAATCCAACCCAATTTCAGTTCTACCCTGAACTATCGGCACGTGACGAAATCCTGTGAACAGGTCACCATGCCTGAAGCCGTCCCGGAAGCGATGCGGCGCGCCTTTACCCAAGTTCGCAACGGCAGACCGCGCCCCGTATTGGTGGAATTCCCGTCAGATCTATTTAGTGAGGAGATTTCCGATTCCTTTGATCCGACGCCGGTGCCCACCCTGCGTTACGGTCCTGACAGCGCGTCGATTGAATCCGCGGCCGAGGCGCTGCTCGCTGCCGAGTGTCCCCTTATCTATGCGGGGCAGGGCGTGCATTACGCGCAAGCCTGGGATTCTTTGAAAGAATTGGCGGAGTTGCTCGGCGTCCCTGTGACAACGAGTTTGGCCGGCAAAAGCGCCTTCCCGGAAGATCATCGATTAGCCTTGGGTTCCGGTGGACGGGCAATCCCGAAACCGGTGCATCACTTCCTCCAAAAAGCAGATCTCATTTTCGGCATAGGATGCAGCTTCACTCGAACCGCCTTCGGCCTCAAGATTCCCGCTGGAAAACGGGTTATTCATGCGACATTGGATCCGGCGGACATCAATAAAGATGTTCCTGTTGAGACCGCTCTTGTCGGCGATGCAGGTTTAATTTTAGATGGCTTGGTAGCAGCCGTCCGCGATCGTTCCAACGGCGCATCCGAAGAGCGCATGGCTGCCATGTCGGGAGAAATCAGCGCGGTCAAAGCGGCATGGCTTGACCAGTGGAAGGCGAAACTCACCTCGGATGAAGCGCCGCTGTCGCCCTATCGCGTCATTTGGGATTTGCTGCACACTGTCGATGTGGAAAACACGATTATTACGCACGATGCGGGCAGCCCGCGCGACCAAATGTCACCCTTCTGGCAGTCTGTCGCGCCGCTGACTTATATCGGTTGGGGCAAGACGACGCAGCTCGGTTACGGTCTCGGCCTCGCGATGGGCGCGAAACTTGCCCGGCCCGATGCGCTCTGTGTTAACGTCTGGGGGGATGCCGCTATCGGTTTCACCGGAATGGATTTTGAGACCGCTGTGCGAGAAAGAATCCCGATTTTGTCGGTGCTTTTCAATAATTTCTCTATGGCAATTGAGATTCCGATTATGCCCGTGTCTACCGAGAAATTCCGCAGTACAGACATCTCCGGTCACTACGCGGACATGGCAAAAGCCTTCGGCGGCTATGGCGAGCGTGTCGAAAGGCCTGACCAGATCATCCCGGCTATCCAGCGCGGCATCCAAAAAACGCGGGAAGGCAGTCCCGCCCTGCTTGAGTTTATTACGGCGAAAGAAATCCAGATATCGTCCTACTAGTCCCGTTCCTTAGTAGAAGGGGTTCACCATGACTTCAATCAGACCGATGACCATCCTCAGCCTCGCGCTTCTGCTGATGCTGGGGAGCCTGCTCCCGGCGGTAGCCAGCGAGTTCCCGCCCGGCGAATTCATTCTCGGCGGCACCAACAAGGGCGAGCCGGATAGCACCCGTGTGGTGCCGGTTTACAACGCGCAGCCCACCAGCAACTGGGTCATTCACTACGATCCCAATACGCCCCTGAGCGAAAAATGGGAATACGTCCACCGCATCGGCGGAACGATCGTCGAGCGTATTGACGAACTAGAAATTTGGGTGGTCGATGTGCCGGAAGCTTTTGGCCTGAACTTTACCTTCGATAGCGATGTCGAGCTTGTCGAGCAAGACTTCATCGTCAGCGTCGCCTTCGATAACCCGCCCAACGATCCCGATTACGACCGCCAATGGGCGCTGCCGCATATCCAGGCAGAAATCGCTTGGGACGACATTGACCAGCTTCGTGATATCACCGTCGCCGTCATTGATACGGGCGTCTGCATGAGCCACGAGGATCTGGTGGACCGCGTCCTCGAAAACGGCTACGATTTCGTCGACAACGATGACGATCCCGACGATGTCTTCGGCCATGGCTGCTCGGTCGCCGGCATTATCGCCGCCAATATCGACAACGGCATCGGCATCGCCGGTTTCGCGCCCAATTCATCGATTCTGCCGGTACGCGTCCTGGGTCCCTCCGGCAGCGGTTCGATGGCGGATGTCGCCGCCGGCATCGTCTACGCCGCCGATGAAGGCGCCGATATCATCAACCTGTCCCTCGGTAGCGCGGTCGGCTCCCAAGTCACCAAAGACGCTGTCGACCATGCCATCGAAAAAGGCGTCACCGTCATCGCCTCGGCCGGCAATAGCGCCGGCGCCCTCCCCGGCTATCCTGCTCGTTACGAAGGCGTGGTTGCTGTCGGCGCCATCGATCCGGACGGCGCGCGCAGCAGCTTCAGCAACAAAGGCGGCGATATCTGGGCGCCGGGCCGCGATGTACATACCACTTACCTGAATGACGGCTACAAGGCGCTAAATGGCACCAGCTTCTCCGCGCCCTATGTCTCGGCAATGGCCGCTATCCTCGAAGGAATGGGGAGCGAACTGCATCTGGACGGCGGCGATATGACCTGGACCTGCATGCGGCAAGGCGCCTGCGAAATCGTCCCGGGCAGCTAAATCAATTCAACAACCCGAAAAATGTAGGGGCGACCTATTAGGTCGCCCGTTTTTTTGGCACACTCAAATCGTGGGCGACTCACCGCCCCTACGGCGTCTATTCTTTGGGACCCAGCCGCCGCCGACTGATATAGACAGGCTGAAACTCCTGCCGCGGCTCATGATACATCGCCCGATCAAAACTCTCGTTGAAACCCGTGATCAAGCCGCGCAAATGCTCCCGCGCGTACTGCAATCGTTTCTTCACTGTCGCCAGCGGGATGTTCCGCCGCTCCGATATCTCCCGCTGAGATTCGCCATACAGATAATACTCCTGCGTAACGGCGCGCTCGCCCTCGGGCAATGCCGCCACCGCCAGCCGCAGCCGCCGCCGCAGTTCCGCCGCTTCAATCTGCGCTTCGGGCGTCGCTTCCGGCGAAGCCAAATTCTCTCGCTCATCTAGCGATTCCAGCATTGCGCCCTGCCGGCGCAACACGCGGTCTGCTTTGCTCAGCGCGATTCGCTTGAGCCAGGCGGGGAAGGCGCGCACATCCTTGAGTTGCATGATGCTTTTGTAAGCCGTTAGAAACGCTTCCTGCGCCGCATCCTCCGCCAGTTGCTTGTCACTCAAGCGGCTGTATGCGATACTGTATACCATACCCTGAAAATCTCGCACGAGATGATCGAAAGCGTCATTCCGCTCGTCACGGTCGCTCGACTGCGCTTGCAGCGCCCATACCATATAAGACTTCATCCGCTCGCCAGTTGACTTGCTCACCAATGCTCCGCTCCTGTCGCAAGCAGCCATTCAAAATCGATTATCGGATAGCCTGTGGTTTTTGTCAATTTGGCACGCGGACGCTTCCGCTTATCGCGCTTTTGACCGAACTCTATCCGCCGTACCAGCCAGTTTCATGCAATTATGCGAGATAATTAAATTACACTTGTCTCACTTCATAGATCTTGAATGTAAAACACACCTAATTTCGACTCGCTTGAGTATAGTAATAGACACTCTGGCAAAAAATCTACGAGAATTCGCCAAGCAGTCTCGTGAACTGGATAAGCGACGGCGAGAAACGTTGTCAATAAACTTCTACCCAATCTGCCATTCGTGAGGAATAGTGACTGTGCCATGAAGAAGATTGACCGCCGTGTAGCTCGTACGCGGAAAGCATTGGCTGATGCCCCGATCAGCCTGACGAAGGAAAAGGACTACGACCAAATCACTATACGCGATCTCACGGAGCGCGCTGACGTGGGTTATGCTACCTTCTACCGGCATTACAAAAGCAAAGACGAACTCCTGAGCCAATTCGTTCGGAGAGTCGCACAAGATGTCTGGGATCAAATAAAACCGGAAATGTCGCCTTACGAGGAAGCGCTGGCGATGTTTAAAGCCTTAGAACCCCATCGCGATGGCATTCTCCTCGGTCTAAGTTTTCCCCGCGAGCATCCGGTAATGAAACCAGCCTGGGACGACGTAATGGACAAGGTGCTCGCGCTTTACGCAGCCAAGGATGAATCCGCCATCCCGCTTGACGTCTCGGTGAATCACCTCATGAACTCTGTCGTGGAGCTCATTCGCTGGTGGCTTGTCGAGGGTCAAGACTACAGCCCCGAGCAGATGGCGACTATCCAGAGCGAACTGATCTTCAAAGTGACCGAATCCGTAGCGCTCGACAACCAATACAGGTAAGCAAGCGCTTCCGCCCCCAGTCCCTGACGCTGTCGGATGCGACCAACTTAGCGCGATCGTCTGATCAGTTCCAGCGCCGCGCCGCCAATGATGCCCACCTGCATCAGAATTGCCGCCCCCAGCAGCAGCAATTGAATGTAGGACTCTGCGACACCATCCGGCCGCGGGTCGCCAGCCAGCCAGGCTGACTCTGGCGGCACTCCCGCGATGCGAAGCGACAATGTGGACCCCGGACTTGGTCTAGGACTCGGCTGAGTTGCCGCCGGCCTATTGCTTGGCGCTGCGGTTGCCTGGGGCGCGGTGGCGGTGGCAGTTTCTGACGGCGCGGGGCTGGTCGGCGTGTAAGTGCCATCTTGCGGCGGCACCAGGAATACGCTGCCCGGCTGCAACAGGCGAATCTCGGCCGAGGACATGTTATTGAGCGCCAGCATCGCCGGGATATCGTCCCAGGTATAGCCGTATATCAAAGCGATATCGCCAATGGTATGCCCCGGCTGCACCTCGTGTCTGATGTTGCCCAATTCGTCCAAACCCAGCACATAAGGCGGTTGCCCGGCGCTAACCGCTTCCGCTCCGCTTCCGCTCGATTGGCTCAGCCTGCCTGTCGAGTTCCCGAAGACCATGACATAAGCCCTTCGCGAACCCACAGCCGCGCTGCCGATGCCGACCCGGTCGTAATTCGGGCTGACCAGCCCAGCATAATGCACTGGCGAATTCAACCACCAATTCCAAGCTGCGCCAGGTCCCGCGCCTGTGCCCAGGTAGATGTTCTCCCCCACCCAACTGGAAGGGAAACCCGCATTCCTGGCGCGCGTGCGAACATTCGCGCCATCGAATTGCTCGTGCTGCACCAGGTTGTTCGCCGCCATCCACCCCGCGTGATTATTCGCCGCGGCGCTTAAGGACCCGTCCAGGGCATAAGCGGGCAAACCGTTCCGCGCGCGCAAGTTGTTCGTGTTCGAAAGCAAAACACTCACGGCATCCTGCGCTGCGGACCCGATCAACGAGCCGAAAACCACCAGCAAAATCGCCAGAATCCTGCGTCTCATGCGCTCATTGTAGCAATGTTGCGCGTCGCTGTAATCTGACGATTGTCCACTGCGGCTCGCTACCGCCCGCCAAGCCGCAATCCAATGACAAAGTCCCCCGCGCCGGCTATAATTACGGCATCAGTTTCGCTAGCGGACTCGCGGATTTATGGGCATCTTGTACATTGACGGCGACTTCATCGAGGCGAAGGATGCGACTCTGCCTGTCACCGACCTGTCCATCCTCCGCGGCTTCGGCGTTTTCGATTATCTGCGCACCTACGGCGGTACTCCTTTTCAACTGGGCGCCCACCTCCGCCGGCTCCAGCATTCAGCCGCGCTCATCGAACTGGCCTGCCCCTGGGATATAGAGCAGCTCGCCGAAATCGTCCTCGAGACACTGCGCCGCAACCACCTCGACGAAGCCGGCATCCGCATCGTCTTGACCGGCGGCGACAGCCCCAACGGCTTCATGCCGGTTGGAAAGTCCCGCTTGCTCGTTATGGCGGGTCCCCTGCAAACTCTGTCCGCCTCGTCTTATGAGCGGGGCGAGTGCGTCGCCACCATTGACCAAGCGCGCATCCTGCCCGAAGCCAAGACGATCAACTACATCCCCGGCATCACTGCCCAGATTAAAGCGCGGCGACGCGTAGCCGACGCCATCGAAGCAATCTACATCGTCGATGGCAAGGTCATCGAAGGCACACGCAGCAATGTTTTCATCTACAACGACGATCGCTGGATCACGCCCGCTGAAGGTCTGCTGCTCGGCGTCACCCGTGCCGAGGTCATCAAACTTCTCGGGGATGCAATCGAATTGCGAGACATCCCGCTGGAAGAATTCTACGCCGCCGACGAAGTCATTGTGACCGCCAGCACCAAGGAGATACTCCCCATCGTCACTGTCGATAATATGACCATCGGCGCTGGCACACCAGGCGAAAACAGCAAACGGCTCATGCGGCGCTGGCGCGAAATGACAGACGCCTATGCCAAGGCTGGGCATTCAAGATTCTAAACGCTCTGCCGTGATCGGGCGTCTATTGAACTTTAAACATATGATATGTTATATTGTTTGTGGAATTGTGTGAGTTTGATCGAGAGACTAATATGGCAGAGTCCGAACAGATCACGCGTCATGAACGTGAAATCGGCGAATTGCGCGGCAAGCTCGACGGTCTGGCAACCAAGGACTTCGTCCGCCAAGTGGTGAGAGAGCAAACGCAGGAACTGAATAATAAGATTGATGCGATGGCGTCTGAAATGCGGACGCAAAACGACAAGAAGTTTGACGCGATATCAGCGGAGTTGCGGGCACTCAACGATAAGCAGCATCGCATTACCGGCGCGGCGGACTTCCTCAAATCCGCTTTGCCGATGTTGATCAGCGTAGTGACGTTGGTCGTGCTGATCATCAGCTTGTTAGCCGCCAACAGCTAGCAGCACCTCATGCTCACACTCATGACCCGCAGTTCATAATCAATTGGAGAAACTCGCGCCCGTCTTCGCCCGCAGCTCGTCCAGCGTAACACCTGGCATCAGTTCAACCAGCCGCATCTCGCCCGCCTCAAAGGCGAAAACCGCCAGTTCGGTGATCAGCAGGTCGACGGCCGCGGCCGCTGTCAACGGCAGCGTGCATTGCGGCAGGATCTTCGGCGACCCGTCGCGATTGCAGTGCATCATCGTGATGACCAGCCGTCGCGCTCCGCTCGCCAAATCCATCGCCCCGCCGACGCCCAGCAGCGGCTTGCCCGGCACAGCCCAATTCGCCAGATTACCCTGTTGATCCACCTGCAAGCCCCCCATAACCGCCACATCTATATGCCCCCCGCGGATCATAGCGAAAGAGTCGGCGCTGTCGAAATAGCTGCTGCCCGGCAGCGCTGTCACCGGCATCTTGCCCGCATTCACCGGATAATCCAGCGCGCCACCGGCTTCCGGCGCCGGACCCACACCCAGCATGCCATTCTCCGTATGCAAGATGATCCCATGCTGGGGCTTGATGAGGTCGGCGATCAACGTCGGGATGCCAATGCCCAGGTTGACCACATCGCCCGCTTTCAGCTCCGCCAGCGCCCGCCGCGCGATCCGCAGACGCAGCCGATCGGGCGCCTTGCCCGTCGCGCCGATGTCTGCTGACGATCCCAAATCCGCCAGCGTCGTCTTCGCCTCCACCAGCGCATCGACATAATTGCCGCTCGTGTGAATCTGGTCGGGATCGAGCGCGCCGACAGGCAGGATCTCGTCTACCTCGGCGATCACCAGGTCAGCCGCCGTCGCCATCGCCTTGTTGAAGTTCCGCTCCGTCATGCGATATACCAGGTTGCCCGCTGTGTCCGCCCGCCGCGCCCGTATCAAGGCGACATCCGCCCGCAGCCCTCGCACGAATACCTGCTCCAGGCCATCGATCAGCTTGGTCTCGCGGCCTTCAGCGAAGACCGTACCCACCGCCGTCGCCGTATAAAAGCCGCCGATGCCAGCCCCGCCCGCGCGTATCGCCTCCACCATCGAACCCTGCGGCAACAATTCAAAGTCGATCGCGCCGCTCTGCGCGGCCGCCACCGCTTCCGGATTGCTCGTGAAAAAAGAGCCGATAGCTTTCTTGATCTGCCCATTGCGCAGCAAACGCCCGCCGCCCAAACCAGGCTCGCCAATATTGTTGGCGATATACGTCAGGTCGCGCGCATCGGTCTCCGCCAGCGCATGCAGCAGATGGGCAGGATTGCCCGTCATGCCGAAGCCGCCGACCATCATCACCGCGCCCGACTTGACCAGCCGCGCCGCCTCCGCCGCGCTCATCCGGGGGACGCTTTTCATGCTCCCTCCGGCAGCAACTCAACCAAAGTTGACTCGCCTTGCCCGACGCCCACGCAGAGCGTCGCCAAGCCCAGGCGCATCGGTTCGCCCGTTGCTGCCCGCCGCTTCATCTCATGCAGCAGCGTCGTTAAAATGCGCGCGCCGGAACAGCCCAGCGGATGCCCCAAGGCAATCGCCCCGCCGTTCACATTGGTGATATTCTCGCTCAGCCCCAGTTCGCGCATCACCGCGATCGCCTGCACGGCAAAAGCCTCGTTCAACTCAACCTGGTCAATGTCTTCAATGCGCAAGCCCTGTCGCGCCAAGAGCTTCCTCGTAGCCGCCACCGGTCCCAAGCCCATCAGCCGCGGATCAACTCCCGCCGCCGCGCTGCCGATCCAGCGTGCCATCGGCTTTACACCCAATGCCCGCACCCTCTCCGCCGACATCAAGACCAGCGCGCAGGCGCCATCATTCATGCCGCTTGAATTGCCCGCCGTCACTGTCCCGTTCTCCCGAAAAGCCGGGCGCAAAGCCCCCAGCTTCTCGGAACTCGTCGCTACTTCATAGCCCGCGTCCGTCCGCCGCATAAAAGGATGCTCATCGGTATCCATCACCACCGGCGCGCCTTTCCGCTGCGGAATGCTCACCGGGACGATCTCGCGCTTGAAGCGGTCGCAATTGATAGCGGCAACCGCCCGTTCCTGGCTCTGCAAGGCGAAGCGATCCTGCTCCTCCCGCGAGATCTCGCCGCCCGTGATCTCCCCAGCGCGGCTAAGCTCGTAGATATTCTCTGCCGTCTCGCCCATCGCCTCCAGCGGATACAACGCCGCCAGCCGCGGATTGGGATAGCGCCAGCCCAAGGTCGTATCCCAGGCGGTGACATTGCCCGGCGGACCAAAACCGACCGGGTTCTTCGGCAGCGAATATGGGGCGCGGCTCATGCTTTCGACCCCGCCCGCCACGAAGATTTCGCCCTCGCCCGTTTTGATCGCCCTCGCCGCTTGATTGACCGCGGTCAGCCCGCTGGCGCAAAGCCGATTGACCGTGACGCCGGCGACGCTATCCGGCAAGCCCGCCAGCAGCAGCGCCATCCGCGCCACATTGCGGTTGTCCTCGCCCGCTTGATTGGCGCAGCCGAAATACACTTCTTCAACCCAATCGCCATTGATCCCAGCCCGCTCCACTGCCGCGCTGATCGCCACCCCCGCCAGATCATCCGGCCGGACCGCTGCCAGCGCGCCGCGGATCTTGCCAATTGGACTGCGGACCGCGCTGACAATGACAACCTCGCTCACGACTGCTGCCCCCCGACGCGACAATCCGCGCAGACGCCATAAAATTCCAGCAGGTGCCCGCTGATCTGAACGCCAAGCGTCGCCTGCAAGTTCCCCGTCAGCGTCTCCAAATCGCAGTCGTCGAATTCAAAGAAACGCTTACACTCGGTACAAATGACATGATGATGATGCCCGCCGCGCATCAGAACATAAGTCGGGGTCATACTGCTGCTGATATACGTTGGCCGGATGATGCCTAACTGTGTGAATAACTCCAGCGTCCGGAAAACGCTGGCTCTCCCAATGGCCGGATTGATGCGCTCCACCTGCGCCAGCACATCAGCCGATGTGATATGCCCATGCTCCGCTTCCAGCACATGCAGCACCGTCAGCCGCGCCTGCGTCAAACGATAGCCAGCGCGCTTCAAGCTCTGGATGTAGGGGCTTTGCTCGCTCATTTAGCTTCCGTCTCCGCCCTTGCTTCCCGCGCACATTATAGCGGCTATTCCACCCAATCGCAGACCCTCGCTCTACTTCAAGACACATCTATCATGACACTGCTCTTCCTCCCTGTCCTCAGTAAGTAAAAGAACCTATGACATCTCCGCCCATCTTCCGCTATCATTCCGGACAATCCAGCGCAAGAAAGGTCGCCAATGCGCGATGTCGTGGTCATCGGCGGCGGACTCACAGGTCTGTCCGCTTGCTTCCAACTCGAGAAATCGAACCTGCGCTACACCGTGATCGAGCTGAAGCGGCGCTTCGGCGGTTCCATTCGCAGCGCCAGCGAAAACGGCTTCATCATGGATTCGAGCGCCTTTGCTTTCTCCTCCCTCGCCGACGAGCCCTGGCTGCCCGAACTCGGCTTGACTGACCAGCTCCTCCCCCTGAGCGCTGACGCCTTCATCTTCCGTTCAGGCACTGAATCGCTCATCCGCGCCCTGGCGGCAAAGCTGCCGGGCGGCCGCCTGATGCGCATGGCGCTAAGCTCCATCGGTCGCCACCGTCGCCGCTTTACTATCTGTCTAGAAAACGGCCTGATGTACGATGCCGGCGCGCTCATCCTGGCTGTTCCCGCCCGCTACGCCGCCCGTATGCTCTATAATCTGGCGCCCGCCGCCGCCAAACGCTTGGCCAACTGCCAGTACGAATCCATCTGGCAAGTGGCGCTTGGCTTCCACAAACGCGACCTTCCGCGCTCTCTTCCCGCCGCCAATAATCTCGGCTTCTCATACCTGTTGTCCACAGATTATCTTGGGCGCGTCCCCGACCGGGATCACCTTCTCATTCAGCTTGCCCTGCCTGCCCGGGCCGATATCCCGCCCGCGGACATCAGCCGGCTAGCCGCTGACCGCCTCGGCATCGCCGCCCCTCCCATCGCCTCCCGCGCCCAAGTCACGTGCGCGCCGCTCTCGATTGACGACCTGCGCCTGATTCGCGCGCTGCTCCCTGATGGCATCATCCTGGTCGGCAGCGACTATCTGCCTGAACCGCCAGCGCAGCCGGGCTTGGCGCGACTGGCGCAGCGCATGGAAGCCGGGCGAGGCGCAGCCCGCGAAGCTCTCCAATTCCTGAAAGCGAACCGGCGCCAATGATCCGTTTCCTCCGCGCCCTAAGCCAAGCCATTCGCCTGACTCTCCGCGGCGAAACTCTCACATCTCCGCGCTATCGCCCGCTGGAAGCCTGGATCGCCCAAGCTCTCAACTTGCTCGCGAAAGTCGACGCGCTGGTCCTCGCCGAAGCCCTTGACATCGCCGCCCTCCAACTCAAGCTGGATGGCCGACCGACCAGCCTCGAGCGCTCGCTGGAAATGATCCGCCACAACCTCGTGGACGAATACCCGCGTCTCATCCGCCTCGACGATCCCTATTCCATGATGGTGGTCCAATCCAGCAACTTCAACGACCAATACCGCATCAGCCAATTCCTCGCCGCCGACATCCTCTTACCCCCTGAATTCCAGCGCGCTCTGTCCGCCCTTAATACGCATCTCCTCAACCTGCCCCAAATCGACCGTGCCGAAGCCGACGCCTGACACTCTCCGCCAACGCGCAGCCCTCCCTAAACTCATTGAACTCGGCGCTCTCGTTGGAAAAACCCGCCATACGCGAACATATGGTCGCCTATGCCGCCCGGAAATCTGCTACCCTCAGTCTTATGCTCACCCTTTTCCCAACTCCAATTCCAGCTGTTATCCAATCTGGCGTCAGCTATATCCAAACGCTGCGCGGGCCAAAATCCAAAAATATCTCTTGGAAACCCCCATCTGTCTATACTGTATCGATATATAATACCATCGCACGCCCTTTCCATGGTGTTTTACTTTCACTTTTATGTCCCTTTTTAGTACTGCTTTGGTACTGCTTTGATACTTTTCGAGTCTTTTTCCATCCTTTTCTTATCCTTTTTCGCAGTCCGGCGCCGGCGTCGAGTCGCCTGAATCGCCCGCGGCATTCATCGTCTCACCCACCCGTGTTATACTGCCCCTGTCACCGGCTATCATCACATAGGTCATCCATGTCATTTTTAGCGCCGGCCGCCTTTGCCGCTCTCGCTATCGCCATACCCATACTGCTGCTCTATATGCTGCGTCTGCGCCGGCGTGAAGTGCTCATCTCCAGCACTTTCCTCTGGCGCCAGGTGGTGCAAGATACCGAAGCCAACACGCCCTGGCAGCGGCTGCGGCGCAATCTGCTTCTCTTCCTGCAACTGCTCATTCTGCTCCTCCTCGTGCTCGCTTTGACGCGCCCCTTCATCACCGTGCCCACCGTCAGCGCTGGCAAAATCGCCTTGCTGCTCGATGCCTCCGCCAGCATGAACGCAAACGATGTCGCCGCTGCTTCGCGCTTCGCCGCCGCCCTGGAACACGCGCATCAGATCGTCAACAACATGAACCCCCAAGACGCCATCTCGCTGATCCGAGTCGCCGATGTCGCCGAGCCCCTGACGCCCTATACCGCCGACAAGAGTGAACTGCGCCGCGCCCTCGACAGCATGACCGTCAGCCAGGGTCCCGGCGATTGGGACACCGCGCTGACCCTCGCCGCGGCCGGTGCGGCCGGCGCCGAAAACTTCAGCATCGTCATGATCTCGGATGGCGGACTCGGCGGGGCGACCAGCCTGCCCAGCAATATCCCGCAGCCGATCTACGTCCCGGTCGGGCAGTCGGCGAATAATGTCGCTATCACCGCCCTCGCTACCCGCTCCCTCGCCGGACAGCCGCCGCAGCTCTTCGCCCAGGTCACGAACTATGGCGACCAGCCGGCGCAGATCTCCCTGGTGATCCGCCTCGACGATGTCCTGCGCCTCTCCCGCAGCGGCGCCATCCCCCCGCGCAGTCAATTGCCCATCCCTTTCACCGAGCCCATCGCCGAGCCTTTTGAGACCCTTTCCGCCACGCTGACTTTCGACAACGATGTCGACGACTTTCTCGCCCTGGATAATCGCGCCTGGACCGTGCAAAACGAAGTCAAAACGCGCCGCGTCTATTATGTTTCGGGCACGGGCAATCTCTTCTTGGAGCAAGCCCTGCGCAGCTTGCCCGGCTTGCAGACCTTCCGCGGCAATCCGGAAAACCGCGGCCTGCCCGCCGACCCCTTTGATCTCTACGTCTTTGATAACTGGCTGCCGAATGCGCTGCCCGCCGGCGACCTCCTGCTGATAAACCCGCCAAATTCAACGCCGCTCTTTGGGTTGGGCGCGCCGTTGGGTCCCGCTGACGAGTTCAAAGTCTCCGCTGAAGAGTCGCCCATCACTGCCTTTGTCGACCTTGATGAGATGAGCCTGCTGCAGTATCGCGCCATCCAGGCTGATTGGGCGCAGCCTCTGATTCAAGCGGCGGAGGGACCTGTCTTGCTGGCTGGTGAGATTAACGCCCAGCAGATCGCCATACTGCCCTTCGACTTGCGCGATTCCAATCTGCCGCTGCTGATCGCCTGGCCCCTGCTGATGGCGAACTTGCTGGACTGGTTTTCGCCGACCGATATCGTTTCCCTGCCCGATGGCTTGAGCGTTGGCGAGGTCCTGTCCATTGCGCCGCCGCTGCTCGCCGATAGCCTGCGCATCACGGCGCCTGATGGGACGGTGCGTGAACTTGCGGTTGAGGGCGAGTCGCTGGTTTTCACCGAAACCGGGCAGCTCGGGCTGTATCGGCTGGAAGTCCTGCAAGCCGGCGAAGTGATGCAAGCCCAATCCTTCGCGGTGAACATCTTCGGCACAGGCGAAAGTGATATCGGGCCCCTGCCAGAAGCCGAGCTTCAAGCGAAATTGGGCGGCGGCGCGGTCGCGGCCGGGATCGATGAACAACTGGGCTTGCAGGAGTTTTGGATGCTGCTGGCGGCGGCGGCGCTGCTGCTGCTGCTCATCGAGTGGATCGTCTATCATCGGCGCCTGCAAGTGCCGACGCTGCTGCGCCCATCGCCAAATCCGCTCAGATCTCCCTGGCAGCGACTTCGAAATTCTTCAGCTTGATGACCGATTCCAGTGACTTGCCCGGCTCGGCATGGCAGATGTTCTGCAGATAGGCATGCTCGATATCGGTAAGTGTGGCGAAGTGCTCTTCCTGGTCGCGGGCAGCAAGCGCCCCCGCCACAATCGCGGGTTTGACGATGGTCTGGTTGATGCCGGGCAAGACGGAGAGCTTTTCCTTGATCGCATAATCCAGGTCGATATGAATCGATTCGGGCAGCGCGTCCACCGGAGGCTCGGCGCTATCGCTCTGCGGATACTCAATATCAGCCAGCCAGTCGCTGTCGATGTCGTCCTCGCTGATGCGCTCCAGAAGCCGGTGGAAATCGCCGGAATAGGGAATTCTGCCCGGCAGCAGGTATTGCGCCGCCGGCGCCGAGCGGACGACCAGCGTACCGTAAATATGCCAGCGCCGGCCGAGGTAGCGCGCGATGTTGGACGGTATATCAGGCAGGGAGACGATCAGCGTGCGGGCCGGCAGCGCCTGGTCGAGGCGGACGCCTTTCTCGCCGATGTAGAGCGTGAAGTCCTGGCGATAGACGGCGGCGGTCAGGATCTCTATGAGCGGGTCCCGGTTGGGATCAGTCGCGTCCAGCACGCGGGCGCAAGCGCGAATGGCATCATGAATCCGGTAAGCCTGATAGCCAGGCAAATGCCGCGGATTCAGGCGGGACAAGCCATGCCAAAGCGTCGAGGCGCTGCTTATCGGCTTGGCGCGGATGGCGCGGTCATGGGGCGGCTGCTTCTTGACCAGCCAAACTTCTTCAAATTGTGCGCTGCCCCGGTTGTAGTCGGTGATGAAAAGGATGCCGTCAAGGTTAACTATTTGACCGGCGAAAACCTGCTTGTTCTCCAGAATGTTCGCGATGCTGGCTTGCATCTCCAACCCAAGGCTGCCCAGCGCTTAGCCTCATTATAACAGTATTTCTCCGAGCGTTTGCCGCTCAGGCCAAGGCTTTGCTGAGTCTCCGCGCCAAAGGCACCCGGTTGCATTTGAGCAATTCGAAGCTGTCGCAGCCATGGAAAGCCATGAACTCTTCAATCGCGCCGATGAGCCCACGGTAGAGAGCGCCGTTGAGTTTGACGCCGCGCTCCAGGTGCAGGTTGTTGAAGATGAGCCGCTTTTTCTTGCGGTCGACTTTGGGGTCGATGCGCCCGACCAGCTCGCAGCCATGCAGGATGGGCATGACGTAGTAGCCGTAGACGCGTTTGGCTTTGGGCGTGTAGACCTCGATGCGATAGAAGAAGTCCCAGAGCATTTCGTCGCGGTCGCGATCCCAGAAGAGATTATCGAAAGGCGTGAGGAAGGCGGTCAGTTGCGGCTCATGCGCGCCCGCTTGGATTTGCTCCAGCAGGGGCAGGTCTTCGCGGTGGATGTAAGCCGGGTCTTTCCAGCCTTCGACGGCGACGAGCAGGGCTTCACCCGTATTCAGCATGTCGGCGAGAATGGCGGCGGCGGCGCGTTTGGGCTGGCGGTAATAATCGGCCGCGTGGTTGGCGGTGGCGATGCCGATGTGACGCAGACCGCGCTCGATGGTCCAGCGCTGATAATCAGCGAGGGATTTGTCGAGGGTGAAGTTGTGGCGGGCGAGGACGCGCTCGGGCAGGTCATAATAACGCTGGAATTTGACACGATGGCTGACCATCAGTTCGCCGTAGTCGAAGAGGAATTCCAGCGCCACCTTGGTCGGCTTCCAGTTCCACCAGCCGCCCTCGCCCCGCCGCTCGCTCTCGAAGTCTTTCGACGATAACGGACCGCGCTGGCGAATCGTCTCCAGCACGTTTTCGATGACGGGTGCCATATCGATGTCCAGGCGATCGAGCTGCCACTGGCTCTCTTTGAGCTGCTTCTGCTGGATGTAGGGATGGAACCAGGGGTAGTGCGCGCTGGGGAGTTGGCACATGGCGTGGGCCCAGGTTTCAAAGAGGAAGCCGCTGTCGAGCAGATTGTCGAGGTCGGCGGGATCGTATAAGCCGGCGCGGTTGAGCATGACGAGGTAGTGGCTGCGGGCGACCACGCTGATGGAATCGAGCTGGAGCAGGCCAATGCGCTTGATGATGCGCTTGAGGTCGGCTGGGGAGCTGGAGTCGGGGCGCTGGTGGAGCCCTTGCTTGTAGACGCTGAGGCGCTTGACGTCGTCGCGGGTGGCGGGGATGGGCGTGGGCATGAGGGGGAGTTTAGCATTGGTGGATCGATTTCACCACCGAGTACAACGAGGGTCGCGTAGACACTGACCTGCAGCGCGGAGAAGGGTAGCATTGAATCACAGCTTGAATCGGCGGGGGTCAAGATTGAAGCGCTTTGTCGCGCCGAACGCTAGTCAGCGCTCCCCCTCACTCCAACACCAACTGATGCGCCGGGCTGAAAAACTGCCGATAGGTCAACCAGGCCGCGATCAGCCCGGTGAACGTGGCCGCGCCTACCAGCATATACATCACGATGATCTGCAGCTGCACCGCCTCCAGCGGCGACGCCCCCGCCAGGATCATGCCCGTCATCGCGCCGGGCAGCTTGATTAAACCGACCGTCTTGGTCGTGTCGATGATGGGCGTCATAGCGCCGGTGATCGTGCGCTGGAACTGCGTCAGCGAGGCTCGGCGGCTGGTGGCGCCCAGAGCCAGCTTGCTTTCGATCAGGTCGCGCTGGTCATGGAAGTCGCTGCTGAGACGGGTGATGACCAGGGTGGCGGTGGTCATGGAGGTGCCGACGATCATGCCGCCGATGGGGATAATGTCGTGGGGCACAAAGGCGAAGACGCCCAGAAGGACCAGCAGGGCGATGGTCAGCCCGGAGCCGATGCCGATGGCCAGCAAAGCCACCAGGGCGCCATTCGGGGTTTGCACCGCGCGTTTACCACTCGTGCGGCCCGCGATTGTGATCATCACCAGCAGGATGGCGATGGTGAATACCGGGTAGTTCATCTCGAAGACGAGCTCGAGTACGTAGCCGATGGCGATGAGCTGGATGAAGCTGCGGACGGTGGCAATGGCGAGGTCTTTTTCCAGGTCGGAATCTTGCCAGCGGGAGACGGCCGCGGCGATGAAGACGAAGGCGATCGATAGCAACACGCGTTCAATGCCTTGCAATCCACTGAAGAAATCAGGCATGGCGCTTCTCCTTACAATACGGGAAACGATCAAGGGGATATTCTAGCGAATCAGCAGGTTTTGCGCTGATTACCAGGTCAGCGTGGGATTCTTGAATGGGACGAGCGCCATGATGACAGCGTGGATGTAGTAGGCTTCGCGGTCAACCGCATCATCGGTCAGTATGCCGATGGCGCCGTTGGCTTGCTTGGAGTTATCTCGTTGGAAGACTATGTCATCGGCATGACCGAGTTCCAGGCCCTGGCGGACAAGTTCGGCGACTTCCCGCGGCAGGTAGAAGACAGCCGTCTGACCGATGCCGGATTGACCGGCGCGGTCGATGATATGGACGCGGGCGAAACAACTCATGCCGAGGGTTGTGTCTTCGATGCCGCCTTCGATGCCGACCCAGAAATCAGACCCCGGGCGGGCGGCGCGGGCATTTTCGGCGCGGTTGCGCGCGCCTTGCATCGTTTCGGGGAGCGAGAGCGGCTGGTCTGGGACGCCGGAAGGCACGTTGATGCCGCTGACCGCGAATGTCTGTCCTGGGAAGATCTGCTGGAAGGCGGTATGGGCGGCGCGGAGCTTGACCGGATTTTGCGAGGCGACTGTGATTTGCGGCATGGTCAGGCGCTCTCTGTAGTTTGACGGGAGGTGAGTGTAGCAGAATTAACGCTGCGTCTACAAACTGTTGCCAACCGGCATCGAACTGCTACACTATGAGAGACCAATTTAATGCCAGGAGACGCGCCTTGGAAGAGGCATCGACCCAGATTCGCGTGGTCAAAGCGAAAGCGGATGATCTCATCGATTTGTCCGATTTTATCAAGCCCTTCGTCGCCAGTGGCGATCTGTTGCCGCGGACGTTTGATGAATTGGAGGATCTGCTGGAAACCTCGTTCATCGCTCGCCTCGATGGACGGATTGTGGGTTGCGCCGCGCTGGAGATCTATAGCAAGAAGCTCTGCGAAATCCGCAGCCTGGCGGTCGATCCGGCCGCGCAGGGCTTGGGCATCGGCAAGCAGTTGGTGGGAGCCTGCGTCGAGCTCGCGCGGCGGGAAGGCATTTACGAAATCATGGCGATCAGCGTGGCGGAGGATTTCTTCAAATCCTGCGGCTTCGACTTCACGCTGCCCAACTTAAAAAAAGCTTTCTTCTTGCAGACCCGCGACTCGATCTAATCTAGCTTCAGACTTCATATGAAAATCGAGGTATTGACCCTCTTTCCGAATATGTTCGATGGTGTCATGTCGGAGAGCATGATGTGGAAGGCCCGCGACCGGGGCTTGCTGGATTTCAGCGCGCGCGATATCCGCGACTACAGCGGGGATAAGCACCGCAAGGTCGATGATAGTCCTTATGGCGGCGGCGGCGGCATGATCCTCAAAGCTGATGTGCTCTTGCGAGCGATCGAGGCGCTGGAGCCGGAGGCTGATACGCCGGTGATCCTGCTGTCTCCGCAGGGGCGCTTGCTTACGCATGAGGCGGCGGCCGAGCTTTCGCGGCGGGAGCGTCTTATTCTAGTCTGCGGGCATTATGAGGGCGTCGACGAGCGCGTCCGTGAGTTGGCGATCAGCGACGAGATCAGCATCGGCGATTATGTGCTGACCGGCGGCGAACTGGCGGCCATGGTATTGATTGATGCGGTGGTGCGGCTAATCCCCGGTGTTTTGGGCGCGGAAGGCGCCCAGCAGCGTGACAGCCACGCCGACGGCTTGCTCGAGGGACCGCATTATACGCGCCCGCCGGAGGTGCGTGGCTTGACTGTGCCCGAAGTGCTGACGAGCGGGCATCACGCCGAGGTTGAGCGTTGGCGTCGGCAGCAGGCTTTGAAGCGGACCTGGCTGCGGCGTCCCGAATTGCTGGAACGCGCAGAGTTGAGCGAGGCCGACCGCGAGTATTTGGCGCAACTAGCAGCCGGGGCGGCTGACTAGGCGCTGCTCTCAAATTCAATTGACTTGCGTTCTGCGATGGCCGAACGAGTTTATCATTTTGCCTTGCCCAGTAGCGCTTATCGCTGCCGCCGAGCGGCTTTCAATCCAGCTTGCAAACCGGCTTGATCGCCCTCGGCGAAGGCCAGCGCGCGTTTGTCGCCGGTAAGCGGATCTAGCATGGCGGCAACCGTATCTTCGCGGATGATGCGCCCGCGGTCGAGCAAGAGTACGCGGCTGCCGATGCGGCGCGCCTGCTCAATCGAATGCGAGACCCAGATCATCGTCAGGTCATTCTGCTGACGCAGCCGCATCAGCGAATCTTCAACGCGGCTGGTGGCGATGGGATCGAGCGATGAAGTCGGCTCATCGAGCAGCAGCAGGGATGGATTCAGCGCCAGGGCGCGGGCGATGGCCAGGCGCTGTTCTTGCCCGCCGGAAAGATCGGATGCCGGTTTGTCGGCGAGTTCGGCTTCGAGCGAGACTTGCCCCATAAGCGCGAGGATCTCGGCGCGGTTCAGCGAACGGCTCTGCAGGCGCGCGCCGAAGTTGATATTGTCGGCGACGCTGCCTTCAAAGGCGGCGGTCTTTTGGAACATCATGCCGACTTTGCGGCGCAGCTCGGTCACGGGCAGGTCATAGATAGATCGTCCATCGAGATGAATCTGGCCGGAGTCGATGTCGTTGAGGCGGTTGATGCAGCGCAGGAGGGAGCTTTTGCCGCTCCCGCTGGGTCCAATGACGACCAGCAATTCGCCGCCGGAGACATCGAGGGAGATGTCGCGCAGGACGGTCGCGCCGCCGCGCTTGAGAGTCAGATTGCGGATGGCGAGTTTGGGCATTTGTGGTTCCGTGCGTATCGTCGGTGCGTCAATTGTAGCGCATGGCGTCTTGCGCACGTACCAATTCATCAGCGATCATGGTAGACTAACATGAACATGCAAGGCGAGAAAACGAGGACGAATCGATGCAAATGACCATGACCTGCGCCGAAGAATCGCGCGCGGCCGAAGAGACGCTGGCAGGCACCTTCAAGCCGGCCGACACCTTTTTTCTTATCGAAAGCAGCTTGTCGGAATATGGCGGCTGGGGCGGCGAGACAGTAAAAACGGCGGCGACATCGGGGAACTTCGCGCCCTATCTGCGGCACCTCCAGAGCGCTCCGCGAGCCAAGGTGCTCTTCATCCGCCGACCGCAATCGCAAGAGAAGAGTTTCTACATCGCGGTGACGAATCAGGCGAGTCCACGCATCTATCATGCCGCGCTTTCCGATTATGATGAATTGTTGCAACTGGATATCAGCAGTCTGGCAGCGGACCGGAGGCCGCGGATTAACGGTCGCGAGATGACCGAGGTAGACGAGTTGTACACCGTCTGCACGAATGGACGGCATGATCCCTGCTGCGCTGCTTACGGTACACCGGTCTATCACGAGTTGGCGGCGCAGACTGGGCAAGAGCGGGTCTGGCAGACGACGCATATCGGCGGGCATCGCATGGCGGCGACCATGATTGCCTTCCCGCAGGGCATCGTATACGGGCATGTCGATCCGCAGGACGTTGAGGCGATTGTGACAAATCAGCGAGCGGGTTTCATGTTGACGCACAAGTATCGTGGGCGCGGCGCTTATGCCGGGCATCAATTGGATGAGGCGGCGCACAAAGCGGCCTGCGCGGCCGAAGCTGTTATCCGCGAGCGCATAGGAGCTTATCGAATCGACGATCTGCGCCTGGACACGGTCGAGCAGAACAGCGACGATATTTGGCGAGTTCGCTTCATAGATGCTGACGGTGGCGCGCATACCGCCGAGGTGAAAACGCAAATGTCGTCGCCGCGGCAGACATCCTGTGGCGATGCGCCGAAGCCCATGCCGCAGCACGATGTGTCGCTGCTGGCTGCGACCTAAGCCGGAAACCCTTGCAAACTCCAACGAGCAAGTTGATGTCACTTCCAACGGTGGAGCCGCCGCCGCTGCCTAAAGCGCCACTCTTGGTACAACTTCTCCGCTTGGCGATATTGAGCTTCGCGGGCTTGGTCCTGCTGGCTCTGTCGCTGGTGGTTGTCTTGCTGGGCTTGCAGATGTCATTAAACGAGCGTATCGTGCCGGGCTTGAGCATTGGCGAGATTGACATCGGCGGACTGACGCGCCCGGAAGCAATTGCTGCGCTGGAGAGCGAATACCGATCTCTCGAAGAGGTCCTTTATACTTTCAACGACGGCGAGCGCAGTTGGACGGCGACGGCGGCGGAACTGGGACTTAGCGTCCCGGCGGAAGCGCTGGTGGAGCGCGCCTTCGCTATCGGGCATGGCGATGATGTCCGGCGCAACATGCGTGAGCAGGCTCGCGCCTGGTTCAACGGCCGGACCCTGCCTTTGACGCTTGAATTCGACGAATCCAATGCGCGTATCTTCTTGGGGAGACTGGCAGGCGAAATCAATCGGGACAGGCAAGATGCTCAGCTAGCTTTGGATGGTCTGAGCGTGGTCGTCACCCCGGGTATCAGCGAGCGCAGACTTGATATCGAGGCGACTTTGGCTGCGCTGTCCGCCTCGGTGCTGGCGCAGTCGGGCGGGGCGGAGATCGCGCTTGTCGTGGACGAAAATCCAGCGCGGGAATGGAATGTGAGGGAAGCGGCGGTGCTGGTGGAAACGGCGCTGTCAACGCCGCTGCATTTGATCGGCAGTCTGCCCAACGGAGACTTGCTCCCGCCCTGGATCCTGACGCGGGAGCAGATTTTGGCCGGTCTGCGCGTCACGCTTCAAGGCGAGGGCGACGAGCGGCGCTACGATGTCAGTGTCGACCTGGGCGCTTATGCGGGCTACTTGCGCACGCTGTCGCCGAACTTGTCCAAGCCCTCCGCCGAAGGGCGCTTCGACTTTGATCCGGCGAGTGGGCAACTGACGCCGATATCGCTGGCAACTGAGGGGCGCCGGTTGGATGTCGAAGAGACGATCAGGCGGCTGGAAACGGCGGTCTTTGACCCGGTGAATCGCCGGGTAGTGATGTACTTTGAGACCTTGCAGCCGCGTTTCCCGGAGGGGATTACGGCGGCTGAACTGGGCATCACAGAATTGGTAGCGGAAGCGACGACGTATTATTGGGGCTCGTGGCAGAATCGGCGCTCGAATATCGCATTAGGCGCGGGCAAGCTGCATGGCATTATCATCGCGCCGGGCGAGGAGTTCTCCTTCAATCAGCATCTGGGCGAGATAAGCCCGGAAGCGGGTTACCTGGAAGGCAGCGTGATCCTCGGCGGCGCCACGGTGACGGGCATCGGCGGTGGCATCTGTCAGGTGAGCACGACGATGTTTCGAGCCGCTTTCAGCGGCGGCTACGCGATCACCGAGCGGAACAGCCATGGTTATCGCGTCGGTTACTATGAATATGCCGGGGCCGGACCGGGCTTGGACGCGGCGATCTGGCAGCCGGAAATCGACCTGCGTTTTCAGAATAACAGTCCTTATCACTTATTGATCGAGAGCAGCTTCTTAGGCGCGCAGGATGCGCTTCAGTTCCGCATTTATAGCACGCGGCATTGGACTACCGTGGTGGAAAGCCCGATCATCCGCGAAGAGGTGCCGGCGCCGGAAGCGTTATATGTCGAGTCGGAAGACTTGGCGCTGGGGCAGACCCGTCAGATCGACTACTCGGCTGATGGCGCTGATGTCTGGGTCTATCGCAACGTCTATGATACGGCGGGCAATCTGGTGCAGCGGGATCAAGCCTTCACGCGTTATTCGCCCTGGCAGGCCGTGTTTGAGGTGGCGCCGGGCGACCCGCGCCTGGCGGATGAAGAAGATGAGTCGGAAGAGGACGGGATCGCGCCGGTCGGCGTGACTGGCTGAGCGCCTGGTCAACCCGACCGGCAATTAGCGGCTGATGCATTTTCAGTGCGTGATTCAAGGTCGGTCGCGGCGCAGGTGACGCACCGCCCGAATGACATGCAATCAAGCGACCGGCTGCGCCCGAACCGGTTGGACAAAACCCTTGAGGATTTTCTCAAGCGCCATGGTATGGCTACAAACGCCGCGCTGGGCGAAGAACGAGGCGGTGCTGGTCCAGGCGCCATTGTCATAAGTCACTTGATGATTCTTGTTATAGCCTTCAAAGTGGCAATCGAAGCTGTGGATGCGGATGCGGTCCGTCTCCTGCGAATAGCGGTTCGCCTTTTCCACATCGCTGACGATATTCTGGCCGGGCGCGTATGGCACCGGGCGGCGCTTGAGCAGGGGTTTGAAAAGAATCTCCAAAGCCATGATATGCGGGCAGATTTCATATTTCTTGAAGCCAGCGCAACTGCAGGTCCAGCCGTCACGATCCAGGCTGACCACATGGTTGTTGTTGGCGCCCTTAAATTCCACAGTGAGGGTGTTGAAGGTGGCGCGTTCCGGCTGGCTGGCGTAATCGCTCGCTTTTTGAATTTTGTTGATCATACTTGCGTCCATCTCGATCCTTTCCGCAAACAAATCCTTGCCAGGAAAGCAAAAAACGCGGGCTGTAGCTTTGGCGGTCACAGCGCGCGTCTCGGGGTGAATCCTTATGAAATCTTGTTGTAAAGCATCTTCGTCGTCCGGCTTGATGTAAATCCAAGTTTAGGCGAGAGTTAAGCAGAAGTCAAAGGGAGGACCGACTTTTTGAGGTGAATCTGTGGATGTTGCACAAGTCGAAATCGATGTGATATTGCCTCGGAAACCGGCTACGGGGTGAGGGGATTGCGGACGCTGGAAAGCAGGTACGCCAACTGATATTGATACTGTTTCGTCAGGGTATCGATACATCTTGCTGGGCGGACGCAGCACCATTTTGCGCCGCAAATTCTGCCGAGCGATATTGGACGGGCGGACCCGAATTCAGGCAATTGATGCACTTCTCATAATCGATGGGGAGGACTTGCTGCCGGCTTGGCGGCATCTGTTAAGGAGGAATCGATTGGGTCGATCGATTTGAGTGTTTTCAGGTGAGATTCGCGGCGCAGGACAAGGGATGTGATGCGCCTGCGCCGCGATGGGTTTCAGCCAGGTTGTTGGCTCGCTCTACTCTTCAGCTTCGAGCGCGGTGCGCTGTTCCGCGATCATCTCATCCGTGCAGTGCAAGGTGTCTAGGAAACCGGCCAGTTCCTCATGGCGTTCCTCGGCGCTGAGATCCGCGTATTCGGGTTTGACAAATTCTTCGCTGCTCTCGCCATTTTCATACACGAAGTCCGCCCGTTCCATCAGTTCAGCCGGAATCTCAATGCCGCCCGCGGCGATTGAATCCAGGTTGAGCGCGATGGTGACTGCTGTGTCGGAATGGATGGCCGTGCGCTCGGGTTCCAATACGCCTTGCAGCTCGGCTACCAGCATGCGTCCGATTACCTGCCCCTCTTCATAGTAGGAGTAGAAGCCGGAAATGACATGAGCGCCGGTCGGGAGGTAGGACATCGTCGAGGAGACGATCGGAATGCTGGATACGTTAGCGATTTCAACAATCGCGGGCAGGGATTCCGGGTAGCCTATCGAAACAAACATGTCGACGCCCTTGTCGATGAGAGTCTCGGCGCCCACCAAGCCGTCACCGGCGGTGACCCAAGAGGCGGTTTCCACATCGATGCCTATTTCCGCCGCATGGCGAGCGATCCGCTCGACGCCGATTATGGTAGCCGATCGCGCCGGGGTAGCGAAGCTGCCGATTAAGTCAACATCCGGGTCCAGCAGCGGCAGCAAGCCCACCATGTCCTCATACGATACCCGCGCGTGACTGCCGACCACGTTAGTCGGTTTCACGCATGGCGCCTCGGCCACGCCGGCTGTGTAGGGCGCGGTCACAATGGCGAATATCACCAGCGGCGGCGGCTCTATCCCGCTTTCAAGCGATGCCTTGACGGCGGTGAGCGTTACATTGGTCGTCAGGGTGACGAGAATGTCGGCGCCTCGATCCAGCGCTTCTTCCACCATGATGTTGACCGTGGGCAGATCAAAGCCCGCATCGCGCCAGATGATGTCAAGGTGCTCGCCCTCAAAGTCTTCGTTGTACGCAAAGTCAGCGATCTCGGCCGGATCGACAAAACCATGGTATGCCAGCATATCAAACAAGCCCTCAACCGTGCGACCGCGCAATGACTGGGCGCTTAGGGTCAAGACGGCAATGGTCGGCTTGTCCTCGTCGGCGAGCGCCGTCGCCGGGACGAGCGCAGCCACGAGTAGTACCGCCGCTAGACAAAATGCACTGACGATCTTCCGCTTCATGTGAGTCAACTCCTCGCTTCAATGAACCTTTATTGAGCAATGCGGACAGGTTGCTTATCACGATGACAAACAACCTGCCCAGGTTCAGATTGCATTGAGTTTGTATATAAGTCAACGCAAAAAATATCTTTTGTGTTATTTTCATTCAATATGTGTAGAAAATTGGTCACCGGGCAATACCCGGCCGCGGCGGTCTTCAAACTGTGACTTTGCCAGGCTCGTCAGCCAGCAACAGCCCCAGCGTCAGCGACTCCACATAGATGCAATGCCGCCAGGGTATTGATACATCCGCCGAGGAGATGGGCGCGTCAGTCAAGTCGAGTTTCGCGCCGCGGATGAGCGCAAAAGGGGTTGCTTCAGCGCGCTCGCCCATAACGATCTGCGCGCAAGCCGCCAGCGCGTCCGCCAAGCCGATCTGTGTCACCGCCATGGGGTTGCCGAAGAGGTCTTGTTTGCCGCGTTCGTCGCGGATCGGCTGAAAGCCAGCTATGGCGATGGCAATACCGGTCGTCCCGTAGCGGCCGGGCATCAGCCAACTGTCGGTGAGGATGAGGCCGATGCGGCAGCCGAGTTGAGTTTGCAGCGCCCGGCGGATTGTTTCGGCAGTCCGGAAGGGATCGCGCGGCAGCAAGACTGCTTTACCGCTGGGGATATTGGAGCGATCTAAACCGGCGTTTGGCGAAATCACGCCGCCTTTTTCGGTGAGCAGAAAGCCCAGTTCAATACCGCCAAAGATGTGGTCAGCTTCGTCGATGACCAATTGGGCGATTGCCGTGTCCATGTTATAGCGCCCCGCCAACTGCTCGGCGCGGACTGATGGGCGGATATCATCGAGAGAGAATATTCGCCCGGCGGCGATGGCGGCATACTTGCTCGAAACCGCCAGAACATCGCCATCTTTCAGGGTCATATCGGCGGCGGCCAGGCTGCCGAAGATGGTTTCGATCAGGTCAAATGGCTCGTCACGGACGGGCGCGCTTAAGGGTATTGCAGTCAGAGCTTGTGGCATCGACGCGGCTTTCTTATTAGGGCTGCGGGCACAATCAGCCATGCTAGCATATTTGCCTCAGGCTGTCAGCCAGCAGCTAGACGGCCGGGACGTCAGTGTTGTGTCACGCCCAGAATACGGATGCGGTCTTCCTTTGGCTCGGCCAGGGCGAGAAAGCGACCATCGGGGCTGAAGGCAATGGCGGACGGCGCAAGCGAAAAGGCCGCGCTGGGCGAGTGAGGGTTGAGCGCATTAGCGAATATGAGTTGCTTCCTCCCAGTTCCTGCTTCTGTTGTCAGCGCCATGAGCGCTTCGGCGCCGGCGATGACCTGCGGACGGAAGGCGGCTGCGGTCATCACCAAGCCCGCTTGGTGGTATATACGGCGGTCATCGCTGCTGTCTATGCGCAGTTGGTAGAGACTGTCGCCGCTGCTATAGACGAAGTCGCCGAGATCGTCAGCCGGCGAGGCTATGACGAAGCCTTGTCCGCGCATCGGGACCAAGGCTTTGCTGAAAGCCAAATCGCCGTATTCTGACCCGTAGATCCAGATTGCGGCGCGCCCAGCGCTGTTCGATTCGCCGCTGATAGCGAGCCAGTGATCTCCTCTGCTGAAGGCGGCCGCC
The DNA here is from genome assembly GCA_011523735.1 of Chloroflexota bacterium. Classification (GTDB taxonomy): domain Bacteria; phylum Chloroflexota; class Anaerolineae; order Aggregatilineales; family Phototrophicaceae; genus UBA6055. Next base: position 33,181 of record WTGB01000160.1, read on the forward strand.
GTCAGAGGATAGGGATAATGGTAGTGTATAAGGAGCTCGCTGGAAGCTGGTGCGGAGGCATCGAATTGCCAGAGCTTTAGCGTGCCTGCTTGCCGCGGGAGCTTAAGCGCTGCGGCGCCACTGAGCGCGGCAAGTTTGTCGCCCGCATTAGCCCAAGCGAGGGCGCGGACTGGACCCGCTTGTTTGCCCAGCGCATAGGCTTGTCCAGCATTCGAGTTTGCGCTCAATGCGATAAGCGTGACTCCGCCGTGACTGTCGCCGGCCGCCAGCCAATTGCCGTCGGGGCTGAAGGCGATGGCGCTGGCTGCTGCTGGCAAAGACCGGGCGAAGGGGATCGGAGCGAAGTCTGGCAGGCTGAATAGAGCGATCTCGCCGCGCTCGCTAATTGCTGCCAGCGCGGATCCCCGCGGCGACCAAGCGATGGCTTGGGGCGCGGGAAGCCCCAGCAGAGAAACGGTATCGAGGCTATCGAGGTTTGCGCTGTGTATCAGGCGGTTCGATGCTGGTCGGGGGATCTCGGATAGCGCCTGTTTGTCGCTGTCGCCTTCGTTCGCGCTGCTGGGCGCGACTGGCTCCAGGTAGTAGTGGTAGGCATTGATGTCGCTCTCGACCGTCCAGCCGACTTGCCCGTCAAATTCGACTTGCCACCAGACCCAGGGACCATTGCAGGCCGGTCCATCAAGCACAGCGTCGATGATGCTCCCGGGCGGAATCTCGCCGATTTGCTCGGCAAGATAATCGGGTTCGGCGCGCAGGCGGTTGGCTAGTGTTGATGATGCGACGCGCGCCTTTGCCTCGCCTATGCGAATGCGCGGTGGCAGGAAGCCGCTGTACTCCGGCGGGCAGAAATGGATCGTGCCGCTGGCAACTTGCGCGGGATTCAGAATGGGCAGCCGCTCGCAGTCGCCGGCGAGTTCGAGCACGGCGCGGTTGACCCAACCGGCGCGATAAAAGAGCCAGTCCCCACTGACGCTCATGCCCAAGACGGCTTGCTGCTCTTGGGCATAGAGGCGGCTCGTCTGTCTGCCAAAAGGCGCGACTCTGACATTAACTTCCTCGCCGAGGGGGCGCATGAAACAGCCAGTGGCGCCGCCGCCGGCCGGATTCACAAGCGGGACATTGTAGCAGGCGCCCGTGAGCCGCAAGTCTCCTGTGGATTTGACCCAGCCGCCGGTCACTTGATACCAATTCAGCGCGGCCGTTCGGCCGATCACTGCGGCCGCTCCTACATTGTTGACAACCCTGGCTTCTTCCTCACGACTATCGTAGATGGGAATGCCAGCGCCGATGACCTGGCAGATGTCGGCGGAAGCGCGACGTTGGCTGGACGCGCCGCTGCCATCGGCTGGGCAGCCGAGGGCGAAGTGCGGGCGGATGACGCCGAATTCGGCGAGGCAGATATCGCTGTGATCGGGCACGCCGTCACGGTCTTCGTCGCTTAAGATGGCGCAGCCTTCAGTCGCGGCGGGACCTGCTTGATCAGGGCAGCGGTCAAGGCGATCGGGGCTGCCATCGCCATCGCGGTCGGCGGATGTCGCTTGTGGGCAGCCCGGGCGCTCCATGCTGGAAACTAGGGCAATACCGGCGATTTGCGGGCAGCGGTCATCTGTATCGGCGAGACCATCGCCATCGCTGTCGACGGCGGTACGCGTGACCGGCTGTGTGCCAGCGCCCAGGTTGAGATAGCGCTCGTCGCAGGCTTGAACCAGGCTGCCATCGGCGGAAATGTGTACGGCGTAGGCGCCATCGCCCAGTTGGAATTCAAGCCGGTGAACCTCGATGGTATCGGGCAGTGGCAAGCCCGCGATGAGTTTGCAGCCAAGCGCGGTGGTATCGGTCCCCAATTGCGTATGTGAGGAGATCTTGACTGTCGCCAGCAGATGGGGCAGGGCGCTTTGACGAGCGAGCTCGATCAGTTCAGGCGCCTGTCCCTCGACAAATAACCGATCGCCGCAGACAAAGGCGATGGCAAAGAGAAAGGCGATAATCCGCATGGCGGCGACCCCGCATAATTTGGCTCTACCCCGACATTGTAACCGAATGCTGTCATTATAGACTTCCAAGGCAAAATACCCTGTGAGATCGCCTCGAAAACTGGTACATTCCCTGCTTATGCCATCGCTGGACCGCAGTTCGCCGGACTGGACATGCCGCGACTTTCGGAACTGTACAAAATTGACAATTTCATCGATACCTTCGCGCTGGGGCATTATGCGCGGGTGCTGGCGGCGGTGGATCTGCGGAATGGCAACAGCGTCGCTTTCAAGGTGATGCGCCCGGAGCATCTGGACAGCAATGGCGACATGCGCTGGGAGTACCGCGCTTTTGGCAACGAAGCGGAAATCCTGGCGCGGCTCTGGCACAGCCCCAACATCGTCAAGCTCTATGACTGCGGCTTCATCTCTGACGGCGAAGAAGCGCCGCGGAACGGTGAAATCACCTCTTATCAGGGCGATGTGCGGGGTTTTATGGGGGCGATGTCGCGTTTTGCCGAGGCTGGCTGGCGCCCATATCTGGCGATGGAAAACCTGCCGCGCCACCACAGTCTCTTTTATTTGATGAAGCCGAACCGCCCCAACAGCCGCTGGCGCTTGCCAAGCGAAGAGGGCTTGGCGCTGGCTCTGCAATTCAGCTCCCTGTTGAGCTTGGCGCATGGCATGCAGATCGTTTATCTCGATCATAAGCTGGAGCACGTCTATTGGGATGGCGTCCATCTCAAGGTGATCGATTTCAACAGCTCGCGCCGGCTGGAGAACGACCGGAATCAATCGCCGCAGCAATACACAAAAGATGTGCACAATATGTGCGTCGGCGTCTTATATCCGCTCTTCACCGGCATGTCGCCGCAGATGACATCCCTGCGGCCCCAGCCGAGCAGCCGGGAAGCGGTCGAGGCGCGTTATACCGATATCGACAGCCTCGATTTCAGCCTGGAGCCCAGCTTGAGCGAAGGCATCGCCGAGTTATTGCAGCGCGGCGCGGCGGAAAATATCACGACCGTGCAAGAATTTGTGAACGGCTTGCAGCGCGTGGCGACACGGCACGGCTGGCAATTCTCCGACTATTACACCAGCGCAGCCAGCAGCCAGGCTCGCGAGCAGATGCGGGCTGGTTTGCAGAAGCTGCGGGAGGGGCAGGAGCAAGTCCGCGAGGCCCGCGATCTGTTTCGCGAGGCGCTGGCGCAGGACGGCATCAGCCGCGACCTGGAAGATGAACTGCGGCGGCTGGTGGTCGTCTTGAATGAGATGTTGAATAATCGGGTTGTGCCTTAGGGATTTACCGCAGAGGCACAGAGGGATACCTGTTCGCTCTTTGCTCGAATGCTCACCGTCAGTTAGCAACGTCTTAATCATTCGCACGTATTGTCATTGGAGCGCAGAAGGCGCTCTCGCTTCTATGCTTATGGAGGCTTGAAACGAGGGCAGATTGCTAGCGATTGAGACTCAGAAGCTGTCGCGGACATTCAATACCGTGCGTGCTGTTGTTGAGCTTGACCTGGCTATTGAGCAAGGCGAAGTCTTCGGCTTCCTGGGTTCCAATGGCGCTGGCAAGACCACAACGATCAAGATGCTAACTGGTCAATTGCGGCCGACAGCTGGTGTTGCGAAAGTGATGGGACATGCCATCTTAGACAAATCGTCGACGCTGGGAATGCTAGTCGGCGTCGTCTTTGAGTTTGCCAATCTTTATCCGCGTTTGAGCGTCAGGCAAAATCTAACCTTCGCTGCTCAACTTTATGATGTGCCCAGTCAGCGGATTGACGAATTGCTTGAGCGGATGAGCTTAAGCGACCGCGCAATGGAACCGGTAGAAGTCCTGTCCACCGGTATGAAGCAGAAGCTCTCTATCGCTCGCGCGTTATTGCACCGACCTCGAGTTCTTTTTCTCGATGAACCGACTAGCGGATTGGATCCGTCTTTCGCTCGCGGCATCCGCGACGAGATCAGATCGCTGAAGGAAGAAGGGACAACTGTCTTCCTCACCACACATTACATGGAGGAAGCAGAGCAACTTTGTGATCGGGTCGCTTTCATTGAACAGGGCCGTGTCTTTTTGCAAGATTCGCCGACGAGCTTGAAGCGTAGTTTCGGCAAGTCACTAGTGCGTATCAAACTGAAAGATGGTCGTGCGGCAACCCTATCGCTGGAAGATGAAGCCGACCGACGGCAACTGGCCGACTGGGTCACTGAAGGTCTACTGGCGACCGTGCATTCACAAGAAGCTACGCTGGAAGATATTTTCATCGAGGTCGTGGGGAAGCGGATAAGAGCATGAAACGCGCCTGGGCTATAGCAAAAAAGGACTTTAGACAAGCGCTTCGCAATCACTACTTCATTGGGATTTTCCTTCTTGCCATTGTGGTGAGCTTTGGCTTACGACAATTTTTGTTCATGCCTGAGGCAAATCTCAAGGAAGATGAAGCGATTCTTGCAGTACGGTTCATGGTCAGTATGGCTTTCTTCACGCCTATCGGAATGGTCGGCGCCATGACTGTTCCGCTTTTGATGGTCGAGGAGAAAGAACGTGAGACGTTGCGATTCTTGCTTGTCTCACCCGCATCCATCAGCGACGTACTCATAGGCAAAACTATCGTTGGTGTTGTGGTCGGAATGATAATCGGTGTTATAGCGATAGCCATTGTGGGCGAACTGGAGAGTCTGCTTTCGGTCATGGTACTGCTTGTGCTACTGATATCCAGCGCATTGTGCACTGGAGTGGGATTGCTTAGCAGCGCGTTCTTCAAAACCGCATTGCAGTCGAATACGTGGTCCGGAATACCGCTGCTAGTATTTTTGGGGGGATTGCTTGGTGATGCAGTGCCGCCCGAAACAGTCATGGCAGAAGCACTCAAGCTGCTACCTTCACATTCAGCGAGCGCGCTGCTGGCTGCCAGTTTAGGCACCCACCTGCCAGCAGATGCGATGCTCGGGCATTGCATCTACCTGGGAATTTGGATAGCTGCAATCTACGCGTTGACGCTTCGGCTCTATTGGCATGACTAGTAAGGCTCTGTCGGTTGTTTTCCATCTGCTCCAATTGTCCCCGGCAGCACAAAATCCGCCCGACCAATCACCGGCTGCGCAGCCAAAATCCGCCTCACCGTCTCCTGCATCTCCACCGGCAAGGCGACCGTATTGCCGCGCTCACCATCACGGGCAAAAATCGTCCCGGCTTGCGCATCGGTCGCGAAGGCGCGCTTAGCCGCCGACAGCGCCCTGTCCGGCAAGCCCATCAGCCGCAGCACTCCCAATAAGACTGCATCGCGATTCCTCTGCAAATCCTCATAGCGGATGGCTGCGATGTCCGCGCCGCCTTCGCGCAGCTCGAGATAGCGTCCCAGCATGTAAAGCCAGCCCAGCGCCCGGCCTTCCAAACCGAGGTAAGACGGGATGTCGGGCGGCGCCAGCGCTTCGAATTCCGCGGCCGGGCACTGATAATAAGCCGCTTGCTGCTCGATGATCTGCTGTCGGCGGTAGCGCGTGGGTTCGTCGCCGCGATTGACGCGCAGACGATGGAAGGAGGCCAGCCAGTCGATGACGTTGCGGGTCATGAAGACGTGCTTGGCTTGCGGCAGCGCGTCGACATATAGCGGCATGATGCCGGCCGCTTGGTTGCGGTATTTGATGACGATATGCTCGTTGTCCTCTGTAATCGCCGGGCGGCCGAGCCAGGCGACGCAGGCGCGCAGCAACTGATGCTGCTCGCTGGCAGGCAGGGCGCGTCGATGGATGAAGTCGGTGAGCGCATCCGGCTCGGAAAAGGACACGACGCCGTCGATTTCGTCTAGCGCGCGACAAAGGACGGTGGAACCGCAGCGCCCGATATTGTGCAGGCATAGCAGGCTGCGCGGCGGGGGGATCTGCTCAGCGAGGCGCAGGAACTCCGGATAAGGCAAGGCAACGAGGAACTCAGCCCCCTCGAATTGCGCCTGATACATGAAGGGCGCGTCCAAGGGATTAACATCGGCTGGCAAAGCAGTGAAAATCGCTCGTTGATTGTCATGGTCGAGGCAATAGAGGCTGATGCGCGGGTCATCGACGAGCGACTCGGCATCGATAGCTTCGCCGGGCGTCCAGCGGAAATCTGCGAGCGAGGTCACGATGCCCATGTGCTCGCGATGGCGGGCTTGGACTCGCAACTTGCTTGCTGCCCTGGCTTTGCTCATGTCTGTTTCCTTTGGAAAAGCCGCGCCTCGCTCAGCACAAAATCAACGGCGCCGGCGATGCTGGGGTTGGGCGGCGTATCAGCCGGCATAACGTGTATACAGGCCGAGACCAGAGAAGACTCGCCCCGCATATCGACGGCAGCCTCGCCAACCTGCCCGGCGTAGACCCCCTGCAAACGCAAGACCTTGCCCTCCAAGCATGTGGACTCCGATGGCTTCAGCATGATTTGCAGCCACGCGCTGTTCTCCACGGGCTGCAGCCTGGTGACGATTCCTCCTTCAGCAGCCGGCGACAAGTGGCAAAGCCATTCGTTCTGTCGATCAACCAGCGCCAGCGTAACCCGCTGGGCGAGCTTGGCGCGGTTCTCGGCGTCCAGCAGGCCCTCAACGTTGGCAGCGTGATAACCCATGCCATCGAGGACGATCAGCGCCGAGCGGTTGCCGGTGGCGCGGCAATGCCAGACCGCGTCGCTGCATGAGCCGCCCAGGTCGAGCAGCAATGTATTACGAGTATCCCCGGGTTTCAGACGCTGCAGGAAGGTATGCAGGCGCGGCAATAGCGCCAGGTCGCCGGCGATGCCCGCGGTGTAGAGCAGGGTCAGGCTTAGCGGTGCGTCCATTCCGCCCGCCGTTTTTCGATGAAGGCGCGCATCCCCTCAGCCTTGTCTTCCGAGCCGAAAGCGATCAGGAAATTGCGCCGTTCCAGCGCCAAGCCTTCTTCCAGCGAAGTCTCGTAGGCTTTGTTGATCGCTTCTTTGGTCAGGCGGATAGCGACCTGGGAGCGCCGCGCCACCTTCTGCGCGATGGCGATGGCGACATCCATGTATTCATCGAGCGGCGCCACGCGGTTGACCAAGCCGTAGTCCAGCGCTTCCTGCGCGCCGAGCTTGCGGTCGGTCAGCATGATCTCCATAGCCAGCGCTTTGCCGACGGCGCGGGTCAGGCGTTGAGTGCCGCCGGCGCCGGGAATGATGCCGAGGTTGATCTCCGGCTGACCGAAGACCGCCGTCTCCGAGGCGACGATCATATCGCAGCTCATGGCGACCTCGCAGCCGCCGCCCAGGGCATAGCCGGACACAGCGGCAATTACAGGCTTGCTCAGCTTTTGGATATCGAAGCGGTCTATCAGCGAGCGCGACATCAGCATGTCGATCTGCGTTTTGCCATCCATCTCCTTGATGTCCGCGCCAGCTGCGAAGGCTTTGTCATTCCCCGTCAGTATCATCGCGCCGATGCTCGCGTCGCTATTGAAGGCGGCCATCGCATGCATCACTTCGTCCATCAGCATCGAGTTCAGCGCGTTCAGCGCTTTGGGCCGATTGAGTTGCACGCGCCCGACGCCCTCCGCCGGCCGGTCGACCAGAATGTTTTCGTAGCTCATTGTGTCCATCCCTGCTCCTACCTTGATTGAATCCGCTCAATGGTAGCACAGACCCGCGCGCGGCGGGACAGAGACCGGCATGACCGGTTCATATTATTTGTCGAGAAAATCGAGGATTTCTTTCACCGCTACGGCCACTTGGGGTCCTATATCTTGACGGCCCATCCACTCGGTAGGACCTTCAGCCACGCCACGGCTGCCAACATCGGAGGGAATCCAGACGACCATGCTGTCCCTCGTGTAAGGCCCGTATCGCCGCGGATCGGTCGGTCCCATCAGCATTACCGTCTTGGCGCCGCTGGCCGCCGCCAGATGCGTCAAGCCGGTATCGTTGCCGATGTAAAGCAGCGCTTCCGCCGCCAGCGCGCCGATCTCGGCGAATGTAAGCTTGTCCACCCAACTGTGCCACGGCGCCGCTAAATGCCTGGCGACCTCCGCAACCAGATCCCCATCATCCGGTCCGCCAAGTAAAACCACGCCTGCGCCCTTGGCTTCCGCCACGCGATTCACCAATTCAGCAAAACGCAGCAGTGGAAAGCGCTTGCTTTCAAAGCGCATGCCCGGGTTGACGCCTCCGCCTGGATGCGCCACGATGAAAGGCGCTGCCACTTGCACCGTCTCGAGCGTCGCGCGGATGTATTCGCGCGTTTCTGCCCGCACCGGCAAATTCGCGACCGCATGCAACTCGCGACCTGCCAGCGCGCTGACGACCTTCAAGTAAATCTCGCTCTCGTGCGCAGGCTCATCCGGGTCGATTGCGACTCGCAAGTTGTAACCGAAGCCGCGACCGCCGCTGTCCAGTCCCGCGCGAAAAGGAATCCCCGCCAGACATATCGCCAGGCTCATCAGAGGCGACCGCACCAGCGAGACAGCGCAATCATAGTTGCCGGCGCGCAATTGCCGCAGGAAACGCCAGAAACTGACCGGCGATCTTAAGGGCATATCTGCTTGTGCTATGACGAGATCGTCGATCGTGGAGTGATGCGCAATCGCTCGCGCGGACCATTCGCCCACCACCCAGCTAATATGCGCCTCCGGATAAGCCTCGCGCAGAGCCGTCAAAGCCGCCGTCGCCATGACGACATCGCCGATGCAGCAGGGACGAATGAAGGCGATGCGTCGCGGCGGGACAGATTTTGCCCTGACCGGGAATACGGTCCCCAAAAGCCGATAAACCATGGCTTCAAACTCGTGAATATCCTGTGAGCGACGAAAAATGTAATGCAGACTTGAGGCGAGGCATAGTGCAAGTTGCCGTCTAAAGCGCGTCAGAAGTAGACTATGCTCATAGCCGTGCCAGCAAAAACCAAGACAGCGTTTGACATCTTCCCTAAAACAGCGTTTGACATCTTCCCTAAATATGTTAAGTTCACTTTAAGCAAATATAAAATCTCATAACAATGTCATGAACATCTTAGGCGCTTTCACATATATTTTCAGAGATCGGCGCTTCATGAGCAAGCTCGGGGAGACGGCGGTCTTTGTGCTGCTCATTCCGGTGCCCGTGATGGGCTTGATCTGCCTCTGTGTGCTTTTGGGCTATCTGGCTGAAATCATCCACAACGTCAGCAACGATTATCCGCGTCCACTGCCGGAGTGGGATCATATCGGCGAAGATATCAGCAAAGGCTTCCCGGTCTTGGTCGCGCTTGTCGTCTACCATTTGCCGCTGCTGCTGGCTCTGGCATTCTTGTATGCTTTCCGCGGCGTCATCGCCGTCAGCCTCTTCGGCGGGATTACCTTCGTCGGCATCTTGACCGGCCTGCTGCCCTTGATGCTGCTCTATTTGGCTTTCGCCTGGTCCCTGTTTGCAATCGCCCTGGCCCGCTATGCCGAGACCTGGGAGTCGGAATATTTTTATCAATTTAATTCTATGTTGCGCACCCTGCAGATGAATAGCGCCCTCGCTATCCAATGGCTGATCGCATCGCTGGCGGCGAGCATCGCGCTCCTGTTATTGGCGCCGGCCTTGCTTCTGGGTCCCTTCCTTTTTGTTCCGGTACAGGGCCATTTGCTGGGCAGCTATGCGCGCCGATTGCGCATCGCGCGGATGGCATACCGCCGCGCTGCTGAAAGCGAGCAAAATGGGCTGGCGCTGAATTACCCGCAACCGGAAAGCCACGTGCCCTTGCGGAGCAATGAGAGCCTTTGACGGAGGCTTTCCGGCCCGCGCGAAACTTAGTCGGTCCCCGCGCAAATCAACTCGGCCTCTCTGCATATTCGTTCAGCAGTTCACGATTATGTGAGCTTGCTGTCATCTAAGCTAATCCGGATAGCTTTACGCGCGAAGTTCCCGGCATTTCCTGGGCAATTGCCGCCGGAATCCTTTGTATACGCTGACTTCAGCGGATATAATCATATATAGTGCGCTGGCGGCAATACGGGCGAATGTTGTATTTAGGTGTAATATTAGATTATATGTTGTTTAACCTTATCTGAACTCAAGCGCATCGTTAATCAGCCGTCGATACGGAAGGGATACAGATCAGGCTAAGCACGGGAGAAGAGGAGTCGATGAACTCAATGCTCTTATGCCGCTTAATTGGCTTGGTCGTGTTTTCCTTCGTTGGCGCTCGTCTCGGCGCCGGGTTGGCGCATCTTACCGAATTCAGCGCCGATGAGGTCTCCCTGATTTTTTTTGGGCTGGGTGCCCTGTTCGGCTTGATTGCGACGCCCTGGATCACGGTTCTGCCCTTGCGCGCCTGGCGCCGCGCCGCGAATGAAATGACTGTGCCGCGGCTGATCCTGGCGATTTTCGGCGGCTTGATCGGCTTGACGGTGGCGCTGATGCTCGCCTTCCCGCTGTCGCTATTGGGCGATCCGGTCGGCCGGGTGCTGCCGGCGATTGTATCGGCTGTCTGCGGTTACCTTGGCATGCACCTGTTCAACATCCGGTCAAGTGAAATCGTCGATTGGGTCAGTGAAAAAATCTTGGGGCGGCAGCGGCGCTTTCAGCCCTTCGCCGCGCGACAATTGCTTTTGGATACCAGTGTTTTGATCGACGGCCGAATCGTGGAGATTGCCGAGACCGGCTTCATCGGCGGGACCCTGGTCATCCCGCGCTTCGTGCTGAGCGAGTTGCACCGCGTCGCGGATTCATCCGATCCCTTGCGACGCAATCGCGGACGGCGCGGTTTGGCGAAGCTCAACGAACTGCAGCGCAATAATGACCTGCCGGTCAAGATAGTCGATGATGATCCGCAAGATTTCGGCGAGGTGGACGCCAAGCTGGTGGCGCTGTCGATACAGCTCAATGCCTCGCTGGTGACCAACGACTTCAATCTCAATCAAGTGGCTGATGCCCAGGGCGTGGATGTGCTGAATATCAACGCGCTGGCTAATGCGGTGCGCTCAGTCTACATCCCGGGCGAGACCTTCAACATCCGCATCATCCAGGAAGGTCGCGATCCCAATCAAGGCGTCGGCTACTTGGACGACGGCACTATGGTCGTGGTGGAAGCGGGCCAGAAATACATGGACCGCAATGTTAGCGTCGAAGTCACCAAGCTCATCAACCGCCCCACCGGGCGGATGATCTTCGCTATCCCGCGAGCCGAGGCGGGGCGCTAAGCTCCACTATAACGAAATCTGTAGGGCTTGTCCGCAAGTGTGGCGCTCGCACAAGGGACTGATGACAGGCCAGGTCAGCGGATTGTGCAGTTTTCTAGGTCTGTCTCACCCCCTTGCGGATGCCGGCTCGTGACCTTACCTGCTCTGTCTTGGCTATGCTGCCCTTGCCTAAGACGTTGGTTAGAATCTCCCAACGCGTGAACATTTGTTCTCGTTTCATCTGCCATTGCATGCTATCCTGATCCTGCCCGCGCCTTAACAACCGAATAGCTCAGACCCCCGCCTCTGCCTTGCCGTGATTTCCCGTAGAAAAAAATATTCCATTTACGGGAAATTTACGGGAAACCTCCGGCAAACGCCTGCCTGCAACCGCCCATTCGCTCCTTGTCCTCATTGGCGAAATCCTGCTCGCGCCAAAAGATCCCACCCACACCAGATAACATTGGCGCAAAAGAAGTTTTTCCGTGCAAACGCAAATCCGGCGCTGAAAGCCGCCCTATCCCCCGCCAACACTGCGCTCCAGCCTTTGCCAACATCCCGATTTCCATTGCCCAAATTCGGCAAATACGCGCCCATCTCCCCGATTTTTCTCTGGGAAATTTCCAACATACTCCCAAGTCTGTATGGGCGTGCCGGTGCCTCGCCCGCCATAGAGATGGCGGGAAAGGAAGCCGTGGGTGAGGGGGTAGAAAAGCGACCACTACCGGACAAGCCCTACACCCATCCGAGCCTGTTTGTTACGATATTGACTTCAATCCATCAACCCGAAAGCCAAAACCATGACCGAAGCCCTGCAAGAAGTCCTCACTGGCGCCGAAGCTGTCGTATGGGATCTGTCCGTATTTTACGACAGCCTGGACGATCCGCAGATTGAAGCCGATATTGAGAAACTGAAGGAACTGGTCGACGATTTTCAGGCGCGCTGGCATGGCAAAGTCGCGGACATGAGCGCGGCGGATTTTGTCAGCGCTTACCAGGCTTTGGAGGCGATCTATGACTCGCGCGGGCGCTTGGGCGCCTTCGCCTTCCTCAACTTCTCGGTCGACACCGGCAGCCCAGTCTATCAAGCGGCGGTCGCGCGTATCGAAGAGTTGGAATCCAGCTTGAGCCAGAAACTGGTCTTCTTCGACCTCGAATGGAATGCGCTGGACAATGACGCGGCGGACCGGATTCTGGCTGATCCTGTCCTCGCTGACTATCGCTATTATCTGGAGGCGGAGCGGCGTTACCGCCCCTACAATCTCAGCGAAGCCGAAGAACAGATCATCATCGAGAAGCAGGTGACGGGCAGCGGCGCCTGGACCCGTTTCTTCACCCAGCTAACCAGCGCCTTCCGCTTCGATTGGCTGGGCGACGAGGTCAATATGACCTTCGTGCTCAACAAGCTGCGCGATGCCGACCGCGATGTGCGGGAGATGGCGTGGCGAAAGCTGACCGACAAGCTGGCTGAGAAGTCGATGGAATTGACCTTCATCTTCAACACCCTGGCTCTGGACAAGGCGAATAGCGACCGGCGTCGCGGCTACGCCAGTTGGATTTCTTCCCGCAACCTCAGCAACAAAGCGGGGGACGAAGTGGTCGAGGCGCTGGTTTCGACCGTGACGAGCAACTACGGCTTGGTGGCGCGGCACTATGAGCTGAAGCGGGCGCTGCTCGGTTATGAAGAACTCTACGACTACGACCGTTACGCCCCGCTGAATCTTAAGGAGAGCGAGGAATTCTATGTCTGGGAGCAGGCCCGCGATATCGTGCTGGATGCCTTCGACAATTTCAGTCCGCGTATGAAGACGGTGGCGCAGCAATTCTTCGACCACAACTGGATTCACGCGCCCGTCCTGCCCAATAAACGCGGCGGCGCTTTCGCCGCCTCAACGGTCGCCTCCGCCAATCCCTACGTTTTCCTGAATTATCTGGGCGACACGCGCGACGTCACCACGCTGGCGCACGAGTTGGGGCATGGCATCCACATGTATTTGTCGGGCAAAGAGAAGGGTCTCTTCGCTCTGTATACGCCATTGACCACCGCTGAGATGGCTTCGACCTTCGCCGAGATGCTGGTCTTTCAGGATTTGATGGCGGCCGAGGACGATCAGGAAGTCAAGCTGTCGATGCTGACCGAGAAGATCGAAGATACTTTCGCGACAGTCTTCCGGCAAATATCGATGAACCGCTTCGAAGACAAAATGCACAATGCGCGCCGCGGCGAAGGCGAGCTTACCGCGGAGCGTTTCAACGAGCTCTGGCTGGAGACGCAGCGCGATATGTTCGGCGACAGCGTCATCATCACCGAAGAATATGGCAGTTGGTGGAGTTATGTCCCGCACTTCCTGCATGCGCCCGGCTATGTCTACGCCTATTCCTTCGGCGAGCTGCTGGTGCTGGCGCTCTATCGGATTTATCAGGAAGAGGGCGATCCCTTCGTGCCGAAATACATCGACTTGCTGGCGGCCGGCGATTCGGATTATCCCGATCGACTGCTGGCGCAGGTGGGCGTCGATATCAACGATCCGGGCTTTTGGCGGAAGGGCATCGATATGATTGAGGAATGGGTCGCGCAAGCTGAATCTCTGGCCCGCGAGCTCTATCCCGAGAAGTTCGCTTAGGCAAGGCTCATGACCGCAGGCTACTCCGGCACGCCCCTCGTCAAGAAGCTGGGCATCAAGCCCGCTGACCGTCTGGCGCTCCTGAACGCGCCGAGCCATTATCTTGATTTGCTGGGCGACCTGCCGGCGGATGTGACCATTGACGCGGCGCTGGCAAATGGCGGCTATGATTTTGTACAAGCCTTCTACGTCTGGCGCGCCGATTACGAAGCCGCCTTCGACAACCTGAAGTCAGCGATCAAGAAGGACGGCATGCTCTGGATATCCTGGTACAAGAAAGCCGCCAAGATGCCGACCGATATCACGGAAGATGTCGTTCGCGATGTAGCGTTGGCGGGTGGCTTGGTGGATGTGAAAGTCGCCGCGATTGACGCGCAGTGGTCGGGGCTCAAGCTGGTGTATCGGCTGAAAGATCGCTGAGTGAACCGATGGGCGAACTGCTTGAACTTTCAGAAGCGCGGGTTCTGCGCGAGTCCCTGCGACAAGAAGGCAAGACCCTGGTCTTCACCAATGGCCATTTTGACCTGCTGCACGCGGGCCATCTGGATTACCTGGAGAAAGCGCGGGCGCTGGGCGCTGCGCTCTTCGTCGGTTTGAACGGCGACGCCTCAACTGCCCGGCTGAAGGGTCCCGGTCGGCCGCTGGTGCCGGCTAGGGAGCGGGCTCGTCTGCTGGCGGCGCTCATGACAGTGAGGGCAGTGATCATCTTCGAGGAGGATACCGCCGATAAGCTGCTGCGGGCGCTGCAGCCGGATATCTACGTCAAAGGCGGTGACTACGCTGACAAGCCGCTCCCCGAGCGCGCCACGGTGGAAGCCTATGGCGGACGAGTCGAGTTAATCGAATACCTGCGCGGGCACAGCACAACGCAGCTCATCAACCGGATTCGCAAGTTGGACGGGCCAACAGAGTGATGGCTACTTGTCGCTCGTCGCTATACCTGAATACAAAGGGGCGACTCAATGAGTCACCCCTACATTTTGCGTTGGGCTGGTTTTCGCTCCGGCGGCTAGGTCAAGCGGTTGTAGAACTCGACCACCATCTGGATCTGCACCGGCGTCTGCACTTCCCCTTCTTCCGGCGCGCGATCCAGCGTGACGCGGAAGTTTTCCTTATCCACTGTCATATAGGGCGGGAAGTAAGCCGACTGCTGGATCCACTCCTGGATATGCACATTCTTCTTCATTTTGTCGCTGACTTCGACGACATCATGCGGGCGTACCTGGTAGGAGGGCAGATTGAGGCGCCGGCCGTTGACCATGATGTGACCATGCCCGACGATCTGCCGCGCCGACCAGATGGTCGCGGCCAGACCAGAGCGGTAGACGATGTTATCCAAGCGGCGCTCCAGCAGGCTCAACAAATTGACGCCGGTCGGTCCCGGCATCAGCGCTGCCTTCTTGTAATAATTGCGCAACTGCCGTTCGCGCACGTTGTAGATGAAAGCCAGTTTCTGCTTCTCTTCCAACTGAAGCGCGTAGTTGCTGCGGCGCCCGGAGCGGAAAGATTTCTCGCGCCCGTGCTCACCGGGCGGATAGGCGCGGTTTTCCAGGATGCGCGAGTATTTCGGGCGCGGCACAAGCAACTCGCCGAAGCGACGCTGCGGTTTAGCTTTTGGTCCGTGGTATGAAGCCATTTATTGACGAATCCTCTTCCATGCGGCGCGTGACGCTCGCGTAATCGTCCAGAAATCGACGATACAGTATAGTTGATTCTGCTGGAAGTGGTAGGGCGAGTTTGAGGAGTGTTGCCCCCCACCCTAAATCCCTCCTCCAAAATGAGGGAGGGACTTTTGAATCCCCTATGTTGGTGTCTTGCTCCCC
>WTGB01000095.1 GCA_011523735.1 Chloroflexota bacterium
TCGACGCGCTGCGAGAAAGACCAGCCGAAGTCGCCGCGCAATACGATAGCGCCCATCCACTTAATGTATTGAATCGGAATAGGATCCAGCAGTCCGTATTTGTCGCGCAGCCGGTTGGCCGCTTCTTCCGCCTGTTCTTCCGATGTGCCGCCCAAGGCCACCAACTCCGCCTTGTAAACCTCGGCGAAATCGCCCGGCGGAATCTGAATAATCGTGAAGGCCACGATCGTAATGACAATCAAGATGAAAATTGATGATAAGAGGCGATTTACGATGTAACGTACCATTTATGGCTGACTCGTCGCTTGCCAAAGAGTGCAACGGCTTGACTCGTACAAGTATAAAACATTATGTCATCAATGGACAACAGAGGCGCGACGACGCGCGCCCCTGTCTCAACTGTGAAAGCCCGGATGAGCCTCGGCTCATCCGACAGACGACAATTTACATGTCATCCATGCTGTAGACCGGCAAAGTACCCGGGAAGATCTCGGCGATCTGCTCATCCGGGTCCACCCAAACGGCTTCCGGAATCACATTGCCCCAGGTCCACTGATAGAAGAAGGGCGGCGCGCCAACCGGAATGTTGTTGAAGCGCTTGGCCAATGCCAGGCCGTAACGACCGATGATGCCGCCGACATGGTAGACGTTCTCGGTGAAGAGCGTGATGTAACGCGACATCAGTTCCTTGCGCGCTTCGAAATCCGGCTCAAGGCAGAATTCGTTCACGATCTCTACGATCTCAACCTCGAAGTCCAGCAGATCGCGGTTGCCGCCATCGGCGCGGTGGAAATCGGGCGACAGATCCGTGACCGGACCCAAATCGCGGCAGCGGGTGAAGGAGGTGGTGTACTCCTGCCCGGCGCGGTCAACGCGCATTTCCCAGGTGCCGGTCGTGATGGCATCGCCAGCGGCCGGACCCTGCAAAGGCTGCAAGTTGACCTGTACGCCGACATCCTGCATCAGCAGCACGAAGGCATCGCCGATTTGGCCCGTCGCTTCGGCGGCAACGCTGGTATTCAGGACCACGACCAGGTTCTCGCCGGCCAAGGCGCCATCGGTCCAGTTCACGATGCCGTCGCCATCGGTATCCTCAAAGCCCAACTCCGCCAACAAGGCGCGCGCCGAATCCGGCGAATAGGGATAGAAGACCACGCTGTCGATATCAAAGTAAGGCGAGCCGGGCGTGATGCCGCCAGCGAAGGCGCGCATGAAGGGACCGCGAATGACCGCTTGCCCCACGCCATCGCCATCAACCGCATGCTGTACCGCGCGGCGGAAACGCTGATCGCGGAACAGATCGCGCAGCGCCTGATCGCGCTCATTCTGTACGCCAAGCGAGGACGACAGATTGAACTCGATATTGAAGGACAAGGTCTCCGGACCCCACTCAATGCGGAAGTGCGCGTCATCTTCTTGCGAACGCGTGATCGCTTCTACATAGGTGCTGGGGTTCTCGAGATTGGTGTGATCAATCGAACCCGCCAAGGTGCCCAGGGTACGACCGATGCCGCTGGGACCCTTCTCGAAGGTGACTTCTTCCAGGTAAGGCAACTGGTTGCCCGCCTCATCAACCTTCCAGTAGTAGGGGTTCCGGCGATGCACCATGAACTCATCGATCTGATAGTCGACCGCCACCCAGGGACCCATCGTCGGCACGGGCAAATCATCCTGTACCTGGAAGGTCTCGAAGGTGTCGTAGTCAGACTCGGCGTTGATGGCCGGGTGCATGGGGGCATAGGCGTGCTCGGCGCAGATATTGAAGTCCAGGAAGTCCATATTGAACAGCCACTGCACCGGATAAGCCACCGGGAACGTCCAGGTGATCTGGTCGTCGCCGGTCTGCTCGAGGGCGATGTCTTCGTCATTGATCTGCCAGGTCGAGCGGTTCGTCCAGGAATTCACATTCTCGTCCAGGATGATGTGATTCCAAGTGAACAGGATATCATGGACGCCGAAAGGATGACCATCGGACCACTTCGCGCCTTTGATGATGTTCATCACCAACTGCGTGCCGTCGTCGCTCCAGGTCCAATCCGTCGCCAAATTCGGCAGGGGCTCGAGGTTGTCCTTGCGCAGGAACATGGGGCCGGACTTCACCAGCGATTCGCCATAGATGTAGTTGATACCGAACCATCCCTGCGTTTGACGCGCGCAGAGATTCCAACCAGCCGTAGGAACAGCCGAGAAATCGCGCCAGACACCGCCATAAACGCCGGGGCCAACCGACATGCCCGAGTTCAAAATGACCTGCGGGTTATCCGGCAGACGTTCTTCAACCGGCGGCAATTCGCCCGCTTCGACCATTGCTGTCATATAAGCCGGCTCGCCGTAGGAATCAAGCGCCTTGTAGACCAACATCTCATCCAGGTTGAACCGGACAATCGGGTTGTCGCCCAATTGCACGCCTTCGGGATAAGGCACCGGATCAGCAACTTCACCCATCTGGGCAAAGACCCCGCCGACCAGCACCAGCAGCGCTGCCGTCGCCAGCAGCATACGGATAAATCGTGAACGCTTCATTGTGCTTCCTCCAAATTTGATTGACATAAATTAACCCGTCAACGCTCCGCTGCCTTGACAGGAAAATTCACCATACCGGCGCATTGCGCGCCATATCAAGCCACCGCTTCTTCCGCCGCGTCCTCATGCAGCCAGCAAGCCACTTGATGCTCGCCCTCGACGGTTGTGGTCGGCGGCAGATGACTCCGACATTTCGCCATCACATGCGGGCAGCGATCAGCAAAAGCGCAGCCCGCTATCTCCGCCGTGGCATTGGGCACTATGCCCTCGATCGGCACCAGGATCTCCTTGCGCCGCCCCAAAACCGGTATCGATTGCAGCAGACCTACGGTATAGGGATGCTGCGGATTGCGGAAGATATCAATCGTGCTGCCGTATTCGACGATCCGTCCGAAATACATCACCGCCACATAATCCGCCATCTGCGAAACCACACCCAAATTGTGCGTGATGATGATGATCGACGAGCCAAAATCATCCTGCAGTTGCTCCATCAAGCTAATAATCTGCGCCTGAATCGTGACATCAAGCGCCGTCGTCGGCTCATCGGCGATCAAGATTGAAGGATTGCAAGACAAAGCCAAAGCGATCATCACGCGCTGCCGCATGCCGCCGCTGAGTTGATGCGGGTATTGATTGACCCGCTCGCCCGGGTCAGCGATGCGCACCCGATCCAGCATGTCAATCGCCACCTTGATCGACTCCTTGCGGCTCAGCCCCTGATGCAACTCCACCACTTCCGCGATCTGCCGCCCGACCGTATGCAGCGGGTTCAGCGAGGTCATCGGCTCCTGAAAGATCATCGAGATCTCGCCGCCGCGTATGCTGCGCATCTCGACGCCTTTGGGATCCAGTTGCACGATATCGATCGTCTCCGCCCGGCGCTTCTGTCGCCGAAAGATAATCTCGCCAGCGACAATCTTGCCCGGCGGCGACTTGATCAATTGCATGATCGAACTCGCGGTCACGCTCTTGCCACAGCCGCTCTCGCCGACGATGCCCAGCGTCTGCCCATTTGCCAGCGAAAAGCTCACACCCTTCACCGCCTGCACCACGCCCTTGTCAGTAAAAAAATGCGTCTTGAGATTTTTGACTTCTAAAATCGGCTCCGCGCCGTAACCAGTACTCATCACTCCAAACCTTACTCCCCTTCTCTCTTTATGGGATGCCCGCCATATAGATGGCGGGAAAGGGGCCGGGGGATGAGGATAAGCTCTACCCCTTGTCACTCGTCCGCGCCGTTTCCTGCGCCAGCTTATCCGCCGCCAATTCCGCCACACTGCGCGTATTCAGGCGCGCCGCGCCAGCCGTCTCACGCAGCGCCACTCGCGTACCCTGCCGCTCATGCTCCGCCAGGCGTTCCCGCGCCGCTGCAATCTCCGCCGCGGCATAATTCGGCAGCCATTCCGCCTGCGCCACCAGCAATTCATCCGTCATCTGCCAGACCTCTTCCGGGTTGCAGACAGCCCCAACCAACGGGTCATGCAGCATAGCCTGCTTCAACAGCGTGACATCGCCGCGCACCGCCGCTTCCATCGCCAGCTCCTGCACGCGCACGCTGGCGGCGCAAGTGGCCGCGCATGCCAAAGGCAAATCACCGACCACCGGCATATTGACGCCATTCTTGTCTACATAACCCGGGATCTCCACCACGCAGCCATCCGGCAAGTTCCTGATGTAACCGCGATTCGGCACATTGAAATGCCCGCGATAGACGCGCCCAGTCTCCAGCCCCTCAATGATGTAAGAGCCGTGTTCATGGCTGCGGCCCTCAGCGCTGATCCGCGGCGGCTCTTCCTCCAGCCAGTTGGGGAAATCCGTCTCGAACCAGTTCCGCCCTTCCGTGCAAACGCGCAGATAGCCACCGGTTTCGCCATGGATCCAGCGGTTCAAGCTGATCCAATCCCCAATTTCTTCCGGACGCTTGCGATACCAGGGCACATACTCGCTCAAATGCCCGTTGGACTCGGTCGAGTAGTAACCGAAGCGCCGCAGCACATCAATCCGCACCTTTTCTTCGTCGCGGAAAGCGGGATGCGCCTCGAACAAATCCAGCAGACGCGGCGTCATATCCAGCCCGCGCCACTGCACTTTCACATACCAAGTCTGATGATTGATGCCGGCGCAGATAATATCCACATCATCCCGCGCCACGCGTTCGTCGCTGCCGATCAAACCTTCACGCCGCGCCCAAAGCTCAATGCACTCCGCGATCTGCCCATGCCCGTGCTGCACGCCATGGCACAAGCCAACCGTCTGCACGCCGCCATACTTGTTGCAAGCCCAGGTGTTCATCGCCATCGGATTGGAGTAATTGAGGAAGAGCGCCCCCGGCTTCGCGACTGCGCGGATGTCGCGGCAAATATCCAGCAGGGCGGGGATCGTCCGCTGCCCATACATGATGCCGCCCGCGCAAATCGTATCGCCGACGCATTGATCCACGCCGTATTTCAGAGGAATGTCGATATCAAGCTGGAAAGCCTCCAGGCCGCCCTGCCGGATCATGCAGATCACATAATCGGCTTCGGCAAGCGTCTCTCGCCGATCCAGCGTCGAACTGATCGTCGCCGGCAAGCCATTCGCCTTGATGTCCCGCTCGCAAAGCTGAGCCACCATGCCCAGATTCCGCGCCGAGATATCCATCAGGGCAAAATGCGTATCGGCAAATTCCGGCACCGTCAGCAAGTCCATCATCAAGCGACGTGTGAAACCGACTGACCCCGCCCCGATCATGGCGATTTTTAAGGACATCTCTTCCCTCGGCTCTCGATTGCGCGCGAACGATTTCCAAGAGGATAAGCTATCCGCTGAAACTTGCAAGGGCTATAAGGCGAGGAAAGGGACCCGCAAAAATCTCGCATTTCAATCCCGGCTGGCAAGCAGACAAAGGCGTATTCGAAAATTATTCGCTGCATATTTAAGCAAGGATTTTGCGCGTTGTCAAGAATAACTCTACAGCATTATGCACAAAACGCGCAAAATAAGATAAGATTGTCCCGTCAGTGTCCAATAGTCTTTCATTGCATATAGAATGAATAGGATATGAAGAAGTCTGAACGCCAAGCCCTCATTCTGCAGCAAGTGCGGGATACCGCGCCGCAACAACTGCTTTCCACGCGGGAACTCGCCCAACAGTTCGATGTCTCCGAGAGCACCATCCGGCGCGACTTTCAACAGCTTGCCCACATCGGCTTGCTGCAACGGCAATATGGCGGCGCCCAACTCAGCCAGCAATCCAGCCTCGTCGAGCAAGGTCAAGTCGGCATTCTGCTGGCTTCGCGCATCGACAAGTATCGCGATCCCTTTTACAACATGGTGCTGGAAGGCGTCGACCGAGCGCTGGAGCGTCTCGGCTATCAGATCGCCTTCGTCAAGACCCTGCACGAGATTGATACGACCGCCCAAGCCAAGCGCCTGCTCGATTCCTTCAGCATCAAAGGCTTAATCCTCCTCGGCACTGACGATTCCAAAAGCATCGAGTATCTGCGGGACAACATGTCTCCCATCATCTCCATGACTGACAAACACGATATTGAAGACGATCTGGTGCTCTTCGACGGCGAACGCGGAATAAGCCTGATGGTGGAGCACTTGGCGAAGCTTGGCTATCGCCGCCTGGCATACATCGCCGGCTATGCTGATGTTCGCTACAGCGGCTTCTGCAACGGCCTTTGCGAAAACAACCTCGTTCACGACCCCAGGCTCCACCAGATCCTCGAACCCGGTCCTTCCGGCTGGACGCCCGACCTGGGCGAACGCGGCGCGAAAATCCTGATGGCGCAGTCGCCCAAGCCTGACGCCATCGTCTGCGCTTCCGATCGGCTGGCAATCGGCGCCATGGCTTGGCTGCAGCGGGAGGGCTATCGCATCCCCCAGGACATCGCGGTCACCGGCTTCGACAATATCCCCGATGCCGATTTCACCTTCCCGCCTCTCACCACCGTCCACGTGCACAAGGTCTTGCTGGGCGAGATCGCCGCTGAACGTCTGGCGCGGCGCCTGGAAAACCCGGTCGAGGTCTATCTAAAGATCACGACGCCGGTATCGCTGGTCGTTCGCCAATCTTGCGGCGCCTAATCTCGAAACGCTTCCGCGGGACCATACGGCGCTAAAGCGACTGTGATATAAGAGTTGAGAAGGTATTCGTCAGCCTGCTCATAAGCGAAGCGCCACATTCGCCGGCACATGTCGCGTATCACCGAGGTATAACGCGGATCGCGCGCCAAATTGCGTATCTCCTGCGGGTCGTTGCGAAGGTCATATAATTCGTCGTCGTCAAAGCCGTTGAAGACGTACTTGTAATCCTTCGTCTTTACCGAACGCTGCGAATAATACAGTTCCACGCCATTACACTGGGTAAACACGGCATCGCGCCAGTTTTCGGGCGCTTGCCCTTGCATAAGCGGCAGCAAGCTCGCCCCGGCAAAGTGACGCCTGGTTTCCACGCCAGCCACATCAAGCAGCGTCGGCGCGATATCCGCCAGCGACGCAAACTCGTCCACGAAAACGCCGGGCTTTGGCGTCAGCTTCGGGTGGCGCATCACAAGCGGCACATGATAGGCGCCGTTGAAACAGGGAATGCCTTTGGCGAAAAGGCCGTGCTCGCCACAATAATCGCCGTGATCAGAGCAAAATATCACCAGCGTATCGTCCATCTGCCCGAGCGCGGCGATCCGGTCCAGCACCTTGCCAAACAAATCGTCGATATATGAACAAAACGCCCAAAAGTGCCGAATCGCATCGCGAGTGTCGTCCGGGCTTAATTGCCCGAAGCGAGTGTCGCGAAGACGCTTGTAAATCCGCGGCTTGTCAACCATGCTGTCGGCGTAGCTGACCGGCAGCGGCACATCATCAAGGTCATACATATCGAGGTAGCGCTGCGGCACGGCATAGGGATCGTGAGGCGCAATCAAACCGACATAAAGACACCAGGGCGCGTCATTGCCTTCCACTTCATCCAAAGCGGCGAGCGCCCCTTCAATCGCCCTTTCATCGTGCGCGTTGCCATCCTCGCCTGTGGAGCCGTAAAGCCGGAAAGGACCATAACCGGTCCGCGCGATCTCGCCCATGCGGCGCTCCCTCGGCTCAGCATCCGCCGCAGCCGCCTGGCGATACTGTTCCCAGTTCGGACCGTGGCGCGCGCCGGCGACCGAGCTAACGCCATGTTCTTTCCAGCCGCGGTCAGCGGGCCTTTCGCGCATACTGACATGCCACTTGCCAGCGTAATGCATATCGTAGCCGGCTTCAGCCAGGTCTTCGCTGAATAAGCGGACGCCGTCATTTAAGCCCCGGCTAAGCGCCTGCTGATTGGTGACATTATTCCAGACGCCATGCCCGGAGGGATACAAGCCGCTGAAAAATGTCGCGCGCGATGGACAGCAATGCGGCGAGGGACAGTATGTCTGCGTGAAGCTGACGCCTTCCGCCGCCAGCTGGGTCAGGCGCGGTGTAATAGCCGGATGCCCGGGCAGAGCGGTGTCCGCGCGTTGATGATCCGTCATGAAGATGAGGATGTTTGGCTGATTCATGTCAGGCCCGCTGTCGCCCACAAATCGTCCATGCTCGCCGCCGTCACCATCGCCGCCTCCAGCGGATCTTCGATGGCGTTCACCCGCGCGCTGAAAGGCTCCGGCGTCACCGGACCGTCATAGCCCAACGCCGCCAGCTTGCCCATGAAGCCCGCCAGCGGTATCACACCGGTCTCGCAGGGCAAACGCCGATCATGATCCATGTACTCCGACATCGTCAGCCCCGCCGGCGCGTCATTCACATGCACATTGACGATGTCCGCATTGCTGATCTTGTCCAGGTCATCCAGCGACCCGCCCGAGGTATACAGATGCCAGGCATCCAGCAGCAAGCCCACGTTGCCCGTGCCGATCGCCGCCGCCAACTCCAACATGCCTTCCATCGTGTAGATGAAGCTGTGCTTGTCAGGCGGACGCAGGCTCTGCGGCCCGATGAACTCGATGCCGAAGCGCATGCCATGCTCGTTCAAGACTTCCGCGATCGCCCGGAAGCGCTCCAAATGCCAGGCGAAATTCTCATCGAACTCCCGCTCGGTCGATGACGGCGGGCACCAGGTCGATACGCGCTCCGCCCCCATCTCCGCGGCGACAGCGGCATAACGCGGCAACTCCGCCAGATCATCGCGCCAGTCATCGCTCTGCCAGCGCACCGGCAAGCCCCAGGCGCCATACTTGATGCCCGCCTCGTCAAACAAAGCCCGCGCCGCGTCCGCGCCCATCTCGGCCGCCTGCTGAATGCTGAAATCCAAACCGGCAAATCCAGTCGCCTTCGCCAGGTCTATGCTCTCGCTCAACGACAGCCCGCGTATCCCAATCGCGCCGGGGCTCAATGTCTTGTACATAATCGCTCCTAATTCCTCGCCATATTTGCTTAATTTCAACGCGCAGACTATACCTTATTCTCCAACCCATTGCATTTTCCCGTTCGCGACCGCAAAGTAATACCAGCCGCGACAAACATTCTCAGTGAAACCAATGAAGCAATGCAAATTTCGCTAAAGCAACGATCTGTAAGGCTTGTCCGCTACTGCAATTCATATGCAGAGATAACTGGAACAGTACCGAAACAATACATAAATAGAGGGCAATCCTTGCGAAAGTCAACAAATCATTACGTAATCCGCCAAACTTAGCTCCCCTCTCCCCTTGTGGGAGAGGGGCCGGGGGTGAGGGGTGAATTGTGCGAGCGCCCAGTACCGGACAAGCCTTGTAGGGGCGACAGCCCGAAACCACAAGTCGCAGCGGCAGCGGGCGACCAGATTGGTCGTCCCTACAAGGCTCGCTTTTTCGCATGACTTACTTAGTTTTATTTCTGTGCCTCTTTGATGAATTCCCCGGCGCTCTGTCGTATAATCCTGACCATAATGAACATCCAAGCGCTCAAACAGCAAGCCGGCGAATACGCCGCCGCATTCGTCCAATCCGGCATGATCATCGGGCTCGGCAGCGGCAGCACCGCCATCTTCGCGACTCGCCGCATCGCCCAGCGCCTCCGGGACCGCGACCTGCGCGATATCCTCGCCGTCCCCACTTCGCTGGCCACCGAAGCGGCCGCCATCGAACTCGGCATCCCGCTGACCACCCTCGCCGACCAGCCCGGCATCGACATCACCATCGACGGCGCTGACGAAGTCGATCCGAACTTCAATCTCATCAAAGGCGGCGGCGGCGCGCATCTCCGCGAAAAAATCGTCGCCCAAGCCAGCGAGCGCCTCGTCATCGTCGTCGACGACTCCAAACTCGTCGATCAGCTCGGAAGGACCTGGGCTCTGCCGGTCGAGGTCATCCCCTTCGGCTGGCAATCACAAGCTGCCTACCTGGAATCTCTCGGCGCGACGCCGGTGCTGCGCTTACAAGGCGACCAGCCCTACCAGACCGACCAGGGCAACATCATCCTCGACTGCGACTTCGGTCCCATCCCCGACCCGGCCGCCCTCGCCCGCAAAATCAGATCCCGCGCCGGCATCGTCGAGCATGGCTTGTTCATTGGCATGGCGAAGGATGTTGTGGTTGCGAGCAAATCTGGACTCCGCCACCTGCGCAAACCGTAGGGGCAACCCGCCTAACCTGCAACCTCATCTCCACCCACAAATCGTAGGGGCGAGCCGGTGGGTCGCCCGCTGCCAGCGCTCGGTCGCTAAACGCTTGCAACGTCATCCAGCACGCGCATTTTGCTGGCGGATTCTGGCTGGATGCCTGTTGATCTGTTCTAGTGTCGCTTCGAATTCCACATGATCACGATCAATAAAACGTACAATATCCTTCCATCCCATATCATCCGCGAAGACTGATCCGTCTGGCATTTTTGCGCCTGAGAATCTAGTAGCCGAAGTCAGGCTTCGTTTGAATGTAGGGTCATGATCGGCAATTGCATCACCAGAAAACGTAGAGATTCTGAAATCTTCATAATTCACTTTGGCATCTTGTAGGTACGTTCCTCGCAGGTCGGCCCCTCGTAAGTCAGTTCCAGAAAGGTTAGCTTTCCGCAAGTCGAGAACCTGAAGAGTGGCTCCACACATTATCGATCCGCTGAGGTCAAATCCTCTGAGATCAACGCCTACTAGTGTCGCTCCCTCCCAATCTGCATAATTTGCTTGTTGCGCACCTGAAAGCGAGGTGCGATAAAGCTTCGCTCGTACGAAACTAGAATTGTACAGAAATGCGCCCTGCAGATTACAATCAATTAGAGCCGCGTCCGTCAGAATCGCACCATTTAGTGTGGCTGTTTGAAGATCAGCAAAAACTGCGGTTGCTTCCGTCAAGTCCGCATCCTTAAGATTAGCATCGCTAAGTAGAGCTTCATTTAACTCTGCGCCTCGCAGGTCAGCGCCCTTGAGTTCAGCCCGACAACGTAAATCGGCCCGATTCAGGTTCGCATCTCGCAGATTAGCACCATTTAGCTTTGCGCCTCGAAGATCCGCCTGCTCTAGAATCGCCCCTTCCAGATTTGCACCGTCCAGCCTCGCATCTTGCAACCGTGCCTCCCGCAGATTCGCGCCCTTCAACAGCCCATCCTCGCCCCGCAGCCACCCCTCGCGTTCCATCCACTCCACCGCCGAAATCGCGATATCGCGTGAACGACTCCCCGCTTCCCGAATCAACCGGCGCTGGAGACTAGTTCGCTCGCGATACGCATACCAGCGATTGATAATGAAGACTGTCGCCACAATGCCCATGCCTTCGGTAAACAAATTCATGCGATAATCAATGTTCTCGTCACCGAACCATCCCGCCCCTATCAGGACGCTCATTACCAGAACCGTTGCGCCACCCAGTATTTCATAGAAGAGCCTGTACTTTTTATGAATACTGCGAATCTCTTCCCGCCGACTCATTTTCTCAACCCAACCTCTCCGCCATCGCCAAACCAAACCTCCCCAGCATATCACACCCCCTTAGCCCGCTCTCCCCACTTCAAAATCACGACATTTACTTGACTCTATCAGAACATCTGTGCTATAATATCACCAAAACCATGCACCGGAGCGCCACCATGCCCAAGAAACATTCCGAATTGCAAAAACGTGATGCCATGGACCTGCTCGAAATCCATGGCGACATCACGATTGTCCATCAACTTACCGGTATCCCGCGCCGTACCCTTCGCCGCTGGCGAGCGAAATCCCGTCGCAAGCAAAAACGCTATATGGCCGAAAAACATATTGCGTCGGCCATAAAACGGCCACAAACGGACAATCACATCGTCTCCAGCGAGCAGACTCCGCCCCATCGCACCGCCATCAATGCCGCGCCCACTAACGCCGACGCCGCACACGGCGAATCAGACGAGGCAAACGAAAATTTCCAAACCCTGCTCCACATCCGCGACCAACTCTTGCGCTTCTCTTCCCAGCTCGTCGACGACCTTGATCCGAACGACCCCGATATCAATCTCCGAACCCTGTCCCTCTCACGCGCCCTCGATCGCATCTATTGGCTCGACGAAACCCTCTATCCGTCAGATGAGGAAGAAGATGGATCCGACAAAGCCCTGCCGCCCAACCGCATCGCATTCGTCTACGAGGAACAGGCGGGCGAATATCCCCCTTGGCACAACGCCTCCCAGGAAGACGGCGATTAACCCGCTGATTCCTCACTCTACTCGGTGGTAAAATCTTCCCACGAATTCTCAAGACATACGGAGCGACACATGACCGACAAATCCAACTGGCGCGATAACGGCGTCCGCATCGTCCGAAGCGGCGAGCTCGACAGCAACACCCCCCAAACCCCCGGCATGACCCGCGCCGCCGCCATCAACCATGCCAAAGCCGGCGCGGAGAAACTCTGGGCTGGCACCGTCAATATCCAGCCCGATGCCAAAACCGGCGCCCACCACCACGGCGAACTCGAAAGCGTCATATATGTCCTCAAAGGACGCGCTCGCATGCGCTGGGGCGATAACCTGGAATACGTCGCCGAAGCCGACGCCGGCGACTTCATCTACGTGCCGCCCTTCGTGCCCCACCAGGAAATCAACGCCGACCCGGACCAGCCCCTCGAATGCATCCTCGTCCGCAGCGACCAGGAAGCCATCGTCGTCAACCTCGATATCGAACCGGTCGAAAGCTCCGAGACCATCTGGATCGGCCCCAACCACCCGGCGGAATGAACGCTACAGATAGCGTTTATGTTGAAAATGTAGGGGCGATTCGGTCGCCCGCCGGAGCGGGAAACTATGTAGGGACGCCCCTTGGGTCGCCCGCAGCCAACATCGAATCTTGTAGGGGCGAGCCGGTGGGTCGCCCAAAGCTGTCGCGCTTTACCAAGTCACCCGCAGCGCAACCGGACCGCGAAATGAGATATTCCGCGTATACGCCAGTTCCTGCCCATCCACCAGCCGCAAACCGGGCAACTTCCGCGCCAGCGTCTCCAGCAATATCGCCATCTCCAGCCGAGCCAGCGGCGCGCCCACGCAGTAATGAATGCCATAGCCGAAAGCCAACTGCTCCTTGAGATTGCCCCGCTCCATCACGATCTCGTCCGGCTCGGGGAAAACCGCCTCATCGCGATTCGCCGAGTGTAGCATCAGCAGCAGATTCGCCCCCGCTGGTATCTCGACGCCGTTGATCCGGCTCGCCTTGACCGCCAGCCGCCGCCAGGCGCAGACCGAGGGATCGTAGCGCATCATCTCTTCCAGCGCCCCCGGGATGCGCTCCGGCGCCCCGCAAAGCGCCTCCCAATGCGCCCGCTCTGTCAGCAGGTGCAGCAAGGCGTTATTGATCTGCGCCGTGGTCGTCTCATGCCCGGCCACCAGCAGGGTGATCATGCAGCTGGCGATCTCGTTCAGCGTCAGCACCGCGTCATCGCCGGCGCGCAGGCGGATCAGGTCGCTGGTCAAGTCATCCTGCGGCGCGCGCTCCTTCTCCGCGACGAGCTTGACCACATAGCGCCAGAAAGGCACCAAGTTCCGCGTCATCTCGATCTGTTCGTCCGCCGTCGGCCGCCCGTAATACAGCTTGATGCGGTTGCCCGCCCAAGCCTTCACTTGCGGCACATCGGCAGCGGGCACGCCCAAGACGTGGAAGAGCACATAAGCCGGATATTCGTAGGTCAACTCCGCCACGATATCGGCAGGCGCTCGCTTGCTTATCCGGCCGACCCCCCGCTCGGCGATCTCGCGTATCGCCGGCGCGAAGCTCTTCATCCGCCGCGGACTGAAGAGGCGGTTGACCAGGGCGCGGATCCGCGTGTGGCTGGGCGGCACATTATTCGACAAGACCGGCTCGGGAGTGTAATCGCCGACGGCGAGCATCTCCTGGACTGCTGCGGAGAAGGGCACGATCGGACTGATAGTGTTGGCGGCCGTGTAGGTCTCGTGGTCGCGGAAGATCGCCTTGACATCCTCATAGCGCGTGACGACCCAGTAGTCGATGGCCGGGCTGTAGAAGACGGGCTGCTCGCGCCGGGCTTGGGCGAGCAAGGGGAAGGGATCGCTCAGGTCGAGCGGGTCGAAGTCGCTGCTGAGGTTTGTGATGGGGCAATGAGTATGATTCATTGTAATGGCGCTATTGGTATTCGGACTATTGGGATGCTAGGGTATTCGTATTGAGTCGCTCAAGCGAGTAGTCGAACAGACGTCAGTTTTGCGCTGGGCTGTGGCGCTTCTTCGGCAGGCAGTCAACGCTATTGCTGGGCTTCAGTCACCAATTTACGAATCTCGGCGTTGCTGATGTCGATGTCATCGGTTTTGGAATAGATGGTGAGCAGGGTAACGCGGTCGCTGAACTGGGCATAATAGATCACGCGGAAGCCGCCGCTCTTGCCGCGCCGTGCCGCGCGATTGGGCAGGCGTACTTTGTATACGGTGTAACCGACGCCGGGCACCAGTTGCCCTGGGCGTTCATCGTTCCGGAGCCGCTGGAATAAAGGGCGCAAATCGAGATGTATCGAGGGAAACCGGCGGCGCAGTCTCCTAGTTCGTTTACGAAACGTAGGGTGGGTGTCAACTCTCGTCGGCATCGACCATAGCTTCGCATTCTAGCTCGTCAAGGAATTCCATCGCATCCTGACCTTCGTAGCCCGCCATCACATCACGTAGGGCGATGCGCAAGTCTTCTAGCAGTTCTTCTTTTGTCGGCTCGCGGTCGTCATCTTCCTCGGGCGCCGGTTTCGCTTGAGCCAAAGTCGGGTTCAGTTTGTCGGGATTCATAACCTGCCTCCTGAATCGTCCCCGACAATTGTAGCGCAACCAGGCCGCGCTATTCAATAATAAGGCGAGATTCGATATGATAAGCGCCATTATCCGGGTGCGGCTGGGGGCAAGCATGACGATCAAACTGGGCATCATCGGCGCGGGGCGCATCGGCCGCCTCCATGCCAACACGCTGACCACGCGCGTTCCGGGCGCGCAGGCCATCGCCATCGCCGATATCTTCGAAGCCTCCGCCAAATCCGCCGCCGCCGATTATAGCATTCCCGACTACACCAGCGAGCCCGCCGAGATCATCAACAGCGGCGACATCGACGCGGTCGTCATCTGCTCTTCGACCGACACGCACTGCCGCTTCATCACCGAGGCCGCGGGGACCGGCAAGCAGATCTTCTGCGAAAAGCCCATCGCCTTCGACCTGGCTGAGATCGACGCCGCGCTGGCGGCTGTCGCCGATGCGGGCGTCCAACTACAAATTGGCTTCAACCGCCGCTTCGACAGCAATCACGCGCGCATCAAGCAAGCCATCGATAGCGGTGAAATCGGCGAGCCGCACACACTGACGATCATCAGCCGCGATCCCGCCCCGCCCCCGATCGATTACATCAAGGTCTCCGGCGGCTTGATGATGGATATGATGATCCACGACTTCGATATGTGCCGCTTCCTGCTGGGCGAAGTGGAAGAGATCTACGCAATGGCTGATGTCATGGTCGATCCCGCCATTGGCGAGGCCGGCGACATCGACACCGCCACGGTGATGCTGCGCTTTGAGAATGGCGCCATCGGCACGATCGAGAACAGCCGGCAGGCGGTTTATGGCTACGACCAGCGCGTGGAGGTCTTCGGCAGCCGCGGCGCGGCCAGCAGCGGCAACTGGCATCCCAACGCCGTCACCATCAGCGATGCGTCCAGCGTCCGCCGCAACCTGCCGCTGCACTTCTTCATCGAGCGCTATATGGACAGCTACATCGCCGAGATGATCGCTTTCGTCGAGGCGCTCACAAAGGGCGGAACCGTGCCGGTAGTCGGCAACGACGGGCGTGTGCCGGTGCTGATGGCGATGGGGGGCATGCGCTCAATCGCCGAGAAGCGGCCCGTGCGCCTGGACGAGATTGCGTAGGAACAGACATGAGCAAAACATACGACTCCCTGCACATGGGCCGCAGTTCCATCGACCTGTACTCCAACGACATCGGCGCGCCCTTCGCCGAAATAGACAGTTTCGCTGCCTACATCGGCGGCTCGCCCACGAATATCAGCGTCGGCGGGAAACGACTGGGGCTGAACACGGCGCTGCTGACCGCCGTCGGCGCTGACCCGGTCGGCGACTTCATCCTGCATTTCCTCGATAACGAGGGCGTCGAGACGCGCTTCATCCCGCGCAAGCCGGAGCACCGCACCGCCGCCGCCGTGCTGGGCATTGAACCGCCGGACAAGTTCCCCCTGGTCTTCTACCGCGACAATTGCGCCGATATCAACCTGAACATCGACGATGTGCTGGCGGCCCCGCTGACGGATTGCCGGGTCTTCCAATTCGCCGGCACCAACCTCAGCCGGGAGCCGAGCCGCAGCGCGACGATGTTCGCGGCCGAGCAAGCGCGTTTGGCGGGCGCGAAAGTCGTTTTTGATGTCGATTTCCGTCCCGATCAATGGCATGATGTGCGGGCTTTTGGCGTGGTGGCGCGGGGCGTGCTGCGCCTTGTCGATGTCGTCATCGGCACCGAAGACGAGATCAACGCCGCCATGCTCAGCGATATCGCGCAGATGAGCCTGACGCACTCGCAAGTCTCCGATACCAAAGTCGCCGGCGATACACGTGGCGCCATCGAATTCATGCTGGGAATGGGACCGGAAGCGGTGGTCGAGAAGATCGGACCGGAAGGCGCGCGCATACATCTGTGGGACGGCGAGATCATCGAAGCGCCCGGCTTCCCGGTGGCAGTGACCAATATCCTGGGCGCGGGCGATGCCTTCGGCGGCGGCTTCATCTACGGGCTGGTCAAGGGCTGGGGCTGGTACAAGGCAGCGCGGCTGGGCAATGCCTGCGGCGCGATCGTCGTCACCGAGCATGGCTGCGCCAACTTCATGCCGACCATGCCGGAGGTGGAAGCCTTCGTCGCGCCCTACGGCGGGCTGGATTAAGTAAGTATACTAATAGATTACTGTAGGGGTGACTCGATGAGTCGCCCGCATAAACAGGTGGGCAGAACATGGTTACCGAGACGAACGAAGACGGCTGGATCACTTATATGAGCGGCGATGACCTGCTGGAGCGCGCTCGCGCCGAACGCGCCGAGCTGGAAGCGCTTTGGCTGGGGCTGGACAACGCCGAGATGACGCGCCGGCCGGGACCGCATCCCGAATGGTCGGTCAAGGATATCATCGCCCATATCACCTGGTGGGAGCAATCCATGACCAACTGGGTCTCGCGCGCCTTGACCGGCGAGATGCTGGCGCGGACGGAGACGCCGGATGAGATCAACGCCCGCGTCTTCGAGGACAACCGCGACCTGCCGCTGAACACGGTCCTCGAGATGTTCGGAGCCAGCTTTCCGCCGTTGGAGAACTTGCTGCTGCGGATGACGGACGAGGAAATCAACGATCCGGAAGTCGCCGACATTCGCGGGATGCCGCTGCTCTATTTTCTGGTGGGCAACACCTTCGCCCACTACGCCGATCATGTGGACGACCTGCGGGCTTATGCCGAGCGCGTTCGTGAAAAAGATTGAACACAGAGGACGCAGAGAGCGCAGAGAAAAAACGATAGAAGCCTTGCCTCTGTGTTCTCTGCGCGCTCTGTAGTTAGATTGGTTTGAAACTGCAGTGGGAGGATGGATAGTATGCAATACACATCAGAAACCATGCTGGTGAAATCGAAAGACAGCGGGGATTCGGGCATCTTCGCCGAGATCAGCGCCGGGCAAGCCGGCTGGGAGTATCTCAATATGGCGGCCATGCGCCTGCGCCGCGGCGAGAGTTTCAGCGTCGAGACCCGCGAGCATGAAAACGCCACCGTCATCCTCGGCGGGACCTGCGATATCGTCACGTCCGATGGCGAGTTCACGAACGTCGGACGGCGTCCCGATGTCTTCAGCGGCATGCCCTACGCCCTGTATATGTCGCGGCGCAAGGGTTTCGAGATTAGGGCGACAAGCGATACGCTGGAATTCGCCTCTTGCTGGGTGCCCACCGATCAGGACTTCCCCACGCAGCTGGTGAGTCCCGCCATGAGCGAGATCGAGCTGCGCGGCGGCGGCAACGCCTCGCGGCAGATCAACGGCATCCTCCCGCCCGGCTTCAACTGCCAGCGCATCGTCGCCGTCGAGGTCTACACGCCTTCGGGCAACTGGTCCAGCTATCCGCCGCACAAGCATGATGTGCATAAAGAGGACGCGGAGGGCAATTTACTGGAAGCCGACCTGGAAGAGATCTACTTCTACAAGATCGATCATCCGGGCGGCTATGCCTACCAGCGCGTCTACAATGACGACCGCAGCATCGACGGGGTAATGATGGCGGGGAATCACGATACCGTGCTGGTGCCGGAGGGCTACCATCCCGTAGTCAGCGCACATGGCTACACGACCTACTATCTGAACTTCCTGGCCGGCAGCGCGCAGTCGCTGGCGAACAGCGATGATCCGGCTTATGAGTGGGTGAAGGGGACCTGGACATTTGTGGATCCCAGGTTGCCGATTGTGCATCACGGCATGGAGGGCTAGGGCGGTAGTGTATAATGCGGTTGATGGCGGTTGCGGAGGTGTCGCGATGCGGATAAGCAAAGTGTCGGTGAAAAAGCTATTTGGCATCTTCGACCATGAGATCCCGCTTAATCAGGAGTCGCGGATTACGATCATTCATGGTCCGAATGGGTTTGGAAAGACAACGTTACTGTCGATGATTCACGGACTATTCAACGGCAATTTTGGGGTGTTTTATGATGTGCCTTTTGAAGAATTTTGTGCGGTGATTTGCACAGGAGAACGTATAACTGTCGTACGTGATAAATCGGCCGCCGATTCCGAAGACGCTAGATTTAGGATAATCCGCGAGTGCGACGATGAGTCGGTTGCTGAATCCTACGACTTCGCAAATCGAAGAGTATACTTGAAACACATCCGGAACGTAGCAGCGTCTAAGTCTGAATTGGAGCAGATTCAAAATGATCTGTGGCTGAATTTTGACACCGGAGCAGTATCGACTACACAGGAGCTTGTTGACGTATACCCAGAACTACAGGCCGAGCTCCACGCAAAACTAACGCCAGATTGGTTAAAGCGTCTATGCGAAAAGATACATACGCGATTTGCGGAATCACAGCGTCTCGAAGGTAGGATTCCTGCAGCACCGTTTCGAAATCAATACCACAACCGCCGTCGCCCAATTCCAATTATGCCAGATACAAATGTCGAGAGACTATCTACTGACTTGGTTACAAAGATCGACGCAGAACTCAAGAGTTACGCAACTGTGTCTCAGAAGCTTGATAGTAGTTTCCTTAAACGTTTGGTGGAGACGCGACGCGACGCTCATGTCAGCAGAGAAGAACTCATCAAAGATTTAAGGCAATTGGAGTTGGAACGCCTTGATTTTGAAGGTTTGGGACTGCTAGACGAGGATGAGGATAGATTGGATTCGGACTTAGTTATCAACCAGGATGACCACAAAGCCATATTTATTCACGTACATGATAGGAAAGCCAAGTATGCCGTGCTTGACAGCATGGCTAAACGGCTCCGCAAGCTGCTTGAGATTGTGAACGATCGCTTCAAGTTCAAGAAGCTCATAGTTGACAGAAATGTGGGATTTGTATTCCATTCTTCGAGTGGCAACGTAATTCCTCTTGAGCGATTGTCCTCGGGCGAACAACACGAACTTGTTCTATTCTACCGCCTACTTTTCGACGTGAAATCCGATTCGCTGATACTCATTGATGAGCCAGAGATTTCGCTTCACGTAACCTGGCAGCGCAAGTTCTTAAATGATCTTGCGGATGTTGTAGCTTTGAGCAACTTTGACGTACTCATTGCGACGCATTCGCCACAAATCGTGCATGACAAGTACGAATGGATGGTTGATCTACAGAATCCGGAAGCCGAACTATCTGATGACGCTGTCGAATACGCCTAACGAGATTCTCGTCGAACTAAGACAAACTCGACTTGCGCATCTGCACAATTCACTGGTGTTAGTCGAGGGCAGCACGGATGAGGCGCTTTGGAAAGAATTCAAGGCAGAGAAATGCAATCTCTTCCCTATGGGTGGTAAACAACACGTTCTCAAGGCAATTCAAGCAGTAAATCGTACCACGTCTTTACAAGGCGTTGCGGCAATCGTTGATGCAGATTATTGGCTAGTGGAGAAATCGAAGTTTCTGCTAGTTGACAACATCTTGTGCGATGACTTACCCGATATGGAGCTAATATTGTTCGAGTCGCCGGCATTTGAAAAGGTGCTAAGGCATACGATCAACGTTAGCAACGTAATCAAGTTCACTGACGATCTAAGGGAACGTGCGCTAGCAATCGCAATGGAATATGGATACTTTCGATTGATCGATGCAAGGTACCGTAACTTTGGGCTCAGTTTTAGGTCTGTTAGTTTTGAACGTGTGATTGACATCAAAAGCTCAGTACTTAATCAAGATCAGGTAGCGGAACTGCTGACAGAACGAGCAGGAATCTCAAAATCCCGGCTTCTAGAAGCTCTAACATTGTTACGCGACGAAATACCCCCTCAAAAGGCCCTGTGTCGTGGCAAGGACGTGCTTGCAATTGTGGCACATCTCATAAGTGTTGATCATGAAATCTCGGAGAAGGCCAAATTACAGACTAAGAGCGGTGAGATGTCTCGCGCAATGCGAATGTCGTACGAGTTCTCTTATTTCATTCAAACTAAACTGTACGAGCGTATCCGTGTCTGGGAAGACATAAACAGGCCGTTTCGAATTATCCGCGACTTCCCAGCCGAAGTTAATGCTGTGCAAACAGCTGACGTAAATTAGCAAATTGAGAGACTTCTTCGTAAAATCGTTACGCACAAGCCACCTCAACGGTTGTGGCTACCAAAGGAGCACAACGCTATGACCCAAAACACCATCCGCCTCACCATGTCCCAAGCGCTGGTCAAATACCTCGCCAACCAGTACGTCGCCCGCGACGGCAGCGAAAACCGCTTCTTCGCCGGGGTATGGGGCATCTTCGGCCACGGCAACGTCGCCGGCGTCGGCCAGGCTCTCGAACAATACGCGCCCGAACTGCGCTACTATCAATGCCGCAACGAGCAGGCTCAGGTCCTGACCTCGGTGGCCTACGCCAAGCACCGCAACCGCCTCGCCACATTCGCCTGCGCATCGTCCATCGGTCCCGGCGCCTCCAACATGATCACTGGCGCGGCCGTCGCCACCGTCAATCGCATTCCCGTTCTCATCTTGCCCGGCGACATTTTCGCCGAGCGCATCCAGGCGCCCGTCTTGCAGCAGGTGGAAAGCGAGCACAGTCAAGATTTCAGCGTCAACGATTGCTTCAAGCCGGTCTCGCGCTATTGGGATCGCATCAATCGCCCCGAGCAGATCATCACC
This sequence comes from Chloroflexota bacterium, assembly GCA_011523735.1. Classification (GTDB taxonomy): domain Bacteria; phylum Chloroflexota; class Anaerolineae; order Aggregatilineales; family Phototrophicaceae; genus UBA6055. The sequence continues at coordinate 21,287 of WTGB01000095.1, forward strand.
GCCTTGCCGGAAGCGATGCGCGTGCTGACATCGCCGGCCGATACCGGCGCGGTCACGCTCAGCTTGCCGCAGGATATCCAGGCTTATGCTTACGATTATCCCGCCGATATGTTCGAGAAGCGCGTCTGGCAGATCCCGCGCAATCGGCCCGATGCCAGCGCGATTCAACGGGCGGCGCAGTGGATCCGCGAGAGCGCGCAGCCCATCATCGTCGCTGGCGGCGGCGTCCATTACAGCGATGCCCATGACGCGCTGGAAGATTTCGTCGCGCGGACCGGCATCCCGGTGACGGAGACGCAGGCGGGCAAGGGCGCGCTGCTCTATGACAACCCGGTCAATCTGGGCGCGGCTGGTGTGACCGGTACCGAAGGCGCCATCGCCTTGATGAGCGAAGCCGATCTCGTCATCGGCATCGGCACGCGCTACAGCGATTTCACCAGCGCTTCCAATACTGCCTTCGCCAATGCGGGCGCCCGCTTCATCAATATCAATGTCGCCGAGTTCGATGCCTACAAGAACAGCGCCTTGCCTTTGATTGGCGATGCCCGTGTCACGCTGGAAGAACTGTCGGCGGCGCTTTCGGATTATGCCGTCGCTGATGACTACCGCGCCCGCGCCCAAGCCTGCAATCGGGCTTGGGATGCCGAGGTCCACCGCATCTACAATCTCGAGCACGAACCGATGCTCAGCCAGGGCGAGGTTATCGGCATGGTCAACACGCTGTCGGGCGCGGGCGACACGGTGCTCTGCGCCGCTGGCAGCATGCCCGGCGACCTGCACAAACTCTGGCGCACGCGGGATCGCAAGGGCTATCACCTCGAATACGGCTATTCGACCATGGGTTATGAGATCGCCGGCGGCTTGGGCGTCAAGCTGGCTGAGCCCGAGCGCGAAGTCTGGGTGATGGTCGGCGATGGCTCTTTCCTGATGATGCACACCGAGATCGTCACGATGGTGCAGGAGGGCATCAAGGTCAATATCATCGTGGTCGACAATCACGGCTTCGCCAGCATCGGCGCCCTGTCCAAGAGCGTCGGCAGCGATGGCTTCGGCACCAAGTACCGCTACCGCAGCGATTCGGGCCACCTCGATGGCGAGACCCTGCCCATCGACTTCGCCAAAAACTGCGAAAGCCTGGGCGCCCATGTCATCCGCGCTCGCGACCGCGAAGAATTCTCCCGCGCCATGGCAGAGGCGAAAGCGCATCAGGGCGGGCCCGTCTGCATCGTCACCGAGGTCGACCGGCGGCAGCGCGTCCCGGGCTACGGCGCCTGGTGGGATGTGCCGGTGGCCGAGGTCTCCGAGATGGAGGCGGTGCAAGCCGCCCGCGCCGATTACGAGGCGAACAAGGACCGCGAGAATTATTATTAGCGAAAAAGCGTTATGGGAGAGTCGCAAAAGATTGTAGGGGCGGCCTATCAGGTCGCCCGTGCTTTACCTGGTAGTTGGCAGTCGCCAACCTATGCTTAGCTGCGGAGTATGTTCAATGCGAGTACTATCTTCCGAGGACTTAGCTTTTTGGCGCGAGAACGGCTACGTCGTCCTTCGTAAGGCCGTGCCGCAAGCCGATGTGGACGCGGTCGTCGATACGATTTGGGAATTTATGGAGATGGATCGCGACGAACCCGAGACCTGGTATCACGCGCCCCAAGGCGAATTCGGCATGGTGGAGTTGAGCCGATCAGGCATGGTCGAGCTTTATCAGCATCAGGCACTTTGGGATAATCGCCAGAACCCGCGCGTTTATGGTGCTTTCGTCGATATCTGGGGGACGGAAGAACTCTGGGTGACGATAGACCGCGTGAATCTCAACCCACCGGCGCGGGCGGATTGGGATTTTCAGGGTTTCGTCCATTGGGACATCGATACATCGCTGCGTCCGCTGCCCGTCAGCGTGCAAGGCGTTCTGGCGCTCGTTGATGTGAAGGGAGGCGAAGGCGGCTTGCAGGTCGTGCCCGGTTTTCACCGCATATTCGACGAATGGGTCAAAATGCAGCCCGCTGAACGCGATCCCTGGAAGCCAGATATCACTGGCTATGAGCTTGTCGGGGTGGAAATGAAGGCGGGCGATCTGGTGATATGGAACAGCATGCTGCCGCACGGCACATCGCGCAACAGTTCAGACAAACCGCGGCTGGCGCAATACATTTCCATGTTCCCGGCGCCGGACGACGAAGACTTGCGGCAGGAGCGCATTTCGTCATGGCGCGATCGTACTCCGCGCGTCGGTCCGGCTTTTCCAGGCGACCCGCGCCGTTGGGAAATCGAGCATGGCGCAACGGCCAAGTTGACGCCTCTGGGTGAGAAGCTGTTGGGTTTGCGAGACTGGTGATCCTCACCGCCGCGCTTTGAAAGGAACAAGATGAGCGCAAAGCTCAAAGTCGGTCTCATCGGCTGCGGCAATGTCGTCAATTACGGCCATCGCCCGGCGCTGACTACCCTGCCCGATGTCGAATTGGTCGCCCTCGCTGATATCACGCCCGCCCGCCGCGCCATCGGCAAAGAATGGTTCAATCTCGATGACGCGCAGCTCTACGCCGATTATCGCGACCTCCTCGCCATCGACGAGATCGAGGCGGTGGTCATCGCTGTGCCGCAGAAGTTCCGCCCGCCGATCGTGCTGGACGCTTTCGCAGCCCGAAAGCATGTGCTCAGCGAAAAGCCGATCAGCAATACTCCCGCCGTCGCCCATCAACTTGTTCGCGCGGGGACCGAGGCGGACTTGAAGATGGCGCTGGTGCACAACTACCACTTCCTGCCCGAATACCGTCAGATCAAGCGGCTATTGAACAAAGGCTTGATTGGCGATGTACGCGTCGCCATGCTGCATTTCCTCGGCGTCATCGATTATCCCGGCGCGGCCGAATACCAAGCCGATTGGCGCCATACGATGGCGGCCGGCGGCGGCGTCTTGATGGATATGATCCACGCGGTCTACCTGGCTGAGTGGCTGGTCGGCGGTGAGGCGCAGCAGGTCATGGCTTTCGTCGACGCGCCGGAATACGCCCTGCGCGACCCCGAAATCGAAGACCTGGCGCTGCTGCAAATCGCCTTCCCGAATGCTTACGCCGTCATCCACATGGCTTGGGGCGAGGGCGTCGGCGGCGCTGATATCAGCGGCAGCGACGGGCAGATCCGCATGCGCTACAAGCAATACCAATCAGGCGGCTTCAATCAGCCCGTCGAGTTGTACAGCGTCGACAGCGAGTGGAACCGGACTGACCACGCTATCGCCAATCTCGAAGAGCACATGGACAACACCGCTCGCTCCTTCACCGAGCTATGGGCGGATTTCTGCACCGCAATCCGTGAGGATCGCCAACCGATCGCCCCCGCAGCCGCTGGCGCCCGCGCTTTGGAGATCGTACTTGGCGCCTACGCCTCCGCCGTCACCGGGCGGGTTGTCAGCTTGCCGCTGGACCGGGCAACTCCGGTCTACCAGAAAGGCATTGATGGTCTCGCCGAACTAGATGTCTGGGAAGACAGCAAAACAAAAGCGGCCGGTCTATTCGGCTTGCGCGAATAAAGGAGGATGCATGAACGGTGAGCGCGGCATGCTAACCCTTAGCGAACTCGCGAGCAAGGTCGATGCTGGCGAAATCGACACCGTCATCATCGCCTTCAGCGACCATTACGGACGCCTGCTGGGCAAGCGGCTGGATGCCGAATACTTCCTGGCCGAAGCCGCGCGAGCCGGCACCCACGCCTGCAACTACCTGCTCACCACCGATATGGAAATGGAACCGGTGCCCGGCTACGAATTCGCCAACTGGGAACTGGGCTACGGCGACTTCCATCTCGCGCCCGATCTGGACACGCTGCGTCAGGCGAGTTGGCTGAACAAAACCGCGATCGTGCTTTGCGATGTCGAGAACGAAAGGCTGCATCAGCCCGTCTCGGTGGCGCCGCGCTCCATCCTGCGCCGGCAAATCGAAGCGGCGGCCGACCTGGGCTACACCGTCTATGCCGCCTCCGAGTTGGAATATTATATCTACCGTGATTCTTACCGCGAGGCGCAGACGCAAGGCTATGCCGATCTGGAACCAATGGGCTGGTATCTGGAAGATTACCATCTGTTGCAAGGGACCCGCGAAGAGAGCTTCACCGCCGCCGCGCGACACCATCTCAAGCATTCGGGCATCCCCGTTGAAAGCAGCAAGGGCGAATGGGGCTTGGGCCAGCACGAACTCAATATCCGCTACGCCGATCTGCTCAGCATGGCCGACCGCCATTCGCTGATGAAACACTGCCTCAAAGAGATCGCCGATGGGCAAGGCGGCAGCGTGACCTTCATGGCGAAGCCCTACGCTGGTCAAGCGGGCTCGAGCTGCCATATTCACCTCAGCCTTTTCAACGGCGGGGAGAATGCCTTCGCTGGCGATATAACGCTGGGACCGGTCGCCGGCTCCGATGTCTTCCGCTATTTCCTCGGCGGCTGGATGGCGCATTTGCAGGAGTTGATGGTCTTCTATGCGCCCACGATAAACGCGTACAAACGCTATGAAGACGGCTCCTGGGCGCCGACGCGCATCGCCTGGAGCTATGACAATCGCACCGCCGGCTTTCGCGTTGTCGGAACGGGGAACAGCCTGCGCATCGAGTGTCGCGTGCCCGGCGCCGATTGCAATCCCTACCTGGCTTATGCCGCCGCGCTGGCTTCCGGCTTGGCTGGCATCCGCAATAAAACTGAGCCGCCCGCTATCTTCGAAGGCGATATCTACGCCGCCCGCCATTTGCCGCGTGTGCCCTACAGCCTAGAGCAAGCGACCGACAATTTCGCAGGCAGCGACTTCGCGCGCGCAGCCTTCGGCGAGGATGTCGTGGGGCACTACAGTCATTTCTTCCGCGCGGAGATCGAAAGCTTCCGGGGCGCCGTCACGGACTGGGAACGAGCGCGCTACTTCGAGCGGATTTGATCCCCTTCGTTTTATGTGTAGGGGCGATCTTTCAGGTCGCCCGAACAACCAATAAGGAATTCCCTAATGCGACTCAAAGACAAAGTAGCTCTCATCACCGGCGCCGGCAGCGGCATCGGTTACCGGACAGCGCGACTCTTCGCTAAGGAGGGCGCAGCGGTCGTGGTTGTCGACATCAACGACGAAGGCGGCTACGCTTGTGTCGCCGATGTTGAGACGGCGGGCGGCACGGCAACTTTCGTCAAGGCCGATGTCTCCCGCGCATCCGACTGCGAATATATGATCGCCGCGGCCGAAGCGACCTATGACAAGCTGGACATCCTGTTCAACAACGCCGGCATCAGCCACGCCGCTGATGATGACGCCATCAACACCTCAGAAGCTGTCTGGGATCTGACCATGGCGGTCAACGTCAAAGGTGTCTTTCTCGGCTGCAAATATGGCATCCCCGCGCTGCAACGCGCCGGCGGCGGCAGCATCATCAACACAGCATCTTTCGTCGCCCTCCTCGGCGCGGCCACACCACAGCTGGCTTACACCGCGAGCAAAGGCGCGGTCCTGGCGCTGTCACGAGAACTCGCCGTCATCCACGCTCAGGAGAATATCCGCGTCAACGCCCTTTGCCCGGGTCCCCTGCGCACCGAATTGCTGATGAAATACCTGGACACCGAAGAGAAAAAGCGCCGCCGCTTGGTTCACATTCCCATGGGACGCTTCGGCGAGGCGGAAGAAATCGCCAAAGCTGCCCTCTATCTGGCTTCGGACGAGTCCTCCTTTGTCACTGGCAGTACCTTCCTGGTCGATGGGGGCATCACCGCCGCCTATGTCACGCCGGAATAAAGCTCCTGGCTCCGCTTTGCTGACAAGCAGACCGCCATCCCGTATAATGGCAGGCAATCTAAAAGAGTTCCGATTCTGCGAATGGAGAGCGTGTTATGCTACACGGTCTGATGATGGATTATCCGCTGACGCTGCCTACCATCGTCGAACATGCCCGGCGCATGACGCCGCGCAAGACGATCAAGACGAAACTTCCCGACGGCAGTTGGCATGAATACAACTACGCCGACTTCTACCGGCGCGTCAAAAAGCTGGGCAATGCGCTGCACGCGCTCGGCGTGGAAACTGGCGACCGCGTCGCCACCTTCGCCTGGAATACGTTCGAGCACTTGGAACTCTATTTCGGCATCCCTGGCGCCGGTGCGGTCATCCATACGCTGAACATCCGCCTGTCCCATGAGCAGCTCAAATTCATCATCGACCACGCCGAAGACAAGGTCATCTTCATCGATGGCACGCTCCTGCCGCTCATTGAGCCAATCGCCGCGCAGTTGGAAACCGTCGAACATTTTGTGCTCTTCAACGCGGACAAGAACCGAGATGTCAACCTGCCCAACGCACTCCACTACGAAGAGCTGATGGCGACCGCAAGCGACGACTACGCCTGGCGCTGCACCGACGAAAACATGGCGATGGGGCTTTGCTATACCAGCGGCACCACCGGCATGCCCAAGGGCGTCCTCTACAGCCACCGCTCGATGATGCTGCACACCTTGGGCGTCCTTCAGGCGGCCGCGCTTGGTCCCACCGAAGCCGATGTCGTCTTGCCGGTCGTGCCCCAATTCCACGCCATGGCTTGGGGCTTGCCTTATGCCTGCGCCTGGGTGGGCGCGACCATCATCATGCCCGGACCTCATCTCAAGCCGGAGCCGCTGGCGGAGATGATCGAACGGGAGCGCGTCACCATCGCCGCTGGCGTGCCCACGATCTGGAATGGCTTGTATCACGAATTGCGGCAAAACCCACGCGATATCTCATCGATCACCCAGCTTGTCGTCGGTGGCTCAGCCATGCCCCGCGGCTTGATCGAGGCTTACGAGCGCGACTTCAATGTCAATGTCGTGCACGCCTGGGGCATGACCGAGATGTCGCCCATCGGCAGCGTATCGAAGCTACAAACGCGGCATCGCGACCTTGATGCCCAACGCCGCTGGGATATCAAGGCGAAACAAGGCTATTTCGTGCCCGGCGTCGATGCGCGCATTGTCGATGACAACGGGCGTGAACTGCCCTGGGATGGCGAGACGATGGGCGAGCTGCAAGTGCGCGGCTATTGGGTAGCCGGGCAATACTTCAAGCTCGAGCATGACCATGAGCATTTCACCGATGATGGCTGGTTCCGCACAGGCGATGTCGTCACCATCGACGCGGACGGCTACATGACCATCACCGACAGGACAAAAGACCTGGTCAAAAGCGGCGGCGAATGGATTTCCTCGGTCGACCTGGAGAATATGCTGATTTCCCACCCCGATGTGCTGGAAGCGGCTGTCATCGCCGTGCCCGATGACACCTGGGGCGAACGGCCGCTCGCGGTCCTGGTCCCGCTCGAAAGCAGCTGCGATCTCGCAGCGCTGAACGCTTGGCTGCTGGAGCATTTTCCCAAGTTTTGGCTGCCGGATCATTACGTGGTCGTCGACGAAATCCCCAAGACGGGCGTCGGCAAAATGGACAAGAAAGTGCTGCGGCAGATGTTTGCTAGCGGAGAATTGTAGGGACGATTCTGTGAATCGCCCGATTTTGCCGTTCAGGTGGGGGTAATCATGAAAATCACAGGCATCAACTCGATCGTATTTGAACATCGGATGGCGCGCCCCATCGGCGATGCCAACAACCCCCGCGGCCGCGACCTGAACGCCGGGCTGGCTGTCTTCCTCGAAGCCGACAACGGACTGACCGGCGTCGCTCTCGGCGACCCGGGCCAGCAGGCGGCTATTCACGCTATGGCGGAGAACCTGCTCTTCGGGCGGGATCCGCGCGGCGTGGTTGGCTTGTGGGGGCGCATGGCGGACTTCGCCTTCAAAGGCGGTAATCGCGGCGCCATCACCGATGTCATCGGCGCCCTCGATGTCGCCCTCTGGGACCTGAAAGCCAAAGCCAATGACGAACCGCTCTGGAAAACGCTCGGCGCTTCCAGCCGGGCGGTCAAAGCCTACGCCAGCGGCATTGATCTCCCCCTCAACGATGAGGAAATTCGCGCCTTCTATGAGGGGCAAGCGGCTCGCGGCATTCGGATAGGCAAGCTCAAAGTCGGTTTGGACCGCGAAGGCGACCTGCGGCGCATCGGCATCATGAAGGAGGCGCTGGCGACATCCGGGCGCGCGCCCATCCTGCTCATCGATTCCAACGAGTATTGGTCGCCCAAACAGGCGATTCAGCATATCCGCTATTTCGAGCGGCATCACGAGATATTCTGGGCCGAGGAGCCGGCGCGCCGTTGGGATTACACCGGTCTGCGCCAAGTTTCGCAGTCCGTAAATGCCGCCGTCGCCACCGGCGAGAATCTCGATGACGCCGCTGACTTTCGCGCCCTGATCGCCCATCAAGCCGCCGACATCTTGCAGATCGGCGTCGGCACGGGCGGCATCACCGGCGCGATGCGTGCCGCGCAGATGGCCGACGGCTTCGACCTGCCCGTCTCGGTGATGAATTGCCCGGGCAATTACATGGCGCATTTCGCCGCCGTGCTGCCCAATCACATCTGGATGGAAGTGGTCGATGCCGGGCGCGAAGTCGTCTTCAATCACGATCACCGCGTCGAGGACGGCTATATTATCCTGGGCGACCAGCCGGGCAACGGCATACAGTTCGATATGGACGAGCTCGAGCGGCACCGCGTGACGCAACGTTCGGCGAGTGCGGCGCCCAGTCCCTGGGGCAGACGGCGCGGCGCGGGTTTGTTTATCGTCGCCGATGGCGAGGCGGAAGAAGTGGGGGAGGAGTGAAGGGCAAGGTAAAGACCGATGGCTGAGACAACCAAGCGCAAGCGAAAAAGAGCGCCGCGGTCCCGGCGCGCCGGTTGCCTGCGCTTGCTTGCGGTGCTGATTGTCACGCCGCTTTTTCTATGCGCTTGCGGCGTTGTGGGGATGCATGTCTATATATCATTCCCGGTCCAAAGGGTCATTTACGGGCTCAAGCAGAATACAAACCCCGCGCTTTGGGCGGCGAAAGAGTCCGACATGATCGCGCTGTCTTGCTGGAAGGGCATTTACACCTTGTATCCTGACGGCAGCAATCTGAGGAACATTCATCACGGATACATCATCGGTTATAGAAGCGAACTGCCCTGGTCAGTTGATGGCATTTGGCTGGCGGCGCCGCTTCATGGATTAACAGAGTGGCGGCAGGGCGAAGTGTTCAATATGCGTTTTGATGGCTCGTCGTCGCGGCGATTGACATTCAATTACACCGAAGACGAGCATGTCCACTGGTCGCCGGATGACAGGGGCCTCTACTATGTAAACGCCGACAGAATGTATTGGGTATCGGCCGACGGTCGTGAAATGCGCGAGTTAAAAGAGTTATGGCGCATTGGCCGTAGTTTATCGCCTGTTGCATGGTCGCCTGACGGCGAATGGCTTGTTTACGAAGTGCATAGCTATCGTGACAATCTCACCGAGGTAAGGTTTAGGAATTATGGCGGAGCAGGCTCGAACTTCGAACTCCAGGTAAAGGACAAAGTTGATGATATTGTCTGGGCGCCGGATAGCGATCGCGTCGCGCTGGAAACTGATGACTTGATGTATGTATACAGCCTGAAGAATGAGAGCTATGACTTTGAAATCAAGCTCAATGTCGTTCGCGCCGCCTGGTCGCCCAATGGCAGATGGATGGCGCTGCAGATATATAATCCCGGTGCGGAGACGCGCAGTCTTAAACTGTTTGATACGCTCAACGGCGATATTCAGCCGCTTTTCGACGGTGCGGGTTTTTCACCAACGTGGTCGCCGGATAACGAATGGATCGCCTTTACCAAGGGTGTTGACGATCGTCAATTATTCAAGATAAGGAGAGACGGCCGCGATCTGCAGCAATTGACCGACCTGGACTGCGACATAAAGGTAGCCAGTTGGTCGCCGCGCTAGGCTCGGTCAGGTTGCGCTCCGCTAAATTATCTACCTGCCAGCTTGACTACACCCCCTCAATCACAGCCGCCTTCCGCAAATGCCAATCATGCTCCCGCTCGTAGGCATACGCAATCCGGTAGACCATCGCCTCGTCAAAAGCCCGCCCGGTCAACTGAAAGCCGAAGGGCAAGCCCGCGCTGGTAATCCCGCAAGGCACACTCAGCGCCGGCAGACCAGCCAGATTCGCGTTGAAGGTATGATGGCACATCGAGCCCACCGGCGTATCCGGATAGCCATCGGCCCGCGGCGCATTCAGCATAGCGAGCGGCGCGGTCGGTATCGGCATGGTGGGTCCAAGCATGGCATCCAGCCTGTGTTCGCGGAAAGCGCGGTTGAGCGCCTCCCGATACAGTGAGCGGGCTTGCTGCGCCGCCAGATAATGCGTCGCCGGCAGCAGCTCGCCCAATTGCACGATGGCCCGCGTCGCCGGGTCGTATTTGTCGCCCTGCTCGCGGATCAGCTTGCGATGCCAGGTGCTGCCCTCGCAGAGCACGATGGTGAAAAGCGCGTCCTGCGTGATCGCCAGTTCGGGAACGCTGATCTCGACAATCTCGACGCCTTGCCCCTGATATTCGGCGATGACCGCTTCGACCGCCTCGCGAATCTCATCCATGACGCCATCATAAAAGAAATAATCCCGCTCGATGCCGATGCGCAATCCAGCCACGCCCGCTTCGAGATCGGCGCAGAAATCGGGCACAGGCTGATCCGCGCTAGTGGGATCTTTGGGATCATGACCGGCCATGCCGCCCAGCAGCAGCGCGTTATCCCTGACCGTGCGCGTCATCGGTCCGATGTGATCCAGCGACCAGGCGACCGGCACAACGCCGTAAATGCTGACACGGCCGAAGCTGGCTTTCATGCCGACCAGATTGTTGATGGAGGCTGGCACGCGAATCGACCCGCCCGTATCCGTGCCCAGAGCGCCGAAGGACGAGCGGCTCGTCACCGCCACGCCGGAGCCGATGCTCGATCCGCCGGGATAGCAGTCCATATTCCAGGGGCTGCGGCTGGGCGGACTATTCACGCCATAGGCGAATTCGTGGCAATGCGTCTTGCCCATGATGATCGCGCCGGCTCGCTCCAGGTTCTCGACGCAAGTCGCGTCATAATCCGGTACGAAGCCGGCCATCACCCGCGAACCGCATTCGGTGAGGCGCCCCTTGGTGTAGATGTTGTCCTTGATGCCAATCGGGACGCCATGCAAGGGACCGCGCCGCCCGCTCCCAGCGATTTCGGCATCGGCTTCCCGCGCCGCATCCAGCGCTTCATCCGCCAGCACACTGGCATAGGCATGCACGATAGGCTCAGTCTTTTCAATGGCGCGCAGATTCGCTTCGATCAACTCGACGGAAGAGATCTCGCCCGCGCCCAGCAAGTCCCCCACTTCGCTCAGAGAAAGGTCATTCAAGTCAGTCATTCCCCGCTCCCTCCAGCCGGAAGACCGGCGCCGGCACAATGTCTTGCAGGTCAAAGGCGTTGAAGGATTCGAGAGCGGCCAGTTGATTCATCAGCAAAGCCGTTAGCACTTCGGATTCCCCCGCCGATACAGCCAGCCCCATCTTCTTCGCCAAAGCCTCGATGACCGCCGCATCCAGAACTTCGTCCGAACTTGCTCTGCCATAGCCCATGAGCTCTCTCCTTTTGAATTCTATTGATTCGCCGCTTGGATGCGTCAGTTAATCAATGCCGCTTCGATAACGAAAATCTGCTCTTCAATTCGCAGAAGATGCGCTTGCAGCAGTTGCCAGCTGTTGAGATAGACGCCGTTCGCCGCCAGATACGAGCCTACTACCAGTTGATAGGGGCTCGACTCAAAATAGGCGTAGGGATTCGCTGATGGTTCAAAAGACATTTCGCTATTTTCCCTTGCTCGGCTCAGCATCGACTCGGCTCGTTCAAGCATCTGCAAGACGCCTTCGTAGCCGAAGTCCTGCTTCCATTCCGCCGGTGTGCGATGCTGAACCGCGTCTTCAAGCGCTTGCAGCATGTCACCAAGCAACTGCTTGCGCGGGTCGGCAGCCAAGCCATCGTCACCGAGAAGCGCGTTGGCTCGTTCGAGCAAGTTTTGCGCCCGCGCCAGCGCATCATGCATCCGGCCCGTGACTTCAGTGAAGTCCGCTAGACCTCGCCGCCAGACCTCGCGCCCGCTCATGCCGAATACCGACATCGCATGTGTTTCTTCCAGCCAAGCGGCATCATCCCGCACTTGGTCATGCAACTGCTCGACCGCATCGCCGATAGCGCCACAGGCTCTCGCTATACGGCTCAGCCCGCTGCCGATCGGGTGGGACTGCGCTGTGCCCGCTGCTCGTTTGACCGTCGGCGGCCGCGCCGCGCCAAGTTGAGCCGACTGCCAGAATGCCGCGTTCGCCAGCATCCGCGCTGGCGCAGCCCACTCGTCCATCGCCAGATTGTAGCCAAACTCCGGATGCGAACCGAATAGCAGTACCCGTCCCAAGCCGTTGTAGCCGCTGACGATATTCGCGATTCCTTCGTCCACCGCGCCTCCCAGAAGCGTCGTTTCGGGCTGCTGGGATTCGCTGAAACGTAAGAAACGCTCCGAATAGGTGAAGTCTTCCCCCGCGCCTGCCACCGCCGATAAAGCAATCGCATCGGAAGCGTCCGGCAAAGCGGAAGTATCCGTATCGAAGAGCGGACCGTTGTAATGCGTGATATCAAAGCGCTCGGGCAGGCCGAACATCACCGGGTGATCCGGTCGCAGATTGCGGCTCTGAATGACGCCGATGCCGGGCGATTCCAAGCCGATCCACTCGGTGTCGCCGCGGTTCCAGATCAAGGCGTTGACCAGTTGCATCTGGCGCTGCTCCGGGCAGACCTGCAGGAAACTGTCAGCGACGATCGCAGCATCAAAGGAGCCGGCGCAAGATCCGATATACATGCCGCCGCGCTGCACCCAGTCTTTGATCCGCCGGCAGCCCACTTCGCCCAGCGGCGTCAATTGACCGATCATCGCCAGGCCACCGCCACCGGGCACGCCGAAAAGGTCATAGTCCTCCAGCCCGCCAGCGCGGACCTCCTGCGGACTGATGAATTCGGCATGAAAACCGAGCTCGGCGAAAATGCGAGCGTGATTGAAAGGCGCGCCACCGCCGCCATAGAGCGCGATCCGCAAGGGCTGCAGCAGCAGACCAACGAAACTGTCTATCGATTCGACAGCTTGCGTATATATGCCATAGCGCGCTTGGGCTGCCTCGAGCATCTGCAGTGATGCGAGTTTGAGATCGCTGACCAGATAAGTCCCGCGCGCCAGATCGAGCATCGCTCCGTCCGCGGTGCGCGCCCCGAATGGCTCCGTTGCCCAGCGTATCTCCGCGCCCTCGCGCAACAGAGTGTTGACCAGGCGACAAGCCCGCTTCCACTCGCCAGAATCCTGACCGACAACGAACATCTGCGCCACCTCTGTCTCTCCTTGGTTCTCAGTTAACCCGGCTAATCCTTCGACCAACTGTCAATCCGTATACTGCCTCTAACTTGTCGCTTCCAAATGCGACTCGCCTTGGCAAATTCGCCTCTGCATTCTCGCTTTCTTCAGCATACTCGGCGGTTAATTTTCTCCATCCCCATACAACAGACAGGCGACCCTCTGCCCCGGCGCGGTCTCTTCCAACTCCGGCACAATCGCCGAACATTCGGTCATCACCTTGGGGCAGCGCGGATGAAAATGGCAGCCCGACGGCGGATCCAGCGGCGACGGCGGCTCTCCCTTTGGCAAATCCCAGTTGACCCGCCGAGATGGATCTGGCAGGGGAATCGCCGAGAACAGCACCTGCGTATAGGGATGCTGCGGCGCGGCGAAAAGCGCATCGGTCGGCGCTTCTTCCACGATTTTGCCCAGATACATCACCGCTACCCGGTCGCTAAAATGCTGAACGACGCCGAGATCGTGCGTGATGAAGATATAAGTCAAGTTGAAATCTTGCTGCAATTCCGCGAGCAAATTCAGTGTCTGCGCTTGCACCGAGACATCAAGAGACGAGGTCGGCTCATCAGCGATGATGATCTGCGGGGAAAGCGCCAGAGCCGCCGCGATGCCGACCCGCTGCCGCTGCCCGCCGCTCAGTTCTGACGGGTAGGCGCGGGCTTGCGCGCTATTCAGCCCGACCCGCTCCAACAGCTCATCGACGCGTTTATCGCGTTCCGCCGGCGTGCTTTCGCGATAAATGTCCAGCGGCTCGCGGATAATCCGCCCGACGCGCATCCTGGGGTTGAGGGAGCCATACGGGTCCTGCAGGATGATCTGCGCCTGCCGCCGGAATGCCCGCAGTCTGGCGCGCTTCATGCTGAAGATGTTTTCGCCCTGGTAAAGCACTTGTCCTGTCGTCGGCTGCATGAGCCGCAGAAGCAGACGACCCAATGTGCTCTTGCCCGAGCCGGATTCGCCGACGATGGCGAGCGTCTGCCCGGCGTAAACATCCAGCGACACCGCCTCCACCGCTTTTATGGTCCGCGCCCCTGCCCCCCGCAGTCTCGCCAGCAGGCCCGACTCCAGCGGGAAATGCTTGCTCAAGCCAACGGCGCGCAAAAGCGGCTGCGCCCCGTTAGTCGTAGAGGACACAGGCTACCTCCTGCCCATTGGCGCGTTGCAGTAGGGGCGGCGCTTCTTCACGGCAGATTGCTGCCGCGTGTGGACAGCGCGGATGAAAGCGGCAGCCGGCCGGTCTGTCATCCAGGCTCGGCACGCGCCCGCGGATATTCTCCAGTGCGCCGCGTTGAATCCCTTGGCTCGGCAGCGAATTGAGCAGCGCCTGCGTATAAGGATGCAGCGGCTCCCCGAAGATCGAGTCCACAGTGCCGAATTCGACGATCTTGCCGGCGTACATCACCGCCACCCGATCGCAAACCTGCGCCACCACGCCTAAATCATGCGTGATCAAGAGCACGCCGGCGCCCTGCTCCTCGACCAGCAAGCGGCGAATCAAATGCAGAATCTGCGCCTGAATCGTCACATCCAGCGCCGTGGTCGGCTCATCGGCGATCAGCACCTGCGGATGACAAGAAATGGCGATCGCCAGCGCGATCCGCTGGGACATGCCGCCGCTGAACTGATAAGGATAGGCGCCGAAGCGTTCTTCTGCCGCCGGGATGCCCACCTGCCGCAGCAATGCCAGCGCCCGTTCTCGCGCGGCCGGGGGCTCCAACTCCAAGTGTTCCTGCAAGGTCTCGACCACCTGATGCCCCACGGTAAACAGCGAATCAAGCGCCGTCATCGGGTCCTGAAAGATCATCGACAGTCGGCGGCCGCGCAGGTCCTGCAAGGCGTCTTCGCTGGCCTCCGTCAGATTGACATCCTCCAGCCAGACCTCCCCCGCGCTGATGCGAGCATTGCGCGCCAGCAGGCGCATGACGCTGTAGGCAATTGTAGACTTGCCGCAACCCGATTCGCCGACCAAGCCGAGGATTTCGCCCGGCCGCAAATCGAAACTGACATCGGAGACCGCCTCCAGCCAGCGCCCGCCGCTGTAGAATTCGGTCGTCAGATGCCGCACCGAAAGCAGACTCATCATCCCTCTTTTGTCCGTTGCGCTACCTTGCTCGCGCGCTCCACTGGCTCGTCTCTTTGCCCGAGATCGTCAGATCGGTTCGCTGCCGCCGAGCGGCTCGCCGGGTTTAATAGATCCTGCAAGCCATTGCCCAGCAGGTTGAAGCCCAGCACGGTTATCGAAATCGCCAAGCCCGGCACCATCACCATCCAGGGCGCCTGCTGCATGAAAGAACGGCCTTCGGAGAGCATCAAGCCGAGGGAAGGATCGGGCGGCTGCGTGCCCAAGCCGATGAAACTCAAAGCCGATTCGAGCAGGATCGCGATGCCCATCAAAATCGACGCTTGAATCAAAACCGGCGCGATGGCATTGGGCAGGATGTGCCGCAGCATCAGCCGCAGATGAGACGCGCCCCGCGCCCGCGCCCCCTCCACGTAGAGCTCGTTGACCACCTCCAACGTCGACCCACGCATGACGCGGGCGAAGATCGGCACATAGACCACCGCCACCGCCAAGACCATCACCGAAATTTCCCGCCCGACGAAACCGGTCAAAGCCACTACCAGTACAATAGCCGGAAAAGCCATCAGCACATCCATCGGCCGCATGATGATGTTGTCGACCGAGCCGCCGAAATACCCCGCCAAGATGCCCAGCGTCGTGCCAGCAGCCAAGCCAAAGCCGACCGAACCCAACGCCACCGCCAGCGAAATCTGATAGCCGTAGAGCACGCGCGTCAAGATGTCGCGGCCGAAGTTGTCCGTGCCCAGCAAATGCGCGCCCGTCGGTCCACTGAGCGGCGCCATGAAATCCATCGCCTCCGGCTTGTAGGGCGAATAGAGCGACACCGTAGCGGTCATAATCACAAGGACTAGAATAATCGCCCCGCCAACAAATGCCGACCGGCTCGCGGCATACCAGCCGCGTAGACGCGCGACCAACTGGCCAAGCCAACTGTGTGCAGCGCTCATGTGCCAGCGCCGCGTATCTTCGGGTTGATCAAGGCGTAAATCACATCCGTCGCCAGATTGACCAGGATGAAAAGAAAAGCGACCATCAACATGCCAGCCTGCACAACCGGATAATTGCGTTCCAGCGTATAGCTGACGATGAGTCTTCCCACGCCGGGCAAGCTGAAGACCTCCTCCACGATCACCGCGCCGCCGAGCAAGTAACCGAATTGCAAGCCGATTACGGTGACGATGGGGATGCTCGCATTGCGCAGCACATGCTGATAAATCACCAGCCGCTCGCGCAATCCCTTGGCCCGCAGGAACTTGACGAAATCCAGCTCCAGCACTTCCAGCACAGCCGACCGCGTGACCCGCACCAACACCGCCGACAGTCCCACCGCCAGCGTCAGCGCCGGCAAGAAAAACGAGCGGAGATTTCCAATCAGGTCTTCATCAATCCGCACATAACCGGAAGAAGGAAACATGCGAAGCCCCAGCGAAAACAAGAGGATGAGCATGATCCCCAGCCAAAAGTCGGGAATGGAAATGCCAAAGAGACCGAGCAGCATCGACAGACGGTCGGCGAGACCGCCCGGTTTGATCGCCGCCCGTATGCCCAGAGGCACTGCGATCAGGATCGCCAGCGCCAGCGACATCAACGTCAATTGAATGGTCACCGGCAGACGAACGCCGAGCAAGGCGGTCACCGCTTCGTTGCTGCGGTAATCCTTGCCCAGGTCCCCCTGCAAAACCTTGCCCAGCCACTGCCCGTATTGCAGATGCACCGGCAAATCCAGCCCCAGCTCCTCCCGCACGATAACCAGGCGTTCCGGCGTCGCGCGCAAGCCTAGGATGACCTGGGCCGGATCGCCCGGTATCAGCCGCAACAGCAAGAATATCAACACCGATGTACCGAATAGGACCGGCAGCAAAAGCACAAGGCGGCTCGCAATGTAGCGCAACAATCGCATGGTCTATCCACCGGTGGCTGGGCTTGCTTTCAGGAGAGGCGCTCGCGGGCGCCCCTCCCGAGCAAATGTTATCAAGCGTCGATCCAGACGTCTTCCATCCGCAGTTCCAGCGTGGGCAGCGTCTGCGCGCCATGCACATTCGGCTGCGTCCAGTAAGTGCGCTTGAAGTTAATCTGGAATACTTGCGGCGAAAACTCCTGGTGCAGCCTAACCACGTTGTTGTAGGCTATTTGCCGCGCTTCCGGGTCAAGCGTGAAGCGGAACTCTTCCAGCGCCTTGTCCAATTCTGGTGAATCTCTAAAGGCGGAGAAATTCCAGGGCGACGATCCATGAGAGAGCGGAAAGAGGCAGTGCTCGCCCGGATCAGCCGTGGCGCTCCAATATGTCCCCGTGATCTCGTAGTTCAGCGTGAAAAGCTCCTCGAACCAGCGCGCCGATTCGAAGGACTCCACCTCGACGCGGAAGCCAGCCGGGGCAAGCTGCTGCTCCAAGAGTTGGCCCACCAGGGGCTGCGTCGGCACTTGCGGCTGGGCGGCATAGCGGATGGTGAGCCCGTCTTCGTAGCCGGCTTGCGCCAGCAAAGCCTTCGCCCGATCAATATCAGGACCGCCTTCGTAGACATTGCCCCCCGAATACCAGGGATTCGATGGCGATACCGGCTCGGCCGAGGGAGTCGCTTGCCCGAACCAGACCAACTGGGCGATGGATTCGCGATGCAGCGCCCATTGCAAAGCCTGCCGCACCTCCACCTTGTCGAAAGGCGGTTTCGAGCAATTGATCAAGAACATATCGGGGAAGAATTCGCCATCGGGGTTGGCTTTGACATCAGCGCTCGCTCGCAGTTCGTCCGCCCGATGCAAAGGCACCTGCTCGATCCAGTTGAGTTCGCCAGTCTGCAAGCCGGTCAAGCGCACCGTGTCGTCCGAGATGGCGCGGAAGATCACCTTGTCGAGATAAGGCTGGTTAGGCTTGAAATACTTGTCCCAGCGCTCCAGCTCGATGAAGTCGTCCTTGACCCATTGCACAAACTTGAAAGGTCCGGTCCCGATTGGCACCAGTCTGGGATCGTTTTCCTCAATGCCTTTCTGGTTGACCACTTCGACGACAGCGCCCAATGCCTCCAGCAAGCCGCCCCAGTTCGGCTGAGTGATGATGCGGAAGGTGCTGTCATCGACCACCTCGACGCCCTCGATCGGCGCAATGAAGACAGCGTTTGGCGCGCCCAGATCCGGGCTGAAGAGGCGATCGAAGGTGTATTTCACATCCTGCGCCGTGCAGTGTTCGTCATTGTGGAAATAGGCATTGTCGGCAATTTGGAATTCCCAGGTAGAGTCATCGAGTTGTTGCCAGGAATGCGCCAAGCCCGGTATCACGTTGTTATCGCGATCGAGGTAGACCAGCTTGGAAAAGACATTCTGATAGACCTGCATCGACGAATACAACTCGGCGAAAGCCGGGTCCATATTGACCGGCTTGTCAATGGTGGCGGCTGTCAGCGTGCCGCCTTGCTTCGGGCTGCCCTGCGCCAGCGCAGTCGCCAGGCGGAAGCCCGGCAGCATGGATTGCGCCAGCGCGACGCCGCCGACGGTCGTCACCGCCTGCAAAAACTGCCGCCGCGAGATGCGCCCTTCCTTGTACTTCTTGACGAAATCATGCACTTGTTCTTTTTGTAAGCTCATCCTAAATCTCCTTCCAATTGACAACTATTGACATGCCGCCGATAACTATCCGACGCTGCGCATAATCTAACGAAATTGACTGTGGCTGTCAAAAATGGGGCTGTGCGGGAGCAGGCTCGCTTAAGATGGTCTCCCGTTCAGAAAATCTCTGTGCTGTCTGTGCCCTCTGTGTTAAAATAGCCCTGCGCTATAATTGACAGTGCTTGCTGGGCAAATTATGATTGCGCTATAGGGTATGGGAGGCTCGTGATGAAGTACGACGGGCGCAAAATCGCTAATTCCTTCTATTTGCCGAAACATCCTTTTTTGCGGGGAATTGCGCGACTGATGGATTTCAGCGGCGCATTGAACCGAGATGTTTTCGCGCAAGTGCTAGAGCGCTCCGATGCTGATTCTATCCGTGCGGATTGGGAAGCAGTAGGCGAAAGCATGCGTTGGGCGATAAAGGAATATGAGCGAGATCTGAGAGAAAACGGCTTTAGTGAATCAAGAATCGCAAGCTGAAACATCGCCAGAAGATGAATTTCAAGCTGAGAGCCTAATTCCTGCGGATCTCATTGAATACATCCCCGAGGAGAAACGCGGGGAGTTCATCCGCGAATTCGTCTTGCAAGTTGAACATTATTCAGGTCTCATTCCGCACCCAAGCATTGTCGGTAGGTGGGAACGAATTATGCCCGGCAGCGCCGACCGTATTCTTGCGCTTTCGGAAAAGCACCATGGCCACCGCATGGAAATGGAGCGTATCATGTTCGCTGATTTCGTTAGACGCGAACAACTTGGGATGTGGTTTTATTTCCTTATTGCGCTGGTGATGATGGTGGGCGGTATTATCGTGATTTTGTCGGGGCATAGTACTGTAGGATTGGTCGCGCTAGCGGCGCCGGTCGCGACAATCGCCGGAACATTCATTTATAGCTATCGTCGCAATGGACATGAGTTGCGCAAACAGCGCGAAACGTTGCGAGAAGCCGATATACCGCCCGAGCTATCCAACAACGCAGATCAATCCGATAGCTAATCTTCAAACAATCAATACTTCGCCAAATCAGAAAAACTCTGTGCCCTCTGAGTACTCGGTGGTTAAATACCCTGCGTAACATCCACCACCAACAGGAGCGACCACCATGCCACTCAAAACCGGCGGCGAAGCTACGGTTGAAGCCCTCATCGCCCACGACATCGATACCCTCTTCGGCTTGCCCGGCGTCCAGAACGACTGGTTCTACAACGCCCTCTTCGATAACCGCGGCCGCATCCGTGT
This sequence comes from Chloroflexota bacterium, assembly GCA_011523735.1. Taxonomy (GTDB): domain Bacteria; phylum Chloroflexota; class Anaerolineae; order Aggregatilineales; family Phototrophicaceae; genus UBA6055. The sequence continues at coordinate 41,541 of WTGB01000095.1, forward strand.
CATCCACACCCGCCACGAAGAGGGCGCGGCTTATATGGCTTTTGGCGCCGCCGCAGCCAGCGGGCAGCCGGCTGTATTCAATGTCGTGCCCGGTCCCGGCTTGCTCAACGCCAGCGCTGGCTTGGCGAGCGCCTACGCCGTCAATGCCCCGGTCTTCTGCATCGCCGGGCAGATCCAAAGCTCGCGCATCGGCAAAAAGATGGGCGATCTGCATGAGATTCCGCACCAGTCGGAGGTTCTGCGCGGGCTGACCAAATGGAGCGATCTCGTGCTGCATCCGGCCGATGCCGGGCGCAAAGTGGCGCAGGCCTTCTATGAGATGCGCTCCGGGCGTCCGCGTCCGGTCGCCCTGGAGATCCCACCCGATGTACTCAAGTTGCGGACGGAAGTGCCCGCGACGCCCGCGCCCTGGAAGCCCGATGCGCCACCGCTGGATGCCGGCGCGATCGAAACCGCCGGGGAGCTCCTAGGCAAATCGCAGCGTCCGATGATATGCGTCGGGAGCGGCGCCCAAGGCGTCAGCGCTGAAGTGGCGCAGCTTGCCGAAATGCTGCAAGCGCCGGTATTCGCCTATCGCACCGGCAACGGCGTCCTCGACAGCCGCAATCCGCTCAGCCTGAAATCGCCAGCCGCCCATGTCTACTATCGCTCGACCGACCTAGTAATCGCCATCGGCAGCTATATGCGCCTGCCCTTGCAGCGCTGGGGCACGGACGAGAATATGAAAGTGATCCGAATTGATGTCGATAGCGATGCGATCCACCGCATACAACAGCCCGATCTCGCGATCGTCGCGCGGGCGGAAGACGCCTTGCCGCCTCTGATAAACGCGGTGGAGCGGCACAACCGGAAACGCGAATCACGAACGGAAGAAATGCTGGAACTTCGGGCTGATGCGGCCAAGAAAATGGCTTTCCTGGAGCCGCAGAACAGCTACTCGCGGATACTGCGCGAGGAGCTGGGCGAGGACGGCATCGCTGTCATGGGCATGACCCAGGTGGCTTACGCCGCGCGCGTCAACTTCCCGGTATACAAGCCGCGCACCTGCATCAGCAGTGGCTACCAGGGCACGCTCGGTTACGCTTTTCCAACCGGTCTCGGCGTGAAAGTCGCCAAGCCCGATGTGCCTGTGATTTCCATCTGCGGCGATGGCGGCTTCATGTACTGCGCTGGCGAGCTGGCGGCCGCTGTCCAGCATGGCATTCCCTTGGTGGCCATCATCTTCAACAACGATGCATATGGCAATGTGCGCAAGATGCAAATCCGCGATTACGATGAACGCGTCATCGCCAGCGACCTGGTCAATCCCGATTTCGTCAAGCTGGGCCAAGCCTTCGGTGCAAACGCCTTCCGCGCCGAGACCGAGCGGCAACTGCGCGAGGCGCTGCGCTACGGCTTCAAAAGCGATCTGCCCACCATCATCGATGTGCCGATGGGCGAAACACCCAGCTTTGACAGCATTTATGACCAAGGGCGGGTTCGCCCGCCGCAGTCCAGTTGAGCCGCTATGTCCGCCCTTATCCTGCCGCGCGATTCGGCGCTTTACGCGATGTTCGCCGAGCTTGTCGATAAAGCCGACCTGGTCTTTTTCGCTGGTTTGCCCGGCGTCGGCAAGAGCCTGCTCCTGCAGCAACTGACGCTGCTGGCGCGGGAGGCCGGACGTCGCGCCCACCTGCTGCAATGGGATGTTGCGCGCCAACCCTTCGAGACGCGGCGCTACCCCCTGCAAGATGGCGCGACTCACCCGCTGGTGATCAAAGCGGTCGGCGCCTGGTCGCGGGGCGCCATCTCAGAATGGGACGCTGTCTTCGGCGCTGAAGGAGATATGCTCATCGGCGAAGCGCCATTGATCGGCGGGCGCTTCATGGAGATCGTCAAGCCTGCCGATGATGCAGCGGAAGCGCTGCTGCGCGGCGAGCGGACACGATTCGTGCTGCCGGTGCCATCGCGGGAAGCGCGGGCGGCGATTGAGGCGAAGCGAGCGCAGTCCATCGCGGCGCCGCGGCACGAGAAGGAAGCGCAAGACGCGCCGCCGGATCTCTTGCGGGCGCTTTGGCAGGATTTGAATAGGGTTGCATTTCGGCTTGGTCTGGTCAATTCTCCGGAAAACGCGCCTTATTCGCCTGCAATTTATGCGTCAGTTTATGGCCATCTTCTAGCCAATCGCCACCACATACTAGCGGATATCCATCAGATTTTGGCGTCGGCCGCATCGGTCTACGACGACCTGGACGGGCTTCCTAACCTGCGCGCGGCGCCGGAAGAAGCAGCCGCGATCTTGGCGAATCTGGAAGCGGAACTGCCCTTCGATGATGCCAAAGCCTGGTACGAGATTTGAGCGAGCGCACCCTCAGTCAGGCGCGCTCGTCGGGAATGACGGCGAAGACATCAATCTCGAAATCGGCATAGGGCTTGCCCAGCGCCTTGACCACGACGCCGGTGGAACAGGGATAGACATCGGGCATGTGCTTCGCCAGCACCGGGTAGACCAGATCGCGGTATGAGACATCGGTGACGTAGGTGGTGATTTTGCAGATGTCTTCCATGCGGGCGCCGGCCGCTTCCAGGATGATTTTGACGTTTTTCATGGCGTTGTCGGCTTGGGCGGCCGGGTCGCCTTCGCCGACGAAAGCCGAGTTGTCCATGGTCAAGCCGGTCTGCCCTTCGACGAAGACCATGTTGCCAGCGCGGACCGCCTTGCAGGTGCGATAGTCAATATCGGGGAAGATATTGCCGCCTTTGCTGGTTTTGGGGAGAATGCGTTGGTGTGCCATTTTTTCCGCTCCTGAATAGAATTACTTGCCACTGAGTGCACCGAGTATAGCGAGGACACAGAGATGTGGCTGCAATCTGCCGGTGTAGTAAGCGCAACATGTCGCTGACTGCACGTACCGCAGGTCGATGCTTTTGCCATAATGTCGGCATTTGCGGGCGACGCAATGAGTCGTCCCTACAAGGCTTGTCCGCTACTGGCGGCCTGGCGTTTGATTCTAGCCCGCGTCCGCGGTTCGTCTTGATCATTTCCCGCTGTATCCCCGCACTCTGGCGATTCGCGAGCGAGCGGCAATTGGCGGGACGATTGTTAGCTTTTCGTTTGTGTATTGTCCGACATTGTCCGTTTTCGGACAAAGAAAAATATTTTTCGGACAAAAGGCATAGTTTTCTGGTTGAAACGGACAATATGCGGGCGCCGCCGGTATGACTGTGGTTTGCATGTGAGCCGGCGCCATAGAGTCCTGAAAATACCCAAGCTGACACGGTAAATCGGCAAGTGTATAGACACAGTATAGATACGGCGGAGGGGGTACCCCTCGGCCGGGCGGCGAAGGCGGAAATTCGAGGACGGGATCCGCTGAGAGCCGAGATTGAGCGCATGAGACAGGTTATCCATAGGGAAAGTGTATCATCATTCTGAGCAGAAGAGAAGAACAAATGTCATGAAGTTCATATTGGTTTTTTTCCTTTCCCCAGCCCCCTCATCTCTATGAGGGGCATCCGCCATCTCTAGTGGCACGTCTGCGCAAGTAGAATCGGCTAGACTATCGAGTGTTGTCCGCTTATGAATCGCCGGGAAGGAAATATGAATCAGAGAAAACGCTATGCCATTGTTGGGACGGGATCGCGCGCGGGCATGTTCGTCGATGCGATTGCGACGACATACGCCGAGCATGCTGAACTAGCGAGCTTGTGTGACCTGAGCCGGACGCGCATGGACTGGTACAACCGGCAACTGACGGAGCGAGGCCTGCCGCCGGTCCCTGCCTATCACGCGGATGACTTCGACCGGATGATTGCCGAGCGGGAGCCGGATATGGTCATCGTCACGACAGTGGATGCCTGGCATCATCATTATATTGCGCGGGCGCTGGAGCTGGGCTGCGATGTCATCAGCGAAAAGCCGCTGACGACCACGCTGGACCGGCTGCGAAAGATTGATAACGCAATCAAGCGAAGCAGCAAATCCCTGCGCGTGACATTCAACTACCGCTTTGCGCCGGCTTATGCGCGCTTTCGCCAGCTGATCGCCGAGGGCGCGGTCGGGCGGCCCCTGCTGGTGGATTTCTCCTGGCTGCTGGATACGAGCCATGGCGCTGACTATTTTCGGCGTTGGCATCGTGAGAAAGAAAATAGCGGGGGCTTGCTGGTGCACAAGGCCACGCATCACTTCGACTTGGTGAATTGGTGGATCGATGCCTACCCGCGGCAGGTATTCGCCCTGGGCGATCTGATGTTTTACGGGGCGGAGAATGCGGCGGCGCGCGGCGAGCATTACGACTATAGCCGCTATACGGGCGTGGCGGCGGCGAAGGCTGATCCCTTCGCGCTCTTCCTCGACCAAAGGGCGGCTTACAAGGGTTTGTATCTGGCGGCTGAGAAAGAAACCGGTTACATCCGCGATCGCAATGTCTTCGGCGCGCCGATAACGGCGGAAGACACGATGACGGTGACGGCGCGTTATGCCAACGGCGCGCTGCTGTCCTATTGCCTGGTGGCTTACGCGCCCTGGGAGGGCTTGCGCGCGGCGGTGACGGGGACGCGCGGCCGGGTCGAGATGGATGTGACCGAGAGCGTAACGCACTTGAGCGCGGATAGTGAATCGGCAGCAGCCAGCAAAGGCGCCTTCAAGCGGACGGAGATACGAGCTTATCCGATGTTCGGCGAGCCTTATGAGGTAGAAGTCCCGCGGGTCGAGGGCGGGCATGGCGGCGCTGACCCGCTGATGCTGGAGCAGATTTTTTCGCCGGAGCCAGCGCCGGATCCGCTGGGGCGGTCGGCGACCTTTGTGGATGGGGCAGCGTCAATTCTGGTGGGTATCGCGGCGAATATGTCGATTGAGACGGGCGAGTTGGTGGATGTGGCGGATCTGTTTGATTTGCCGACGAGACAAACGAAGTTATAATAGGTGGGCGACTCACAGAGTCGCCCCTACATTTTCTCGGGCAATTAACTAGCGATAACGCGAATCGGCGCCGACGCCCCACATATCGGGGTCGGGACCGAGCTTGGCTTTGAGGTCGGCGGTGGCCTCATTGAGGCGTCTCATCGCCTCAGTTGAAAGCGAGAGATTGCCAGCGATCACATTGCTCTCCACGTGTTTCACATTGCGCGCGCCAGCGAGGACGGAGGTCACGGCTGGTTTGTGCAGCAACCAGGCCAGGGCGACATGCACCATCTGTTGGCCGATATCGGCGCAGATTTCGCGGATGGCGGCGACGGCGGCGAAGGTCTCCTCTTCGTAGCCAGGTGTGCCATGGCGGGAATCGCGGCGGTCGGGGCGGAAGTGGCGGGTGCGGGTACGCGAATAAGGCATTTCATCGGCGTTCCGATAGCGGCCCGTGAGCAGAGCTTGGTTAAGCGGGCTGTAGGGCAGGATGCTGATGTTATGCTCAACGCATTGGGGCTGGATGTCGTATTCAATGGCGCGCCAGAGCAGGCTGTAAGGCAGTTGATTGGCCTCGTAGCGGCCGCATTGCAGCATATCGGGCATGTCGAGTTTCCCGAAATTGCTGACGCCGATGACGCGGATCTTGCCTTCGCGCTGCAAGTCCAGCAATGCTGTCATGCTGTCTTCGAAGGAGACTGCGCGACTGGGCCAATGGACTTGGTAGAGGTCGATGACATCGGTCTGAAGACGCTTGAGGCTGCCTTCGCAGGCGGCGCGAATATCGGCGGGCGCCAGGTTTTTTGTGCTGACCTTGGTGGCGATGAGCGCTTCGCCCCGGCGACCTTTTAAGGCTCGCCCCAGCATCTCCTCGGAGTAACCGTTTCCGTAGCCTTCGGCGGTGTCAAAGAAATTGATGCCGGCGTCCAGAGCGGCCTGCACCGTGCTGATCGTGTCCGCTTCGTCCTGCGGTCCCCAGTAATCGCCGCCGACGATGCCCCAGAAGCCGACGCCGATGGGGGAGACCATCAAGTTGGAATTGCCAAGTTTTCTTAGCTGCATGTGGTCTGTCCTCTCTCTGTGATCCGATTTTCCAAGGTTTCCAATGATTCCTTACTCTTACGGGCAGAACCGCTGTGATGCGCTTTTAGCGTATTGTATTCTAGCAGTTCAAATGATACGCTTATCGACAATTTGGCGACCTGGCCGGTCCAGGCTACCAAATGAACCCCTTTTGTATATCCATAATATGGGAGAACTACCATGTTCAATTCTACAAGTCGCAGGTTTATCCTGCTGCTTACGATTATTAGCCTTATGCTGGGGATGGTGGCATCCGTCAGCATGGCGCAGATAGCAGAAGTGCCGCGTGACAAGACGCTGGTGATCGAGAACATCAGCGTGCGCAACCCGGCGCCGGAGAACTACAATCCTCTGGCTAACGGCTCCCTCGGGCACGCCGGCATGAACCAGGTTGGCTTCGAATCCTTGTTTTATTACAACTATGAAACGGGCGAACTCGTGCCTTGGCTGGCGGAAAGCGCCGCGTTCAACGACGACTATACCGAGTTGACCATCAACCTGCGCGATGGCGTCAAGTGGAGCGATGGCGAAGCTTTTAATGCCGATGACGTCCTCTATACGCTCAACTTCCTGTTGGAGAATCGTGATGCGCGCTTCAGCGACCGTCATGCCGATTTCGTCAGCAGCGTCGCCGCGCCGGACGACCTGACCGTCGTCATCTCGCTCAACGCGCCTAGCCCGCGCTACCTGTTCAACGCTTTCGGCGTGGGCATCTACTGGTCCACCTACATCGTGCCGGAGCACATCTACTCGATGCAGGAAGATCCGC
>WTGB01000122.1 GCA_011523735.1 Chloroflexota bacterium
ATATCGCCCCAGCCGGACGTAACGAATTTAACATCCACATTTGCCTGTCGCTCCAGCTCCAAAATGATTGGGTCGTTGTCCCAATCGATCGTCACACCGCCGCGGAACACAGTGATTTCCGTCGGTCCGTCCTGCGCGGCCACCAGGGTAATCGCCAGCATAGCAAGCAGAATTGCGAGTACGCGAAATTGCTTCAACCTTGAATAAGCATTCATTATTCTCTCTCCTGTAGACTAAGTAGCTTACGAAAAGCGTGCATATAATTGTCGAGTGTTTTCCTCCTTCCCGGGGCTCATTCTTTACTTGATCCTAACAGTATCCCGTGCACAAAATAGCGCTGTACAAAAGGATAGGCCAGCACAATTGGTATGATGGTCAGCACGATCGTTGATGCCCGAATGGTCGCCGGCGATGTGACGCCGATGCCGCCGGTATTGTGCTCAAATGAGGTTGATTGGGTCACAATGTTGCGCAAGTGCAGCGCCAGCGGGAATAGCTCGCGCTCCGAGAGGTAGATCATAGGCCAGAACCAATCGTTCCAATACTGGACCGCATAGAAGAGTCCAATTGTCGCCAGTATAGGTTTTGACGTTGGCACCACGATACGGAAGAGAATTGTGAAGGCGCTAGCGCCGTCAACTCTTGCCGCCTCTTCAATTTCCGGATTCCGCGTACGGAAGTAGTTCTTTGTAAGGATTAGGAAGAAGGGATTAATTGTGAAGGGCAATATGACAGACAGCAAGTTGTTGCGCAAGCCCAATTGACGAATGAGAATGAATTTTGGAACAAGACCACCGTCAAAGAAAAGGGTTACCAAGAACAGTGTGAAGATAACAGAGACAAAGGCCAGGCCGCGCTTAGACAGAAAGTACCCGGTGATTGTCGTCCAGATGAGGCTGTTGGTTGTGCCTAGCGCAGTAATGAATATCGAGTTGGCCAAGCTGCGTGTCAGCTGAGGATTCTCCAGGTTGTATTGGTAGGCTTCTATGGTGAAACTGGACGGGATGAGGTGGTAGTCGCTGGCGAAATAAGCTTCGGGTGTAGAGAAGGAGATTACAAGGATGTACCAGAAGGGATACAGCGTCATCAGGCCGAAAACTGCCAGGCCGGCTACGATGGCCATATCAATCGGCGACCATCTCAGTTCTCGCATCAATAAATGCCCTCTCCGTCGTGGAGGCGTTTTACCGCTTCGTTGGCCGCGAGCAACATAACTAGACCCAGGAGCGACTGGATAAATCCAGCCGCCGCCAAGCGGGAAAAACGCGGAAACTCGGAAAACGAACGCACGATATAGGTCATGATGATATCGCCCGTTTCGTAAACCAGCGGGTTGTACAAGTTGAAGACCTGGTCGAAGCCCACGCGGAGTACATTGCCGATACTCAGCAGCAGCAGAACGACCATGGTCGGCCGCAAGGCCGGCAAAGTGATATATAGGACTTTCTGCAGGCGATTGGCGCCGTCAACTTCCGCCGCCTCATAGAGCGTCGGGCTTATAGTCGCAATAGTCGCCAGGTAGAAGATGCTGCCCCAGCCGACAGTACGCCAGATTTCGGTAAGCACCAAGGTAAAGGGGAAGACAGCGGGATCTTGCAGGAAGTCTATCCGGGGGAGACCGACGCTGGCGAAAACGTTGTTCACGGCGCCAAAGTCGCGCGAGAGCAAATCGTTGAATATGCCCGCCAGTACAACCCAGGAGATAAAGAACGGCAGGTAAGAGACGGTCTGTACTGTTCGCTTGAAGATCCTGATTCGAACCTCGTTAATCAGCAGAGCCAGAATGATGGGACAGGGAAAGCCAATGAGGATGCGCAGCAGATTGATCTTAAATGTATTGAAGAAAGCCCGGCGGAATGTCGGGTTCTCGAACAGCCACTGGAAATGTTCGAAGCCGACCCAATCACTGCCAAAATAACCTTTTTTGAACGAGAAATCTTGGAAGGAAATAATGACGCCGTACATCGGCACATAATGGAAGACAATAAGATAAGCCAGCGGGGGTATGATGAGCAGATATAGCATCTTATTCATGCGTATATCGCGGAGAGCCATGCGCACGTAAGAGGACCTGGGGATGATGCGTCGGAAAACCTGACCAACATGAGGCAGCCAGGCTCGGCTACCTTGATACATTTTCATAAACCTCTATTGACTATAACGATAATATTTGGCGACCCGATCTAGTTTGGACCCTGAGAGCCTGGGAAACCTACTATGTCTCTGCAATCACTGCAACTGAATTGCTACTTTGGACGATAATTCTTTGTTGCCTTATTGTAACGTATAATGCGCTTCCAATTCTTGGCAGCCATACGCGCGTACAAGTCGTACAAACCCAGAGGATGTTCGGTCGCGGGACACTCATTTGCCGGTCGGTTTTAGATACTTCGCGTCAATCTCAGCCATACGGCGCACTTTGGGGGCTGAAGGGCTGCTATCGTCAAATTCGGACAGGAGCCAAGTCTCCACGATTGACTTGGCAAGTTCGGGTCCAATCACACGTGCGCCCATGGTTAAGATCTGCGCATTGTTGCTCTTGCGGGATCGCTCCGCCGAATAGGCGTCGTGACAGAGCGCGGCGCGAATTCCCGGAACTTTGCAAGCGGTGATGGCCATGCCGATCCCGGTGCCGCAGACGAGTATGCCGCGGTCGCAGCCGTCGTTTGCAACCGCGAGAGCAACTCGCTCCGCCACATCCGGATAATGTTCGATGGCATCGGTATCTGCGGCGCTAAGGTTGATCACATCGACATTGTTATGGTCCTGCAAAAGCTCTTCTACGATTCGCAGCAGCGGTTCGCCGGCATCATCGCAGCCAATTGCGATTTTCATGGCATTATCCTCGTCTACTCGTACTCTTGTACTATTGTAGAGCAGATTTTACCGGGCAGGATATCGTCAGCAAGATCGGGAATTGTGTGGCGTTTTCGGGCGACCTACCAGGTCGCCCCTACATTATTTGCGTTTTGGCGGGCGTCTCAATCGACATGCAGGCGATTTTGCGCTGCTTGGGTCCGTCCAACTCCAGCAGCAGGATGTTTTGCCAAGTCCCCAGGGCAAGCTTGCCGTTGACAATTGGGATCGTGAGCGAGGCGCCGGCGAAAGCGCTGAGGATATGCGCTTCAGCGTTGGGATTGCTGCGCCGCGCGTGGCGAAACGGTCGCATATCGCGCAGCCAGTTCTCCGCGACTTTCACAAGATCTTCCCGGAGATCGGCGTCATCTTCACAGAGAATCAGCGCAGCTGTCGTGTGCATGATGTGAAATATGGCGACTCCGTTTTGCACAGTACCGGTCATGGATTGGCATTGCGTAGTCAGGTCTAGCACGTGAATCTTTTGATGGGTTGCGACAGTTATTTGACTCATCATCAGTTATCGATGGCTTCCGGCTCACACTAAAATTAGTATCGGCGATCAAAAAGCGGATGATACACTTCGCGGAAGAAGGCCTGTCGTTCTGCGCTCAAGCCATCGATGACGGCCTGATCGAATCTTGGTTTGTGGTGGCGCACGTTCACATGGTTATAGGCGTAGAAAACCGCAATGCGGTCATGCTCCTCTAATTCCCAAGTGTTGCCGGAATGGCATACCGCCTCGGCAAAGGCGACGATGGACCCCGGCGGGCAGGCGTAGCGTTCGAAGAGGAAGGACTTAGTCACTTCTTCACGCCTGCTCTTATCAAAGACGCTTTGCGGAACCTTGAAGTTGGATTTATGCGAACCAGCCATGAATAGTGTTCCGCCCTTGTCGTACACCACTTCGTTCAACTCGAATACCACCCGCAGCATACCCGTGTAGATCTTGTTGTTGTAAGCATGGTAATGGTAGTTGGGGTTAAGCGTGGGTCCGCCGCCATGGGGACCGATGCCTTGGTCGCCGTACTTGCGGACACTGACGAAAGTGCTTTCCAGCCGCCATTTTTCGGGATTATTGGAGATAGTAAATTCCAGCAGATCAATGACGGCGGGATGATCGATCAGTTCGGCGAAGGGACCGCCGGGCAAAGATCGTTCATGCGCGGGAAGCGAGTCCTGGTCGTTCTCGAGCATTTCGGTGTGGGCTTTCAAACGATCAACGAGATCTGGTTCGAGTACACCTGGCAGGACAATGTAACCTTTAAGATCGAATATAAACTTCTGTTCTTCTGTCAACATTAGCATTCTCTCCTATTGAAATACCGTGTCTAGAATCTCCTCAATACGGTCTATGAAGCCCCCCATCTTTCGCTTCGATAGCCCGTTCTACATCGCTGACGAGGATCATGCCATCGGCGCCGCTACCGGTGATGCTTGTCCAATCAAGGCTCGCGTGTTTTGCCAGGCGCCTTGCTTTGGGCGAGATGTTGGGTCGCGTCCTGCGCCTTTGTACATCAGCGAGTTTCATGTCCTGATCTTCGGTTACGGAGCTATTTTCGAAATCTAGACTTCTGTTGACCGCGTCATGCCTATTCGGCGACTCAGAGATGCCCGACCCGCCGCCATCGCTTTCGACTGTAGTACCGATGTCCGAGGTCTCAATTATCGCAACCACTTGCTGCGGCATGACAGCGCTTTCAACTGGCTCCACAATCTCAGTTAAGGTGCCGTCAACGAAGGCATCCACCTCGACGATTGCTTTGTCCGAGTCGATCTCAAAAAGCAGGTCACCCTTCTCCACCTTGTCGCCGACATGCTTGTGCCAGGCGACCAAAAACAATTCGGCGACTGCCTCTCCAATCTGCGGCACTAAAACTTCTACGCGCATATCAATGCTCCATTAGTTCGAGTAGCGCACTGCGGATTCGAGTTTCATCCGGAATGACAGCGTTCTCCAAGACAGGCGCAAATGGTATCGGCACATTGGGCGATGCCACGCGCCGGATGGGAGCGTCCAAGTATCCGATTGCCTGGCCACCGATTTCAGCAGCCAATTGTGCGCCCCAGCCTCCCCTTTCATTGCCCTCCTCCACAATGACTATGCGCGATGTCTTGACCACCGAGTCTATCACCAGTTTGGCGTCGAAGGGAACCAGGCAGCGCGGATCGATGACTTCCGCGCTTATGCCTTCGCCTTCGAGAGCCTCCGCCACGTTCAAGCTGCGGTGCAGCATCAGCCCGTTGGCGACAACGGTAATGTCGCTGCCGCGTTTCTTGATGTCGCCTTTGCCAAGAGGCACGAGGTATTCTTCATCAGGTACATGACCGCGGCTGATGCTGCTTTTAGCCAACTGTCGGCCTTTGCTGCCGTACAGATGTTTATGCACGCAGAACAGCACCGGGTTGTTATCGCGCACGGCGGACTTGAATAGCCCTTTGGCGTCATAGGGTGTGGCCGGCGTAACGATCTTTAGTCCAGGAATGCCGAAGAAAGCTGTCTCCACCGAGTTGGCATGCTGCGCGCCGCGTCCCGAAGCGCCAGTTGGCAATTGAAACACCAGCGGGATACTGACTTGGCCACCCGACATATATCGCAGCTTCGTACATTGCTGGATGATCTGGTCAAAGGCAGTGAAGATGAAATCTCCATATTGGAAATCGATGATAGGGCGCAGGCCTTGAATGGCGGCGCCAATCGCCAAGCCAACAAAGCCGGCTTCTGATATAGGCGTGTTTAGAACGCGCTCCGGTCCGAATTCATCCAGCAGCCCTAATGTGAACAAGAAAGAACCGCCGATGCGGATGTCCTCGCCCAGCACGAAAACCTGTTCATCACGGCGCATTTCTTCGCGCAGGGCTTCACGCAATGCCTGCACGACCGTCAATTCGCGCGAAGGCGATGTTGACGATGTCGCTTTATCAGTCAGCATAGAGATTCTCCAGCGCAGACGCGACAGCGGGAGTATCGCTGGCCAACGCGAAGTCTACAGACGCGTCGATTGCAGTTGTCACGGTGGCTTCTATGTCTTCGATCGCGAATGTCGAGAAGCGAGGGTCTTGTAGCAACCGAGCGCGAAATGCAGGTAAAGGATCAGTCTTAAACCAAGCCTCCACCTCCTCTTGTGGACGGTAAGTGCCGGGATCATCGCGTTTGTGGCCGCCGCGACGATAGGTTAGGCATTCGATTAGCGCTGGCCCAGCACCTGCTCTGGCGCGATCAGCCGCGGTTTTCACAGTTTCGTAGACGACGATGGGGTCGTTTCCGTAGATCGTGCTGCCAGGCATGCCGTATGCTGAGGCGCGTTCGGCGACGTAGTCGATTGCCATCACCTCCGTTATGTGCGTCGATACGCCATATAGATTGTTTTCGCAGAGGAAAATTACCGGCAGATTCCAAACCGCCGCAAGGTTTAGCGCCTCATGCCAGTCGCCTTTATTGGCGGTGCCTTCGCCGAAAAAGTTCAGAGCAACCTGTCCTGTCTCCTGGCGCTTGAAGGCGAATGCCATACCGGCAGCAATTGGCGAGGAGGCGCCAACAATGGCGATCGCAGGCAGCGCGCCCACTGACATGTCGCCGACGTGCAATG
>WTGB01000154.1 GCA_011523735.1 Chloroflexota bacterium
CGTCACCGGCGACGGGCGTCTGGACGTAATCGCGGGCGGCGTCTGGTATCGCAACTCTGGCGACTATAGCCAACCCTTCGAACGTCACATTTTTGACACCGAACTGGAAGCTGTTCACGACATTGCAGCCGCGGATATAGATGGCGATGGCCGCCCGGAAATCATCACTATGTCCGACAAGAACGATCTGCGCTGGTACAAGATTCCCGCCGAGCCCGCGGGCGCCTGGCAGCACCAGGTCATCGGTCCGGCTGTTCATGCCGGCGTTGCGGTTGGAGATCTGGACGGCGATGGTGACCTGGATATCGTACGAACCAATGTCTGGTTTGAAAATGTGCACGGCGATGGCAGCAAATGGCAGGTGCGTCCCATCGGACCAAACACCTACCCGCCTGCGGACTTCCGCCCGCGCTTCGCCTTTGACGGCGTGCGCGCCACCGTGTGCGATATGAACGGGAATGGCAGGAATGACATTGTCTTCTGCGACGCGGAGATTCCCGGTGGGGCTGTGTGGTGGATGGAGAACCTGGATGGCGTCGGGCATTACTGGAAGCGGCATGATATCTGTCGACCGACCGTACCGCGGCGGGGCGCGCTGCACAGCTTGCACGTTGGCGACCTGGACGGCGATGGCGATCTGGATGTCTTCTCTTGTGAGATGGAGGTTGTGCGGGGCGATGCGCCACCGCGCTTTTTCATTTGGGAGAATCTGGACGGCGTCGGCGGCGCCTGGCGGGAGCACGTCATCTATGACGGCAATCTCGGCGGCCATGAAGCGGTCGTCGGCGATGTGACCGGGAATGGCGCCCCCGATATTATCGCCAAACCCTGGCAGCCGCACCCCGATAACGCGCTGGGCGGCAAGATGTTCATTCTGTTTCTGGAGAATCTTGGAATCAACTGAAGGATCGTCATTTCCAATGCAGTGGAGGGAAGGGAGAACGTATGGCAAAGGATAAAGTAAAGATCGGCGTCGTCGGCTGCGGCGTGGTCGCGGCGGCTTACTACTTGCCCTATCTCATGACCATGGATACTGCGGAGATCACAGCAGTCTGCGATCTTCATCAGGTGCGGACTGAGGCTTGCGTCCGCGTCTTCGGCGCGCGAGAACAATACAGCGATTATTACGATATGCTGGAGAAATCCGATATTGATGCCGTCTTCATCCTCACAGCGCCAGGCACGCACGTTCCCTTCGCGCTGGCGGCGATCGAAGCGGGCAAGCATCTCCTCATTCAAAAGCCAATGGCGACTGATTTGGACGACGCTCGCAGAATCCGGGATGGCGTGCGCGCCTCCGGACTAAAAGCCATCATCGAGCCCAGTTCAAGCAGTCCGCTTGATCCGGATTTCGCTTTGCTACGCAGTCTGGTGAGACAAGGCGTCCTGGGCGATATTCTGTGGTTCTCGCTGGGAGCTACCGGTCCGACCAGGTACGGGCCTGGTTTGGCGAGCAATCCTTATGGCAAAGCGGCCTTTTTTGACGCCGATAGCGGCGGCTTCCTCTTCGACCTGCCATACGCGCCAACCAATATCGTCGGCGTGCTAGGTCCCTGCAAGAGCGTCTTCGCCCACGCCAAGATATCGGTCGCGGATGACTTCATCGTGCCCGAGTCCGAATTTGACAAGTACATGGCGCAGATCAGCGATCCGCAGGACGCGAATTATTGGGATGTGGTCGTGAATCTGCCGCGGAGCGAAGCTGTCAAAATGGAAGCGGTCGACCAGGCTTACTCGCTGTACGAAATGGCTGATGGCGCGCATGGCGCCTGCCACGTGGGCCGCATCTACCACCCGATTTTGCCCGGCGCTGGCAGCGGCTCGCTAAGCGTGTACGGAACCGAAGGCAATCTGCTGTTCGGCGCCGGATACAAGGCGTCTATCATCAGCAGCCGCAAGGACCTGCTGCCGGAAGTCTCCGAGGATGGCTGGTTCCATATCCCCTTGCGGGGCGACCGGAGCAAGGCGCGCTGGCCCGTTCCCGTGCCGGGCGCTTTCAATTACTATCACGAGTCGTCCAGGCATCTGGTGGAATGTATCCTCGAAGACAAGGAGCCGCTGGTGAATGTCGATTGGGGCCTGCACATCACGGAAATGATGTACGGCGCGCTAAAATCTTCCCAGACAGGCGAGCTCTATCACATGACGACCAGCCTAGATTATTAGGAGCGGAAGATGAAGCGATTCAAAGTAGGCGTCGTCGGTTTGCGCTTTGGACAGTTCTTGGTTCGCACGTTGGCGCATCTGGAGAGCGCGCAACTTGTAGCGGTGACTGATCGCAACCCGAACATCGCCGAAGGGCTGGACACATACGCCGCTCGTTACGGCGCCAAAGCCTATCGCTCTAGCGATGAAATGTTCGCGAATGAAGCGTTGGACGCGGTGGCCATCGCCACGGCGCCTAGAGCGCGCGCGACCATCATTGAGCAGGCGGCAGAGCGCGGCATCGCCATGTTCGTGGAGAAACCCTGGGCGACCAATCCAAGCCATGCGGCAGAGCTGGCCGCGATTTGCCAGCGGCAGGACGCGACAGTGATGCTGGGATTCAGCTTCCGCTTTCATCCAGCTATCGCGCGCTTGCGCGAGCTTATGGATGGCGAGCTGGGCGAAGGCTGGATGCTCAACGGTGAATATGTCTTTGATTATATGCCGCCGGAAGCTGGCTGGTTCTGGGATCCGGCAAATGGCAACGGGATGTTCAACGAAAACTCCTGCCATCTTTTTGACGCGGTTTGTTATCTTTTGGGCAAGCCGGTTTCCGTGATGGCGGAAGCCGCGCAATTCGTTGGCCGCCCGTCGGAAGAAGCAGCCGCCATCTCGCTGAGATTCGAAAGCGGAGCGATCGCCGCGCTGACTGTCGGCGGTTATGGATCAAATGCCCACTGGGATTTCCCGCGGATCGACATCACAACCGAGAGGGGCCAGGCGCGCTTGCGCGGCCGCCATCATATGTGGGATTCGCTTACCTGGGCAAAGCGTGGCGAGGATACCGCAAGCGCGTTTACGCAACCCGCCGAGATCCTCGGCACGACGCGTTACACGCATGCCTTTACGCATTTCTTCGAATGTCTGCGCCAAGGCGAGCAGCCGAGTGCCACGATTCAGGATGGCATGCTGTCGGTCGCCATCGCCGATGCCGTCACTGAAGCAGCGCGCAGCGGAAAGAAAGTTATGTTGGAATTAGAGTGAGGATAAGAACATGCGATTAGGCGTAGAAGTCGGCAAGCACACACAAGATGTGGCGGTGGAGCAGGGGATCAAAGGCGTTCCGATCTCGGCGGACCAGTTGGTCAGCGAGGGCGTGGATGAGACACTCGCGCCGTTGAAGGCTCGTGGTTTGGAGGTTTGCCAAATCGGCGCATTCGGTTTCAATCCGCTGTCTGTCGATGTCGAAGCGCAGGCGAAACAGACCGAGACGCTTGCCAAAGCCATCCCTTTGGCGGCGGAAACAGGCTGCCCCTATATCGTCATCAACGGCGGCAATTATCATCCGTCGGGCTTCGGCGCGGCCGATGCGCGCAACTTCAGCGATGATTCCTTGCAACGCGTCGCCGAGGCGCTGAAGCCGCTGCTCGATTCGGCGGAGAAGCACGGCGCGAAGCTGTCGATCGAGGCGTATCTGAAGACCGCGATTAATTCGCCGGAGAGTTTCCTGCGGCTGAAAGAACTGGCCGGGGGCTCGGAGGCTCTGCGCTGTAACGTCGATGTGACCAGCCTGTACAATTATCAGGATTTGTGGGATCCGGGACCAAAAGTCGAGCAGATCTGCAATGGTTTGGCCGGTCATTATGGCTTGGGTCATGTCAAGGGCGTGGCGCTCAAGGACGGCTTTCACATCCATGTCGAACTGGCGCCGATCACTGAAGACAGAACCGATTGGTCACAGATGCTCTGTTTGATGGCGCCGCACATGCCCGATGACAGCTGGCTGATTCTGGAGCACATGTTCACGCCGGAAGAAGCGCACGCCAGCCTGGCTCACCTGAGAAATGCCGCAGACGAAGCAGGCCTGAGCCTGGAATAACTGTTTGCGGTCGCGCTCAGCGTTTGCCGAAACGCTAGAGGAGATTGATCGGCTCGTCGCTGTTGACGCCGACGACACCCAGGCGTATCATCGTCTGGAAAACTGCTCGTCGACGATCTTGGCGACGGCGTTTCTGTGACGCTTTGGCATACCGTGTTTGTCTTGCGGCAGCCGATCGCCGATGTACTCGTCGTAACCAATCGACTCCAGTATTGCCCCTCGGTCGCGCTCGCCAGCCGCGATCATGCCTGAAATGGCGCTTCGAACGTTTCCTATGTAGGTGGTCAGCCAGTTCAGCCAATCCTGAATGACTGCTTGCCCGTGCAGCACTGGTCCATGACCGGAAATCAGCGTTTCGATATCCAACTGCTTGAGCCGGTTGATGGATGCTTGCAATTCCAGGCTGCTGTGAAATATGGCGGGTACGATGCCGGTAACGACCGTATCACTCGCGACAAGCAATCGGCAGTCGCTGACGTAGATACTGACGATATCGGGGCTGTGCCCGGGCGTGGGGAAGAGATGCAGTTGCCTGTTGCCCAGGTCGATCCAGAGTTGGTTTTCAAATGTAATCGTTGGATGCAGAATCCTCGCTGTGATCGCTGCGTCGTCGAGCCCCATCTGTCGGGAGAGGTTAGGGATTTGCCGCTGAATCTCGGCGACTGTCTTGCGGGGCGCAAAGACATCCGACCCATGAAATGCCTCGCCGCCAAGTATGTGATCGCGATGCCCATGCGTGATGATCACGCGATTGAGATTGTAACCACGCGCGCTGATAAAATCCGCCATTTGGCGGCCCTCTTCGGGATAGGTGCCGACGTCAATCGCGATCGCTGCGTTTTCCCCTAGGACGATGACGTTTTTACCCTCCGCCGCGCTGTGCGGCACGCTGAATATGCCGCGCGCTTCTTCGACGATCATGTCTTCTCACTCTTTGTAACACCTATGTCCGCGTTCACAAGACGCCGACCGCAGCCGGCGCCCTGCAAATATGTTCTCGCGATGCCGATCGCGAGTAGTGTCAACTCACCGCAAGTTCTCGTCGTAGTAGGCCTGATAAGCCGCCACCCACTCATCGCCGCCTGCTGCTTGCCATTCGGCGAGAAACTCTTGCCACTCGGCTTCGAAATTCGCCGGGTCGGCTGTGATCATTTCTGTCCAGCCCGTCAGCAGAGCATCCCCTAAGGCGACCTTGGTGTCATTCAATTCGGGGAATTCGACGAATTGGAAGGGCATGGAGTCGCCCGTCCACAGAGCGCTGGCGACCAGCGTATCGCGCAATCCGCCACCTACCGTTGGTTCCCAGATTTCGACATTGTTGAAAGCTTCATCAAGTGAATCGTATTCGGCAATCGGGATGACGCCGCGGGCGCCACCCTGCCCAAAGTAGAACCAGAGCGGATAGTAGGTGGATTCGTAGGGCCAATTCTCTTCGATTCGTTCGAAATTGCCGTTCTCATCGAAGGATGTATAGTGTAGACCTTCAATACCGGCTGAGAGAAGTTTGCGCGCTTCACGAGAATTCAGAAATTCTAGGAAATCGACTGCTTCTTGCGGCGTGTCCGAGACGGCTGAAACAGAAATCCAGCCATTGTTTACGACGCCTTCAGAGCGCGTGAACTCGAAACCGGTGGCAGTGAATGGCGGCAAGAAGCCCAGCTCGGCATTGGGAATGGGGAAGTTGCCTGAATTGGGGAACCACGACAGGCCTGCCTTCCCAGCTTGAATGTAACGTTCGCTGAGATCCGGGAAGCTCCTGATGGTTGGGAAGTCCGTATTGACCAGGCCATCCGCGTACAAGCCGTTCATATATTCAAGAGCCGCCTTGATATTGCTGCTCGTGACGATCGGCTCCAATATACCGTCTTCACCGATGTAGAAGTTCTTCTCCTGATCGAAGAAGCTGGTAGGCACACCAAATGCGGTAAAGACGGGTAACATTGTGCGGCGGAAGCCACCGCCTGTCCCTTCCAGTTGCCAGCCTACGGTGCGTCCATCTGGGTCGCGATCTTTGAAGGCTTGCAGCAAGGCGCGGAACTCGACTTCGTTCGTCGGGTAATCCATTCCTAGCTCATCCATCCAGTCTTGACGGACGAGGAATACCCAGTCGAAACCTTCAGCCACCATTGGCACGTAGTAGACCTTGCCGTCGCGCTTCATCGAACTGTAGCGATCGGAGTGCACCAGATTGTAAAGGTAGGGGTGGTCGTCCGCGTTGATGTAGTCATCCAGCGCGATTATGACCTCGTCTTCGATCCACTGTGGGCTTAGGTCCATGTGGTGGTAAATGTCGATATCTTCTTCGGAGGCAAGCGCGAGGTTGCGTACTTGACCGATATCGCCCCAGCCGGACGTAACGAATTTAACATCCACATTTGCCTGTCGCTCCA
>WTGB01000103.1 GCA_011523735.1 Chloroflexota bacterium
CAACTCGTTCCAGCACATGGCGCCGACGGTGTTGACGATGCCCGCGCCGATGTGTTGTTTGGGCTGCCACAAACCGAGGTGCGCCCCCTCCGGATCCTGAATATGCAGCATGCGCCCGCTGTCAAAGACATCCATGGGACCAAAGATGATCGTGCCGCCATTCGCGGTGACGACATCGGCCAGCGAATCGACGTCCTCCACCGTCACGTAGTTGAACCAAAACGACGGGACGCCCTCTGGCAACATGTCGCTCAAGGCGGACGCGTTTTCGCCCTCAAGCGTTAACATGGTGTAGGTGTGGTTCTCGTCGATGGGGATCTCGTATTTGCCCCAGCCGAACAAGTCCATATAGAAGGCGATCGCCTTATCCGGATCGGTCGAGGAGTTCTCCGCCCAGGAAAAAGTCCCGTGCGGGTATTTTTTTACTGTGTACATGCTGTTGCTCCTGTCAATGCGAGCGACTCACAGAGTCGCCCCTACAGTCGTCTTGCAGGCGCGTTTATTCTTCCCAGGGGTCGGCTTTGAAGAGTTCCATGATATAAAAATGCGCGCCGGCCGGGTCTGTCGCCAGCGCCCAATAGCCTGTATCCGGCGCGTCGTTCGGTCCCATGTGCACTTGCCCGCCCAACTCGTTGACGCGCGCGATGCCCGCCTTGATTTCGCCTATGTTGAAATAGGGCATCCAGCAGGGCGGCGTATCGCCGAAGCTGTCATCCATCTCGATCATGCCGCCGTTGTTGCGGCCCCGGTTTGTGATGTGGATGTAATGCTCACCGCCATGGAACTCCCAGCCCAGCACGGCGCTGTAGAAAGCTTTGGCCGTCGCCGCGTCTCGCGTGAGCAGCTCGTTCCAGCACATGGCGCCGACGGTATTGACGATGCCCGCGCCGATGTGGTTCCGCGCCTGCCACAAGCCCAGAGCTGCGCCAGTCGGGTCCATCAAGAAAGCCATGCGTCCGCTGTCGAAGACATCCATGGGGCCAAAGATGATCGTACCGCCATTGTCCGTGACGACCGGCAAGAGGGCATCGACATCATCAACAGACACATAGCATGACCAGTGCGATGGGATATTCTGCTCGAGGGCTTCTGGCGTCGCCCCGCTGAGGGCGGCGACATTTTGGCCCTGGTGCTGGAACATCGTGTAGGTCATGCCTTCGCCAACGGGAATATCGAAATTGCCCCAGCCGAAGAGATCCATATAGAATTGCTTGGCCGCCGCCGAGTTGGTCGAGCTGGTATCCGCCCAGCTAAACGTTCCGTGGGGATATTTCGTCACTGTGTACATGAAGTTTCTCCTGTCAGTGCGAGCGACTTAGAAAGTCGCCCCTACATGATTCGTATAACAAGTGTGGGCGACTTGCCTAGTCGCCTCTACGGTTTCATTTGAGCCAAGGGTTTGAGACTATTCTTCCCAAGGCTCGGCCTGGTTTAGCTGAATGATGTAGAAGTGCGCGCCGGCCGGGTCAGACATATAGGCGAAGTGACCGGCGCCGGGCGCTTCGGTCTTGGGAATGATGATCGTCGCGCCCAATTCTCCGGCTTTCGCGATTGACGCGTCAATGTCGGCGACGGTGAAGTAGGGCTGCCACATCGATGGCATCTCGCCGAAGCTCTCATCCATCTGCATCATCGCGCCATTGTTGCGGCCGCGGTTTTGAATCATGATGTAGCCGTTTTCGTCGGTGAAGAATTCCCAACCAAAAAGCGCGCCGTAAAAGGCTTGAGCGGCCTCGGCGTCCTTGGTCAGCAATTCGTTCCAGCACATCGCGCCGACGGTGTTGACGATGCCCGCGCCGATGTGATTCTTCGCCTGCCACAAGCCCAGCTGCGCGCCGGTCGGGTCGATAAACTGCAGCATGCGCCCGCTATCGAAGACATCCATGGGACCAAAGATGATCGTCCCACCATTGTCCGTAATCACTTCGACAAGCGCATCCACATCGTCAACCGCGACATAATTCGTCCAATGGGACGGGATGCCTTGCGCTTGCATGTCGGGCATCATGGCGGCGAAACCGGCGGCGTGCTCGCCCTGATTCTGAAACATAGTATAGAACATGTCCCCGCCTATTGGCTCGTCGATATTGCTCCAGCCGAACAGGTTCATATAAAAGGATTTTGCGGCCTCGGCATTGGTCGATGTATTATCGGCCCAAGAAAAAGTGCCATGCGGGTACTTGGTGACCTTGTACACTTTGTGATCTCCTCCCAAAGCTTAATTGCTGGCAACTGAGAAATCTGTTAAGCCAGCGTATGTTAGAGAGAAGTTATTCCTTTGTCAATGGGACGTGGGCAGCGGGGGTTATTGGCCCGCCATCTCCTTGTGCCGCAGCGCTTCTTGTATCTCGAAGATCGAGCCGGCTTTGTCCGGCTTGGGCAGGGGGATGATAACCGGCACGGCTTCGGCGCGCGGCCTGACGCTCGGCTCGCCGCGGATGACGGTGGCGCAATAGTCGTCATAGGCGGGCACACCGAGAAGGGGCCAGGAATCGAGCGAACAATATTCAAAGAGCAGCAGGCGGCGCGGATTGGCTGAGTGATTCGGCGTCGAAGCGTGCAGGGTGCGGGCATGATGGATGGTGATGCCGCCCGCTTTCACCAGGCACTGCGCCACTTCCCCGGGCTGGAAGTCCGGCTCGCTCACCGCGCCGACGAAGACGCCATTTTCGTGATGGCTGTGCAATTCGCCTTTGTGCGAGCCAGGGACCATAAGCATGCAGCCGTTTTCTTCGGTCATATCGTCGATGCAGACGCCGACGGCCAGAACATCGTCGTTGGTATGCGGATAGAAAGCCCAATCCTGATGCCACTCGACCGCGCTGCCGTGGTCCGGCTCTTTCATATTGAGCTTGGTGGTATTTCGCCGTATGCCAGGTCCTATCAATTGCTCGACGATGTCAAGAATGCCTTCATGCCGGAAGATCTGATCGTATACCTCGTGCTGCAAGATCGGATTCTTGATGCGCCGCAGCCTGGGGCGCTCGGCGCTGTGATTCGGTTCCAGATCGAAGATGTCATCGCTCGCGGAAAGGCCGCGCGAGCGTTCGACGAATTCGTCCGTCACCCGCCGCAACTCCGCCAACTCATCGGCGCTGAGCACGTTCTCAACGGTCAAATAGCCGTTTTCCTGATAAAAGGCGATCTGTTCTGGGCTAAGCATGTTTTTCTCCTCAACAGCATTTGCGCCAGAGTATGCAATGTTGCTGGTGTGCTGTCAACAGAATTGATTCTAGATCGTCGCAGATGTGCTCGGAATGCTTTAGGAACAGAATTCGGGCGACCTGATAGGTCGCCCCTACATTGAAATGTCAGCCCAGGGTTTGGATAAGTGGTTTGATGCAACTGAGTACCGCGAGATGTTTCTACCACAGTTCAGCGGCGCCGCGCTTCCGCGCCTCGATCTGATCGCGCAGCCGAGCCATCAGGTCGACGTCCAGCTGCCGCAGCAGGTCGATCATGTCAATCGGCACCCAGTTCTCGATCAGGAATTCGCCCTCGCGTTTCCACCAGTCGAAGTCGCGCATGGTCATCAGTTTGCCAGTGGCGGGAATGCCAGCGTAATCACCATGATTATAGGAGAAGGCGCCGTCCCAAATGCCACCGCAGCAGTAAGCGCCCTCGCCGATCCAGCCCATGGCTCGGCCACGCGGTTCCGCGTCAATATCGCGATCGCCGAAACCATGGAGCCAGTTGCGCTGATGAAAGTCCTCGTATTCCTCCAGCGTAAAACAGCCGCCGATGCCGCTGGGACCGTACCATTTCATATCCTGATGCCAATACTTGTTCTGCTGCATTGAGCGTAAATCGCCGCCATCGCGCGCGCGGACATAGCGCCTCATGCCGCCCGCCATCGCCCCCACCAATTGCGCCGTCTTGCGCGATTCGAGCGGGTCCTGCTCGGTAAGCAAGATGCCGTCCTTGGCGAGCGGACCGGGTATCTTACCACCTTCGAAGCCGGGCGCCGGCGGCATGAGCTGGTAGCCCGCCTGCCGAATCACCGATAGCACATCGACTTGCAGATAGGCCTCGGCGATTTTGCCTTCACGCATGACATAGAATACGCCAAACCAGATATTCGTCTTTTTGCCTGTCGCCGGGATGCCCAGCCAGTCGTTGACGAATGTGCCGGTCATGTAGCCGCAGCCGCTGACCCATTCTTCGCCGGCGGTTGAGCCGTAGCGCGTCGAGCCGTCGTCGATGCCGCCCATGAAGACGTAGGGCGCGCGCTTGAGATCGGGAAATGCTCGGCGCAGCGGCAGCCAGAAATCGGCGATCACGGCTTCGACACCCATGATCTGGTCGATTGGCGCGGAGACATTCCAGTTCACATCAGTGTGAAGGGCGGCGTGCAGCAGATCCGGCGCCTGATCGATTGTGGTGTGGTTCAAGCGCTGCCAGAGATCCCAGACGGCTGCTTTATTCGCTTGATTGAGTTGATTGGACATATCGATTCCTGTCAGATTTTCGATCATCGGGCGATACAAGTGTCGCCCCTACAAAGAAATTCCTGTTGCGGTTGCGAAACTGCGCCCAAGGTTATGATTCCTCGGCTTGGCCTTCGCTGACCGCTTGCAGCCCGGCTTGCAGGATTTCAGTGATCTTGTCGACATCGTAGACGCTGCCAGCCCAGACGCCGCCGCTGGCCGCTTGCAGCGCCGCCCAGAGACGCGTATCCGCCGGCAAGTCGGGATGCGGATTTAAGTCGGGATGTGGCTCGCGCGAATCAAGCAGCGCTTGCGCCTCTTCCGGCGATAAGTCGCCAGCCGCCGTGCCCACCAAATCGACAGAGCCCTTCAAGCTCTCACGGTCGATCACGATCTCGATCAGGTCGCCATCGCGGAGCTTGCCGATGGGTCCGCCGGCCAGCGCTTCCGGTCCTACGTGGCCGATGCAAGCGCCGGTGGAAACTCCGGAGAAGCGCGCGTCGGTGATGATCGGCACCTCTTTGCCCCAGGGGATGAATTTCAGCGCCGAGGTCAGTTGATAGGTCTCTTCCATGCCGGTGCCCATGGGACCGACGCCGGTCAGCACCAGCACATCGCCGGGCTGAATCTTCTCGCCTTCCAAGCCCTTCAGCGCGCGTATCGCCGCCCGTTCCGATGTGAAGACACGTGCCGCGCCCCGGTGCCGATAGACGCCGTCAGCGCCGACGACAGTCGGGTCGATAGCGGTGGCTTTGATAACCGAGCCTTGCGGCGCGATATTGCCCATGGGGAAAACCACCGTGCTCGTCAGCCCGCGCGCCCGTGCGCCCTCCGGCGACATGATGACATCATCGGGGTCAATGCCGTCGTTTTCCCGCAGACGCTCGCGCGCCAAGCGCCGCCGGTCGCTGCTCTCCCACCAATCGAGCACGGTATCCAGCTTGTCGCCGGTGACTGTCAGCGCATCGGTATTGAGCAGCCCCACCCTGCGCAGATGGCACATGACCTCCGGCACGCCGCCGGCCATGTAGACCTGCACGGTGGGATGGTTGCGCGGTCCGTTGGGCAGGGCGTCGACCAGACGCGCTGTGCTGCGATTGATACGGATCCAGTCATCGACCGATGGCGGCTTGAGCCCGGCGGCATGGGCGATCGCCGGGATATGCAGCAGCAGATTGGTCGAGCCGCCAAAAGCCGAATGCACCAGCATGGCGTTCTCCAGCGCTGCTGGACTCAGGATATCGGCCAGCGTTGTGCCAGCCGCCTTCAAGTTGAGCAGCGCCAAAGCCGAGCGGCGGGCATTATCCAGCCAGATGGCTTCGCCGGAGGGCACGAGCGCGCAGTGCGGCAGGCTCAAGCCGAGGGCTTCCGCGACCACTTGGGAGGTCGCCGCCGTGCCCAGGAATTGGCAGCCGCCGCCGGAGGAGCCGCAAGCCTTGCAGCCCATCTCAGCGGCGTAATCCAGGCTGATCAGGCCATGGGCGAAGCGCGCGCCAATCGTCTGTACGGTGCCGGCGTCTTCCGCGCCTTCAGCCGGCAGGGTCACACCGCCGGGCACGATGATGCCGGGCAGATCGCCACAGCCGGCCAGCGCGATCATGGCGGCGGGCAAGCCTTTGTCACAGGTGGCGACGCCCATGACGCCATCGCGGGTCGGCAAGGAGCGGATCATGCGGCGCATCACCAGAGCGGCATCGTTGCGATAGGCGAGGCTGTCCATCATGCCGGTCGTGCCTTGGGAGCGGCCGTCGCAGGGGTCGGAGCAATAAATCGCAAAGGGAATGGCGTCCTTGGCGCGGATGGTCTGAGCCGCTTCTTTGACCAGCAGGCTGATCTCCCAATGCCCGGTGTGATAACCGAGGGCGACCGGGCTGCCGTCTTCGGCGCGCAAGCCGCCCTTGGTGCTGACGATGACGTACTGCTCGCGATTGACTTCTTCCGGGTGCCAGCCCATCGCCACATTTTGCGTCATGGCGAAGAGGTTGCCACTGGCTTCATTGAGCAGCATGTCTTCGTCCAGCGGCAGCTTGCCTTCCCGGCCGCGTCCGCGGGTTCGCGTGGTCGGCAGCAACTCAGCGCCGCCGTAGATGTCACTTTGCATGAAGTTATCTCTCCAATCTGTATAGAAGCCTCTGTGCCCGCCGTGTCCTCGGTGGTAAAAATAGTTTGACTAGATGCACAAGAGTGAGCGGATTATGGCACAGATGCGATTTTCAAATCAAAAAGTGATCGTCACCGGCGCGGGCGAGGGCATCGGTTACGAGGTGGCGCGCCAGTTCTGCGCCGAAGGGGCGGATGTGCTTTTGAACGACATCCTGCCAGAGCGGGCGAATGCCGCTGCCGAGCGCATCAGCGCGGAGACCGGCGCGCGCTGCAGCGCTCTACCGGGCGATGTCGCCGAGGTGGATTTCGTGCGCGGCTTGGTGGACGCTGCGGTGAATACCTTCGGCCGACTGGATGTCTGCGTCTGTAATGCCGGGCTGACCTCTTGGGGCGACTTTTTCAACTATACGCCGGCCGATTTCGAGCGGGTGATGAGCGTCAACTTGCGCGGGACTTATTTTCTGGCGCAGGCGGCCGCGCGGCAGTTTTGCGAGAGGGGCGGGGGCGGCCGCATTGTCTTGATGTCGTCCGTCACCGGGCATCAAGCCGTGCCTTATCTCAGCGCTTACGGCATGACCAAAGCGGCTTTGGAAATGCTGGCGCGCAACTTGGTGCTGGAGCTCAGCCCGCACGGCATCACGATCAACTGCGTGGCCCCGGGTGCAGTGATCACGCCGCGCAACCTCAAGGATGACCAGAATTATGAAGCGACCTGGTCGGCGCTGACGCCGGTGGGCCAGGCGATACAGGTCGAGGATATTGCCAACGCCGTGCTGTTTCTCGCCGCGCCCGAGTCAGGCAAGATCACGGGGCAGGCCATCGTGGTCGATGGCGGCTGGACTTGCACCAGCCCGATACCGGATATGGAATATGGGAAGGAATATCAGAATTGAATTGGAGTTCTCAGGTTGCGGATGATGGGCTCGCTTCGACGACCCTGTTCGTTTTCCGCCGCCGGCCGCGCAGGATGTCGTAGCCCAGCCAGCCCAAGCCCAGCAGCGCCAGCCCGATGCCGCCGATGACCATCATGTTAAATTGTTCCGCCACGAGACGCCGTCGCTGGATATCGGATGCCATCAAGCCCTGAGCTTGCGCCTTGCTCTCGACCGTGACCTCGCCGCCGTCTTCGTGTATCTGCGCCGCCATATTGCCTGAAAGCTGATTTGACAGCTCGAGGTAGCGAAACGCTCCGTAACCGACAAGCAAGATGCCGATGACGATGGCAGTGAAGAGCAGTCTTTCGATCAAATCCGTGTTTAGCAATCCGCGCATAATCTCCGCTCGCAAAGCCTTTATTGCCTAATAAGCGCCGAAAATCTACAATAGGCGCTGTTATTCACACGCTGCATTGTACGGAAGAGAGGCATGACAGACAAGCTCATATCGGTTGGCGTGGTGGGCACGAGTTGGTGGGCCGATGCCATGCACTTGCCCGCGCTGGCCAGCCACCCGGGCGCGAAAACGGTCGCAATCTGCGGCCGCAACCGCGATAACGCGCGGAAGATGGCGGCGACATGGGGCATCCCGCAGGTCTACACCGATTACGCCGAGATGATCGACAGCGCCGAGTTGGATGCCATCGTCATCTCGACGCCGAATGATTCGCATTATCCGATCACGATGAAAGCCTTAGAGCGGGGCTTGCACGTCCTCTGCGAGAAACCGATCGCCATGACATACGCGCAAGCGCGGGAGATGGCGGATGTAGCGGCGGCGAAGGGACTCAAGACCCTCGTCCCCTTCACGTATAGCTTCATGCCCACGGCGCGTTACCTGAAGGAGTTGATAGACGGCGGTTATCTCGGGGTGCCTTACCACCTCAATATGCGCTACTACACCGGCTATGCGCGGGCGGGCGACTATATTTGGCGCCTGGACCGCAAGATTGCCGGCGCCGGCGTGGTTGGCGATCTCGGCACGCATTTCATTTATATCGCCGAGTGGCTTTACGGCGAAATCAGCGCGGTGACTTGCCGCCTCGGTTACTCCGTGCCGCGCCCGGCGCTGGACCCGCAGGGCGACGCTTATGAACTAGGCGATGATTCCTGCATGCTCACGCTGGAATTCGCCAACGGCGCGCTGGGCATGATTCATTG
This sequence comes from Chloroflexota bacterium, assembly GCA_011523735.1. Taxonomy (GTDB): domain Bacteria; phylum Chloroflexota; class Anaerolineae; order Aggregatilineales; family Phototrophicaceae; genus UBA6055. Next base: position 8,627 of record WTGB01000103.1, read on the forward strand.
CACCGCCGTCTGCTACGAAGATAGTCCCTTTGGCCAGACGCATCACATGGAGTTTCACGGCTCGGAGGGCACGCTTTACAGTTTCACCGATTGGGACAAGACGCAGCAGGTCAAAGGCGCGCGGGTCGGCGAGGGCCTGCCGCGCGAACTGCCCATTCCCCATCACATCTGGGGGGCTGCCCGCCGCGACACCGTGCACAATACCTACCGCGATATGTTCCGCTCGGAAGATTTCATGATCCGCGGTTTCATCAACGGCATTCTTAACGACAGTGCGCTCCTGCCGAATTTCGAGCATGGCGCGCGCATGCAGCGTCTGGTTAGCGCGGCAGTACAGAGCCACGAGACAGGCAGGCGGATCGAGGTTGAGTCGATAACGGAGTGATGGGAGGCGGAAAGAGGATGCGTTTAGAGGGCAAAGTGGCATTGGTCACAGGCGCGGCACGTGGTATCGGCAGAGGTATAGCTGAGCGTTTCGCCGCTGAAGGGGCGAGAGTCGGCATTCTGGATTTGGATGCGGTCGCCTGCCAGCGGGTTGTGGATGGTATCACGGTGGCGGGCGGTTCCGCGTTGGAAGTCGCCGCTGATATCAGCGATCCGGCCCAGGTTGAGGCGGCGCACGGCAAGCTGCGCACCCGCTTCGGTACAGTCAATGTGCTGGTCAACAATGCCGCGGTGATGCCGGTCGGGACAATTCACGAAACATCGCTTGCTGACTTTGAGCGCTGCGTGGCGGTCAACTTGCGCGGGACCTATCTGGTATGTCGCGCGGTCATCCCGGGTATGCTCGCGGCTGGGGGCGGCAGCATCATCCACATCGCGAGCGTGACGGGCATGATCGGCTTGCCGGGTCTCGCCGCCTACTCGATGACAAAAGGCGGCATGATTACGCTGGCGCGCTCTATGTCCACTGATTATGCGGCGCGGGGCATCCGCAGCAACAGCGTCTCGCCGGGCACAATCGATTCACCAATGCTGCATGAGTTTCTGTCGCATCAAAGCAATCCGGAAGCATACCGGCAGCAATATGACGATATGCATGCTGTGGGTCGGGTTGGCAGAATCGACGAGGTGGCGAATGTCTGCCTGTTCTTGGCATCGGATGAAGCGAGCTTTGTCACCGGCTCGAATTACGAGGTGGACGGCGGCTACAGCGCAAAGGGCGATCAGCCACAAGACTAGCGAAGAGTTTGGAGCGAAATATGAATGATGCACCGCTTTTAGTCCGATATTTTCAGCCGGGGGAGGGCGCGCGGGTCGGTATGCTGCGCGGCGAGACCGTGCATGACATCAGCCATTGCTTTCCGGCGCTGGTTGATTTCTTTCGAGATTCCGTCGGGGACGTGCACGGCGTCATCGCGGCCGCCTCTCGCGCTGCCGATGATTCGACGCGGCGTTTCTCAGCAGCCGAGTTGAACAACGCGCCGTCTTCTGCTGTGATGCATTGGCTGCCGCCGGTGGACGAGCAAGAGGTCTGGGCCGCCGGCGTTACCTACCTGGACAGCCGCAGAGCGCGTCAGGAAGAAGCGGCGGATGGCGGCGATGTCTACGCCCGCGTCTACACTGCCGAGCGCCCGGAGATCTTCTTCAAAGCCTCATCCAAGAATACCGTCGGTCACCTGGACACGGCCGGCTTCCGCGCCGACTCGAGCTGGAATGTGCCCGAGCCGGAATTGGGTCTGGTCGTCAATCCAGCCATGGAAATGCTCGGCTTCACCATTGGCAACGACATGAGCAGCCGCGATATTGAAGGTGCGAATCCACTTTATCTGCCCCAAGCCAAAGTCTACACTGCCTCCTGCGCCGTTGGTCCCGGCATCTTGCTCGCGCCGTCGAATGACTGGCTGGATACCACGATTCGTCTCGTCATCAGCCGCTCCGATGCTGAGGTCTTCAGTGGCTCGGTCTCCACCAGCCAGATCAAGCGCACAATCCCGGAACTGCTCGACTACCTGGGGCGCAGCAATACTTACCCCGGCGGCGCCATCTTGCTGACCGGCGCCGGCATTGTGCCTCCCGCCGAGTTCACCTTGCAGCCCGGCGATGTGGTCGACATCACTATTGATGGCATAGGCACACTGCAGAATCGCGTCATGGAGGTCTGATGTGGGACCGCGCGTCGAACTGGCGGAAGTCAGCCTGCCGCAATTCACGCCCCCGTCAGTGCAGCCGGTTATCCCGGCGGCGACCTACCAAGCGCGAATTGAGGCTGCATTGGAGCGCGCCGCCCGCGCCGGCTATGACGCGCTAATCGTCTATGGCGATCGCGAACACTGCGCCAATGTCGCTCATCTGACCGGCTACGATCCGCGCTTTGAAGAGACCCTGCTCATCCTTCAAGCGGGCAGCAAGCCCATCCTTTTGCTCGGCAACGAAGGCATGAGCTACAGCGCCGTATCGCCGGTTGATCTGGAGCGCGTACTCTATCAGACCTTCAGCTTGCTGGGCCAACCGCGCGGCGACAGCCCCATGCTGCGCGACATACTTTTTGAGGCCGGCTTGCGGCGCGGCATGCTTTTGGGACTTGTCGGCTGGAAGAGTTTCGACGCCCGTGAAGCGGCTGACCCCGCGCGCGCGCTGGAAATCCCCACCTTCATCGTCGACGCGCTGGCGGAAGTAGTCGGCGAGCGCGGCTTGCTGCACAACGCCAACGACCTCTTCATGAATCCGGCTGATGGCTTACGCGCCATCAACGATGTCGATCAACTGGCTTATTTCGAATTCGCAGCCTCCTACAGCTCGGGGGCGGTGCGGGATCTGATCTTTGGCTTGCAAGCTGGGATGAGCGAACTTGAGGCGGTCGTTTTGATGGGCATGACCGGCTTGCCGCAATCTTGCCATTTGATGTTTTCCAGCGGCGAACGAGCGAGCTTGGGTTTGGCCAGCCCGTCTTTGAGGCGCATGCAAATTGGCGATCCGACCTTTGTCGCCTATGGCATTTGGGGCGCGCTGAATGCTCGCGGCGGCTGGCTGGCGCGCGACGAGAATGACCTGCCGGAGGACGTGCGCGATTATGTTGATAAGCTCGTTGCGCCCTATTTCCGCGCCATCGTCGACTGGTACGAAGCGGTCGGCATCGGCGTGACCGGCGGTGAACTGCAAGCCATAATCGAGCGGCATCTAGCCGACCCCTTCTTTGGCATCGGCTTGAATCCGGGGCACTTGATCGGCCTGGACGAGTGGCTGCATTCGCCGATCTACGCCGGCTCGGAGATTGAACTACGCTCGGGCATGGCGCTGCAAGTCGATGTCATCCCGGCTACGCACTCGCCATATCATACAAGCAATATTGAAGACGGCATCGCCTTGGCCGACTTTGACTTGCGCCGAGCTTTCTGGCAGAAATATCCCGCCGCTTGGGACCGCATCCAGAAGCGCCGCAACTTCATGCGCAACGCGCTGGGCATCAGGCTCAAGCCGGAGGTGCTGCCCTTTTCCAATATCCCGGCTTATCTGCCGCCCTTTTGGTTGTCGCCGGGGCGCGCCATGCGGGTCGCCGATTAGCCGCTCGGCGGTAGCGATAAGGGCTAGCGGACGAACGCAAAATAACGAAAGCTTTTGGCTACCGCAAACCGCGGATTGTTAAATTAGAGAGAGTCTGACGGAGCGAAGCCATGAAGATCACCGCCATCGAAAGCCTCCAATGGAAAGCGTATCCGCGCTTGCTCACCGTGCGCGTGCATACCGATAGCGGCATTATTGGCTTGGGCGAAACGGTCGACAAGATCCCGGGCGCAAAAGCGGCGCTGCACGGCACCATCGCGCCGCTCGTCTTGAGCCAGGACCCGCTTGATATCGAAGGGCTGTGGCGTTTCCTGATGGACAATATCATGTACCATGGTTACGCCGGGGCGGAGACGCGAGCGCTCTCGGCTTTTGAGGTCGCGCTCTGGGACATCATGGGGGTGCACTATGGCGCGCCGCTCTATCATCTGCTCGGCGGCAAGACGCGCGACGAAATCCCGACGTACAACACCTGCATCGGCTTCGGCCGCTATCAAGACTACGCCGCCTGGCACGAAGACGCCGGCGCCTTGGCGCGGAGCCTGCTCGAAGACGGCATCACCGCCATGAAGATCTGGCCCTTCGATCAGTTCAGCGAGGGCAGCTTTGGCCAGCGCATCACAGGAGCGGAGATCGAAAAAGGGCTGATACCGGTCCGGCAGATTCGGGATGCCGTCGGCGCGCGCATGGATATCGGCATCGAATGTCACTTCCGCTGGAATCGCGTGAGCATGGAGCGCATTGCCCGCGCCCTCGAACCCTACGATATTCTCTTCCTGGAAGATGTCTTGCCGCCTGTTTATCCCGATGAAATCAAGGAACTGTCCCGCAAGACCAGCATCCCTATCATCGGCTCCGAGCTGCTGCTGACGCGCTGGCAATATCGCGAATGGCTGGAGAAACATGTCTCGCAGATCCTGATGACCGATGCCGTTTGGAATGGCGGCATCGCGGAGACGCGCAAGATCGCCAACTTGGCTGAGACCTTTGGCGTGCCCATCGTGCTGCACAATGTCGCCGGCGCCATCTGCCACGCCGCTTGCATGCACTTGGGCGCTCATATTCCCAATCTGTATTATGTCGAATCCTGCCGCGCTTTTTATAAGGAGTATTACGGTGTGCTGACGGATTATGAGCCGACTGTATCGGATGGGCATTTCGCCCTGCCGACGGGAGCGGGATTGGGCGTCAATCTGCGGGAATCAGCGCTGCAGCGGGAGGACGTGATCCGTGAAGTGTCCGAAGGCGCGGGGCTGGCAGGCGGACGGCGGGCTATGGGCGATCACTGGGCGGTCGAGGAGATTCGTTGAGCGCTGCCGAACGAGTCTATCATTCAGGCGGTTTGACCATTCGCGATTATGCGGTATAATACCGCGCACTCGGTTGAACGCGCCTTGCAATCGGCTGCCCCAGCCGAAGAAATTGGTCTCGACAGGCATATCGCCTGAGACTTCGTTCATTCAATCGTTTTGGAGGAAATTCAAATGAGAAAGTTGTTTCGCATAATCCCAGTGCTGCTTCTGGCGCTGGGCGTCATGATTGCCGGTATCGGCGGCGTCGGGGCGCAGGACCAACTGGTCTTCAGTATGGTCAGCCACGGCGGTGTTGGCAATCCCTTCTGGATTGTTGTGATCAAGGGTATGGAAGATGCTTGCACGCTGCTCAACGCTGATTGTCAATGGCTGGCTGACCCGGTCGACAACGTAGACGACATGGCTGGTTACTGGGACGATGCGCTGGCGCGCAACAACGACGGCATCGGCACGACCGTTCCGAATCCGGAAGTTATTCGCGATGGCGTGAACCGCGCGGCCGAAGCGGGCATCCCGGTCATCGTCTTTAACACAGCCGATCCGAACGCCGGTACGCCCGATGCGCTGCCGACCCTCTTCTACATCGGCGCGAATGAGTTCCTCGGCGGCCGTTCTAACGCTCGCGCTGTCTTGGCTGCTGCCGCTGACGCCGGCGTAGAAATCACCAAGGGCGTCTGCCCGATCCAGGAAGTCGGACACAGTGGTTTGGAAGCGCGTTGCGCCGGTGTCCGCAGTGTCTTTGAAGAGGCTGGCATCCCGCTTGATGGCTTGACCATCAATAACGATGTCACCGAATCGGCCGGCATTTTGGCGGATTACTTCAGCGCCAATTCCGATGCCAACGCCGCTTTCATGCTTGGTCCCAACCCCTCGAGCTCCTTGAATCTCTACATCCAGGAAGCTGGCGTCATGGCGGGTGAATTGTTCGCGACCACCCACGATACCAGTGCCGAGATCTATGAGATGATCCAGGGCGGTTATCTGGTGCAGGCGATTGACCAGCAACCCTACCTGCAGGGCTTTGAGACGATTATGTGGCTTTACCTGAACAGCCAGTTCGCGCTGGCGCCGGGTGGCGACATCCTGACCGGTCCTGGCGTTATCGACGGCAGCAATGTTGATGCCATCGTCGAGTTGACCGCCGAGGGCTACCGCTAAACCGATTTCGGTTTTCGCAAATGGGTGGGGAGGCTGTCCCCGCCCATTTTCCTCTTATTTGCAGCCTTGCCAATTTCGCGGCATACTTCCCTTGTCGCTTCGCCAAAAGAACAATTCGAGACACGGGGGCAGGGCGGCAAAAGGCGCGTCCGTGTCCGTTGAGTTTTTCGTTTTTCTGTCGTCCAGCGGGCGGCAAACTCCGTCCTTCCTTCTTAGTTGCTTTCGAGAAATAGCTTATGATGCAAGCATATTTGGACAACAAAGTTGAAGGTCGCAACATCGGCTTGCTGGTGACGGGGCTGATGGCCGGCGCCTGTCTCATGGGGCTCATCGTAGCGGCGATGGTCGCCTGGGGCTGGATGCCTTTGGGCGAACGCGACAACATCCCGCGCTGGAGCGAGGGCTTGAATGTTTTTGAGAACATTGTCACTGTGGCCAGCCTCATTTATGCCTTATGCGCGGGGCGCACCGCCTGGGGCTTGGTGAATCGCGAGCGGGCCAGCTTGCGCTGGGCGCAGTGGATGCTCTTCGTCTCGCTGGTGCTTGGCGGCATTATCTTGCTCAGCGTCATCATTCCGGTCGGTCTAAAGTTCTCGCTGCTGCTGGGCCAAAGTATCGACATACGATCACAGATTAATGACGAGCTCGGCGGTCTGGCTTCTGCCGCGCTGGCCATTGGCGAGGGCTTGATCAGCATCAGCGTGCTGATTTTCGCCTTGATTGCTGTGCTGGCTCTCTTCGTCTTTTTGATCCCGCCATTGGAATCGCTGCGCCGAGTCGAGGGTGTCCGCCTGATTGTCGCGCCACCGCGGCGCTTGATCCAGGCGATTGGCTTGGTCTTCGCGCTAGGCATTGTCTTCGTTCTCATCACCGGGCTTCAGGTCGTGCCCTTGCACCCGGGGGTGACCAAGATACGTGATGTCGAAGAACATCGCCTCCTGGCGGGTTTGCTCATTTTCTTGCCGGCGCTGTTTGGCTATTTGCAAGTGCGGCAAGTGCGCGAAGAATCGGACGAGCTACGCCGCGCCGTCGCCCTGACGCCGGGCAAATTCATCCGCTCAGAGTTGGCGAAATCACCAAGCGCGGGCGCCATCATCGGTTTCATCGCCATTTTCATGGCTTTTACCATGGCGACCGATCTCTTCCTCGAGCCGAGCTCCATCGCGTCCTTCCTGAGCAATGTGGCGACCAAAGGCGTAATCGCCATCGGCGTCACCTACCTGATGATTTCGGGCGAATTCGATCTCTCGGTCGGTTCCATCCTCGGCGTGACGGCGCTGTCTTTCATGCTCTTTATGACCGAGGGCGCGCCGGTCTTGGGTGTGCTTGATCCGATCCCGGCCGCGATTCTGGCGATTTTTGTGGCGCTGATTCTCGGCGCTGTCAATGGCATCCTGCTTATCACGACGCGCATTCCGTCCTTTATCGTCACGCTGGGCACGTTGCTGGCCTACCGCGCCATCACGCTCGTCGCCATCGCTGGCGGGCGGATCCTGCGCTACCGCGATTTTCACGATGATTTCCCGATTCTTTCGATCAGCAATATCATCTTTCTTGTGCTGGCGGTCATCGGCTTGCTGCTGGTGCTTTTCACCGCTTACCGCGTCTTGCCGTTTCTGCTGCGGGGGGCGCAACATGCCTGGTCCATCCGCGAGGACAACGGCGACTTCGGCACGAGCGGCGCCATCGTCCGTTTTGTCGTGCTGGCGGTGGTCGCGCTGATCATGCTGGCGATAGTGCTCTGGCTGGTGGCGGTCTTCGGCTATCACGTCAGCGCGGGCGGCGGGCAGTTGGTGGAAGTCGGTTACTTCGATCTCTTCAATGGGCGAGTATTATCCATCGGCGCTGAAGGCGACCTCTTCCACCTCGATATACCGCGCGACGCCAACGTCCGCCTGGCGATATTGTGGTGGTTTATCTTCGTGGTCTTCTTCCACGTTATTTTGACCAGTACGCCCTTCGGCAACAGCATCTTCGCCGCTGGCGGCAATCAAGGCGCGGCCCGCGCCCAGGGTGTCAATGTCGATCGTGTCAAAGTGCAGAACTTCGTCATCGTGGCGGTGCTGACGGGCATCGCGGCGATCTATGAAACAGCGCGCAACCCCGGCGTCGACCCGCTGAAAGGTCAGGGCTGGGAGTTGGAAGTCATCGCCATGACCGTGATCGGCGGCGCTTTGCTGACAGGCGGTTATGGCAGCGTGGTTGGCTCGCTGCTGGGGGCGCTGATCTTCGGCATGCTGCAAACGGGACTGGTCCTGGTCGGCATTGAGTCGCGCCTGTTCACGGGCACGGTGGGGGTCATCATCATCGCTGCTGTTGTCTTGAATACCTTCGTCCGCGGCGCGCAGCGAAATTAACCGCATGACGCCTGCCCGGCGAAAAGGGCGGCCGCGCATGGCGGTTTGTGAAATTAGGGAGCCTTAATCATGGAAAATATGCAACAGAACCCTGATGCCTTGGTGGATATGATCAATATCCACAAGTATTTTGGCAGTGTACAAGTCTTGCGCGGCGTAGACTTTCATGTCGACCGGCAGGAGATTGTCGGCTTGCTCGGCGATAATGGCGCGGGGAAATCCACGCTGATCAAGGTGCTGACCGGCTTTCACACGCTGACTCGCGGGCAAATCTACTTTGATGGAGACGCTGTCACGATTGCCTCGCCGCATGACGCGCGTGAATTGGGCATCGAGACCGTGCATCAGGATTTGGCGCTGGTACCTCTGATGAGCATCGCGCGGAATTTCTGGCTGGGTCAAGAACCGACCTACGAAGTCGGTCCCTTTCGTTTTCTGGACAAAAAGATGATGGCGAGCGAGTCGATCCAGGCGCTGGCCGATGTCGGCATACACATTCGCGACTCGGAAGAGACCGTCGGCACTATGTCCGGCGGCGAGCGGCAATCGATCGCCATCGGGCGCGCCGTTTACTTCGGCAAGAAGCTGCTCATCCTGGACGAGCCGACTTCAGCCCTATCCGTCGGCGAGACGCAGAAAGTGCTCGATTACACCATCGCCGCCAAAGAAAAAGGTATGAGCGTCATCTTCATCACGCACAATATCCGCCATGTCTACGAAGTCGCGGACCGCTTCACCATCATTGAGCGCGGGCACAAACTGGGCGACTTCTACAAGAGCGAAGTCACGGAGACGGAAGTCGCCGATATGATCGTCACGGGCGAAATACCCGAACGCCTGCGCCTGTATGACGAAGAAGCTGTTGGAGCCTGATCATGAGACGAAGTCCAATTCAGCAGAGTCGCCCGCTCATCCTGGCGCTGATCGCCGTGCTGGTCTTCGCCGCCTGCCGCCCGGACGATTCCCTCGACATCACCCCCTCGCCGACGCCCACGCCAGAGCCGACCGCCACCCCAACGCCGACGCCTGTACCGGCTGACTTTGTTGACCCATACGAGGTTAATTTAAGCATCATGGAGCAACTGATTGAGTTGTTGCCCAACCCTCTGTCTGCGGGTGAAGAACAATGGAAGCGGAACTATGAAGTCGGCGATGATGGTGTGGAAAACATCCTCGGCGTGCGCAGACCCGCTGTCGGCCGGGAGATCTATTTCTACACCCAGCAAGGCAGCAAAATGAGCCTGAACTTCGTTGTCTTCCCAGATGCGGAAGGCGCTATCGCGGAGTTCGAACGCAAGCAAGAACTCCGTTCATCACTGGTGAACCTTGCCGAGGACGATTCTTTGCCGAAGCCAAATCTCACCGGCGGCGGATTGTACGGTTCGTTCGGGCTCTTCCAAATCGACAATTATTTCATTGAGGTCTTTGTCGAGATTTTCACCACCTCGTCCAGCCCCCTGCTGCCGCTGTCGCGCGGGGCGCTGCGCTTCTTCGAGAATAACCGCAGCGCATTTGAGGAGGCGGCTACCGCGCAAGCCACCGAATCCGGTTGAAGAGACGTCTTGGGGATTGTTCTCGACAATCTGCCAAGAGAGATCTTCACCGATACCCAATGGCGCCGCGATTACACGCGCTTTGATGGCGTGGAGACACCGCCTAACGTGCAAAATGGCCGGGCAGCGCGCGTCTTCTATCGCGATCAGGCAGCCAATGTCTTTAATATGACCTTCGGGCAGTTCGACAGTCCCGCCGATGCCTTGGCGCACTACGAAAGGCTGAAAGGCATCCGCGAAGGCATCGAGACAGAAAACACGGAAGAGGGCTTCCCGCAGCCGCATGTCATCGGCCGCGGTCTCTACGGCTCGGTGGCGCTGATCGCCGATGAAGAGTTCTTCATTGAAGTGCTGGTCGAGCGGGCGCCGGGCACCAGCGCCAACCCTACCGTCGCTATCGCTCGCCGCGCTTTAGCCATACTGGAGGCGGCTCGAAGCGGATAATCCGCCTGCCTACAGCCGCAACGCCGTGATATAATTCGCGCCACGTTTTCCAACAGCAAAGCGAGGTGCGAATCATGTCAGCTATGCCCAGGTACCGCCGTTGGCAATTATGGGCGCTGGAAAAGAATCTGCTCAATATCGAGCACATCGTCACCACCATCACGGATCCTGCCGCTTTTGACAGGCGCGATGGCGGCGATGGCTGGATGATCTCCGAAGTCCTGGGTCATCTCGCCGATGTCGACTCATACTTTCTGGGGCGCGCTCGCGCTTTCGCCGAGAACAGCGACCCGCCGCCGTCATCGGGCAAGAGCCCGGATGAAATGGTTATAGAAGCCGGTTACGCCGAACAGGACGCGCTGGATCTACTCGAGAAGTGGAAGACTGTTCGGGTTCCTTATCACGCTTTCATGGCATCCCTGCCGGAAGATGACGAGGAGCTCTGGGAGCGCCCGGGGCGTCCGGCCGATGGCGGCGGCTTCACACTCAACGACCAGCTCGTCCTCAGCGCCTACCACGACCTCGATCATATCCATCAGATCGTGAAGATTATCCGTGGGATGTGAGGGGATCTGCTCGGCTGCATTTAGATAGCGAGAGATTCTGCTTTGAATCTGAGGCGGACAAGTGAAACGAAACCGAAGCGAAAGCAGCAGCCGGGCAGACGACGCCAGAAGTTCGTCTTGCTCCTGGCTGCGCTACTCTTGCTTGGCATAGCGAAGTTCGTCTATTCGTTGGCAATCTCGGTGAGCGAACGGCGCAGAACTCCGGGAGCGCTGATTGCCGATTATCCTGAGCGATATGCGGGACTCATGCACAATTCCTTCACTCGACGATCGTTAGAAATATTGGGCCCGGATATCTTGCATCAGGAAATCCTGCCTGAACTGAATGCTCGCTTGTTCTTGTTCAAATGGCGCGAAAGCAGCGAATATCATACCGATCTCTGCATCAACGCCATTGTCGTAGCGGAAGCGCAAGATATATTTGGGGGCTGGTTCACGAAAAAAGACAGTGGCCCGAGGTGCGGGTCAGAATTGGCCATCTCGGCTCCCCCTGGCGCTTCTTATTGGAAGGCGCAATCGGGGGAGTTTCCGCGCTATTACGCGCTCGTCTACGGTCCGGCCTATCATAGGGCTTACTGGGTGGAATTTGTATTCGCGGATGGCAGCGTTAGCCGCAGCAAAACGCATGGTATCGCTTACGCCCTGGTGATCCGCAGGGACGAGCCAATTCAGATTAGGCGAGTACTCTTCTTAGACAGAAACGGCGATTCTTTTGCCTCCTACTCTCTCGCACAGTTGTGGGAGTTTAATTCCCCCTTCGCCATCGATCGAGGAGAATAGGCATAGACGTAGGCATGACGCAATCCCCCCAACCCCTGGCCGAACGCATCCGCCCGCGCGACCTGAGCGGCTTCATCGGCCAGTCCCATCTCGTCGGCGTCGGCAAGCCCCTCTACCGCGCCCTGCAGCAGCGGACTGTGCCCAGCATGATCTTCTGGGGTCCGCCCGGCGTCGGCAAAACCACGCTGGCGCGCATGGTCGCCGCGGTCACGGAGAAGCCCTTCTACAACTTGTCAGCCGTCTCCGCGGGCAAAGCGGAACTGCGGCAAATCGTCCAGTCGGTGAAGCCGGCGCCTGCCAGCAAGCCTGGTCAAAGAGGCCTCTTCGGGGCTCCCGAATCGGCTGATACAGCTCAGAGCGTCATCCTCTTTCTGGACGAGATCCACCGCTTCAACAAAGCGCAGCAAGATTTCCTGCTGCCCTACGTCGAGGATGGCACGATCACCCTCATCGGCGCTACCACCGAGAATCCCAGCTTTGAAGTCATCTCGGCGCTGCTCTCCCGCATGCAGGTTTTCACGCTCAATCCGCTGACGATCGCCGAGATCGAACAGATCATCGTCCGCGGCATCGCGTCCCTCGGCATTGATATCGACGACGATGGCATCGGCTTCCTGGCCAACTATGCCAATGGCGATGCCCGCGCCGCCCTGAACCTGCTGGAGAATGCCGCTCGCCTCTATCGCAGCGCCGCGATTACCGCCGAGCACCTGCGCGAGACTTTGCAATCCAAGCATCTGCGCTACGATAAAACGGGCGAGGAGCACTACAATACCATCAGCGCCTTCATCAAAAGCATGCGCGCTAGCGATGTTGACGCCGCGCTTTATTATTGCGCGCGTATGATCGATAGCGGCGAGGACCCCAAATTCATCGCTCGCCGGATGGTCATCTTCGCTAGTGAAGATGTCGGACTGGGGGATTCAAACGCTCTGACTGTCGCCAATGATGTCTTCCGCGCTGTCGAGACGATCGGCTTGCCCGAATGCCAATTCAACTTGGCGCATGGCGTCGCCTACCTGGCGACTGCGCCGAAGAACCGGGATGCCGGGGATGCCTATTTCCGGGCGCTGGATGATGTGCGCGAGCTGGGCAATCTGTCGATCCCACTGCATATCCGCAACGCGCCGACCCAACTGATGCGCGAACTGGGTTACGGCGAGGGCTATCAAGCTTATACCGATGAGAGCCTGCTGCCCGAAGCAATCAAGGGCAAACGCTATTTTCGCGGTCAAGCCTGATCCTCGTTGTCGCTGCGAGACTGGAAGTGGATGCATGTCAAAACTCAATATCCTGCTCATCACATCCGACCAACAGCATTGGAACACTCTGGGACAATTCAATCCCGAAATCCAGACCCCCGCCCTGGACAAGCTCGCTGCCCAAGGCACGACCTTCACCCGCGCCTACTGCCCCAACCCCACCTGCACGCCCACGCGGGGGAGCATGATCACGGGCAAATACCCGTCGCAGCACGGCGCCTATTCGCTCGGCACCAAGCTGCCGGAAAGCGAAAGGACCATTGGCGAGATCTTTAGCGCCGCTGGCTACCGCACGGCTTTGGTCGGCAAGGCTCATTTCCAGCCCCTGCAATCCACCGAAGAATACCCCTCACTCGAAGCTTACCCGACGTTGCAAGACCTTGAATTCTGGACGGATTTCACGGGACCCTTCTATGGCTTCGATCATGTCGAGCTGGCGCGCAATCATACCGACGAGGCGCATGTCGGGCAGCATTACGCGCTCTGGATGGAAGAAAAGGGCTTGAGCAACTGGCGCGATTATTTCTTGCAGCCCACAGGCCACGTGGAAGCGCAGCGCCATAAATGGCTGATACCCGAGCAGTTTCACTACAACGCCTGGATCGCCGAACGCAGCAATGCGCTGATCTCGCAATATCATGATGCGGACGAGCCTTTCTTCCTTTGGGCCAGCTTCTTTGATCCCCATCCCAAATATCTCGCGCCCGAACCCTGGGATACCATGTACGACCCGAACGATATCACCGTACCGGCAGGAAGTCCGGGCGAGCACGACGCCAATCCACCTCACCTGCAACTGACGCAACAGCCGAACCCCAATTTCACCGCCTGGCAAGAGCCAAACGGCAGCGGCTGCCACGGCTTCCATTCGCACCTGCAAGACCGCAGCGAACTGGCCAAGGACGTGGCTTGCTATTACGGCATGGTCAGTTGCATGGACAACTACATCGGGCACATCATCGACCATCTTGATGCACTGGGCTTGGCGGAGAATACTCTGGTCGTCTTCACCAGCGACCACGGCCATTACTTCGGTCAGCATGGTTTGATCGCCAAAGGCGCCTTTCACTACGACGATGGCATCCGCGTACCCATGATCGCCCGCCTGCCCGGTCGCATCCCCGCGGGAAAAGTCAGCCGCAGCCTGCAATCCCTGGTCGATTACGCGCCCACTTTCCTCGACTTCTGCGGGCTAGACGTTCCTGTTGATCTGACGGGCTTGCCGCAGGGTGATGTTTGGAAGGGCGACGAATCAGCCGTCCGCGAGCATGTCATCATCGAAAATCGCCATCAGCCGACGACTCTGCATCTCAAGACGTATATCAACGATCGCTACAAAATCACGCTCTATTACAATCGCGATTACGGCGAAATCTTCGACCTGCGGGACGACCCCGGCGAAGTGCGGAACCTCTGGGATAATGCCGAGCTGCGGGCCGAGTTGACCGAGGCTTTCTTACGCGCCGAGATGCTAAAAGAAGAGCCGCTTAGCGCGAACAGCTTGTCCCGGCCGCACAAGTCCGCGGCGATGTATGTGAAGAGTTGCAACCTGCGGCACGTCCAGATTAACTTCGATCCCGCCGAGAATCTCTACGAACTCTTCGACTTGGCGCTTGACCCGGCGCGAACAAAAAACCTGTGGGATGATGGGACCTATAGCGAAAAGCGCGCCGAGATGACGCGGGCGCTGCTATTCAGCCGCTGGGGTCTGGAGCCGCTCTGGATGCCGCGCATCGCGGGAGCCTGACCGCCCGTTATCGCCGGCGACAGTTCTTGTCGGAGTAGAGGAGCCCCCAGGACCGCGGTAGCGCGATTTCTGCGCGTCAATGATCAAAGCCACTAGAATGATCAAGCCTCGCACAGCGTTGACCCATAGCGGATCGACATTCATCAGGTTCAAGGCGTTGTTGACCATCGCCAGGAAAAGAACGCCGGCAAAGGCGCCGATGATTGAGCCTTCGCCGCCTTTCAAACTGACGCCGCCGATGACCGCCGCCGCCACCACATTCAACGTCAGGCCAATACCGAGATTCGGCACCGAAGTTTCCAGCCGGCCCAGGAGCATCCAGCCGGCGAGCGCCGCCAGGAACCCGCTGGCCGTATACACCAGGATGACCGTCCGCGCCGGGCTAAAGCCGGAGGCCCGCGCCGCATCTTCGTTGGCGCCAACAGCATAAACCTTGCGGCCGAATTGCATCCGGCTCATGACAAAACCAAAGACCAGATAGAGCCCTACAGTCGCGAGCACCGACACGGGAATACCGGCGACGCGACCGCCCCCCAACCAGTTAAAGGCAGCCGGCGTCCCGGGCATAATGGCGCCTTCGCTGATTGCCAGCGCCAAGCCGCGCAAGACCAGTTGCATAGCCAGCGTGACGATGAAGAAATTCATATTCAGCTTCATGATCATGAAGCCGTTGGCGAAGCCGATGACAGCGCCCAAGGCCAGGATCAGCGGAATGACGATCAGCGGATCCAGCTCCACGCCCAAACCGCCGGCCTGAGCCAGATCCGTTTCACGATAAGGCAGCATGAGCCAGGCCGCCACCACCGCCACCAAGGAAACCGTGCCCTCGGCGGAGAGATCGAGTTTGCGCGCCATCAGGCACAGCGACTGCCCGATGACCATTACGCCCAGCACACTGCCGGTGATCAGAATGTTGGCGATATTTGCGATGCCCAGATAGCCGTTTATCGTCAAGCCAAAAACCACAACCGTGAAGACCAGCACAACCCAAATAAAGTGCCGGCTGAGAAACTCGAGCAGATCGTGGCGGTTAGGCATCTGCATCGAGCGGTCCTCCTTCGATCGCCAGCAAAATATCTTCCGGCTTCATATCGTCAGCGGCGCGCGAGAACTCCCGCGTAATACGGCCCCCGCACATCACGAAGATGCGATCACAGAGCCCGATCAACTCGCGAACTTCGCTCGAGATGATCATTGTGGCGACGCCCTGCGTGCTGAGATCGTTGATGATATTGAAGATATCGACTTTCGCCTGCACATCGACGCCCTGCGTCGGCTCGTGGAGAATCAGCACGGTCGGTTGGGTCGCAGCCAGTTTCGCAAAGACCACTTTCTGTTGATTGCCTCCGCTGAGCAGCAGCGTCCGCTGTTCGGGACCGGGCGTGACGATACCGAGCTTATCAATATACTCTTCGGTCAGTTCATGTTCGTCTTTGCGCAGCAAGACGCCGAGACGCCCTACCAGCCGATCCAGCACCGAATAGGTGACATTCTCGCGCACGCTGCGCAACTGAATGAGCCCGTAACGGTGACGATCTTGCGGCAGATAGGCGACGCCGGCTTCAAAGGCGGCTTTGGGGCTATCAGGGCGGTAGGCGTCCCCGCCGACATATACCTCTCCAACTCCCAGTCTTTCCAGACCGAAGAGCCCTTGCGCCAACTCATCGACGCCGCTACCCTGCAAGCCGGAAATGCCGACTACTTCGCCCTGCCGCAAGGCGAAGTTGACATCTTCGTAAGCGCCGCGCCGCGACAGATTGCTCGCCTCGAAGACGACCTCCCTGCCGGCAGTGCTGTCTCGCTCGTACTCTTTCACGCCGCCGCCCACCATCATATGAACCAGGCCCGGCACATCAATTTCATCGATCGCGCGTGTGCCGACAATTCGGCCATCGCGCATGACGGTAACGCGGTCGCAGATTTCAAATACTTCTTCCAGGTGGTGCGAAATATAGATGAAAGCGACGCCCTGCTGCTGCTGCGCCCGCACGAAACTGAAGAGCAAGTCGATATCCACCCGCGTAAGCGCGGCGGTCGGTTCGTCTAGGATGATCAAACGCGCGTTGTTGAACAGGGCTTTGGCGATGGCTAGCATAGTCCTCTCGGCCACGCTCAGACCTTCTACGAGTTGCCGCACATCCAGCTTGAGACCCAACCGTGACAGCCGCGCTTGCGAATCCTCGTTAACCGCCTTCCAATCCACCAGGCCGAAGCGATTCTTGGGCAGGTTGCCCACCAGGATATTCTCGGCGACAGTCAGCGTATTCAACAGGTTGATATGCTGCGGCACATAAGAAATGCCGGCATCAAGCATGGTCTGCGGGCTGGCATGGCGCAGCGTCTCCCCCTCAATAGCGATCGTGCCGCTGTCCGCCTCTCTGATGCCCATTAAGACGCCCATCAGCGTCGATTTTCCGGCGCCGTTCTTGCCCACTAAGCCGTGAATTTCCCCGCGACGAACAGAAAAGTCGGCGTCTTCTAGCGCTTGTACGCCGGGATAGGATTTGCTGATCCCACGCATATCGAGCAGGATCTCGTCACTGTGCTGGCTCGTCCGCGTCTCAGCCATAGTCTTGGTCCTTATCGTCCAAGCCCACCGTTGTATCGGCCAGCGCTAAACGCACCTGTACATTGTGTTGATAGCGCACGCGCAGCGCATCCAACAATACCGCGAAGAGCAGCAGCAAGCCCCGGCTGACATCGATCCAGAAGGGCGAGACGCCCATGATGTTCAAGCCGGTATCCAGTATCGACCAGAGCAGCACGCCGCCAAACGCGCCGATAATGTTGCCGCGTCCGCCGTAGATGCTCATTCCGCCGATGATGGCGGCGCCATGTACAGCGAAGATCAGGTTGGCGCCCATAGTCGGTGTGGCGGCGTTCAAGCGCCCCGCTTGTAGCAGACCGGCGAAGGCCGCGCAGACACCGGCGATGATGTACACGATGATCACCACGCGATCGACATTGATGCCGGCTGCCCGCGCCGCATCGGCATCCGCGCCAACCGCGTACATATTGCGGCCGAACTGCGTGTAGCGCGTATGGATGTGACCGACCAAAAATGCCAGGATTACAAATATGCCCGCCACCGACAGCACGAAATTGCCGTTGTCAGTGACGATGCGCGCCAGCGTGCCACCGCCTAGCCAGGTGAATTCCTTGGGGAAAAACGAGATGCTGGTTCCCGGCGAGATGCCGTAGGTGGCGCCGCGCAGCACAAAGAGCATGGCGATCGTAACCAGCAGGTTGTTGACGCCGACCTTGGTGATCAGTACGCCGTTGAACAAGCCGATAAAGCCGCCGAGGACCAGCATCAGCAGGATCACCAGCAGCGGGTGCAGCTGCCAGCCCAAGCCGCCCGCTTCGGTCGTCACCAGCATCAAGGCGGCGAACATCGCCGCCAAGCCCAAGGTCGACTCGACTGACAAATCAAAGTTGCCGGTGATGAAGGTGTAAGCCTGGCTCAAGACCAGCATGCCAAACGCGGCCGAGCGCAACAGGATATTGCCCAGGTTATAGGGGGAAAGAAAGCGATCCGAAAGCAGCGAAAAAGCGATAAAGGCGCCGATGACGAAGAGCCAAATCAGGTTGTCAACCATCAAGGAGACCAGGCGGTTCGGCTCAGCCCGCTTCATAAGCCTGCTCCTGTCAGGCAACGGTCCTTTAGAATGTTACGCAAGAAGGCACGGACATTTTTCATAAGTACAGCATTGGAGGCAAGACTACGATTGCCCAATGATAAACCTGGAGTGACCAATTAACAAATAAGCGGGAGAGACTCGCTTTGACGTGGCGAGCCGCTCCCGTCTCTCTATGCGATACAACGCAACTAAGCTGACGAAATTAGCCGGCCTGATTGCCCCAGAGCGCGTCGCTGGTGACGTTATCCGGGCTGACGCTGGTGGTCGCCAAATTGAGCATGTAGCCCGTATCGGAGTCAGTGATGCTAGCCGGTGACCAAGGCGCGCCTTCCTGGATGACATCGCCGGTCTCGATCATCATGTCCTGCAATTCCATGTTGATCCAGTCGGTGATGATGCCGAAGTCCGGCAGCGGTTGGCTCGATGCCTGGTCGGATGTACCGGCGCGGATCGATTCCAACGCATCCGGGCAGCCGTCAACGCCGAGCAGGAAGATGTGTCCCTCTTCGCCCCGCATCGCCAACTGTCCGATCTGCTCAAGCGCAGCAGTGACGACCTTGGTGCCGACGCAGTCGGAGTGCATGTAAATGGCGTCGAGCTCCGTGCTGGAGGCAACGTCTAGCGTCATCTGGCTGAAGTTCTCCGCGCGCCATTCTGTTGGACGGCTGATGATCTCAATATCCGGGTAATCCGCCAGGTAGTCGTTGAAGCCGCCCCCGCGCAACTGCGCCACGTTCTGGCCCAGATCGCCCTGCAACTCGAGAACGGTGCCGGTTGCCGAGCCATAACGCTCGGTCAGCAGCGCGACCAAACCTTCGGCCGCTTGCGCGCCCGCCATGTAGTTGTCGGACTGCACCGTCATATTAATCTCGCAGCCGATCGGCGCCCGGTCGATGGTGTAGAAGGGGATGCCCGCGTCCGCAGCCCGCTGCACCGAGGAGCAGATCGCCTGGCTATCAACCGGCACAACCACAATCGCGTCCACGCCTTGCGAGATGAAGTTGTCAATTTGGTTGGCTTGCGCTTCGGCGTCAAAGTTGGCGTTGGAAGCGATGACCTCCCAGCCTTTGGCTTCAGCCGCGTTGACCAGCCCGCTCATGATCACGCCTTGACCGCCGCTTAATTCCGGCGCTCCGTAACCGATGACAACGCCTTCCATTATCGGCACCATCATCTCGTCTTCTTCAGCTTGCGCTTCCCCGCCGCCAGCCTGGTTGCCCCAGAGCGCGTTGCTGGTGACGTTATCCGGGCTGACGCTGGTGGTCGCCAAATTGAGCATGTAGCCCGTATCGGAATCGGTAATGCTTGCTGGTGACCAAGGCGCGCCTTCCTGGATGACATCGCCGGTCTCGATCATCTCACCCTGCAGCTCCATTGCGATCCAGTCGGTGATGATGCCGAAGTCCGGCAGCGGCTGGCTCGAAGCCTGATCGCTGTAGCCCATACGGATCGACTCTAGCGCGTCTGGGCAGCCGTCAACGCCGACCAGGAAAATGTGACCGTCTCCACCACGCTCCACCAGTTGACCGATCTGATCCAAAGCCGCTGTCACAACTTTGGTGCCCACGCAGTCGGAGTGCATGTAAATGGCGTCGAGCTCGGTGCTGGAGGCAACGTCTAGCGTCATCTGGCTGAAGTTCTCCGCGCGCCATTCTGTCGGCCGGCTGATCACTTCGATACTCTCGTAATCAGCGAGGTAATCGTTGAAGCCGCCGCCGCGCAACTGCGCCACGTTCTGGCCTAGGTCGCCTTGCAGTTCCAGCACAGTGCCCCTCGGCTCGCCGTAACGTTCGGTCAGCAGCGCGACCAAGCCTTCGGCCGCTTGCGCGCCCGCCATGTAGTTATCAGACTGCACCGTCATATTGATCTCGCAGCCCAGCGGCGCGCGGTCGATGGTGTAGAAGGGGATGCCCGCGTCCGCAGCCCTCTGTACCGAGGAGCAGATCGCCTGGCTATCGACCGGCACAACCACAATCGCGTCCACGCCCTGCGAGATGAAGTTGTCGATCTGGTTGGCTTGCGCTTCGGCGTCGAAATTGGCGTTGGAGGCGATGACCTCCCAGCCTTTGGCTTCGGCCGCGTTGACCAGCCCGCTCATGATCACGCCTTGGCCGCCGCTCAATTCCGGCGCTCCGTAACCGATGGTGACATCCTGGGCAGCCACAGGCACAGCAAAAAGAGCCACCAGACTCACTAACAGAAGAATGCCCATTAATTTGCGCATGACAGGTAAATCCTTTCTGCAATTGCACTACATACGATTTGGGTTTTGCTCTTCGCTGATATCTTCCTGCTTTCGACCTCCTTTGCTCAATCGCGTTGTCACGCTCGGCGCTATTTGTCCCCAAAGGTCAACCCGCCTATCCGTTTAGAGGCATTATACCCATCAATTTGACATATGTCAATTGACAAATGTCAATACCTTGTCTACGATAGGTGTACTGCTCTGCAGCGGCTCGAATATCCAAAGCAGCGGCAACTGGACGCGAGGGGGCGACTTTATGAGCAAAGTTGCAATCGACATCGGGAAAGCCATCGAACTCTCCCACATTTCCGACCCGGCGCGGGAAGAATATCGCATGGAACTGGATACGCGCTTCACTGAGGCCTGGCCCCAGTTCCACAAATACAAGCGTCTTGATGATGCCTGGTACATCATCTCCGAGATCACGATGAATACCCACTGCGGCACGCATATCGAGTTTCCCTACCACCACGTCAGGGAAGGGCAGGATGCCGCCCAATTCCCGCTTTCGCGCTTGATTGGCGAGGGCGTCGTCATCGACATCTCGCGCTGGCGGGGCAACAACAGCAAGATCACCCTGCCCGATCTCAAGACCGTTGCCGCGGGAAAGATCCAGCCGGGCGATATGGCCTTCTTTTATACCGGCAACGACGCCTACTATTACACCGAACGGCAGCACGACCGTCCCTGGTTCACCACCGACTGCATCGACTGGCTGGCGCATGACATCGGCATCAAGCTGATGGGCGTGGATACCTCCGGGCACGAAGTGCGCAGCGAGGACGGCGCGCCTTTACCCGGGCAGCCCAATCATGAATTGCTGCTAGGCGCCGATATTGCGCTGATCGAATACTTGACTAACCTCGACAAATTGTTGGGCAAGCGCTTTCTGGCATTTGTGCTGCCAGTCAGAATCAAAGGCGCGGAAGCCTTTCCCGTGCGCGTAGTCGCGTTTGAACAGGAGCCTGCCACATGAGTTCAACACTCGAAATTCGGCGTGATCCGGTCGATTGCAGCGGGCGCGATCCCGCCTTGCTGCTGCGCATGTTCCACAGAATGCTGGAGGCGCGCGAGTTCGAGGAACAGCTCTATTACCTCTTCCTGACCACCGCCATGCCCGGCACCATGCACCAGGCTGTTGGGCAGGAAGCGGTCGCCGTCGGCGTGGTCAGCGCCTTAAATCCGGACGATACCATCACCAGCACGCATCGCGGGCACGCGCATTGCGTCGCCAAAGATGTGCCGCTGAATGAAATGATGGCGGAGATGTTCGCCAAGCGTGAAGGCAGTTGCCGCGGCATGGGCGGCTCGATGCACCTGACCGATTTCAGCAAGGGTATGTTGGGCGCCTTCGCCATCGTCGGTTCCGGCATCCCAATCGCCACCGGCGCGGCGCTGTCCGCTCGCGTACGCGGCAGTGGGCAGGTCGCCGTCAGTTTCTTCGGCGACGGCGCGGTCAACGAAGGCACATTTCACGAGGCGCTTAATATGGCGGCTCTCTGGAATCTGCCGGCCATTTACATCATCGAGAACAATCAGTACGCGCTTTCGATGACAGTGGCTGAATCCTCGGCTTTGCCCGATCTGGCTGCTCGCGCCTGCGCCTATGACATGCCCAGCGCTCGCGTCGACGGCAATGATGTGGTGGCGGTATACGAAGCGACGCGCGAGGCGGTTGCGCGCGCGCGCGCCGGCGACGGACCGACCCTGATCGAAGCGCTTACCTATCGCATCCGCGGTCACGCCCGTTTCGAAGCGGCGGGTTATCGTCCCGAAGATGAGGTCGAGGCTTGGAAAGAAGCCGATCCCATCGAGCGCCTGGCAGCTGGCATGATCGCCGCGAACCTGGCAACTGAAGACGAACTCAATCGAGTTCGCGCAGAAGCAGAAAAGACAGTTGAAGACGCGATCGAATACGCGCAATCCTGCACTGATGTAGAAGCCGAAGATTATCTGGCTTATATCACGGCGGAGAACTAGGAGCGCCTCATGCGGCAATTGGGACTCTCAGCAGCCATACGCGAAGGCATCATTCAAGAGATGCGCGCCGATGACAGCGTGATCCTCCTGGGTGAAGATGTAGGAAAATTCGGCGGCGCTTTTCACGTCACCCATGACATGCTCGACGAATTCGGCGCGAATCGCATCTGGGACACGCCAATCTCCGAAGCCGGATTCACTGGCTTGGGCATCGGCGCTGCGTTGACAGGTTTGCGCCCCATCGTTGAATATCAATATCTCGACTTTATCTTCTGCGCCATGGACCAGGTCGTTAATCAAGCGGCCAAAATCCGTCTCATGTCCGGCGGCAGAGCCAAGGTGCCGCTGGTGCTGCGCGGTCCCCAAGGCGCAACCGGGCGCGGCGCTCAGCACTCGCAGAGCATCGAAGCCTATATTATGCATACGCCGGGCATGAAGGTCGTCATGCCCTCAACACCGTATGATGCGAAGGGCTTGATCATCAGCGCCATCCGCGATGACAATCCCGTGCTCTTCGTCGAGCATAAGCTGCTCTATGGCGCGGCATCGCCGGGTGGCGGCAAAGCCCTTTCCGATTCCGCCATCCAAGCCATCGGCGCCGATGTGCCGGAAGAACCTTACGCCATCCCGCTGGGCAAAGCCGATGTCAAACGCCAAGGCAGCGATGTCACCATTATCGCCACGTTGTTGATGCTGCACCGCGCGCTTGCTGTGGCGGATCAACTGGCGGAAGAAGGCATATCTGTTGAAGTTATTGACCCGCGTTCTCTCGTCCCGCTGGATGTCGAAACTATCGCCGCTTCGATCGCCAAGACTAATCACGTAGTAGTTGTCTCCGAAGACACATCCCGCGCTGGCGTCGCCGCCGAGCTGGTGGCTACTATCAACGATCACTGCTTCTATGACTTGGAAGCGCCGGTGCAGCGCCTGGCGGCGGCCAATACGCCGATCCCCTTTGGACCCGCGGCGGAACATCATGTCATCCCGCAAGTTGAAGACATTCGCGCCGCCGTATTGCGCGCCCTCTCAGAGTAGGAGACGCCTATGCCCATCGAGGTAAAACTTCCGCATCTTGGCGAATCCATCGATTCGGCTGTCGTCATCGCCTGGCATAAGGCGGCCGGCGATGGCGTCAAGCGCGGCGACGAACTGGCTGATCTGGAAACTGACAAAGCCACACTGTCGCTCGAAGCGCCAAAAAATGGCGTCCTGCTCGCGATTGTGGCGGACGAAGGCCAGACGGTATACATTGGAGACCTCCTCGCGGTGATCGGGCGCGACGGGGAAACTTGGTCGCCACCCAGCCAAGCGCTGCCAGAAAAGATGGCGGCTGTTCCCGCAGTTGAAAATCGCGAATCAAGACCGGCGCAAAGCCAGAGGTTAGCGCCTCGCTACAAGATATCTCCCCTGGCGCGCAGAAAAGCCAGGGACTTAGGTGTTGACCTGGCCGCCGTGCAACCTGCCGACGGTGTGAAGATCGCCAGTGCCGATGTAGAAGCCTTCGCAAAGGCAACAGCGCCTGCCACAGGTAGGCCAGCGCAACGACGCATCGAGCTGAGCCAGGTTAAGCGTCTCACGGGGCAAAGTATGCTGCGAAGCGCGCAATCCGTCCCTCAATTCACGCTGACGATCGACGCCGATGCCGGTCGGCTGCTCGCGGCGCATTCGGCGGCCAAAGCCGCTGGGCGCGATCTCAGCCTCAGCGCCATGTTGATTCAGATAACGTCAAAGACGCTTGGCGAACATGGCTTGCTCAACGCGTGCTTCGAGGACGATGGCATCACGATTTTCGAGTCAGTCCACATGGGCCTGGCGACGGCAACGGACGATGGCCTGCGTGTACCCGTGATTCACAGCGCTGAAATGCTTTCACTGGAGCAGATCAATCGAAGCCTCAAAGCACTTATACAAAAGGCCCGCGAAAACCGCCTGCAATTGGCCGATGTCAGCGGCGCGACCTTCACGATCAGCAATTTGGGTATGACCGGCATTACACAGTTCACGCCGCTTGTTAATCCGCCGCAAGCGGCAATTCTGGGCGTTGCGGCGCCCCGGCCTGTCTTCACGCCGGGCGCGGATGGTGGAATGGCGCTTTCGAGATTGATGGCTTTGACCGTCGCCTGTGATCATCGCGTGCTGGATGGCGCCGATGCTGCCGCTTTCCTGCGTGACCTGAAAGCCGCCTTTAAGTCTTTTCACATTGATCCCTGATCCGGAGAAGTTATGCTACAAGAGAACGATTATCCCATCAGTGTGCAATTTGACTTCGCCAGCGGCACTTTTGATCCGGTGCAAATTCGCGACGATCGCAAACTGAGCGATCTCCAGATGATGTTTCATGACCCGATCATCGTGAATAACATTCTGGCGAACGCCGATCCCCTGATATACGAAATCTGGTATCATCCCTTCCAAACTAGCAGAAGCGATATGGCGCTTGGCGTTACGCGGCTGCTGCCCGGCAAGATCGGCGACGAATACCACATGACCAAGGGCCATATTCACGAACGCGACGATCAGCCGGAAATATATTTCTGCGTGCGAGGCGAGGGCTACCTGCTCTTGCAGACGATTGATGGCGAATTCCGCGCCGAACGCTGGACCACAGGCACGATCTCGCATATTCCGCCGATGTGGGCGCACCGCGTCGTGAATACCGGCGACGATTTGCTGGTTTTTGTGGCCTCCTACCATCTCAGCGCGGGACATGACTACCGTCCTATTATCGAAAAAGGCTTCCGCAAGCTCCTGGTGGACCGAGACGGTCAACCAACCTTTGTGGAAAGCCAACGCTGGACCTAGCGGCAGTGTCGCTCAAACGCCGGGCTTGAACCGCCGGAAGATGAGGCGATTTCAGTGAGTGCATCGGCCAATCCCGTGCTCGCAGTCGATATCGGCGGAACCAGTTTGCGCCTGGGTTTGATTAACCGGGAAGGCAAGCTGATCGGGGATATCGCGCGCTACGATGTGCCTTTTGCAAATGATGGCGCGGCCGATGTTCGTGGCATTTTGGTCCTCATGGCCGAACATGTCGAGCGAGCGCGGCCGATCGTCTCGGGCGAGCTCAGGGTCGGCATCAGCCTCTGCGGCAATGTCGATCTGGCCAGCGGCGACGCCATCCTGGTACCCAACCTGCACTGGCGCAACCTGCCCTTCGGCAAGCTGGTCAGCCAGCGCTTTCAGCTGCCGGTTTGCATAGCCACCGATGTACGCCAAGCTGTATTGGCGGAAGCGACCTGGGGTGCGGGGGCGAAAGAACGCAATTTCGCCTGGGCCACGGTCGGCACCGGCTATGGCGGCTATCTCTTTTTGAACGGTCGGCTCTATGGCGGCGCGCATGGCTTTGCCGGCAACTTCGGCCATACCACCTATGATGAAATCAATGGACATCCTTGCGGTTGTGGCAGGCGCGGCTGCTTCGAGACTTTCGTGGCGGGTCCCGCTATTGCCCGCGCCGGGCAGGCTGCCCACGAGGCGGGCGAAAGCGTGATCCTGTCTTCTTTGGCTGACGAAGGCAAGGTCAGCACGCGCGCCGTATTCCATGCTATCGAGTTGGGCGACCCGATCGCCGCCAGGATAATTGATGAGGCCATCCGCCTGATTTGCATCAATCTCGGTGGAGTCGTCAACCTGCTCGATATTAGGTTGATCGTAATGGGTGGGGGCGTGACCAAGGCGGCGCCCTGGCTCGTCCAGCGCATCAACAGCGATATACGCGCATTCCTGATGACCGTCGAAGCCCAGCGCGAGCTAAAAATAGTGCGTGAATCCACAGCCAACGCGGCGCTCTGGGGCGCGGCCGCGCATGTTTTCGCTGTCGAGGGCGCGCTCGCCAGCGACAAATTGGAAGAAGGACTGGAGCATCGCGCCATCCGCGCCTTCTGATCGCCTGCGCTGCCGTCACAACACCTATTAAGCGCGGGCGCCAAACGCGATTTAGACGAATGCGAACAGCACATGCCTGACCTGCCAAAAGATCAACTGGCCACCTTGGTGCAGATTGCCAATATGTATTATAAGGAGAACCTGTCGCAACAAGAGATCGCCAACCAGATGGGTGTTTCCCGCTCCCTCATTGCCACGTACTTGCAGCGCGCTCGTGATCAGCAAGTGGTGCGGATTGAGATCGCCGACCCCCGCGATGACTCGGCGCATTTGGCGCTGGAACTGTGTCAAAGATTCGCTATCGAAAAGGCAGTGCTAGTTCCCTATGGACATAAGTCAGATGAACTGACCCGCCGCGCCGTTGCCGCGGAAGCCGCCAAGTTTATCGAGACCCGTATGAATGACGGCGATGTTTTGGGCATTGGCTGGGGCAGGACCACCTCGCGCATGGTCGATCTCCTGGCGCCCACTAGGCCGCTTTCCGTCGATGTTGTGCCACTCCTGGGCGAAAGCGGTCACGAAAGCACCTATTCGCAGATGAATCACTTGATTCTGCGTACAGCGCAGCATTTCGGGGGCAAGCCTCACTTTCTGCTGGCGCCGATGGTTGTGGGTTCGCCCCAGTTGCGGGATATGCTGTGGCGGGATGTCGTCGTGCGCGAAGTGGCGACGCAATGGGACCGCATGACCATCGCCTGTTTTGGCATCGGCGTGCTGCCGCCGACGCCGGGCATGATTGTCTATGTCGGCGATGTGCACACACCGATGCTCGTATCAAAAGGCGCCGTTGGCGATGTCTGCGTACACCCTTACAACCAGGAGGGCGAAATACTAAAAACGCCTCTGACAGACTGTCTGATCGGCGTGGGAGTCGAGCAATTGAAGCGGACGCCTTGTCGAATCGCCATCGCTTCCGGGATCGAGAAAGCCAATGCGATAATCGGCGCCCTTCGCACCGGTTTGGTCACACACCTGTTTGTCGATATGGAGACAGCGGCCGCCGTCATAGAGCATAGCGGGGATGGCGACCCTGTGTGACAGCCGCGGTGATCTCGCGCCGTCGGTCCGCCCCTGCAGGGCTTTCAGCTATAACGCGGCTACTATTGCGTTTATAGCGATTGCTTTCGAGTCTCTTGTAAACGAGGGAACGTGGTTCGAATACGTCAAGGCTTAGTTGTCGCCGATCTACCGCAGGGCCTGTTTGCTGTCCGAATAAGCGAAACTGGAGACTTTGACGCCGTCACCGGTATCGCCTGTTAGAGCCAGACAGGGTCCCTGTGCCAGTCAATCCAGCGGGAAAATCGGGCACTTGAGATGACGATAGGGAAAGCGAGACAAATTCGCACTGCACAAGCCGGCGGTGTCCATCTCGATTACGTCGGACCCGATGGTGGTTCCCGCGATGACAGGAAGGAACAAGCCCATAAGGGGAAGAAAGCATGACGCAACTCTTCCCCGCAGACCTGGTGGATCTCCAATCTCGAGTCTGAAGCCATGCAGGAGAACTCAGTTTTGTCCATTTTCTTCAACGGTGCTGATCGGCTAATCAAACCAATCCCAGATGCTGCCGTGGTCGACCAGTTTGTCGGGCAGCGCCTCGTCCAATGCTTCGAGCGTCCAACGCCCTCCGTCCGCCTTCCACAAATGCGCCGACCTCGCCCTTGGCGCAGAATCCCAAAACCTCGATGGCGAGCAAGGGTGTGATGGTGAAGGCATCATAGGCTTCCAGGACATCGACATCGGCGGGCGTGATTCCGGCCATGCCAACGGCGTCGCGGCCCGATTGCCGGGCTGGGGTTTCAAAGATGTCTGGAATCTACGATATATGCCAGGTTCGCTGACTTTCGCCCGCGCCAAGCACCCGCACGGGTTTCTTCCTGGCGTCGCGCGCGCGATCGGCATTGGTCACGATGACGACGCCGCCATCGGTGATCAGGCAGCAATTATGGCGGCGCATCGAATCAACAATCATGCACGAATTCATCACAGCGTCCAAGGTCAGCGGATCGCGATGCCAGGCTTTGGGATTCAACTGCGCCCATTTTCGCGCTGCCAACAGGATCTCAGCCAGTTGAAGATAGCCATCTTCGCCTACCCAGCCCATGTCGCCACGCTCACAAAATCATCCGGAGTCGACTTGGCGGGATTGCTGCCGATATAGTAGTAAGTTTCTCGACCATCGGTCGGCCGCATGAAGATTTCGCCCGCCTCACCGGTTGACACTTCGTTGCCGTCAGTGTCGAGAATGCGCATTTCACAGGCGGCGGGTTTGCCCAGACTGTCGGGACGCTCGAGCCATTCGTCGCCGCGGATGACTGTGGCGCCGACGGCTTCGTCGACCTTCTCCGAACCCAGCAACTTCATCCAGGCGCGCTTGAGCCAGGCAGGACGGGGCGCGGCGGCATGCATCATGCCCTCAAAGCTGGAAAAGTCGCGCTCTTCGATGCCATCCAGCCACACGATGCGCTGCATCATTGTGGGCGCCATGAAGCAGAATTGCACGCCGTATTGTTCGATAGCAGCGACCGCTTGCGCGGCATCAAACTTCTCCAACACGATAAGCGTCTGATCCTCGAACAAGCCAATATGGCTGAAAGAAAATGGGGAATTATGATAGAGCGGGCCCGCGATCGGCTGCACCTGCCCGGGTCGGAATCCGATCTACGTGCCCACCATCTTTCGCTGTCCAGGCGCCAATTCCCAGCGGCCCGGAAAGACGGTGATCTTGGAACGGCCGGTGGAGCCGCCGGAGCCGATGGCTTTGCCGGGATGCGCGACCACATCGGGCAAGAGCGAATCGTCCAAGTTGGCGGATTCCGCCAGTATGACTTCCGGCGTGAAGTTGGGATAACTAACGTTTTCCCAGCGCGAAACAACCACGGTCGGATTGAGCAAGTCCAGCATGGCATCGCGCTCAATCGCCGGCATTTCCCCGCGCATGGGCAACAGGTAAGGCGCGACCTTGCCCGGATGCTCCTCGGCGAGCATGGTCATGCGCAAGCCCCAGGACACAGGTTTCTTTTCTTCTCCTATCAAGCCAACTCCTTCCTGGCAAGCGGAAAATGACAGGCGGCATAATGTTCGCTTTTGTCAATCAATCGATGCGGATCGTCCTCGCGGCAGATATTTCTCTCAGGATGAGCCAGCGGACCAAAGGGACAGCGCGTATGAAAACGGCAGGCGGGCGGTGGAAAATGCGGATCTGGGATTTCTCCACGCAAAGGAATGCGATGGGGATCTCCACCCACAATCATTTTGGGAATGGAATCGATCAAACCTTGTGTATAGGGATGTTCAGGCTGCCTGAACAATTCCTCAGTCTCTTTCCATTCAACAATTTGTCCGAGATACATCACGCAAACTGAATCACTCATATAGCGCACTACCGACAGATCGTGAGAGATAAAGAGATAGGAAAGCAGGAACTCTCGTTGCAAGTCGCGCAACAAATTGAGGATTTCCGCCTGCACTGATACATCAAGCGCCGATACCACTTCATCAAGGATCACCAGCTCCGGCTGGGACGCCAATGTGCGCGCGATGGCGATCCGCTGGCGCTGCCCGCCGGAGAACTGATGGGGATAGCGATCGGCAAACATCGGTTCGAGAGCGACCATTTCCAGCAAGCGGCCCACTTCCTGACGGCGCTGCGCCGCGGTCAAGCCCCGATGTCGCTGCAGCACTTCGTCGATCATCGCGCCGACGGAAAGCCGCGGATTCAGCGACGAATACGGATCCTGAAATATCATCTGAATTCGGCTGCGAATCTCATTCAAATTGGAGCCATGAGCGAAGGTGATATCCTTGCCTTCCAGCAAAATCTGACCTCGCGCGGCTTTGGCCAGCTGCACGATTGCGCGCGCGATGGTCGACTTGCCCGAGCCGGATTCGCCTACCAAGCCCAAAGTGCCGCCGGCTGGAATGCCGAAGCTGACGCCATCCACCGCCGTCAATTGCCCATAACGGACGACGAGATCGCGCGCTTCCAGCTTATTCACGCCTGGCATCCTCCAGCGGCTCGGTTCGTAAGAAGCAAGCGATTCGATGATTCTCATCAACGTGCAGCAAAGCCGGCGCCTCTTGGCGGCAGCGCTCGAAAACGTAAGGGCAGCGCGGCGCGAACGCGCAGCCCGCGGGGAGATTATCCAAATCGGGCGGCCGACCGGGAATTGATGCCAGCGGTTCGTCGCGATTGCTGTCAAAGGCGGGCACAGCCGCGATCAGCGCTTCGGTGTAGGGATGCTTGTCGGCCGTCATCAATTCGGTGATCTTGACATCTTCAACGATGTGACCGGCGTACATGACAAGTACTCGTGAACAGATTTCGATGATCACACCGATGTCGTGCGAGATCAGCAAGACCGTCGTGCCCTGCTCCTGATTGATTTCGCGCAAGACATCAATGATCTGTGCCTGAATCGTCACATCAAGCGCGGTGGTGGGTTCGTCCGCGATGATCAGGCTGGGGGAATTCATCAAGCCCATGGCGATCATAGCGCGCTGGCGCATGCCGCCAGAAAACTCGTGCGGGTACTGCTTCAAGCGCGATTCCGCGCCGGAAATATGCACATCGGCCATCCGCTCCAGAGCCATTTTCTGCAATGCTTTGCCGCTGACGCCGCGATGAACCCGGGTCGCTTCGGTCAGCTGTGTGCCGATTTTGAGCGCTGGATTGAGCGACGACATTGGATCCTGAAAGATCATCGCCATCTCCGAACCGAGAAAATAGCGCAATTGCCCAGCGGACATTCGGGTAATGTCTTCTCCACGCAGACGCACATAATGCGCGCTGACGACGCCGGGGTGTGGAACCAGTTGCGCCAACGCCAGCGCCGTCATGCTCTTGCCGGAGCCGGATTCGCCGACGACGCCTACGATCTCGCCCTCAGCCAGATCCACGTTAATATCATTGACCGGCACGATGCTTCCGGATTCGAGGTCAAAGCGCACGGTTAATCCGCGCGCCTGCAACAAAGGCTGTGGCAGCGACATGGCTGCCTCGACAGCGCTTGCTTGACTGGGCGCCGGTATGTCGTCGTGGCTGCTGCGACTTTCCGTAGACTTGCCCGAAATGACCTGCAAGATGAGCAAGATTGTGGCGAACAGACCAAGATAGAATCCCAACTGCGCGGAAGCCAGCGCCGCCCCCAGGTTGGCGGAATCCGCGAGTAGGAAAGAGAGAAAGTAACTGCCGGCCCCAAGGCCACAGAGTAGCCCAAGATACGCGCAGATACGACGGTAGCGCGAAAAAAAGTAGGAGAAGAATCCAAGCAGCAGAGCGATCCAGGCACCAGTACGCAGCAAAAGCATCGCAACCTGCGAGCCTATAGCAATCGCAGTGAGATTGCTGCTGCCAGCCAGGATCCTTGCGCCTGTAACCAAAGTCCGGTTGGGATCCGAAGCGTCAGGGCTGAACCAGGGCAAGAAATAAAAGACAATAAGCAATAATGTCGAGCCAGTAAGCAGCATATATTCAGAAGAGAAATATCGGCGCAGCCAGGTACGCGATTGAACAGCAGGAGTCTGGGTCCAGAGCACCGGATTGAGGCCCCGAGCCAGCGCCTCGCCCAAATAACCGAGGGTCAAACCGGTAATGCCGATGGCCATCGCCGGCGCCAAAGCCAACAACGGCACTTGATACAGACGCAGCACGCCTTCCGTGATCAGGCGGCCCCAGTCAAATTGCGTGCCTTGAACGCCAAGCCCGAGGAAGCTCAGCGACGACACGGCGACCAAGGCGGAGGCTGTAGCGTTAAAGGAGACGACGATCAAGGTCTCGGCGATATTTGGGATAATATAACGAAAAACGATGCGGCGGCTGGATAAGCCCAATACACGCGCGCTGGAAATATAATCGAGACCAGCCACGCCCGCTGCCAGGGTATAGGCGACGCGCGCCAGACTGGGTGAAAAGGCGATGCCAATCGCTAGGACGGCGCCCTCCGCGCTGGTCCCAACAACAGCGACCAGCATAATCGCGATCAATATGCCCGGAAAAGCCAGCATGATTTCGATCAAACGCACGCCCATGTTCCGCAATCGACCCGGGAGATAGGCGGTCGCCGCGCCCGCAGCGAAGCCGATTGCAATGGCCATGCCCGCCGCGCTTACAGCCAACTGCAGCGTTAGCGGCGTCGCATATAAAGTGCGCTTGAGGATATCGCGGCCGAGATTGTCCGTGCCCAAAACATGATCGGCAGAAGGCCCTTCCAGGCGCCGCCTGACATTGCGTTGATAAACTTCTTCTTCGGATAAGACGAGCGGCGCAAGCAAAGCTGTGGCGAGGAGAAAACCAGTGAGAAATAGCGCCAGGTATCCGCTCGGGGCGCTCAAGAAGGCGCGGAAAAAAGGCCTCCGCCAAAATGCCAGGGTTGAGCGCGCCCGGGTGTATGCTGCTGCGCTGCTCACTCGTTTACTCGCTCAACACCAGCGTCCGCGGATCAACCAGGGCTAACAGGATATCGACCGCGGTATTGATCAAGACGACGATCATGCCGAAATACAATACGATGCCTTGAATGACGGGATAGTCCAGATTAAACACGGCATCCACCACGCGTTGCCCCAGGCCCGGCCAGGCGAAGACATTTTCGACGATGACGGTCCCGCCAAGCAATCCGGCAAAGACCAGGCCGCCGATGGTGAGCGCCGCCGTCAGCACATTCGGCAGCAGATGCCGCATGAAGATCAGATACGCAGGCAGCCGTTTGCTGCGCGCCGTACGGATATAATCTTGCGCCAGGACGTTGAGCGTTTCCAGCCGGACGACGCGCGCCAGAGAGGCGACTGGACGCAGGCTTACGGATATCGCAGGCAGAATGATGGCGGTAGATTTTTGAGTAGTGCCGACCGGCAGCCAGTTCAATGTTACGGCGAATATGAAGGCCAGGAAGGTAGCGGTCAGGAATTCGGGCATGGCGCTGCTCGTGCTGGTCACGGACATGAAGACGACTTCCAGACGGCGGTTGCGTCCCTCGCGGGTCAAAGCGCCGACGAGGATGCCCAGTGGCACGCTGACCGTCATCACGATTAAAAGGCCTGTGCCCGCCAACTGAAACGTGCGCGGAAAGCGCTGCTGCAGAATCTCGGTAACCGACTGCTTGGTGATGAACGATGTGCCGAAGTCGAGACGCGCCACGCCCTCGATGTAACGGATGAACTGGATGTGCGCGGGTTGATCCAAGCCCAGGGCTTTGCGCTCGAATTC
Source organism: Chloroflexota bacterium (assembly GCA_011523735.1). Lineage (GTDB taxonomy): Bacteria > Chloroflexota > Anaerolineae > Aggregatilineales > Phototrophicaceae > UBA6055. Next base: position 42,269 of record WTGB01000103.1, read on the forward strand.
GATCTGTTCGGCGCTGGCGTCAATGCCAGCTTTGCGCACGGCGGGATCGCCCGGCACCAGGTAAATGAGGAGAAAGGTCAGCACCAGCAACATTGCCAGCACGACGAATAAACTCGCCAGGCGCTTCAGAAGAAAACGCGGCCAGGGACCCAGCCGGTTGGTCAGCCAAGCTATGGTCCCTGAATGTGATTCGTTACGCAGCGTCATCTGCGACGAGGTCATTTGGCAACTGGCTTATCCGCCGACGATTCTCGTCGTGATGGGATCCCAGGTGCCGGTATAGTTGTTGAACAAGGTAAATTCCACGCCTTGCCCGAAGTAGGTCCGCTCCTCCGAAAACAGCGGCTTGAACTCGAGTTCTTCCAGCAGCGACCGCATCGCATTGCTCCAGTGCATGCAACTCTCTTCACCGGCCGTCACATTCGCGAGCGCGAATTCGGCATCGAAAGTTGCGTTTGCCGTCGACGCCGTATTGATTGCGCCGCCGCCACTGAAATAACCAACCATCGCACTCGGCAGCGGCACGGGCGGATTAACCCCCAGAATCGTCACATCCCATTCGCCTGTGCGCAGCAACCGCTCCAGATAACCGCCAAACTCCACTATGTGTGGCTCCACGGTGAATCCGACATCTTCGAGCGACAAAATCAACAACTCGGCCGCGTCCGTTCCCGCCCGGCCATAATCCATCAGCCGCAGCACGACGGGGTTGCCATCGGCGTCAGCCAGTTTGCCGTCCGCGCCAGCCACGTAGCCGGCATCCGCCAGGATCTGGCGCGCGGCATCGGGATCGAAACCGACGGTCTCCTCGTGTACCCCGTCGAGGCTGTCGTCGTAACAGGCAGACTTGGGCGAGATAAAGGTGTTGGTGAATAGTCCGCGTCCGCTGAAGCCGACATCCAGATACTCTTGGCGCGAGACAGCTTTGAAAACAGCCTGGCGAATGGCGGGATCAGTGCCGATCAAGCCCTCGTCCTTGTTGACTTGCAGCCATTGGGCGCCAAAGCTGTAGCCATCCACGGCGAAGGTCTCAGCGGCGGCTACGCGATCGTAATCCGCGCCTGTGACCGTGACAACGTTCAATTCGCCACTGAGGAACAGGTTGGCGGCGGTCGTTTCATTGTCCACGACCTGATAGACCAAGGTCTGCGGGAAGCCTTCGTCGGCTGTCGTGGTTCCGCGCGCGCCCCAGGTGTATTCCGGGCGAGCCTGCGCCACATAACGATCGCCGCGAATCGACTCGGCAAGCGCGTATGGTCCGCTGCCTTGCGGTCCTTCAACCATCAAGTCGGGATTCTCGATGCCCGCCGGGCAAATCACCGACGCCCAGGGCATAGCCAACCCGATCAACAGAGCGCCAAAGGGTTCGTGCATGGTAATCGTGACTGTGCCGGCGTCATTATCATGTGATACCGAGTAACGTTCTTCCGTGGCGCCCGCCGCGCCGCCCAGCGTGCGGAAGACGAAGGGCGCGCCGGTATCATTGGCGCCCATGCGCAGAAGCGAGCCGGCGACAGCTTCGGCATTCAGCGGACTGCCGTCTGTACAAACCGCATCGGGATTCAGCGTGAGCGTGAGCGCGTCCGCGCCGCTGCCTTCCCAACTCGTCGCCAGCGCTGGAATGATATTGCCATCGTCATCCATGGCCACCAGACGATCATAGAAGGTAATCGCCATTTGATAGCCGAGCGTCGTATTGGTCAGATGCGGATCGAGAACATCAAAATCCTGCGTGAGGTGCGCGTAGATGGTTGTGGACGCGTCCTGCGCAGTCGCCGCGCCAGCCCCAATCAACAGAACAAGCACTACATATATCAATCGTTCAACCATTGTTTCATCCCTTTCCCAAAATGATCTATATAGAATGCGCACGTTGAGGCCTCTGCGCGATTAGTGATTCTATCAAGAATGTAAACAAACTACAAAAACGCCCGCAAGATCTGACGCTGCAGTTAGGACTTGACTTGTGCAGCAGGCAGATCTGAGTAGCTCCAAGTAAGTAATTGAAATCTTACTATACTTGCGAATTGTAGGGACGCTGGTCTGCTGTGTCTACGAGCAGCGCTGAAACTCCCGAAATAAAGGTGGGGTGAAGGCTAGTGGCTAACTGAAGCGGCCGCGAAAAGATTCTATCAAGCGGGCATCAAATGTTGTGGATTCGCGTCCGCGCCGGACATCATCGGCATGGCGACAACTATAAGTTGGAGAACCAGCCCTGCCTTACACAACCGACTTGTCTGCCGGATAAAACGGGCGAATCAATTGGCGTGATTCGGTACCGACTACTCCTTTATCGGTAAATTTCGCGTAGGGGCTGACGCTCAAACTCATGATTGAAAATGTCA
>WTGB01000008.1 GCA_011523735.1 Chloroflexota bacterium
GTCCTCCCTAAGTTTCTGCATTTTCGTGTCCAATATTTGAGGACCACTACAGGGGCTGAAAAGCGACCGTCGCGCCATACTACCGGACGAGTCTCAGAACGCCGCCCCGGCATACCAATGATCCGGCAGCGCCTCGCGTTGCGCCGCCAAAAGCTCGCGCAGGATCGCATCGGCATCAGCGATGGAATTGCTCAGCGGGTCGGTCATCATCGCCCGCCGCAGCAGGCTGTAGTCCGCCTTGACAATAGCCTCCGCCGTCAACTCGTGCGTATCCAGTATCTGCTCGTTCAACCCGCGCAATCCTCTCGGCATCTCGCCGACCGGACGCGGACGCGCTCCCTCCATATCAACATCGCAGAGCAGCTCCAGGAAGGCCTCATCCGCCATGTTGCTGACCGCCCCGCGATTGGTCCTGTTGATGTAGAAGGGCTGCCCCAGGCCGCCGACCATGTTCTCGATAACATCGGTGGCATGGTCGGAACCGAAACTGGACATGAAGCTGCTGATGGGCAAAGCGCCGCTGTTGAAATCGTCAACTTGCCGCCACATCGCTTCATGCCGGGCATAGCGCAAATCCGTCTCCCAGATCGAAAGCGGCGGAATCTCATCCGCCAAGCGACCGTGACCCTGATAGAAGCGCAGGTATTCTTTGCTGTGCGAGACGCAAGTCGGGACGTAGCCGAAGATCTCATACAGCTGCCAGGCAATGACATCGTTATAGACCGCTTTGGCGCCCTTATTGCCATCCATGCCTCCGGGAACAGCGCTGCGTCGCAGTGACTCGGCAATCTGCTCGCTGACGTCCTCGCCCTTGTATTCCGCCTTGAGCATCCAGGTGAAGTGATTGACGCCGGCGATGCGCAGGTCGAAGTCGGCATCCAGTTCGCCGGTCCACTGGTCGGCATCGTCGATGATGCCGGCGTGGACGGCGTAGCGAATCTTCACATGGGGCATGTGCAGCGAATCGCAGAGGGCGAAGCTCTTGACCTGCGGGGCGTAACGAGCCAGAGCCATGCCGTTGACCGTCGTCGGATTGATGTAGTTGATGACCCAGGCATCCGGGCAGAGCTGCTCAATGTCGGCGGCGCAGTCCATAATCAGCGGCAGCTCTCGCATGGCGCGGAAGATGCCGCCGGGTCCGATCGTATCGCCGCTGCACATGCGAACGCCATACTTCTCGCTGATATCGCAATCGAGCCCGCGGTAGCGCACGGTATCGACGGCGAAGCTCAACACGACGAAATCGCTGCCGGGCAAAGCCTCCTTCCAGTCGGAGGCGACCTCGATGCGCAGGCGGACGCCGGTTTCCGCAACCACCTTCTCCGCCAGCGTCCCCATCTTTTCCATGCGCGCCGGATCTTTGTCCACCAGCGCCAGCGTTCCGCCGTTGAGATGGGGCGAGCGCGCCATCTGCCAGATCGCCTGCCGCCCGAAGAAGAGACTCCCGGAGCCGATGACGACGACTTTCGGATCTTGAACGATTGTCATATCTCGCTCCTAATTGCTTTGTTGTCCAGCGCTAATTAGGCGAGATTGTAATCCGAAATGGCTGTTTATGCAGATCGGCCCCGGCTGCTCTGCCGGGAGCGCCATGCTCGGCGGCGGCGATTCTTGCGCGGCGCTTTGCTTGCCTGTGCCAGCCGCTGTGGCGCATCAATCGCGGACCTATAGGGATGCTCGGCGACGACCGATATCGGTTTGCGAATCAGCTCTTCGATTTCGCGCAGATACTTGCGTTCATCGACATCGCAGAAGGAATAGGCGATTCCGGACGCCCCCGCCCGCGCCGTCCGTCCGATGCGATGCACATAACTTTCCGGAATATTCGGCAGATCAAAGTTGATGACATGCGTCACCGACTCGATATCCAGGCCCCGCGCGGCGATATCCGTCGCCACCAGGACCGCGGTGCGTCCCGACTTGAATTGCGCCAAAGCCCGCGTCCGCGCAGTTTGTGATTTGTTGCCGTGAATCGCTTCAGCCGGAATGCGCGCCCGGTTCAACTGCTTTGCCAGGTTGTTGGCGCGATGTTTGGTCCGGGTGAATACCAATACGCGCTCCGAAGCGGGATCGTGCAATATATGTTTGAGCAGCGCCCGTTTATCGCCGCTTTCCACAAAATAGATCGACTGCGCGATACTCTCAACCGGCGTCGCTTGCGGGTTCGCCTCCACCTTGACCGGATCCGTCAAAATGCTTCTGCTCAAATCTTGAATGGCCTGCGGCATCGTCGCCGAAAACAGCATGGTCTGGCGGAGTTTGGGCAGGCGCTTGATGATGCGCTTGACATCATGAATAAAACCCATATCCAACATGCGGTCGGCTTCATCCAGCACGAAAAACTCGATTTTGTCCAGCCGGATAAAACCCTGATTCATCAAATCCTGCAAGCGCCCCGGCGTCGCCACGACAATATCGACGCCGCGCCGCAGAGCATTCACTTGAGGCTGTTGGCCCACCCCGCCAAATATCGCCGCATGTCTGAGTGAGCTTTCCCGCCCGAACTTGCCGAACTCTTCATCAATCTGTGCCGCAAGCTCGCGGGTCGGCGCCAGCACCAGTACGCGGATGGGCTTCTTGCCCCGGACCGGTTCAAGCATTTGTACGATGGGCAAAACAAAGGCGGCCGTCTTGCCGCTGCCGGTTTCGGCGCAGCCGACAATATCGCGGCCCCCCAGGATATGCGGTATGGCGCGGACTTGAATCGGCGTCGGCTCGGAATAGCCAACTCGTTTTACTGCGCCGAGCATGGCGCTATTCAGTTGCAGATCATGGAATGTCATTGTGGTTTGCGTTCTGTTGATGTTCTTCTTTGGAGCAAACCTACAGTGTCTAACAGTTCTGCCAATAATGCTAGCGCGATAATCTGCGGGACTTCGAATGGTGAGGATATGTGCTTGCATACAAGCTTGCCAAAAATCTCTGCGACCTTCCTGCTCCCTCTATTTTGGAGCTCTGTAGGGGCGAGCCTTGGTTCGCCCGTCTTACTCGACACAGAGACATATCCACCGAGTTAGCCGCACCCAATCTATTGGATACGCATCCGCCTCCGCTTGGTGTATCATGCGGGCAATGAGTCCAAACTGCAGCGGAGCAAGACCAAACATGAGCAATCCATACGAATACGCCAAAGCCAACTGGAATCGCTTCCTCGAGGAATACCAAGAACTGCTGCGCATCCGCACCATCAGCACGCAGCCGCAGCATGCTGACGATGTCGCTGCCGCCGCTGAATGGCTGCGGGCGATGATGCTGCGCATCGGCATGGACCGCGCCGAAGTGATTCTGATGCCGGAAGGGCGCTGCCCGCTGGTGCTGGGCGAATGGCATGGCGCCGGCAGCGACGCTCCAACCATCCTGATCTACTGCCACTACGATGTCCAACCAGCCGAAATCGCCGATGGCTGGGATACCGAACCCTTCGAGCCGACCATCAAGAATGGCAGGCTCTATTGCCGCGGCGCCGTCGACAGCAAGCTGCACGTCATGGCCAATCTCAAAGCGGTCGAGTCCTGGCTGGCGGCTGAGCCAAAGCCCAAGGTCAACATCAAAGTCGTGCTGGAAGGCGAAGAAGAATCGGGCTCGGAGAATATCAACGCCTTCATCGCGCGGCATCCCGAACGGCTGGCGGCCGATATCGCCATGATCTCCGATGGCGCGATCCTGGCGCCGAAACAGCCCAGCCTGACCTATGGCCTGCGCGGCATCACCGCCCTCGAATTGCATGTGACTGCGCCAGTCAGCGACCTGCACAGCGGCCACTGGGGCGGCTCAGTGCATAATCCGATTCAAGCGCTTAGCGAAATCCTATCCCAACTCCACGACGAAAACGGGACGGTCGCCGTGCCCGGCTTCTACGACGATGTCGTCCCCGTGACAGCGACAGACCGTGCCCTGCTGGAACGGGTCGAACCCTTCCTGCAAGCCGAATGGGACGATGTCGTGGCCGCGCCGGCGGTCTGGGGCGAATCCGAGTACATCTTGCCCGAGCGGCTGGGCGCCCGCCCCACGCTGGAGATCAACGGCATCCACGGCGGCTACACCGGCGCCGGCATGAAAACCGTGCTCCCCGCCCGCGCTTTCGCCAAGATCACCTGCCGCCTCGTGCCACGGCAAAATCCGGCGCGCGTGCTGAAAACTGTGGTCGATCACATCCAAAACATCGCCCCGGATACAGTGAGCCTGGACATCCGCCCCAGCGAGCCGGGCGCGGAAGCGGTCCTCCTGGATGTCGACGGCCTGGCAATGCAAGCGGCCGCCCAAGCCTACACATATGCCTGGGGCGTCGAGCCGGTCTTTGAACGCTCCGGCGGCAGTGTGCCAATCTGCTTCGAGTGCATGAAGGTGGCGGATGAAGTCGTCATCATGAGCTACGGCCTCAAGAGCGGCCGCGCGCACGGACCCAACGAGAATATCACCCTGCAAAACTTCGCTAACGGGATTCAGGCGACCATCAAGTTTATCGATGTGGTGGGCAGCCGAGATGCTTAGCTAATCCGGCGCGCAATCTGCGCAGCCCTTGATAAGCTTGTGATTTAGCGGGACCCATTGTGGTCGCCGGTTAGGTTGCACCTGCCGACATTTTCAGTTTCCCACAGCTTTACAGCCTTTTTACACACAGTTTGCACGCGCGTGAAACAATTCCCGTGCCTCTCCATTAGACTGCGGGTGAATTGTGGGCGAAATCCCTCGCCCCTAGTCATAATGCAAAGGAGAATTGCCAAAATGACTGTCAAACGATTCACCCTCGTACTAGCTCTGCTCGCCCTGTTGACCGCCGGCGTCAGCGCTCATGACGGCGACTCAATGGATTCGGCGCGGAAGAGTGAAATTGGGTTGTCGATCCTGGATGAGATCTTGCTGGAGGCAACCGGTCTGGAGGCAGCGGACCTGCGCGCGGCGCTGCAGGAAGGCTCGACCATCGCTGAACTGATCGAGGCGAATGACGGCGATGTCGCGGCCGTGATCGCGGACACGGTGGCGCGGATGACGGAAGACATCAATGCCAGCGCGGCCGCCTTCGTGGAAAGCCTCGAGCAACGGGTCAGCGAGGAACTGAATGCCAGTCATTCGCGGCGCGGTCCCTGGGGACGGACTTGGCATCGCGCCCCGCGCCTCTTCGCTTACGCTCGTGCCGGCGATGCGCTTATGGAAGCGACCGGGCTGGACGCGGCTGACCTACGCTCTTCGCTGAGGGATGGTTCAACCATCGCCGAACTGATCGAGGCGAACGGCGGCGATGTCGCGAACGTCGCGGCCGAGATTGTTGCCATTGTCACTGATGAAATCAATGCCGCTGCGGCTGAGCGGGTGGAAAGCCTGGAAGAAAACATCACCGATGTCTTCAACAGCGACTTGGCCGACCGCTGGCGTCGAGGGCGCCGAGGCCCCGTGCGACCGCGCTTTTTCTTCGGCTTCTGGGCTATGTCGGGAGCGCCAGCCAGCGAGCAACCTGTAGGCTAGATCCGCGGGGCAATTTGCCTTCTCAGCATTTGGAAGCGTGGGGAAAACCCCGCGCTTTTCATTTTCTGGGCGAGCCGCTCACACCTCCCAGCAGCCCGCATCCAACACCACCGCCTCATCCTCGCCCGGCCAAGGCGGCGTCGTCGCAATCAAGAATTCCAGCGGCGCGTCACCCGTATTGCGAAACTGGAAATCCGTGCCCAGCGGGATCGTCAGACTTATCCCCGGCCCCACATCCAGCACCTGCTCGCGCTCGCCCTGCTTCCGCCAAACCTGCCCGGCCCCCGACAGAAAGAACCAGACCTCCTCGACCGTCCGATGACGAACCGGAATCGACGCCGCGCCGACCGGCAGCGTACAATGCGCGACGCTGACCCCATCAAGCTGATGCAGCAAACGAATCTCAGAACCATCCGGCGCCAGCACATCATATTTGTCGGGGACTCGGCTGCTCTCATATTGCCTCATGTACCGCTCCTACAAGGCTTGATCGGTAATTCATTCCTCACATGGAAACAACTGGAACAATGCCTCATCCATAATAAAATACGGGATGAAATATTGCGAAAACTGCCAAATTATTGCAAATTGCGCCAAGCATAGCTCCCCTCTCCCCTTGTGGGAGAGGGGCTGGGGGTGAGGGGTTGTAGTGGTCCTAATTTATTGGACACAAAATCTCAAGGAATTTGAGGGAGTTG
>WTGB01000024.1 GCA_011523735.1 Chloroflexota bacterium
CCCGTGACCTTCTGCTTGGGAAGCAGGCGCTCTACCAACTGAGCTATACCCGCAAGATGGTTCAAGTTTAGACTTGGTTAGCCAGGCTGTCAAGTAAACGTTGATTGGCGCACGATTGCCCTCGATCCAATCCTAGGGGCAGCCACGGCGGCTCCCTGAGTTGGCAGTGACAAATCCTCGACTTTCGGCGTAATTGCCCGAATTGGGAGATGCTCTTCCAAATTCATTCATGTTTAAGACGACATCGGCAGGTAGGTGTATATTTTAGATTGCATAGTAATCATTTTGCGTTGACCGATTTTCCATTGTCAGCAAAATGAGCGAGATGCATTAGACTTGTACAATGTGCGAACCACTACGAAATGGAAGACGCCAGCCTTGTCAATATCGAACCAAAACTATGATCCCAGCCGTAAACTGCGGATACTCATGCTCTTGCTCTACTATCATCCTCATCCAACGGGACTGACATATTATGTAAAAACCGTTGCCGAAGGTCTTGTAAAGCGCGGTCATGAAGTCACCGTGCTGGCGGCCCGCCATACGAAGGAAACGCCGCTAGGCGAAGAGATGCTGAATGGCGTGCGAGTCCTGCGGCTTTGGGCGCCGGTTCGAATAAGCCGTGGCATGATCATGCCAGCTTATCCTTGGCATCTGCTTAGTCTGATGCGGGCGCACGACGTGGTAAACGTCCATATGCCGATGCTTGAATCCGCGTTGGTGGCGTTTATGGCGGGCATTAGCGGCGTCAAGATCGTGGCTACTCATCATGCCGATCTGGTCCTGCCAAAGGGCTTGGTCAACAACCTCATTACCAAATCCATGTTTGCCTTGCAACAAGTCTTGGCCCGCCGCTCGCACTGTATCGTCGCCTATAGTGAAGACAATGCCGACAATTCACTCCACCTCGAATACTTTCGCGATAAGGTCAGGCCAATATATCCACCCGTAGTTATTCCTGAGCCTGAGCCCGAGAGCGTCCGCCAACTTCAAGCGGAATGGCGCCATGAAGGCGGACCCCTGATCGCGTTTTGTGGACGATTTGCCGAGGAGAAACGCCCCGACCTGTTGATTCGGTCACTGGAACTTGTGAATCAAAAGTATCCAAGCGCGCGTGTGGTTTTCGCGGGCGAATACGATATTCCATACGAAGATACCTGGCAGCGACATAGCGGCCTCGTTTATCAATTCAAGTCGCAACTCATATTCCTTGGGCTATTACGCGACAAACAGGAACTGGCGAATTACTACGCTGCCTGCGATGTTTTGGTCGTTCCGAGCGACATGGAAGTCTTTGCGCTTGTACAAAGCGAAGCGATGTTATGCGGGACACCGGTTGTCACGACTGATATCTACGGTGGACGGGTGGCGGTCAGTGTCACTGGCATGGGTAAGCTGGCGAAAAAAGGCGACTGGCGGTCGATCGGCGAAGCGATAATTGAGGTACTTGACGATCCAAACAAGTTTGTCAAACCAAGAGAATTTATCGCGGAGATTTTCTCTTATGAAAAGACGGTAGACCAATACGAAGCCATATTTCATGAATTTGCGAAGAACTAGCACTCTGGACATGCTAGCATTATGTAACGTGGATCCTGCTTAAGGGCTTGCATGGAGATAAGCGCAAGCGAGATTTTGCCGAATCAAGACAGAGCGCCATTGACGATCAACAAGCCAGTTAGTTTCTCATAGTTTGCCAGAGACGTTTTCGAGAATTGTCAATCCGTGAGGGAAATCAGCAGAATGCCAGCTTTTCAGTCCAATGAAGCGCCAACGCAAAGCGAGTCCGTAGACAAAAGTAGCGCTCTAGAAAAAGACTTTCAGTCTGCTGGCAAGCGCGGTGATTTCCCAGTCAGTGAACTGCGAGCAATCAAAGCCAACTCAATCGCAAGGCGAGCTAATGAAGCACCGGCTAAGAAACTTGAAGATATGATGCTGAGCGAATTGCTTGCGCAACTGCTGCGCTCGCCCATCCGAACGTGGAAGCGGCTACAGACCGCCGCAAAGTCGCCAGCTGGGCTCCATGCAATCGTCACGCCGGAGACGAAAGGCGCAATAGCAATTGATGTGGGATTGCAAAGCCAAGCGCGTCCGCTGCCGCAGCGCTTACACCTTGGGCAGTTGCTGCGGCAAGGCTACGCGCGGCTAACGATTTACGCCCTTGCGATTGTTCTGGCATTTGCCGGAAGCCTTATTGCGCGGGGCACTGATAGCATTTCACGAGTTGGCGAGGTCTCTTTGCAGGTTGCGGCGCCTTATCTCTGGTTAGGTTTTTTGCTCTGGATCGCCGGCGATATCGTCGGTCAACTGCCTCAGATTAAAGCATATTGGCGAAGCTGCGCCCGATTGGAGCGATGGCGCTGGACAGCGCGGATCATCCCTGCCATTGTCCTTCTTTCCGCATTACACCAGTTAGCACAGTCAATGGCGGCGCCCGCCGAAATCGTAGGCAGCCTCGTATTGAATACTTTGTTGCAATTTGCGAGCGGCCTGATTGTATGGCTAATCATTGAATTCGCATTTTGGTGCGCAAAGCTGTGGCGAGAGCGGGTTCCAGCTTCGGAAACTCTTAGCCCGCCATCGATGATAGAGCCGCAATGGATCGTTGAGCGGCAGCCAAAACGCCGTCCAATCTGGGTCGAGGTCAGCCAACTGCGAAAGTTCATAATTCTGTTGGCAGCATTGTGCAGTGTGGTCCTGTGGACAAATATGAGTGGAAACCGAATCGAACCGCCTATCATCGTCGTCTGGCTTCTTAGCGTCGCTCTCTGGGGATTCGCCTTCGCGCCAGTGAGCTGGAATGTCTTCGACTGGACGACGGACAAGCTAGATGCCTGGCGACGCAGCAACTGGCGCCGTCAGCGTTGGGTCATTGTCGCCTTTGTCTTCATCATAGCTTTAGGTTTTGCCCTGCGCTTTACGAATCTCAAGTCATCGCCGCCCCAGCTCATTAGCGACCACGTGGAAAACATCAAGGACGCATACAATATTCGTTACAACAATTACAGTCCGGTAATGTTTACGAATTATGGGGCGCGCGAACCGCTGCACTACTATTTGCTTGTGGCGCTGAGTTATCTTCCAGGTTTAGAAGTCGACCGATATGCCTTCAGCTTGTTATCAGCAGTTGAAGGCTTGATCACTTTGCCTTTGCTGTTTTGGCTGGCGGTGGAAGTCATGCGGGATCGTCAATCAAAGTTCAGTCTCGTTTTCGCTCTGCTCGTCACTGCACTGACCGCCTTTAGCTACTGGCACATACACATGTCGCGTCAGGGCTTTCGAATCGCGCTTTGCCCTCTATTTGTTACTGCTTCTTTCATTTTCTACGCGCGTGCCTTGCGCCATAATCGGCGTAATGATTACGTCAAGTCAGGTCTGTTTCTGGGCTTGGGCTTGATCTCATACTCGACGGTGCAAATGCTGCCTGTCGCTTATGTGGCGGGTATAGCAATCACCCTTATAAGCCGTCGCTATTCTCTGCGTCAGCGGCTGCGCTATGTCATACATTTTGCGGTCCTGGCTTGGGTCGCTTTTGTGGTCTTCTTGCCGTTGTTTCATTTTTGGGTTGAGCAGCCGGCGGTCGCCATGGTCCGGCATACTTCGCGCATGTTTGGCGACGCAGCGTTGACGACTGACCAGCAACGGGATTTCCTTCGTGACAACGCTGTAAACCTGCTCGGCAACTTCCGTTCGTCGGCGCTCATGTTTCATTTCTATGGCGATGCAGTCTGGATTTCTGGCTTGCCTGATGAGCCAGTGATGGACCCATTGACCGCGGGATTCTTGCTGCTTGGGCTTGCTGCTTGGCTAATGATGATGTTGAAATCGCGTGACCCCGTCATCCACCTTGTCCCGCTACTATTGTTCCTTATGCTGCTTTTGCCCGCCTTCGCCCTGTGGAACCCGCTGGAAACTCCAAGTTTCATGAGATCTAACGGGGCGCTCCCCGCTGCTTTCCTGCTCGCAGCGCTACCGCTCACGATATTCTGTTGGGAGATTAACCGCACCTTGCCCCAGCCTATCGGCAGGCTCGTCGCAACCGGTATTGCTTTTGGCGCAGTCCTATATGCAATGCAATACAATTCCGGCATCTATTTCGGCCGTTATACGGACCACTACCTAAGATTGGCGCAGCCATATTGGCAGGCCGGCGATGTCTTGCAAGGGTTCGCGGAAAGCGACGGGGGTTATGGCAACGCTTTCGTTCTGCCTTCCCCACATTGGTGGGATACCCGCGCAGTAGGCATAGAAGCCAGCAAAACGCTTTGGGTGAACGATCCACTCGCAAATAAGGTGCCAGAATTCTTGAGCCGCGCTTTGGCTCGCAAAGACGACCTGCGCCTTGACCCGGATCGCGATCTGCTCTTCTTCTATTCTCAGGACAATCGCGAGGCGCCCATCCTGCTGAGCGAATGGTTTCCACAAGGAAGACCGCTCAAACACGATTTGGAACTGGAATCGAAATCGTTTTATACCTATCGTGTACCCGCCTTGGGTTGGGAGGGGCTGCTGGAATTCTTGGATGCGAATGCGTAGCCCGATGAGACTCAAATCGATACTGCCGAACCTAAATAACTTCGCATACAACACGGACTCGAGTGTATAGCGGATGCGCCAGAAACTTCTTCCCAGCCTGCTACTTGCGCTGATTTTGGTTTACGGCGCTGTCTTGCGTTTCACCGGTCAGAATTGGGATGACTTTTCGCATATTCATCCGGATGAACGATTTTTGACTGCGCTATTGCTGCCGCAAATCGGAGGCGGCAACACATTCACATCTGACAGACATAACTATCCCGAACAAGTGATCCTTCTCGCGCGGGACAACTTCGACAATCGCGATTGGGACACTCTCAAAAATAGTCCCAGCACCAGGCTTGGCGCCGTGCGCGAGACATTTGCTGTCGAAGCTGCAAGTTGGCTCATTGATCAGCGAAGAATTGGCGTATATGTCAACGATCGCGAGGCGGAAACCGCTTTGCTCGCAGGAAAAGTAGACGCCCTGCTGGTCGCAAGCTCGCGCGTGGCTTCTTATGCGGATTCCGTACAAAGCATCGCATCGCTCGGATCAGAAGACCTTCAGGCGCTGCACTGCAATTCTCGATACCCGAATACTGCCGGCATTGGGGGATATTTCGACACGCGCTGTTCGCCTCTAAACCCACACAATGCGGGACATGGTTTCTATGTATATGGTACGTTTCCGCTTTTTCTCGCGCATTTCGGCAGCGAATTTGTAAGAAACGCGACCGCTAGCGGTCTCCCATTGTTTGATTTTCAGGGCGGTCACCTGGTGTGGCGCGGCCTTTCGGCGATTTTCGACTTGCTAACAATAGTCATGGTCTTCGCCCTGGGCAAGCGGCTGCACGGCACATGGGTGGGGCTGTTCGCCGCCTTGTTCTATGCTGCCGCCCCATTGGCGATCCAGAAAGCCCACTTCGGCACGGTCAATGCTATCGCGTCTTTTTTGGTCACTGTGGCATTGTATTTCGCGGTCGCAGTACAGCAGCGCGGAAAGTACCGTTACTATCTATTGTTTGGTTTGTGCACGGGCGCGGCGGTTGCCAGCAGAATCAACCTTGCGCCGCTGGCGGGGATCATCGTCATCGCGGCCGGGATGCAGGCCGCCCCGATCTTTGATCCCAGACTCAAATCAAGCGAACGTGCGCGTATCTTCACTCGGCACCTACTAGGTCTGGTATTGGCTGGATTGGGCGCATTTCTAGCTTTCCGCATCTTGAATCCTTATGCCTTCGCTGGTCCCGGCTTTCTCGGCTTATTGCCAAATCAGCGCTGGATCGAAAATCTCGAGAGCATCAGCGCGGGCGTTTCCGGCGCGCAAGATTTCCCGCCGAACTGGCAATGGCTGGCGCGCTCGTCTTTCATCTATACGCAGAAAGACATGCTATTCTGGGCGATGGGGCTGAGCTTTGGACTATTGGGCTGGTTCGGCTGGTTATGGTCCGCGTATCGCGCCCTGCGAAATCGCAAGTCAGCTTGCGACGCCTTAATCCTGATAATCTGGATAGGCGGATATTATCTCTTCATGAGCCGACTGGCGGCGCAAACCATGCGCTATTATCTGCCGTTATACAGTTCATTGGCTGTACTGGCGGGCTGGTGCCTCTACGAATGGTATCGTCAAGCCAAGTCGCACGGACGCAGCCCGGCGAACATCATCATTCCATTGCTAACCATTGGCGGATTGCTTCTATCAGTCGGCGCATATCAATTATCCAGCGGGACAACCGATGCCACAACGTTTACCGCCCTCGCCATCGGCATTGCCCTGATTGCCAGTGCATTCATTCCGCAAGTGAATAAATGGCGTCCGGTGATTTTGAGCGGATTTGCCGTCCTGTTTTCACTGTGTTGGGGTGTGATGTTCTCCAACATTTACCGCCATCAGACCACGCTGGTCCAATCGGCGCACTACATTTTTGAACGGATACCGGGCGACTTCGCCATGGCGATCAACGGCGCTGATGACTCCGTGCCTTTGGTCAACATCGCCTTTCACAATACAGGTTACCAGTCTTCCGATTTAGAAGGATCGCCCTTTGATAAAGCCAACCATTATCGCGACGGCGATCGCGTTGAAGCAATGTTCCAGGCGCCGTCAAGCGGAACTATCACGAGCGTTTTCGCACCCCATCTAGGCGACCCATTCGACGATCCGCAGCCGGAAGAGATCCGGATACAGGTGCGTGAAGAGAGCAGCGACTCGATACTCGCGACGGCGGAGCTGCAAGCGAACCTTGCGCGTGACCAGCACCCTCTCGGCGCAGGTTACACGATAGAATTTGATCGCCCGCTTGAAGTCGTAGAAGGCGAACGCTATTCATTCGCGGTGGAAGTGGCAGAGGGCAGCGATGATGTCATCGGTTCAGGGTCGGTAGTGCTCAATGAAGGCAGTTGGGACAACCAAGCCACGGGAACCATCGTCTGCCAGTTGCCGGAGAGCCTTACCCTAGCGGACGATCCACCACCGGGCTTGGTCAACTCGCGCGATTGCCGCGGCCGATATCCCTTCTCGGCTGTTATCAATGCGCAAGATCAGATTATGTCCTTTCCCGTGGACAATCAAGTTAAATACGATGACATCCTGCGCACGCTGGATATCGGCGATTACTTGACCATCGCCAGCAATCGCTTCTATGACACCCAACCGCGCAACCAGATGCGCTGGCCCCTGACAACGCTCTACTACAAAAAACTATTCGCTGGTGAGCTGGGTTATGAACTGGAAGCCGTGTTTGAAGAGACATTCGAACTCGGTCCCTGGCGTGTTTCTGACCAGCGCCTGTTCATTCACGACTCGCCATATTGGCTCAACGAACTGGAAGCCGATGAAGCTTTCCATGTTTATGACCATCCGACCATCTTCATTTTCCGCAAAACCGATGAGTACTCGCGCGCCAAAGTCGAAGCCATATTGTCCCAGGTATCGCTAAAGCAGGCGCACGAACTCCAGAGAGACAACAGCGAAGCGCAACTGCTCGGCGTGTTCTATTGGCTCGTGACCGATGCTGAGCCCGTGCCGACTGGACTTACCTTCACGCCGGCAGAACGCGAGATCCAGACCGATGGCGGCACCTGGTCCGACCGGTTCTTCAGTGACAGCATTATCAATACGAATCAGGTTATTGGCGTGATCGTCTGGTACGCCACAATCTTCCTCTTTGGCGCGCTCGCTTTTCCCTTCCTCTTCGCAATACTCCCCAATATGGCAGACGGCGGTTACGGGCTTAGCAAACTAGTTGGCATGCTGGTCGTCGCCTGGTTTGCCTGGGCTGTTTCCAGCTTGAAGATACCCATCTGGTCACAAGGCGGCATTCTCTTCTCAATTTGTCTGCTGGCATTCGGTAGCGCGCTGCTCGTCCGTATTCGGCTCGTCGAATTTCTTCGCGACAACTGGAAACGATTGGCATGGATGGAACTTATCGCTTTCGTCGCATTTTTGGCGCTTATAATCGTGCGTTTGACCAACCCTGACCTGTGGCATCCGGGGAAGGGCGGCGAAAAGCCGATGGACTTCGCCTATCTCAACGGCGTCTTGCGCAGCACCACCTTCCCGCCCATCGATCCCTGGTTTTCCGGCGGCTTCATTAATTATTACTACTTCGGTTATGTCTTGGTCGGCGCGCCTGCCCTCTTGCTTGGCATCGTGCCTGCTTTCGCCTACAACCTAATGATTCCGACGATATTCAGCTTGACGGGAATGGGCGCGTTCTCCGCCGCTTTCAATATTCTGGCGCGGTGGTCCAACACCAACAGCCGCGCTCGACAAAGCAAACAGTCCAACTATCGGCTCGGCAAGCCCTGGGTCGCAGGCATCATGGCTTTGCTGCTTTGCGTCGTGCTGGGAAACCTGGATACTGTGCGTGTTATCGGCAATGAAGTCGCCGCTCTGGGCGGCTACCATCGGCCGGAAAGTTTGGAACAATTCTTGATAGACGAATTCGAAGCCGCTCATGAAACCGCGGTTTCGCCCGATGTCAATGCGGACCTGGCAAGACGAGCGGCCGAGCTACACCCCTGGGACAGTCTTCGCTATGAGGTCAACAGTTCGCTTTCCCTTGTCGCAGGGTTGATTCGGGGCGCTGGAAAGATTTTGCAAGGTGAACAGCCCTACATCAACAGCGATCGCTGGTATTGGGGTCCTTCTCGTGTCTTGGCGGAGACTCCGGGCGTGCGCGGCAACGCCATAACCGAGATGCCCTATTTCACATTTCTATATGGCGATCTCCACGCGCACATGATCAATATGCCGCTGATACTCTTGTCCGTACTGCTGCTGTTCAATGAAGTTGCGCAAGCAAGGCGAAACTATCGTCCGCCGCTTGAGCGCGCGTTGGCCCTAGCCCTCGTAGCGATGACTGTGGGAATAATGCGGGCAACCAACACCTGGGATTGGCCCTCGATGACCTTGCTGTCGGTTCTGGCCTTGGCTTATGCCTGGGGCTTGCGCTGGCGGGCAACATTCCATCCGCTGCAAGACAGGCGCTTCTACATCGCGCTCATCACTTTGCTTCTCGTGACTGTCGGCATTCTATCTATTTTGATGTCAGCCGGTTCAATCGGCAACAACGCCGTGTCAATATTTACCCTCTTAAATGTACTGCGCACGGCGCTTTTGCTGTGCATCGCCGCTGTCATTCTATGGCTGGCCCTGCGCGTTGTATTCGTGCGCGCTTCCGCCCTTGAGTTCGTCGCCACGGTTGGCGGGTTTATCGCCCTGAATTTGGCATTTGCCCTGCCCTATACCAGTTGGCATGCCACAACCTACAACAGCATTCAATTGTGGCATGGGGGTAAGACGCCGCTCTGGGCATACTTCGATATTCACGGCCTGTTCCTGTTTCTGATCGTTTCGCTCTTGCTTTGGGACACAAGTCGCTGGTTCCGTAATACACCTGTCAAAGCGCTGCTAAAAAATAGAGCTTTGGCCACCCGCGCCCTCGCTGTCATCGTCCTAGCGGGATTGCTCTCTGTTGTACTCGCGATGATCGGCTATCAGGTAGCGTTGATTGTCCTGCCGCTTGTTTGCTGGATCGCGCTGCTGTTCTTCCGTCCCGATCAGTCGCAGGCCATGCGATTCACTCTCGTCTTGATCGGCATGGCGCTGTCTATGACGCTCGGTGTTGAGGTGCTGGTCATAGGGGGCGACATCGGACGTCAGAACACAGTCTTCAAGTTCTATATTCAAGTGTGGCTGCTTTTCAGCGTTTCCGGCGGCATTGCCTTTGCCTGCTTGCTCGACGCCTCTGAGCAATTCAGCCGCTCGCTAAAAATAATATGGTACATACCCTGTCTGCTGCTCATCGGCATCGCCGGTTTATTTCCCATCACGGCTGCGCGCGGACGCTCATTTGATCGTATGGCGCCGGACCTTCCTCTGACGTTGAATGGCATGGACTACATGACACTAGCCAAACATGTCGAATTCTCGCCGGAGCTAGGCGTCAGCAGCGAAACCGACCTTGCCGTGGATCATCAATTGATTCGCTGGCTGCAAGAAAATGTCGAAGGCTCGCCGGTTATCATAGAGGGCAGGCAGTCGGGCAGCGAATACCGCTGGAATGGCAGAGTTTCTATCATGACGGGCTTGCCTTCCGTACTCGGTTGGAATTGGCATCAACGGCAGCAACGCACCATATACCCGATGCACGATTGGATATTCCAACGCGAACGGAATATCCAACAGTTCTATAATACCGCTGACATAGATATCGCTGTGGATATCATCCATCACTTCGATATTACGTACATCATTAGAAGCGGCTTGGAAGAAGTGCATTCAAGCCCAGAAGGGCTCGAGAAATTCGAAAGGATGGTGGACGAAGGCTTGCTCACGGTCGCGCACGAAGTTCAAGGCGGGAAGATCTACCAAGTGAACGATGACGCTCTGATGCAATACTTGGTGGAGAGCGGCGCATGACCATCTTGCTCGATTGGCTCACGCGTGAAGGGCATTTGCTACTCGCCTGGTGGTTATGGATTGCGCTTGCCGGATTAGCCGCCTTGCCGCTCTGTCTACGTCTGTTTTCCGCCCTGCCTGACCGCGGGTACACCATTGCGCGCGCCCTTGGCCTGCTGCTTGTGACATGGGTCTTCTGGCTGCTGGGCAGCTACGGTTTCCTCGACAATTCGCGCGGCAGTATAGTGCTTTGCTGGCTGCTGGTTCTGTCAGCCTCTCTGGCGCTCTATTTCCGCAGTGGAGAAGCTGGCGCGCTGGTCCGTTGGTGGCGCGAGAATCGCAGTGTGGTGGTAGTGGCCGAGTTGCTCTTCGCGACTTTATTCTTCGGCTGGGCATTGTACCGCGCGCACCAAAATGGCTTAGTCGGCACGGAGAAGCCGATGGAATTGGCTTTCCTAAGCGCGGCTCAGCGTAGCGCCAGCTTTCCGCCCGACGATCCCTGGATGTCCGGCTACGCCATCAGCTACTACTACATGGGCTATATCATGTCGGGGGCGCTCGCCACATTGAGCGGCATAAGCAGCACGATCGGATTCAATCTGACAAATGCTTCACTCTTTTCTCTGAGTGGCATGGCAGCATTCGGCGTCGCTTACAATCTTGTACGTTCGCGCGCGATTGGCTTGGCGACAGACACGGTCCGGAACTGGCGATCCAATGCGGGCGCCATCGCGACGGGAATATTGGCGCTGGTGATGTTAGTGCTGATGGGCAATTTCCAGTTTCCGCTGATTGAAGCGCCACTCCAAACTCGCGCCGCGCCACAATCTTATCTGGAATTCTGGTCTACGCAGAAGTTGCCAGATTTCGAGACAATCAACTACGAGCAAAGCGGGACTGGCAGCCTGGTGTTGAATACGTCTCGCTGGCAACATTGGTGGTGGTTTAATGCCAGTCGCGTTCCTAGCGACTATGATCTTGACGACCGCTTGACCGGCATTCAGCCAATTGGCGAATTCCCCGCTTTCAGCTTTTTGCTGGCGGATAACCATCCGCATGTCCTCGCGTTGCCATTTGTGGTCAGCGCAATCGGTTTGATGTTCAACCTGCTGCTTTCTCGTCGCCCGCCAAGCACAGAAGCGACTAGTATTTATGGCATCGCCATTGGTGGACTAGCCTTCCTCAACGCCTGGGATGCCCCGACCTTTCTTGCGGGCTTGGTTGGCGCGGAGGCGCTGCGCCGACTCATGACAAGCGAATATGGCAGGTTGTCGAGAATGGACTGGCTGGAAACGGCGAAGTTTGGTGCGAAGTTGGCGCTGATCGCCGCCTTAGCCTACCTGCCCTACTGGGTCGGCTTGCGCTCCCAAGCAGGTGGCATCCTGCCGAACCTGCTGCACCCCTCACAATTTAGACATTTCTTTATCATGTTCGGTCCTTTGACCGTTATTCTGGCAATGTATCTGTTGACCGAAGCCTGGCGAGGTCATCGAGCGCGCCGTCTCAATTGGCGGCTGGGTCTAACATTGGGCTGTAGCTTGCTGGCGATTATGCTGCTCCTGATGATCGTCTTGGGCGCTCTGCTCGCCATCAGCAGTCCTGCGCAGCCCATTGTTGGCAATCTCAATAGCCCTGACAGCGATTCTGGCGAGCTGTTTAGACAACTTGTGCAGCGGCGTATTGACTATGGCTTGACTACGGTCCTGCTTCTCATTGGCATTGCGGCGATTTCAGCGCGATTGTTTCCGGCAGGAGAACAGGGGGAGCGTCTTGGGGAAGTCGCGGTCGCCTGGATCAAATACCCGCCGGCCACCGGCTTCACATTGCTCCTCTTCGGCCTGGGGCTTTGCTTGACCTTGTTCTGCGAATTCTTCTATCTGAAGGATAATTTCTTCGTCAGGATAAACACGGTTTTCAAGCTTTATTACCAAGCCTGGGTGCTTTGGAGCATCGCGTCAGCTTATGCGATCTACAGCCTTCTGAGCGATCGAAGCTTGCCCAAGCCACATTTAATCCTTCGTCTTGTTCTCGCCACGGTTGCTTTAATCTGCATCCTGGCGAGCGTATCGTATACGATCGTCGGCGTCAATCACCGCGCCTGGATTGAGACCGGGCGACAATACGCCTCCGAGCGCCACCGCTTCACTCTGCCAGGCACGTGGACAAACGCGATTCGCCATGTTCACGAGGGTGAATACATCGCGCCTGGCACAATCCTCTATTCCCGCCTAAACCTTGCGGACGCAGTGGAGTCGGATCTGCTGCGGGCTGATATCACGGGTATTGCGATCTTCGACGAAAACGACACAATTGTATATGAGCCGCTCACGTTGGATGGCGCCAGCGGTCTACTGACCAGAGATGATCAGAATGTCATTGATTGCCTGCGCGACGCCGTCGGTCGCCAAGGCGCTGTTGCCGCCGAGGCTCTTGGCGAAGCCTACAACATTGCCTTTGGTCGGGTCGGCGCCTTGTCGGGCATCCCGATAATTCTGGGCTGGGAAAATCATGAGCGTCAATGGCGCGGCGCCACTTACCACGAGATCGCCGGCTCGCGGGCGGGCGACTTGAGAGACTTGTACACGCGCTACGAATTCCGCGATGTTCAGCCGATCATTGAGCGCTATCAGATCACGCACATCATGTATGGTTCGACGGAAAGGCGGGTATACGGCGGCGCAGGTGAAGAGAAATTTCTGAATCATTTGCCAGTACAATGTGAATCCGGCTCATCACGAGTCTTTTATGCCGGCGCATGAATCATCGTCATTTGGTAAATGAGAACGGAACTAATCCAAAGGTGTGACAATCGCTTATGGCGACACAGGAACATTTGACTAGGCTTGATAATACGCGCTCAGACGCCATTGACAGCCGGCGCAGGGTTTCGCTGCCGCGCAGTATTTCAATGGAATGGCTGGCTTATGGCGCAATTGTGCTGCTTTCGCTGTGGCTCCGAGTCACCTTGCTCGACGCCGTGCCTATGACCGACTTCGAAGCACAGCAATCCCTACAGGCTTGGCATACAGTGGAAGACGACGCGCCCGGCGGATTCAGGACCGCACGCCAGCCCCTAACCTACCTCACACAGTTGCTGACATTCACTCTTGCTGGCGCCGACGAATTCAACGCGCGCATCGGCACAGCGCTCGCCGGTTTCGCGCTCGGTATGACACCGCTGCTCTTCCGCGACAGCCTGGGTTTGACAAGAACCTTCGTCTGGACTGCCCTGCTGTCTTTCCTCACGGTTCCCCTAGCGACATCGCGGACGGCCGATGGAACGAGTTTCATGCTGCTGTTCACCGTCCTTGCGGTCTGGATGATCAGACGCTACTGGTATACACAGCAACTCCGAGATGCCTGTTGGGCAATCGCTTTCGTCACATTTATGCTTCTCCTGTCCAGTCCGTCAGGCATCCCGCTCTTTGTCATTTTGATCGCATCGGGTTGGCTTGCCGTCTGGCGTACCGCGCTAAGTGCCCCGCAGCGACTTGATTTGCCCGGCGATGACATTCTTCAACTGGCGCTCAGACGACTGCAGGGCTTCCCTTTCGTCCGAACGCTCGTGGTTCCCTTTACCATTGTCGGCTTTGTCGCGACTGCCTTCTTGCTAAATCCAACTGGATTGCGCACGGTCAGTCAGTTAATCGAGGCATCTATTAGCGGCATCTCGCAGAGCGCCTCGCCACAGAGTGTTCGCTTGGGTTTCGCCGCGCTGATACTACAAGAGCCGCTGTTGATTGTCTTTGCTTGCGGTGGCGCCTGGCTCTTGTGGAAACATGGCGATGTCACCTATATTGATCGTTTCGCAGCCGCTTGGGCCGCCCTCGGGGCGCTTGGATTGCTACTTTATCCAGGCGCGCGCGCCTCGGATGCGCTCTGGGTTGTCGTCCCCTTAACCCTGCTAGCCAGTTATGGCATTACACAATTGATTGTCAATCGCCGGGTTGTCGTCCTTTGGTCCAGATCAGACAGAGACAACGGCGATGAGGACGACAGCATGCTCTATACTACGCAGTACTGGTGGGCGAAATGGATGATTTCCGCCGGTGTGCTACTGTGCCTCTTCGTCCTCTCGATTCAATTTATGCAGGTTGCCCGACTGATGGCGAGCTTGTCAGCGGGCTTGAGCCTCACTGAGGTTCTGGCGCTGCTAGGCGAAGCATCACAGCTCCAACTGTTACAGGGCTTGGGATTGCTCGTCATTACCTCTATCATTTGCCTCGTTATCTTCTTGCTGGTCGCGAATTTCTGGGGCTCGGGCACCTGTTTACAGGGTACGGGTATAGGTTTTCTCTGGCTTATGCTGTTGTCTGGCGTCGGCGGCGCCTGGCAAGCCGCGGTTTCAAATGTGGACAGTCCCGATGGCTTGTGGCGCGAACGTGCCGTGGCTGAAGATGCCTATCTCCTGCGCGATACGCTATTTGAATTGGCGGACCGCGAATCCTCCGGCTTCCCTGTGATTGACATCGCCATCGTGACCGACAAACGCGGAATCGTGACGGATAGCGGCTTGCTCGCTTGGCTCACGCGCGATTTCCCACATGCGCGTTTTGAGAGTTTCGCCGCCGCCGCAGCCGGTGAGCGAATCGTCTTAATGGCGGAAGATGAGCATCAGGCGACCGATCTCGCCGGTGATTACGTGGGGCAGCGTTTTGTCCTGCATCGAACATGGTCGCTTGCAAACATAGACATCTGGGATTTGGCTGCCTGGTGGGCGCAGGGGCGGCTTGACCGGGCGCTTCTGGAAGAGGAAGCTGTCATTCTATGGCTTCGGCAAGATGTCTATAATGGTACAACATTGGCAAGCCCGCTCCAAAGTTGAGGATGTTTGCAGACTACGGTGTAGAATCATAAGTGTCAGTGAAAGATTCACCGTAAGTGAGGGAAAATGACTGACAAGCGAGCAAACGCGCGCGTAGAAATCGATACTATAATTAAGCGCGCCCTTACTGGCGATCAAAGTGGTTATGCCGAACTCTACGATCGTTTTGCCGCCAGCCTATATCGCCTGTGCTATAGCTTGCTGATGAACGAGCAAGATGCGGAAGATATCTTGCAGGAGTCCTTCCTGTATGCCTTCAAAAATCTGCACAGGTATGATTCGGGCAAGGCATCATTGAAGACCTGGCTGTATACGATCGCCGTCAGTCGCTGCCGCAACACCTATCGACGCAAACGCTTCCTCACTGTCGATATCACACAATGGCTGGGTTTGGAGTTGAAGGCGCCGCCCTCAGAAGCGCCCGAAGCAGCCGTTATCAGGCGTGATGCCAGTGAATCCATCTCCAAAGCGCTCCTTGATTTATCGCCGCGCCTGCGTGAAGCCATTGTACTGCGTTATGGACAGGGCATGACTTACAGAGAGATATCAGAAGTGATGGGCTGCCCGCAGAAAACTGCCGAAAGCCGTGTCCGCCTGGGTCATCAGCGCCTGCGGGAATCCCTGCAACCGGTCGGGCTGGGACTGCTGGAAGAACTCTTGCGCGTGCACTAACAATTGCGGTTGAGGCGCGAAGGGAAATATGGTCAGGTTCAAGTATCGTTTTTGCAAGGTCCACATGGCGCGCTTCGTCAGCGGCGATCTCCCGGATCCCGTAAGACGGCGCGTGGCGCGATACATTGATGAATGTGAAGACTGTTACCGCGAATATATGCAGCATCGCGAATTCGCCTACAAGTTAGAACGCAGCCTCCCGACCCTAGGTCATCCAAGATCTGCCAAACTCGATCAGATATGGTCCTCCTTGCAAGCCGACTTGCAGCAGGCGCAAGCTCGTCCGAATTGGCTTGGCGATTTTGCTTCGCGCTCTAGCCTGAATTTCAGCTACAGCCTGGTCATCATCGCCATTACTGTTGCGCTGCTGCTGCCGATGATAATTGGTTTTCATTCATCGCTGCTCACGGTCGAACTGCCGCTGATGCCGCGATATGCCTCGATCGTTCGTACACCGGCAAGTCATTCGTCGCGTGCGATCTTTGTCAGCGCGACGGTGCAATCCAGTCCCCGCCGCCTCACTCCGCTTTTGCAAAACACGCCATCGCCGAAATTTTGACCGCGTTTCCCTTGCCCAGACCATCCATTGAACACCGACTGATTCGAAATGATTACTTCCCCTAATCAGCAGGAAGACAATGCCTTGAGCCGCGCGCTGTCCCAAAGCCTCGCTGTGAATTGGGAGTTGGCCGCGTATATCGTCATCTTTCTAGTAGCGGTCTTCACGCGCTTCCACATGCTGGATACGCGCGTAATGAGCCACGACGAAAGCCTGCACACGCGTTTTTCCTACAATCTCTACAACGAGGGTAACTTTCAGCACACGCCGCTGATGCACGGACCGGTGCTTTTTCACGCGACGGCCTTTTCCTTCTATCTTTTCGGCGATAGCGACTTTTCCGGCCGCATCTACACCGCCCTGCTCGGCGTCATGATGGTGATGTTCCCTCTGTTATGGCGCAAGTGGCTGGGCAGGTGGGGCGCGCTACTCGCTTGCGCCATGCTGCTGATTTCGCCGCTGTTGATGTATTACAACCGCTACATCCGTCATGATACGCCGTCCATCTTCTTTGCAATGATCATGGCTCACTGCATTCTCATGTACCTTGATGGTCCGCCGCGTTTTCGCCGCCGCGCGCTCTGGCTATACATATTCGCGGCCGCGATGATACTCAACCTCGGCTCGAAAGAGACAGCATTCATCTACATCGCCATCTTTGGCAGCTTTTTAACAATCTACTTTTTAGTCCGCCTGGCGCAACATCGCTACGACCTGCGCGGTCGATACATATTTCACTCAGTTATGCTTGGTATCTTGCTTGGGGGCATGATTACGCTCGGCATGTATATCGTTGTCGATATCATACCGGCTGAGATCATCGCGGGCCGAGGCACATCCTTTCAAGACCTATCAAATTTGGAACGTTCAAGCTGGTTTAGCTGGATGGCCATATCCATCTGCAGTGGCTTATTCATTCTGGTTTCGACGGCGCTTTACGCCTTCCGCGACCGCTGGAGCCGGATACCCTGGCGCGATGTCCTTCTGATTTTCTTACTCGCGCTCATCACCGCTAGCGGTCTCCTGTTTATCGAAGAACTATCTCATTTTCCGAGTTCAACAGAGACAGCCGCACCGACAATCCCTGATGCGGATAGTGCCGAGCTTCTTGATACGGCCGCCGGCGCCGCGATCCGCTGGGTCCCGGCAATCGCGCTTTGGCTGATTGTGCTTGCCGTGGCCGCATACTTGGTTCGGGATGCCCGAAGCGCAGCCGCTGCCGAAGACAAACTTGCCGAAGATAAAGCCTTTGAAGGCAGCTTCTGGGGCTTTCTTTATCGCTTCCCCGAGCTTGATCTGCTGGTGCTTATTCTCACGCTCATCTTGCCTTGGACGACCGCCCTCTTCACGCGCCTTATGGGCGGTTCAAATAGCGACTTTGTAAATCTCGCCGAGTCGCTGCCCGCTGGCATCTACGGAATCTTGCAGGGTTTGCCGAGTCTGGGCGGCGCCGTGCAGGTCGGGCAATTCCTCGTTGGCGCATCTGTATTTATGCCGCTATTCTTGCTTTCGCTAGTCATTGGGCTGACTTGGAATTGGAAACGCTGGCTGATCGCCTTAGCGATTTTTCATATCATATTCGCATTCTTCTTCACCACCGTCTTTACCAATATTGCGGGTCTTGGCACAGGCATGATCTACAGCCTGGGATATTGGCTGGAACAGCAAGGAGTACGCCGAGGCAGTCAGCCGCAGTATTACTACTTGCTGCTCATTATGCCGACATACGAATTCCTGCCGATAGTCGGCACGGTCAGCGCGATGTTTGCGGGCGTCACTTGCTTTTGGAAGTCGCGGCGACGACGTCTGATCGAACTCGAAGACCTCCGCAGGCGACAGGTTGAGGCGGAGCTGGAAGCGTATTTCGATACGGCCGCGGACCCTGATGACCGGGATACCGATACCATGGATGCAATCGTCGATGTCGCGACCGAAGCAGATGCAGATGACGACGAGCCTCGAAGCACGAGCGAAATAGAAGTTGAGGCGCCGCCAAGGGCAGATGTCCGTGAGCGGGCGCAAGACGAAGGCAAACTAAACCGGCTGCCGTTTCTGCTTCTGCTTGCCTGGTGGGCGATACTCAATCTGGTCGGTTATTCGCTGGCGGGCGAAAAAATGCCCTGGCTTGGCACGCATCTTACTACGCCGATGATCCTGATTTCGGCTTGGTATTTCGGCGGCGTCTTCTCACGCATTTGCAAATCACAATTCCTCGCCCGCGGTTGGATAGCGCTTCTGCTGTCACCTATGTTCCTGGTCAGCCTGGCGCAAGTGATTGGCGCTTTCATCGGCGGCGATCCGCCATTCACCGGTCTTGAAAAACCTCAGCTTGAACGCACCTATGCCTGGCTGGCCTCTCTGATCATCGCGCTTAGCCTGGGTTATGTACTGCTCCGGCTGGCGCGCCTTTCAAGCTGGATACATATTCGGCGAATGCTGGCGGTGGCGATCTTTAGTCTGCTGAGCTTGCTCACATTCCGCGCCGCCTGGATGGCTTCCTTCATAAACTATGATCTCCCCACCGAGTTTCTGGTCTACGCGCATGCCGGTCCCGCGATTAAGTGGGTCTTGGAAGACATTGAGGAAATGAGCCTGCGTATGACAGATGGCTTGGATCTCAAGTTTGTCTACGATGATGAAGTATCATGGCCCTATAGCTGGTATTTCCGCAACTTCACTGACGCGGTCTTCGTCGGCGGCAACCCCACCGTCCAAAACACCGAGGACGCTATCTTTGTCGTGGTCGGCTCGGGACATCGTGGAGATGTCGAGCCGATTCTGGAGGATCGATATATTCGCCGCGATCACATGCGAATGTGGTGGCCCATGCAAGAATACTTCGGGTTGACGCCGCAGAGAATCATGAATGCACTTGATTTCTCCCCGCAAAACACCGGTGCCGCGGCGCTGCGAAAAGGCATATTTGATATCTGGTGGTCCCGCGACTATGACCAATACGGCGCGGCGACAGGCAAGGATTTTTCGCTGACAAACTGGCCCGTATCCGATCGCATGCACGTGTACATCCGCAAGGATTTCGCATCGATGATCTGGGAATATGGCGTCGGCGATGGCGACGTGCCGAGTACAATCCCGACAGAAATCAATCAGTGCGCGGCCAACTGGCGCAGTGTGACGCCCCTGCTCGAATTCGATGCGGGAGTTCAGTCGCTGCTTCATCCCCTTGCTCTGACGGTTGCAGACGGCAAAGTATTCGTCGCCGATGAAAACGCCAACCGTATCCATACCTACACAACCGACGGTCGATTTATTCAGAGCTATGGCGAAACAGTTGAATACTCCCTCAATCGCCCGAATAGCGTCGCGATTCTGCCGAGCGGTGATCTGCTGGTGGTGGATACCTGGAACTACCGCATTCTGCATTTGGCTCCCCAAGGCGAGTTGCTAACCGCATGGGGCGCGGCTGGCGAATATGGCTTCGACGCGCCTGTCGAACCGACCGACGCCTTTTGGGGTCCTCGCGATGTGGCTATTGACGATGCGGGACACATTTATATTGCCGATACCGGCAACAAGAGGATCCGTGTCTACACATTGGAGAATGGCGAAGCCGCCTATCAGTCTGACATCGGCAGCGGCGGCAGCGGTCCCGGCGAGTTGGATGAGCCGAGCGGCTTGGCGGCTCATTCTGACGGCCGACTATTTGTAGCCGACACTTGGAACCGGCGCGTCTCGGTATTTAATAGGAATGGCAATCACTTGACCAATTTCCGAGTGCGCGGCTGGTATAACAATGTCTTCAATCGTCCCTACCTGGCTCTCGATGAAAGCCGCGATATGCTTTACATCACTGACCCCGATGGCAAGCGCATCCTGGTTTATAACACAGTAGGCAAGTGCCTGGGTTCCTTCGGCGAATCGGGTGATTCGGCTACCGCCGGGCAATTCCAGGAGATCGGCGGCATCGCGGTTGATGGAGAAGGCTTCGTGTACATCAGCGATTCCGCTGCTGGCAAGATCTTGAAAGTCCCTCCATTCGCCTCTGAGTGAGTGCGCCGCCGCTTGCCGGACGCAAGGTTCAATGTCGACATCCTTAGTGACAGCAAGGATTTTACCTTGACTCAGCGGGCTCGGCGTGATAGACTCCATACAGATGCAAGTGTTCGGAAAAAGTGGGAAGCCCCCACTTTTCGTTTTATATCGGGCTGTCACCTGTCAAGATAAATCATACAGCTCGATTGTTGGAGACAGGCAATATGTCGAACGAACTGCAAATCGCCTTTAATGAGATTGCTCAGACGCGCGCGCTCCCATCCGATATCGTATTGGATGCGCTGCAGAGCGCCTTGGTCTCCGCTTATCGCAAAGATACTGGCGCCAGCGCGGCCCAGGCGATCGAGGCGCAGATAGACCCCGACACCGGACGAGCGAAAGTTTTCGTCGAGAAAGAAGTCGTTGACGAGGTCTTCACCGACTCTACAGAGGTAACATTAGAAAGGGCGCGCTTCTATAATCCCGAAGCCCAACTCAATGATATCGTTATGGTGCAGGTCGACAATACAACGCGTAGCTTCGGGCGAATCGCCGCGCAAACGGCCAAACAAGTTATACTCCAAAAGATCCGTGAAGCGGAACGCAACGCCCTTTACGACGAGTTTATCAATCGCGAAGGCGACCTGATTACTGGCACGGTACAAAGTGTGAACTCGCGAAAGGTCACGCTTAGTCTGGGCCGAGCCGAGGCCGACCTGCCGCGGCCGCAGCAAATTCCGGGAGAACGCTACCGCACCCACGAAAAGATCCGGGTTTATGTGGTGGAAGTCGCTAAGAGTAATCGCGGACCGCAAATACTGGTTAGCCGGGCGCATCGCAATATGCTGCGGCGTTTGCTGGAATACGAAGTGCCCGAGATTTATAACGGACAGGTCGAGATTAAAAATATCGCTCGCGAAGCGGGCCACCGATCGAAAGTTGCTGTTGCCGCGCTGCAAGACGGTATTGATCCCGTCGGCGCCTGTGTCGGGATGCGCGGTATTCGTATCCAGAACATTGTAAAAGAACTCCACAACGAGAAGATCGACGTCATTGAATGGAACACCGATGCCGTCGCCTTCATTTCCAAGGCTCTCAGCCCGGCGCGCGTCACCGGCGTCTACCTCGACGACGATCCGATCAATGGCAAGACAGCTGTGGTCCTCGTGCCGGAAGACCAATTGTCGCTCGCCATCGGGCGCGAAGGTCAAAACGCCCGCCTTGCCGCAAAACTGACGGGCTGGCGAATAGACATCAAGAGCGTCGCTGAAACTGTTCAGAACGCCTTGGAAAACCTGGACACGGCGCCGCTTGGCGGATTGACGGATCGCTATGCCGACCTAATCGCTGAGTCTTTGCGTATCATGGAGAAGAAGCGCCTTGACCTGGCCATTATGCCGGAAGAATACAAGTCCCTGGCTCGCCTTGCCGATATCGTCGAGCTGTTGCTGCAAGAACAGCGTGACGAAGCGCGCGAAATCTATCTCCAGCAGCGCGAAGCTGTCCGTGCGACGCTTCCGCCGAAGTTATTCGAACTGCCGCTTGATGTGCTGGCGGTCTCGCAAGAAATCCTCGATGCACTTGAACCCTTCGAAAACGTCGGGGAAGTTATGTTGAATTGCCTTCACGATGAGGGTTTGGTCAAGCGGCGCTTGGCAAGTTTGCAGCGCGAGCCGGAGACAAACTTGGATGTCGAGCCGACTCCAGAACCCGATGTCGAGATTGCGCCGGCGTCAGATGTTGAGCCCTCACCTGAGTTGGGTCTTGAGCCTGGGGCTGATCCTGATGAAGAACCGATATCCGAGTTGGATGCCGAGCCGATGTCCGAATTAGATGGCGAGACCATTAAGGCAGCGCAATACGACCCGATGCCAGAACTCCAAGCCGCGCTTGATACGATCATGGCAGCCGATATTGACCAACTCTTGGCGGAAGCGATTTCCATTGAAGAATCCGATGAAGAGGAAGACAGCGAGGCAATTGAAGCTGTTGCTGAAGACGGAGAGCAGCGCGAAGCGACGGAAACGGCTGAGCCTGAGGCTACAGAAACTATCGCAGAACCAGCGAGCGAACTAGAACAGCCAGAAGTCTTGGTCGACGCATTTGGCCAGCCCATCCCGCAAGCGGAGCCGGAAGGACAATCCGAAGTTGCCGCAGAAGCAGCCGGACAAGTCCTTGAACCGATTGCGCCCGTGGTTGACAAGCCCTCGCCAAGAGAAACGGAGCCTGAAACCGAGTTCGAATCCGACGAAGAAGGCGAACGACAATTCGAGCTAGACCTGCGTAAAGGCAAAAATCAGCGGCGCAAAGATCGCCAGAAACGGCGACAACTCGTTTTGGACGAGCAGAGCGGTGAAGTCATCGCGAAGCGGCGGCGCAAGGGCGGCCGTGGCAGTTGGGACGAAGAAGACTGGGAAGATTACGACTTCTAGCTATTGGTAGAGGCTTTGTATGCGTATCAAACACAAGCCTCAGCGTAGTTGTGTTGTATGCCGTGTGAAGACGGACAAGCGCGATTTGATCCGCCTTGTCATAGCGGATGGAAAACTGCAAATGGATCTGTCAGGCAAAATGAACGGGCGCGGAGCCTATTTGTGCGGAAACAGAGACTGCTGGACCGTGGCTTCGGCGCAGATGCAACTCGCCCGCGCATTACGCCGAGAATTGAGCGATGGCGACCGTGACTACCTGCGGCAGATGACACCCTCATGAACCAGCACAGCTAGCCGAGGCGGGCTCGACCAGCCTGCCTCATACAGTCGCCAAAACTGAAGGAGGTAGGTATGGAAGATGCACCAAAAGAAATCCTGATACCGGATTACATCGTCGTCCGCGAATTGGCGACGCTGATAGAGATTAGTCCCATTGATGTCATGAAAACCCTGATCTCTAACGGGATCATGGCATCGATTAACCAGACGATCGACTTTGACACCGCAGCGATAGTCGTCGAAGAGCTTGGCTTCGCCGCCAAATCGGCCAGTGAAGAGGCCGCCGCACAGGAAGAAGTCAAACGTGCCGAAGAACGCGAAGAAAAATGGAGTGTCATGTATGAGGGTGAAACGCCGGCTTCACTCTCGTCACGGCCCCCAATCATCACCATCCTGGGTCATGTCGACCATGGCAAGACAACCCTGCTCGATACGATACGAAAAACCGCTGTGGCGGAGGGCGAAGCTGGCGGGATAACGCAACATATCGGCGCTTACCAAGCGCAACACGCCGGACGCACCTTGACATTCCTCGATACGCCCGGTCACGAAGCCTTCACCGCCATGCGAGCTCGTGGCGCGCACGGCGCGGACATCGCCATCCTGGTTGTGGCGGCCGATGACGGCGTCATGCCGACTACGCGCGAGGCTCTCGATCATGCGCGGGCCGCCAACGTCCCCATTGTCGTCGCCATTACCAAGGTCGATAGGCGCAACGCCAGTCCGGAAACCGTCAAGCGGCAACTTGCCGAGTTGGATCTGATTCCCGATGAATGGGATGGGAGCACAATGATGCTTCCTGTCGATTCCTTGTCCGGCGAAGGCATTGAAGACTTGCTTGAGGCATTGATCCTCGTCGCCGACGCCAATACCATTGTCGCCAATAAGCAGGGCCATTTGCGCGGGACGGTGATCGAGGCCGAAGTCGACAAGTCCAGGGGCACGATGGCGACGCTGCTAGTGATGAACGGCACAATGAAACGCGGCGACTCGATCCTAGCCGGTACATCCTATGGCAAGATCAAAGCCATGTTTGATTCTTCCGGGAAGATTGTGAAGCGTGCGCTGCCATCCATGCCCGTTGCCGTGCTGGGCTTGGACAGTCCGCCAGCCCCCGGTGTCATGTTCGAGATCGCGCCCAACGACAAGACGGCCCGAAGCATCGCCGAAGATCGCCGAGAAGAAAAACGCTTGCGCGAATTCAATGGCGGCACCCCCGCTGCCCTAACGCTTGACGAGTTCTTTAAGCAATTCCAGTCCGGTGAAACCAAAGAACTTTCGATCGTTCTTAAGGCGGACGTTCAAGGTTCGATCCAACCAATCACTGACGAATTATCGAGTATCTCCGACCGCAACGAAGAACAGATCGGCGTCCGCATTTTGCGGCAAGAGGTCGGGCGCATTACCGAGTCCGATGTCATGCTCGCCAGCGCGTCTAATGCCATCATCATCGGCTTCAATGTCGGCGCGGATAATGCCGCCCTGGCATCCGCCGATGTGCAAGGCGTGGAGATTCGGCGTTACCAAATCATCTACAAACTCTTTGAAGACATCGAACTGGCGCTGCACGGTATGCTGGAACCAAAATACGCCAATCGAGTCATAGGCGTGGCGGAAGTTCGCCAGATTTTCAAGATTCCACGCAGTGGGCTGATCGCCGGCTGCATGATCCGCGACGGTGTAGCGCGACGCAATGCCAAAGCGCGCGTAAAACGCGGGGAAAAGCTGACTGTCGAGAGCGTCGGCGTCGCATCGCTCAAGCGCTTTCAAGAAGACGTGCGGGAGGTGCGCGCCGGCTTTGAATGTGGGATCGGCTTGGACGGCGTGAGTGAATACCAAGAAGGCGATCTCATCGAGTTCTTCGTGCGCGAGCGCGTCAGCTAAGGCGCTTAAATGTCTATTAAACAAGGCCGGATGAGCGACCGCATACACCAGATTCTGAGCGCCTTGCTTTTGCGCGAGGTCTCCGATCCACGCCTGCGCGAAGTGTCAATTACAGAAGTAAAGCTTGATCCCGAATTGATGTATGCCACCGTCTATGTAATTGCGCTGGGCGATGTAAAGCGTGAGGCCGAAGTCATGGCTGGCTTTCAGCGCGCCAACAGCTTCTTGCGCCGTGAACTTGGCAAACGCATTCGCCTGCGTCACACGCCGGAATTACACTTTCATTGGGATCACACGCTTGAGCATGCCGACCGCATAAATAAGATTATCTCCAACCTGGATATCCCCGCTGAAGTGGTCGATGGTCAGGCCGATGAAAACTGAGCGCACATCCGAACCACAATGGCAAGCGGCGGCCGAAGCCGTACATGGCGCGCGATCTGTACTCGTAGTGGGGCATATCGCGCCGGATGGCGATGCCGTCGGCTCTCTCCTGGGCATAGCCGGGTCCTTGCGCGCCTTTGGCAAAGATGTCACCGCCGCCATTGACGATGGCGTTCCACCCGAGCTCCGATTCATTCCCGGTAGCGACTCGGTCCTATCAACTGTGACAAAGGGCAAATTTGATCTTTTGATCACAGTCGATTCCAGCGACCTGCAACGTATTGGCGAAACCGGCGCTTTTGGCTTGGCGCACAGTAAACTAACCATAAACCTCGACCATCACCCAACCAATACGCGCTTTGGAGATATACACCTGGTCGTACCGCAGGCAGTGGCCGCCGTCGAAATTGTCTATGATTTTCTCGATTATCTAGGCATCGAATTGACAGCCGAAGTTGCCTACGCTCTGCTCACCGGGCTCGTCACAGATTCTCAGGGTTTCCGTGTAAGCGCCACGAATAGCAGGACGCTGGAGATCGCTCAAGACTTGATGGACCGAGGCGCTCCACTCGCCCAGATCATGGCAAACACGTTAAACAGCCGCTCCTTCGCGGAAGTCGAGCTATGGAAGCAAGTATTGCCTACTGTTCGTCTGGAACGCGGTCTGATCTTCGCGACCATACGGCAAAGTGATATACGCGGCGTCGGGCTGAAGAAAACGGGGGATGGCGGATTGGTTAGCTATCTGGTCAATGTCGATCAAGCTAAGGTTTCCGTCGTCTTCAAAGAATTGCCAAAATGCCGAGTCGAAGTCGCCTTTCGCGCCAAGCCCGGCTACGATGTCGCCAGCCTTGCGCTGCAGTTGGGTGGCGGCGGGCATACGCTGGCATCTGGCTGCACCATGAACGGCGCTCTTGAGCAAGTGCAAAAGATAGTCTTGCCGCTGGCGCATCGGGTCATCGCTGAAGGGACTTGCATTTGAGCGAGCTTGTCCCGGCCGGTTTTCTCAACATCAATAAACCACTGCAACTGACCAGCCACGACGTCGTAGCCGCCGTTCGCCGTCGTTATCGCGCGGATACGGGCGCGAAGAAAGTTGGGCATGCCGGCACCTTGGATCCGCTGGCTGACGGCGTACTCATTATCTGCCTCGGCGCCGCGACCCGGCTCAGCGAATACATAATGCGCGGCCGCAAAATATATCGGGCGCGGCTCACATTTGGCGAGACGACCTCTACCTATGACGCGGCCGGGGAGATGCTTTCTCGGAGCGATACAAGCCATATTTCCCGCTCGGATATCGATGCGGCGCTGCCGCGATTCCTGGGCGAGATCTCGCAGATTCCGCCAATGTACAGCGCCATAAAACAAGAAGGAAAGAAGCTATACGAACTCGCGCGTCAAGGCAAAACGGTCGCTCGCCCAGCGCGAAACGTGACAATACACGGCATTGAAATTGTCGCCTGGCGGAATCCAGTCCTCGAGCTCACGATTCACTGCGGGGCCGGCACATATATCCGGTCCCTGGCGCAAGATCTCGGCGCGGCGCTCGCTGTCGGCGCTTATCTCTCCGGCTTGACGCGCCTGGCAAGCGGCGAGTTTACGATTAGTGACAGCATCGAGTTGGATACAGTACTCGAGTCCGACGACTGGACGCAGCACATCATTTCGCCCTTCGACGCGCTCAGCAACTACGATCGCGTCATACTCACTGACGATGAGATTCAATGCCTTCGACAAGGTAGATTCATTCCCCAAAAGCAAAGCTTGCTCGCCCAGCCTGTTTTCGCCTTTGATACGAACAAGCGGCTTATTGCCGTACTGGAGCCGCGGGAAAAACATTGGAAGCCGCATAAGGTTTTCCCAAGTTAATCTTGATACAATCCCCTCGTTGCGATACTTGGAGCGACAGAGTTCTGCTATGTTTCACCGGCGCAGCCTCAAGGAAGCCAAACTCGATACTGACTCGCTTGTGACCATCGGCGTCTTTGACGGTGTTCATCGCGGCCACCAAAGCCTGATAAGGCGGCTTGTCCAAGAAGCGTGTCTTTCGGGCTGCAAGTCAGTGGTTGTCACCTTCTTTCCCCACCCTGACAAAGTTCTCAAGGACGCCAGCGAACGATATTATCTCACCACCCCGGAAAAGCGGGCGGAGCTGATACTGCAACTCGGTGTCGATATGGTCGTCACGCTGCCTTTCAACGCGGAATTCCGACGCTTGCCAGCAGCGGACTTTGTCGGACAGCTCGTCGCCTACTTGCGCATCAAAGGGCTGTGGGTGGGCGCGGACTTCGCCCTGGGCTTCCGCCGAGAAGGCGATGTGCGCTTCCTCAAAGCCCAAGGCCAGCGGCATGGCTTCGAGGTCATTGCGGTCGAGTTGATCACCACGCATGACAACCGCAATTTGATCCGTAGCTCCAAAGTTCGGCGCCTCGTCCGGCGTGGGGATATGATAGGAGCAAAAACGATGCTGGCGCGCGCCTACTCGCTGGCCGGAAAAGTCGTGGAGGGTGAGCAGCGCGGACGCACAATCGGCATTCCCACCGCTAACTTAGCGGTATGGTCCGAACAGATCGTGCCCGCCAATGGCGTATATGCGACTTGGGCAGTTCTGGGCGACGAAACCTTTATGGCCGCGACCAACATCGGCTATCGACCCACCTTCTCTGGCGATGCCGTCACGGTCGAAGCGCATCTGCTGGATTTCAATCGTGATATTTATGGAGAAGTTCTGGAGTTGCGCTTCGAAAAACGTCTGCGGGCGGAACGGAAGTTCGATAGCCTCGACGAATTGATCGCCCAGATCAAGGCGGATATCGCCGAGACTCGACGATTTCTAGGCGCCGATCCACCAACCTAGCCGCCTTTGCGTCGCGGCAACACATATCCAACACGCCGCATGAAATCTTCATTGCTGCGCCAATTCTTCAGTACCTTGACGCGCGTCTCCAAATGCGCCCTTGCGCCCAACAGCCGCTGCAGCTCTTCCCGCGCGTCGATGCCGATCTTCTTAATCAGACGCCCGCGCTTGCCAATAACGATGCCCTTTTGCGATTCCCGCTCGACATAAATCGTCGCTTCAATAACGGTGATGTCGGGCTTTTCACGAAACCGATTTATTTCAACAGCAACTGAGTGCGGGATTTCCTCGCTGGTCAAGTGAATAATCTTTTCGCGGATTATCTCCGCGGCGATGAAACGCAGATTCGCATCGCTCATCTGGTCTGCGGGGTAATACCGCGGACCAAAAGGCAGCAGCGGAATCAGTCGCTGGACAAGCTCATGTATTCCGTGACCCCCTGTCGCGCTCGTTTCCTGTACATAAAGAGAATCAAAGAGAGCGAGATGGGCGCTGCGGTCATGGTCCGAATCGATTAAGTCAGACTTGTTTAAGACGAGAACGATTGGCGAGCCCGGCGCCAACTTCGAAAGCAATTCCGCGATATGACGGTCTTCATCGTTCGGAGCCTGTGACACATCGACGATCCACACAACCGCATCGACATCCTTCAGCGCAGCGCGCACAGCGGCGGCCATGTAGTTGCCCAGTCGCGTTTGCGGCGTATGCATCCCAGGCGTATCCGTGAAAAGAATCTGTGCCTCGGCTGTGGTTAAGATGCCTGTCTGCCTCTGCCGGGTCGTCTGCGGCTTGGCTGCTGTAATGGCGATCTTCTGCCCGAGAATGCTGTTTATCAGCGTCGATTTCCCCACATTGGGACGGCCGACAACCGCCACAATACCCGAGCGGTGATCCTCTCCCCAATCATCGCTGAAGATCGAATCGAGCTCATTCATTTGCGCGCCAATGATCCAAGCTGGCGAAAATTGGCAATTGCTCAGTCAGACGCTTGGGAAACTTGGCGCGGTCAGCCGCTATCAGCGCCGACAACTTTGCCAGTGGCTGACTCTCCGATACTTCTCCATAGACGAAGACATCGTAAGGATAATCAAAGTCCAACTGCTTCACTGGAACCATGTCCTCCTGACCGTCATTGCGCCTGCCGCAGACATCCGCCCGCGGATAAAGATGTCCCCTGTCCATCAGAAACTGCCAGGCCGCCTCTCCATACAGCAACTCGCCGTAATCGGCGACAACGAGGTCCGGGACGATCGAGAACAGCGGCTTCCCAAGATAAGTGATGCCATAGCGAACGATAAGATCGCCTTGCGCAATCTCTTCGCCAGCCGGCAGCTTGCGGCTCGAAAGTAGCGCCATGCCGCTTAGTCCTGTGACAACACCTGTCACGCGCTCCGCGATCGGCTGACGATAGGGCCTAAATTGTTCGGGCATGGAAAAAATTAGTGATGCTCAGGTTCCGCCGGGACATTGATATCATCAAAGCGCTCAAAGGGGCGTACCCACCCCAGCCAAAAGCCGATGGCGAGAATCAGCAAAAGCAGACCAATCACGATGGATAAGCCCAGCGAATGTGTTGCTTCGGCGTCCAGGGCGGCGCCATAGATAACACCGATGCTCGCGCCCAGGATCATTAATGTCATGCCGATACCGCCGACCATCGCCAAACCATATAGTGTCAGTCTGCTCGGCTGGGTCGACCCGCCAACTTGTTCGTCTGTCACTCGATAACTGCCTTCTCTATGCTACACTTCTATTCTTGATTCTGCCTTTCACCCGCCAATCCGTCAAGCCTGAGAGGATGCGATGAGCGCAAGCAAAGTCTTGTTCATTCGACATGGACAAACCGACTTCAACACCGAAGGCCGTCTGCAAGGCGCCATGCCCGTACCCACCCCAGCCAAAAGCCGATGGCGAGAATCAGCAAAAGCAGACCAATCACGATGGATAAGCCCAGCGAATGTGTTGCTTCGGCGTCCAGGGCGGCGCCATAGATAACACCGATGCTCGCGCCCAGGATCATTAATGTCATGCCGATACCGCCGACCATCGCCAAACCATATAGTGTCAGTCTGCTCGGCTGGGTCGACCCGCCAACTTGTTCGTCTGTCACTCGATAACTGCCTTCTCTATGCTACACTTCTATTCTTGATTCTGCCTTTCACCCGCCAATCCGTCAAGCCTGAGAGGATGCGATGAGCGCAAGCAAAGTCTTGTTCATTCGACATGGACAAACCGACTTCAACACCGAAGGCCGTCTGCAAGGCGCCATGCCCGTACCCATTAACGACTGCGGGATTCAACAGTCACAAGCTCTGGCGCAACACTTGCGCAGGATGCCTATAGATGCCATCTATGCCAGCCCGCGCCAGCGCGCTAAAGAAACCGCGCAAATTATCGCCGAGACCCTCCAACTGCCATTGATCCAGGACGAACGCCTCGCCGAGATCGCCTTCGGCATTTTCGAGGGATATACTTTCGCCGAAGTTAAACAGCGCTTCCCCGACAACTATGTCAAATGGCAATCTGGCTATCGACCTTATCGCGTGCCAAATGGCGAATCCCGGCTGGATGTGCAACAGCGGATGAGTTCCGCCTGGGACGACATCGTTAATGCGCCCGACCAGAAAACCGTGGCGATCGTCGGGCACAGTTCCGCGCTGATGATCTTGCTCGCTTCAATGTTCGCCATCCTCCCGGCCAAGCGCGTTCTGAACACCTCTGTCACGACCCTCGAGCGCTATCAGGAGATCTGGCGCATTACGTCTTTCGCCGAGACGCCTCACCTGGCCTGCTAGTCGGTTTATCGCTGTAAATCGTCGGATTTTGCAGTACAATCGCCGCGTCGTTGCCATCAGGTCAAATTGGAGAGGAAACCAAAGAATGACAGCACCCATCCGTATTGCGGTGACCGGTGGCGCCGGCCAGATCGCCTACAGCCTGCTGTTTCGCATCGGCAACGGCGAAGTCTTCGGGCCCCAGCAGCCGGTTGTCCTGCAAATCCTGGAGATCCCGCCCGCCATGGAAGCGCTGCGCGGCGTCGTGATGGAATTGCAAGATAGCGCCCAACCCCTGCTCCAGGACATCATCATCTCGGACGACCCGAACATCGCCTTCAAAGACGCCAATTGGGCCATCCTCGTCGGCGGGATGCCGCGCGGACCCGGCATGGCGCGCAGCGATCTCATCGCGGCCAACGGACCCATCTTCGTCGCCCAGGGCAAAGCGCTAAGCGCCTGCGCCGCTGACGACATCCGTGTGCTGGTGGTCGCCAATCCCTGCAATTCCAACTGCCTGGTCGCCAAAGCCAACGCCCCCGATATCCCGCCCGATCGCTTTTTCGCTATGACCCGCCTGGACGAGAATCGCGCAAGATCGCAACTGGCGCAGAAAGCCGGCGTTCAAGTCAGCGATGTGAGCAAGATAGCCATCTGGGGCAATCACAGCTCCACGCAGTTCCCGAACTTCGAGCATGCGCTCATCAAAGGCGAACCAGCTGAGAGCATCATCGGCGATCGCGTCTGGCTGGAGAAGGCATTCATGAGCACTGTGCAAGACCGAGGCGCCGCCATCATCAGCGCGCGCGGCAAGAGCTCAGCCGCCAGCGCTGCCAACGCCGCCCTGGATTCCATTCGCAGCCTGATACATCCGACGCCGGCTGGCGAGTGGTTTAGCGCCGGCATCCCAAGCGATGGCAACCCCTACGGTATCGCCGATGGCTTGGTGTATTCTTTTCCGCTGCGAAGCGATAGCGATGGAAATGTTGAAATCATCGAGGGGCTCGAACTCAGTGAATACGCGCTGGGCAAGATCCGCGCAACTGAAGCCGAACTGAAAGCGGAACGTGAAGCGATAAGCGACTTGCTTTAGCCTGGCGCCGATCAGACAGCACACTGAAGACAGAGGCGTCCCTTCGTCGCTCTGTATGTGCCGACCCCTGTGGCAATGTTTCGGCGATCAGTCAACCAAGCTGTTCTTGGCTTTCTCCGCCGTCGCCTGCACGAATTCGGGCTCCTCAGGCACCACCGCCGCCATGATGATGTATAGCAGCACGCCCGGTCCGCCAGCCAGCGCTAATAACACCCAGAGTATTCTCACCAACGTCGGGTCAATCGCCAGGTATTCCGCAATGCCGCCGCAGACCCCGGCAATCCGCCGCTCTTTACGTGAACGATACAGTCGCTTCTTGATATTGATGTTCATCGATTCAAACTCTCCAGTTCTGCCAGCGCTACGCCGACCGCCTGTCAGCGCTCAATATCATATACGCGAATGGATGACCTCCGTCGCATCGACATCGCCCGGCGCAGTCCGCCTTCAAAATTATTCGATAGCGCTGAAGGGGCTGTTCCCGATGCCTGGGTACACGCGCAAGACCCCCCATAACGCGCGAATGCATACCCAACCCACCGTCACCAACCAGACGGCACTGAAGGCGCTCGCCTCTGCTGTAGCCACCATCTGCAAGCCGAGCAATCCGCAGATCGTCGCAAGCAGCATGGTGTTGCGCAAGAAGCCATAATCACTCGTACCCCAATGAATCCCGTCTGTGATGAAAGCCAATGCATTAAAGGGCTGTGAAAGCGAGGCGATGATCCAGGGCAGATTGAACAGGAGGGCAGCATCAACTGGCACCAATGCCCGGGACACAATGGGACTTGCAACCAGCATGGCGAG
Source organism: Chloroflexota bacterium (assembly GCA_011523735.1). GTDB lineage: Bacteria > Chloroflexota > Anaerolineae > Aggregatilineales > Phototrophicaceae > UBA6055. The sequence goes on from WTGB01000024.1 coordinate 32,983, forward strand.
CATCAAAACGACGCCGGCCGCCAAGCTCCAACGCATGGTTGACAGCGCAACTTGTTTCACATGCTGAAGCTGGCTCGAACCGTAAAAGTAGCCGACCAAACTCTGGGCAGTCGTGGCAAAAGCCTCAACGAAGAGCGCCGTGAAGAACCAGACCTGCCGGATGACCTGATGGGCGGCGCCGGCCTCCGCTCCCATCTGGTTGGCCACGCGCGTGGCGTACAAAAGGAATAGCGTAAGCGAGGCGCTGCGAATGACCAGGTCCCGGCCAACGCACAGCAGCTTGACGCCGTCCCGCAAGTTAATATCCCGGCTCAACCCAAGCCGTCGTTGAACTTCCCATAGCATCCAGGCTGCGCCCAGCCAGTGACTCAGGGAGCTTGCCAGCGCCGCGCCAGCAACGCCAAGCGCTGGTATAAAGTTCCAGCCAAAGATGAATAGATAGTCGAGCAATATGTTGGCGATGTTGATGCCAAGCGCGATCCATAGAGGCGTTCGCATATCTTGAGCGCCGCGCAGCGCGCCAAAGCCCACAACAACCACGATCACCGCCGGCGCGCCCAATAAACGCAACTGTATATACTGCGTCGCGTAGGTGAGGACAGCGCCTTCCGCCCCCAGCATCGACGATACCAATCCAGCGCCGGGAAGCAATATGGCGCACAAGAGAAGGCTTATAAAAACCCCCATGACAAAGGCCAGGCTAATCAGTTTGCTAGCCGCCTCAATCGCTCCGCGACCGGCGGTCTGCGCGACATCCGTCTGCGTCGCAGTCGCCAGAAAACCGAATATCCAAAATATCGAACTTAGTGCGCTCGTCCCTACCCCTAGCGCAGCTAAAGGAACCGCGCCCAATTGCGCTACAAATGCCGTATCGACCAGTCCCGTCACCGGCTCGGCGATCAACGACAAGAGAATCGGCAAGGAAAACGACAGAATTGTTCGATTAGGTTTGCGTAAGAACGGATGACGATCCGCGGTAAACTGGCTCGATTTCATGGTCCTATTATTTTATGAACCCGCAAAATTCCATCTCCAATTATGTCGAAATCTGTAGGGGCGACTTATCAAGTCGCCCGAAAACGTATCTTAGCGCTACGACGGGCGACCCAGTGAGTCGCTCCTACACGAATCTATCTTGATGGCTTCGTTATTTTGTGTCAGCGCGACAGACCTTTTCGCCGGTTATGTGCCGAGCAGCTTTTGAGTTGGTAGGCTCCTAGCCCAATTGAGCGCCTAGGAAATCGCGGTATCCATTGACGAAATCAGCAATACTTAGCCGTTTCTTGCCGGCTACCTGCAGTTCTTCCGGCAGGTATAGTCCTTCACCGGTTCCGATCGCGACCATTCCACTCGATTCCACAACCTCACCCGGCGCCGCCTTTCCGTCGCCCGTTCGTCCGGAAGCGACCTTCAACTCCTTGCCCTCCCATTGCGTGTATGTCCCGGGCCAAGGCGTGAAGGCGCGCACATGTCGGTCAATCACTTCCGCTGGCTGCAACCAATCAATTTCACCTTCTTCTTTTCTGATCCGCGGCGCATAGGTGGCTAGGGACTCATCTTGCGCCCGCGGAGTGATCTCGCCTGACAGGTATTTTGGCAAGGTGTCCAAAAGCAACTCCGCGCCTGTCTTGGACAACTTGTCGTGCAGGCTTTTGCCAGTCTCATCACAAGATAGCTTAACCGACCGCTGCGCCAACATCGGACCCGTATCCAAACCGGCGTCAAGCAGCATAATCGTGACGCCACTCTCAACATCGCCAGCGCAGATTGCCACCTGAATCGGCGCGGCTCCACGCCAACGCGGCAGCAACGAGGCATGTACATTGATCGTTCCAAATCGCGGCAGGTCCAACACAGATTGTGGCAGGATCTGCCCAAAGGCCACGACGACGAAAAGCTCGGCATCGAATTCGCGCAGCGCCTCGATTGCAGCAGGCTCGCGAATCCGCATCGGCTGGAATACTGGAATACCCGCCGATAGCGCCAATTGCTTTACCGGCGATTGCCGGAGCTGTCTGTGGCGTCCGGCTACCCGATCCGGCTGCGTGACGACAGCCAGCACATCGTGCGCGGATATCAGTCCCCTCAAACTGGGCAGCGCAAACTCTGGGGTGCCCATAAAGACAATCTTTGCCATAGCGCCTCGCAGGGCTAGCTGGTAGTATCGAAACGTCATTCTAGGCATAAACTCGGGCGCAGTCTATGTTGCAAAATGAATGGGTGCTCGCGCCTCAAGCGCCAGCCGAGCACTTGCAGCGCTACCAAGGCTTTAGCCCGATCCTCGCTCAGCTTCTGTTCAATCGCGGCTTCGAAGAGCCGGCGACCGCGCGCCGATTCGTCCATCACAGCGACCTCAACGACGACCCTTTCAAGATGCAGGACATGGACATCGCGGTAGCAAGAATCAATCACGCTATCGCGGAAAGACAGCTCATTGCCGTCTATGGCGACTTTGACGCTGACGGCGTCTGCGCCACGACGCTAATGGCGCAAGTGCTTGCGTCGCTCGGCGCTGATGTGATGCCTTACATTCCTGATCGCGCGGAAGAGGGCTATGGCTTGAACAAACCCGCGCTCCAAGGATTGGCGCAAAATGGCGTCGAGCTGGTCGTCACGGTTGATTGCGGGATTCGCTCAGTCGCTCAAGTTGCCGCCAGCGCTCGCGACGGGCTTGATATCATCGTCACTGATCATCACTCAATCGGTCCGGACTTGCCGCCGGCCCTCGCCGTCATCAACCCGCGGCGGGAAGACTGCCCGGGAGAAGCAAACATGGCGGGTGTGGGTGTGGCTTTCATGCTAGCCAAAGCCTTGCTGCTCCAGCGCTGGGAAACTGACCGTGACAATTACCCGCGGGACTTGCGCTTGTCCGATCTGCTGGACCTGGTCGCCTTGGGTACGGTGGCCGATGTGATGCCGCTTAATGTGGGCTTGAATAGACGCCTTGTCCGTCACGGGCTGGAGACAATAAACGAATTCCGCCGGCCCGGTCTCAACGCCTTGGCGACGGTTGCCGGGCTCCGGCCCGGGAGTATCAGAGCGAGCCATATTGGTTTTGCCTTGGGACCGCGAATCAATGCCGCTGGACGGCTCAAATCAGCTATGATCGCCTTTGAGTTGCTGTCCGCCGCGAGCCATGAAGAAGCTATGCCGCGCGCAATTGAGTTGCAGCGACTGAATATGAGGCGACAAGACGAAACTCGCAAAGCGCAAGTGGCGATTAGTGAGCAGGTTTTGGACGGGGGCGATGCGCCGCTGATCTTCGCCAGCGATGAGAATATTCTGCCCGGCATCGTCGGTTTGGTCGCGGGCAAGTTGGCGGAAGAATTCTATCGCCCCGCCGTCGTTTTGGAAATCGGCGAGCAGCAGAGCCGCGCCTCCTGCCGCAGCATCCCCGAGTTTGATATCACCCGCGCCTTGGACGAATGCGCTGACCTGCTCGTCCGGCATGGCGGGCATGCCATGGCAGCCGGTTTCACCGTGAACAACAGCAACATTGATGCCCTGCAGCAAGAATTGCAAAACAAGGCGCAAGCGAGCCTGAGCGGAAAAATTCTCCGGCGCAGGCTGCGCATCGACCGCGAAATCAGCCTGACCGAGCTGCGCATGGATCTACTCGCGGAGCTTGACCAACTGGAACCAACGGGTCAGGAAAACGCGCCAGCGACCTTCATGACACGGAATCTAAAGGTATTGCATCATCGTCGCGTTGGCGCCGATGGCAATCACCTGAAGCTAAAGCTCGCGTCCAATGGCAGCTCGGCGATTGATGCAATTGGCTTCGGCTTGGGTGAATGGTCCAAAACACTGCCGCGTCGAATTGATGTGGCTTATCATCCGGAAATCAACGAGTGGAACGGCAAACGAAGTCTGCAAATGCATCTGCTTGACATCCGCCCAGCTGAAAGCGCGTGCTAAGGTCATCGCGCTTGACCCCGAGGGAGCTTGGTCGTATATTAGGCAGGTTGCATCGCGATGGGGAGAAACCTTGGAGCAGAAAGCGAAGCGGGAAGCCGGTGAACTGAAATTTTCATACGGCGGGCAAGCTGTGATCGAAGGCGTCATGATGCGTGGCGCGCACTCGATGGCGGTTGCCGCGCGCGATCCCAAAGGGCAGATCGTCATACATGAACAGCCGCTGAGCGCGACTTTGTACCGTGGTCGCATTGCCCGGACGCCCTTTCTGCGTGGTCTTATCGGTCTATGGGATGCGCTGGGCTTAGGCATTCGCGCCTTGATGTGGTCGGCCGATATCGCCCTGGACGACGAAGAAGAGGTTAACTTCAACGGGCCCATCGGTTGGGCGACAATCGCCGTCTCGCTGCTTATCGGCGTCGGGATATTCTTCCTCTTGCCGACAGCCGCCGCCACCGGCATCGGCAACTTGCTCGGCTTGAGCACGGCGGCGGAGGAAATCATCGTTGACGAGCAGGGCAATGAAATCGAAGTAGTTAGCCAAAGTAGCAACATCCTCGCCTATGAAGCATTGCCCATCGGTTTGGACGCCTTCCTCATTAACTTGATTGAAGGGGTGGTGCAGCTATCGATTCTTGTCGTTTACATTTGGTTCGTCGGGCGGACGAAAGATGGCAGGCGCATATTCGCTTATCACGGCGCCGAGCACAAGACGATAAACGCCTATGAAGCCGGGGATGACCTGCTGCCCCAGGTGGTCAGCCGCCATCCAATCGAGCATCCACGCTGTGGCACCGCTTTTTTGCTGACAGTTGTCTTCGTCAGTGTGCTGCTCTTCTCGCTGATAGGGCGCCCGCCATTTGGCTTGTTAATACTGTCGCGCGTGATATTCATCCCCATCATCGCCGGCGTCGCTTACGAATTTCTGAAGTACACGGCTTCAAACCTGGACAAGCCCTGGATTCGTTTCATGATCAAGCCCAACCTGGCTTTGCAGCACCTGACCACCAACGAACCGAGCCTGGATATGATCGAAGTGGCGATCGTGTCTTTCAAGCGTGTACTGCTGTCTGAAGGGATTATTCCCGAAGAAGAAGCGCAGATCCCCGACCCGAAGCCCGAAGCGGCGCATTCACCGGGAAGCTAGCTGTAGATGCTTGCTTTTAAAAATCACAATTTACTTCACGTATCCCAACTGTCGCAGCGTTTCGCCGGCTTCCTTCATAAAAAACTCTTTATCCCGCTTGTCAAAAAGACGGCGCCAGTCACCGCTCTTGCCAACCCGCGGGTGATCCGAATGCCCGCTTAGCCTCTGCCAGACACCCAATCTCCCGAGTACGCTATCAAGTTTGCTATCGCCATCGCGCCGGCTCAGCGAATTAATTGGCTGCAATCGTGGATTTAGCTTGACATTCAGGAACGCAGCCATCCGTTGCACCGTGGCGTCGTAATCGGTCTCCAGATCACGATAAGCGATCGCCAACAGGTTGTCCTTTGCGAGCCAGGAATTCACGTGATATGCCCAATAAGCGGGCCGGCTCATGCCATTGTCGGCGCCCGCCAGAGCCGATTCCCCGCGCAGGAAACGCGAGAAGGACTGATTGCGGACCGTCTCGCTTAAAGACTTCATATAATAATAGAGAGACACCAAAACATCTCGGCCATCGCGATGCACATAGATAGTCGGCGAATTATGCAGGATCGTGCGGACGAAGAGGCGCTCGTCCAGGCTCTGCCACTTATCTGCTGACGGCAGGTCATGCACATTGATCAGCACATGTCCCTCTAGATTGAGCAATTGACGGCGGAAATCCGCGAGCGGAATAGCGGCGCCGTGATCCGTCTCGATTTGCTCGAGCGTCATATAGGAGTCGCTGATGTCAAGGCTGTTGCGGCGCAAGGCGTCAATCACCCACTGCGTGCCCGAGCGCCGATGCGTGGCAATAACAACGGTGTTAAAGACAAACATCTACGCTTCCGCCACCATCCGCTTGAGTTCGTACAGCGTGGTCAGGGCTTCAAGTGGGCTCAGCCCGTCCACCTCGAGTGAGCGCAATGTACCCAGCGCAGGGTTTTCCGGCGCGTCAAAGAAGCTCAACTGCTGGTGCTGCGGTTTGGGTTTGAACAGCGCAAAATCGCTCCCGCCTTCCTCCAACAGCATAAGCAGTTCACGCGCCCGATCGACGACTGAGCGCGGCATGCCAGCCAAACGCGCCACATGCACGCCGTAACTTTGATCAGCGCCGCCAGGCAATACGCGGTGCAAGAACACAATATCCTCACCTTGCTCCACCACGGCCACATTGTAGTTCGCGGTCCGTGGCAGGATGTTCGGCAATTCGGTGAGTTCATGGTAATGCGTGGCGAAGAGCGTGCGACAATTGATCCGCGGGTTGTTATGAATGTATTCGATAACTGAACGCGCGATTGCCATACCATCATAAGTCGAAGTGCCGCGCCCGATTTCGTCGAGGATCAGCAAACTGCGCGGACTGCTGCCGGAGAGCAGGCGCGCCGTTTCCACCATCTCCACCATGAAGGTACTCTGGCCCGCATGGATCTCATCCTGGGCGCCGATCCGCGCGAAGATGCGATCGACCAAGCCGACTGTCGCGGAATCGGCCGGCACGAAACTGCCGATCTGCGCCATCAACGTGATTATCGCCACCTGACGGATATAGGTCGACTTGCCCGACATATTCGGCCCGGTGATGATATGAATGCGCGATGTCAAATCCAGTCGGCTGTCGTTCGGGACATAACGCGTGCTGCTCTCCAACAATTTCTCAACCACTGGATGTCGCCCGGCTTCAATCTCCAGGATATTCTCGTCGGTGAGCTTTGGACGTGTGTAGCCTTCACGCACCGCCACTGAGGCCAGCGAGAGCATGGCGTCCAAATGGGCGATGGCGCGGGCTGTCCTTAGCAGGGCATCCTGCTGTGCCGAAACCTGCTTGCATACATCCGCAAATAACTCGCGTTCGGTCGCCAAGATCTCTTCTTCAGCGCTCAAAACGCGCGACTCGTATTCTTTCAGTTCCGGCGTGATATAACGTTCCGCGTTGACAAGTGTCTGCTTGCGCACATAGTCTTCAGGCACTTTGTCGGTATGCGCATTCGTGACCTCGATGTAATAGCCAAAAACCTTGTTGTAGCTGACTTTGATGCTGGGGATGCCTGTGCGCCGCCGTTCTTGCGTTTCCAGATTCGCGATCCACTCGCGCGCATCTTGCGAGGCGCTGACAATCGAATCAAGCTCGCTCGAATAGCCCCCACAAATCACGCCTATCGTATTCAGCGTCGCCGGCGGCTCGTCGCTGATGGCTCTCGTTATGAGCTCGAATGCCACCTCACAAGGATCGAGCCGATCAGCAATCGCCGTCAGGCTCGGCATATCGCCGATCAAATCGCGCAGTTTTGGTACGACCGCGAGCCCATCTTTAAGCCCAATCAAGTCACGGGGACCGGCTTTGCCGAGCACGATGCGATTTGTCAGTCGCTCAATATCGGCAACCGACCTAAGCGCCGCCGCGATCTCATCACGGGATATGTCGCTATGGTACAGGGCTTCGACCGCATCCAGCCGCGCATTGAGGCGGTTGAGCTCCAGCAAAGGCTGGCTGAGCCACCGCCGCAGCAGACGCGCGCCCATAGCCGTCACGGTCCGATCAAGCAGACCGAGCAGGCTGCCGCGCTTCGTGCCGCCACGTATCGTCGCGACCAACTCTAGGTTGCGGCGCGTGAACTGATCCAGCACCATGAATGTATCAGTTGAGTATGCGCTTATCGTTACCAGTTGATCTAGCGCTTGCTTCTGGGTCGTGCGTAGATATTGCAAGACTCCGCCGGCCGCCGCAACGGCATCGGTCTGCCCGTTTAATCCGAAGCCATCGAGCGTCGCGACGCGAAAATGATCGGCAAGCAGTTGTGCCGCCCCATCATGCTCGAAGGTCCAATCCTGCACGGCACTGAGATGGATGCCCTCAGGTAAAGTCACGCCGCGCTCGACCCAACCCTCGGGCATAATGACCTCGCGCGGTTCGAGCCGAGCCAGCTCCTCCAAAACGCGCATGCCGACATCTTCACCGGCGAACTGCGCAGCGCTGAATTCGCCCGTGGAGACGTCCGCAAAGGCTATTCCGGCTCGCGTCCACTTGCCACTTTCAACATCGCCGACCGGCAAGATACCCATGAGATAATTCGACCTGCCCTCTTCGAGCAGCGTCGGCTCCAACACGGTGCCAGGGGTCATCACCCGCGTGACTTCCCGTTCGACGATGCCACGTCCCGTTGGCTCCGTCACTTGATCGCAGACGGCGACGTGAAAGCCCTTCTCGATTAGCCTGGCGATGTAGCCGTCGACCGCGTGATACGGTACGCCCGCCATTGGTATCTTCTCACCACCCTTGCGATGCGCCCGAGAGGTCAGCGTGATATCCAGTTCGCGCGCGGCCGCCTCGGCATCGTCATCGAACATCTCGTAGAAATCACCCATACGAAACATCAGGATGCAGTCCGGATACTGGCTCTTGATTTCGAGATATTGCCGCCGCATGGGTGTGACACGCGCCATGAGGACGTCCCAAAACTTGTATGCAACTGAACTTAAATCACGCGCTGATTCATGCTATTCTATCAGCGTCATTTGGCGCTCACAAGTTGAACAGCAGAGATGTTCTAATCAACTGTGCTGCCCGGCTCCCTCGCCGATAGCGCCTGACTTGCCTGGGCGCGGTGATGGCGGCATACATGTGGCGACTTTTGGTCTCGCCTAAGAACCGAGAGGTCAAAGAAATGGGCAAGCAGATCATCGCCGTCGACCTGGGTGGAACGCAATTGCGGGCTGCCCGCTACGACCATGATCTCAACCTGCTGCAGCGTGAAAGCACATTGACGCGCGCTGAGCTGGGACCGCAATACACCATCGACCGTATGAAGACCTATATCGAGAAAGTCATGCCGGCCTCCCGAAGCGATATCCTCGGCATCGGCATTTCATCGCCTGGACCGCTTAATCCCGCCACCGGCGTTATCATCGCGCCGCCGAACTTGCCAGGCTGGCACAACATCCCCCTGGCGGACATTATTTCCGCCGAGTTTGATCTGCCCGTTTATATTGGCAACGACGCCAATGTCGCGGCTTTGGCTGAAGCATCCAAAGGCGCAGCCCAAGGCTGTCGCCATGTCATCTACATTACAGTAAGCACGGGCATCGGCTCCGGCGTGATCAGCGATGGCAAGCTGGTGACGGGGCGCGCCGGGCTGGCTGCGGAGCTGGGACATATCCCGATCATCATCGACGACAGCAATGTCACGTCTATTGAACTGCAAGCCGCCGGTCCCGCCATCGTCAGGCGCATCAAATCCGCCCTCGAAGCTGGCGCCCGCTCGCGCCTGGTCGAACTGGCCGGGAACGATCTCAGCCAGATTGACGCAAGAGCCGTCGGCGCGGCGGCCGCGGAAGGCGACAAACTCGCCATCGAAACCCTGGCTCATGCCGGGCGCATGATCGGCTTAGGCATCGTCACTGCCCTTCTCCTCTTCAATCCGGAGATAATCGTCATCGGCGGCGGCGTGACCAAAACCGGCGAACTGCTCTTCGCTCCAATGCGGCAAACCGTTCACGAGCATATTCTGGACGGCGCTTTCACCGCAGGCTTGCGCATCGAACGGGCGGCTCTCGGCGATGATGTCGCCCTGGTTGGCGCAGCTGCCTTGACTGCGACAGCGGGCGGCCGCATGGACATCAGCGAACTGGATCGACTTTTCTAGGCGGGAAATACGACCGCCAGCGCCTCAACCGGAGCGTGACATTCCCCGAGCGTGATACAATCTAGCCATGCTAATGCGACCGGATCTGCGCACGCAGCAGCGCGACTTCCTGTTGGGAATCACCCGCGCCATCACCGCCCAACTCGACTTGAGCGAGGTCTTGCGGCGTGTATTGCACGCTTCACTGGTGATGTTGGCGGGGCGCGTCGGCATCATCGCCCTTAGCGACAAACAGGACGGCAGATTCACCGTACGCGCCTACAGCGGCATCGACTCCGCAACGGTGCCACACTTGAATATCAAGCTGCAAGAACTAATGGAACCCGTGGACGAAGGCGATTTCAGCCGGGAGTTTCTCGATAGCAAACTGCGAGAAATGGCTGATACGATCGATTCGCGCCTTGTCCAATCAATTGCCATGCCGCTCGTTTTCGCCAACAATCCACTTGGTTTGCTGATCGTCTTCCGCTCCTATCAAACCGCCATAAAGCCCGAAGACCTTAATGCACTGCAAAGCTTCGCCGATCAAGCCGCCATCGCGGTTAATAACGCCCAGCTTTATGGCGAAATCTACAGCGAGCGACAGCGGCTTGAAGCTATCATCAACAGCAGCGGCGACGGCGTTGTAATTCTCAATCCCGATCTCACGATTCAGCGGTCCAATAGCGCCTTCGAGCGGATGACCGGCTGGCGCAAAGACGATCTGATTGGCATGCCAAAAAGCGACGTGATCCTTTGGGACAATCTCGAGAGCGCTGATATCGAATCCGCCCTGGGCGCGGGCTGGGCTCAGTCAACTTCCAAAGAACCGCAGATCGATACCTTGTATGTCGAAGGCGACCTGATCCGGCGCGATGGCACAACTCTCGGTATTGGCATTACTTATGCGCCGCTGCTGGCAAAGGATGGTCGCTTGGAAAGCATCATTGCCGACGTGCGGGATATCACCAACTTCCGCAAAGCGCAGGAGATGCAGTCAGTCTTCATCTCCACCGTGCATCACGAATTGAGAACACCCATCGCCATCATCAAGGGCTACGCCAGCACTTTGCGCCGCGATGATGTCGAATGGGATAGTGAGCTTATCCGAGAGAAGATGGCGATTATCGAAGACGAAGCGGACCGTCTCACTGATCTGGTTGAGGACTTGCTGACGGCAAGCAAGATCCAGGCAACGCGGGAACTCAAGCTGAATCTCGCCGATGTCAACCTTAGCCTGGTGGCGGCCCGCGCAGCCGCCCGGCTGGAAGACCCGGCGACACACCATATTGAGTTGAGCTTTCCCGATGATTTTCCGCTGATTCAGGGCGATGAAGCGCGCTTGCGCCAAGTGGTAGACAACCTGCTGACTAACGCGATCAAGTATTCGCTGGCCGGCAAGACTATCACTGTAGGCGGACGCTACAGCGAAAAAAGCGTGACTGTATTCGTCCGCGATGAGGGCGCCGGCATACCCAAGCGAGAAATCGACAAAGTATTCGACCGCTTTTACCGCATAGATGACAACCTGACCCGGCGTGCGCAAGGCACCGGCCTTGGTCTATATCTCGCCAAAACTATAGTCGAAGCGCATGGGGGTGAAATCACTGTCAAGAGCCAGATCGGCAGCGGTTCCACATTTTATTTTACGCTCCCGCGCGATTAGCCATATGTGAACATTTGTTCTTCCCTTCCGCTCAAAATGATGATACACTTTCCCTATGGATAAACTGTCTCATGCGCTCAATCT
>WTGB01000047.1 GCA_011523735.1 Chloroflexota bacterium
CCCGATATCAGCGCTCCCCCTCTCCCCTTGTGGGAGAGGGGGCCGGGGGGTGAGGGCTCACCCACCAACCAAAACCTGCCCGATAAACCTTCAAACTTGTACACAAACCGCACGCTTGCTATGCTTGTCCAAACGCGGTGGAAAATAGCCGCGCGCTTAACTTGCCCCCAAGCGGATAGAATGGACGGTATCCCCTCAAGCATTCCCATACTGGCTGCTGCCACCGGCGGCGCAACGGGCGCCGGCGAGTGGAGCGCGCTTGTCTTCTATATCCTGCTCGCCCTCGGCATCTCCTTCCTCTGTTCCATCTGGGAAGCGGCCATGCTTTCCACGCCCGTCTCTCACATCGAATTGCTGGTGCAGCAAGGCAATAAAGCCGGTCCCATCATGCAGAGCCTGCGCCAAAATGTCGAACACCCCATCTCCGCTATCCTCACCCTCAACACCATCGCCCACACCGTCGGCGCGGCCGGCGCCGGCGCGGAAGCCACCGCCATCTTCGGCAGCGAGTTCTTCGGCATCATCTCGGCTGTGCTCACGCTTCTTATTCTCGTCTTCTCCGAGATCATCCCGAAAACGCTGGGCGCCGTCTACGCCAAACCGCTCACGCCCTTCACCGCCTATTCCCTGCGCGCGCTGCTCTGGCTGATGCGGCCCGCCGTCTTCGCCTTTGAATTTGTCACCCGCTCCCTGCGCCCGAGCGAAGAAGCCCCGACCGTCACGCGCTCCGAATTGCAAGTCATGGCGCGGATCAGCGCCCAAGAAGGCGGTATACGCGAACGTGAAAACCGCATCGTCGCCAATCTCTTGCAACTCGCCGAGGTACAAGTCGAAACAATTATGACGCCGCGCACCGTCATGCTGATGTTCCAGGAGCGGCAAACCATCGCCGAGATTATGCAGACTCAGGCCGTCTTGCCCTTCTCCCGCATTCCTGTCTACGGCGAATCCGCCGATGATATCAAGGGCTACGTCCTGCGCCATGAAATCTACAAGCGCGCCGCGGAAGATGAACACGCTGTCCAACTGCGCGATATCGCCCGTAAGCTCGATGTCGTGCCGGAGACGAACTCGGTCGCCCAGGTCCTGGACGAATTCATCGCCAAGCAAGATCATATCTTCCTTGTCATCGACGAATACGGCGGCACCGCCGGCTTGATCACTATGGAAGATGCCGTTGAGACCTTGCTCGGCATCGAAATCCTGGACGAATACGACCCGGTAGCCGACCTGCGTCAGCTCGCCCGCCGCCGTTATCAAGGCCAGCTCGACCAGATGCGACCGACTGACTCGCCGGGCGGCGATCCGCTGCCGACAACGGGAAAACCCGAGACCGGTGGCGCCGAATGACTGTGATTCGCCTCCCGCTGCCGCCATATCCTTACCGCTTCGATCTGCTCCTGGATTTCGCCAGGCGCATCGCCCATCCCGCGCGACTTCTTGTCATCGGCGATACGCTCTGGCGCTTCACCGCCGGGCAGCTGCTATCCTATCGCCAGCAAGACGATGCTATCGTTGTCAGCGGCGCGGACCTGTCAGCGGAAAACGAGATCCCCATTGCCGAGACCTCGCGCCACACCTTGGGCTTATGCCGCGACCTCAGCGCCTTCTACGATATGGCAAGAGCCGACGCATCGCTCTGGTCCGTGATTGAGCCGCTGGTCGGCTTGCCGATCCATTGCGCGGAGACTGTCTTCGAGGCGCTCGTCACCTTGATCATCGAGCAGCATATCACCTGGAAGACGGCGCTGCGTTCCCAGCGCTGCCTGATGCGCCTCTTCGGCAGGACTGCGTCGATCGGCGAAGTCTCGGTCTACGATTTTCCGGCGCCGGCGCAATTGGCTAAGGCGACGCGCTCAGCCCTGCAGCCGCTGAAAATCACCAACAAGCGCATCGACCTGATCATAGAAACGGCAACTGCCATCGGCCGCGGCGATCTTGCCCTGGAGTCCATCCGGGACACGCAGCCAACGCAAGCCTATGAACGATTGCTAGAGATTAAAGGCGTCGGTCCCTGGACGGCGACCAATGTCGTCGGGCGCGCTTGCGGCAAGTATCCTTTCGTCAGCCACAACGATGTCGCCCTGCAAGCCGCGGTGCGGGCTTATTTCCACGCCGGCAAGGGCGACAAAGGCGCCGAGCAGGTCCGCGACGCCTTGGAGCGCTATGGTGAATACGCCGGCATGGCCGGGCACTTCGTCCTGCTGCGCTGGGTGCTGGACAACTATCCGCCTGCGTCAATTGAGGGCGGCTCGTGAGCAATAGCTCCGGCGGGGGAATCTTCTCAGGCGCCGAGCTCGTCGTAAAGCATGTCCGCATTCAGCGATTGCAGCACCGTGTCTTCGCTGAGCAAGGTCAGCGAAGCAGCCGCCACGCCCAGCCGCATCGCTTCATCGATGGGCACATCGTTGAGGATGCCGAAGATCACCGCGCCGGAGAAGGCATCGCCCGCGCCCGATGTATCAACGACTTCCGTATGGATCGCGCGCAGGTAGCCGCCGCCGCTGCTGTCAGCATAAGCCAAGCCGCGCTCGCCCAGCGTGACTACCGCGATGTCCGCGCCCATGCTGACGAGTTGTCGCGCCGTCCCAATGGCCGACTCCCGTTCAGTCGCCGGTTCATCCAGGGAGCAGAGCGCCGCCGTTTCACTGGCGTTGGGCACGATGAGATAAAGGCTGGCGATATATCTGCTGAGTCGGCTGGCCAGCCGCGGCGATGTCGGGTCGGCGCAGACACGCACTTGGTAGCGCGCCGCCAACTCGAAGAGGGTATCCAGCGTCTCTTCCGAAAGCGTCGCGTCAATGACGATCAGCGCGGCATGTTCAAAGAGCCACTCGTGCTCGAGCAGATAATCCGAATCGAGGGCATCCGCTATGCCGAAGTCATCGACCCGCGTGCAATTGTCTTCCGACTGATAGAGCAGAACGGCGGTGGCGGTATGGGCGTCAATGACCCGCAAGACGTAGCTGCAATTGATGCCCGCCAAGCTCGAGTGCGTAATGACATGCTGCCCGATGTCATCGTCAGCGACGGCGGCAAGCAAGACCGTCTCGATATCGAGGCGCGCCAGATTCTCCGCGATATTCCGCGCGACTCCACTGACTGATTGGTGGATATGCCCGGCTTGTCGTATGCCCGGCTGCAAGACCGCTATCGTACGAGCGCTGACTTCCAGCACGGCTGAGCCAATCACAAGGACATAATCGCCATCCATCCGCCCGCTCCCGCTGCTAATCTCTGGAATTGCAGTCATTCAATAGCCTCACAGGCTCAATGTTTTGCATTCGCGCGATGGCCGGTTTCCCTGCCGCCGAGCAGCTGGCCTAGCCGGCTGAGTTGGAGGTGTCGCTTTCATCGGTCCGGTTCGCTTCCGGCGGTGGCGGCTGCGTCGGCTGCGCGTTGGCGGTGCCTTCGATTTGTGGCGGCTCCACGGGAACATTCAAACCCAGGGTGGCGGGATTCAAGCCCGCATCCCCAATCACGGCAAGATTCGGCGGATCCTCCACGCAGCGGAAGCCAACCCAGCGCTGAAATGACTTCGGGTCCTCAGCCTGGCGGTGAACGGCGCGACTGAAGAAGGGCACGCTGTTCCAGGAACCGCCGCGCAAGACCTTTAGCTGACCGGCGACCGGACCCTTGGGATTGACCGCCAAGCCTTGATTTGCCCGCTCTTCATAATGACGTTCGCCGTACCAATCGCTTATCCACTCCGCTACATTGCCCGCCATGTCGTATACCCCGTAAAAGCTCGCCCCGGCTGGATAGCTGCCGACCGGGAATGAGCCTGGCGGCGTATCCAAGGGGCGATTGGTCTTCGCCAGCGCATTGTCCCAGCGGTTGCCCCATGGGTAAATGCGGCCATCATCGGCGCGGGCGGCGCGTTCCCATTCCGCCTCTGTGGGCAGGCGCCGACCAATGGCTTGGCAATATTCCAGCGCGCCATAATAGGTGACGCCGTAAACTGGGTGGGGCCGCAAGCCCCCGCCAATGCTGTAGTTGGTGCCATCGTATATGATAGGGGCGTCGGGGCTCTCGTTCTGCGTTTGTATGCAGGGGAAGCCGGCGCAGCCGTTGATATGCGTATCGGGACCGCGCACGTTCAGAAAGGCGACATATTGGTCAAAGGTCACTTCGGTAATTTCCATCAGGAAGGAATCAACCGTGACCTCATGCGTCGGGTAGGAGTCAAAGGCGTAGCTCGCTTCGCAGGTGCCGCCATCGCGCGTGCACTCGTTGACAGCCTCTGTCACTTCCACCGGCGTTGTGCCCATTGTGATTGTCCCGCCGGGAATGCTGACTGCCAGGCTGCGAATCAGTATCAGCACCTCGGGCACGCTATCGGTTGGCGCGGATGTCGCTGTGGGAATCGCCGGGGCGTCGGTCGGCACGGCGGTTGGCTGCACCTGCACCGACACGATTCCGCCAGATGCCCCTTGAATCGGTGTTGGTTGGGCGATTGTGACTGGCTGGCTCGCTGACGCGGTATCGGGCGTAGCTGTCACCACGATGAATTGAGGCGCTATGGTGGGCGCATTCGGGTCTTCCGTCGCCGTCATGACCACGTGCCTTTCGATGATTCGCGGCTCGGTGGTCGGCAAAAGGTATTGGGGCAAAGTCCCTTCGAGCAATACGGCAAACATCACGATGACGCCGCAGAAAAGGCCCGGTATGAAGCCAATCAAACTCCATTGCCAGGCGGCGCTGCGGTGTCGGCGTCCGCCAATAGCGCGATAGGTCATGCATTGACTCCTTCGGTTCCACGAATACGGCGATGCCCGCCGCTGCATCGCAGTTCTATATGATTATAGTCTAATCGACAAGGCGAGCTTGTGTAAACGCCAATACCAAGCCTTTGCGGCCGCGCCTTTGCTTGACAGCGCCTGGCTCCGGGTTTAGGCTTAATCGAAATGAAGGCGGGTCAGCTGTAGACAGGCGGCGTCCGCGCAGATCTGACCAGCCTGCTCGCGAGGAAGCGCTTTCGTGACCAGAATCAGCGCCCGACCATTTGCTGCGCATCCGCCGGTGGCTGACGGCGTCCGGCCAGTGAATCTTCGGACAGATCTGCGTCCCTTGGCCGATCTTATCGAGTTGGTGTTTTCCGATTCGATGGATGGCGGCGGCCGGTCCGCCATTCGGGAAATGCGCTTTCTGAGCCGTATGGGTTACGGGCTGAAGTTTATCGCGCGCTTGAACGAATTGGCGCTGGGGATCAGCCTTGGATTTGTCTATATCAAAGATGGCAAGCTCGTCGGCAATGTATCGGTGTATCCGGCGAGCTACCCGGCGGCGTTAGGCGAAACCTGGATACTGGCGAATGTCGGCGTCCATCCCGATTTTCAACGGTCCGGCATCGCGCGCGAGTTGATGCTGGCCAGCCTGGACATGGTCCGCAAGCGGGGCGCGGCGCGTATTATCCTGCAGGTAAACTACGACAATGCGCCAGCTCTGCGGCTGTACGAACGGCATGGCTTCGTCTATGAGCGAGCCTGGCGCATCTGGCGGCGGAGCGGATTCACTCAAGCGTCCTTCGCAGGTATCGACAACTTCCACATTACGCGGCGGCGACCAAGTGAATGGCAGTCCGAATACGCCTTGGCTCAAGCGGCTCGTCCCAACAATCTTGGCGGGCTGGGCTGGCTCAAGCCGTTGCACCGAGCCGCTTTTCAGACGCCATTCTGGAAACAGCTGCGAGATGTGATCTCTCTTAACAGCCTGGAAAGACTGATAATCCGCGATGAAGCCGCGGGCGACATTCTGGCCTCATGCTGGCTGGAAAGCGCTGTGAGCTTCGGCAATATTCGCGCCTGGTTTTTCGCCTCCCCGCAAATTGACCATCGCCCTTATGCCCAAGCGCATTTGGGTAATTTGGTCTCGCGATACAGCCGCTCGACGATCGTGGTCGAGCACCCGCGCGATGATGAGGTTGTCAGCGAGCTGCTCAAGCAGCATCAGTTCAAGATCAAGCGAGAGCTTTGGCACATGCGCCTTGACCTTTAGGGTTTTTTTACCCCTCACCCCCGGCCCCTTGGTCTTGACCCGTTTTGGTGGACACTGAGTTTGTCTAATATTCCGCCTCTTCGA
>WTGB01000111.1 GCA_011523735.1 Chloroflexota bacterium
GAAGAGGCGGAATATTAGACAAACTCAGTGTCCACCAAAACGGGTCAAGACCAGTCATTGTCAGCGTGCAAACCGGTATTGTTCACTTGTGCGCCAGTTTTCTACGGCGCGTTAAGCCGAGCAAAAGTTGGACAATACCGGATAGGACACATAAGTGATTGGCGGCAGCCGGCGGCCCGTTAATCAGCGCAATACTGGCGACAAGATAGGCCATATGCCAAGTTCCGGCGATCGCTGCTCATGGCGAGTAATCGCCGTGCAGTTTAATGGCTTCTCGAACGTCTAGTCCCGCCATGTTTCCGTAAGATAGGCATTCTGCACTTATACAATAGAAATTCATACAGATATGGCAGGATTCCCAGCGACCTTGACAACCCACATAGCGATGTCTAAAATCAACGTACGATAATGATGTACTCAGTTTGATATTATCAAACAAGGAATCGCGCATGCAGATCAATCTTGATGGCAAAACGGCATTGGTGACCGGCGGAAACGTTGGAATTGGCGCCGGCATCGCCAAAGCGCTCGCAAAATGTGGCGCGCAGGTGAGTATCACATATTTCTCGCACGAAAGCGAAGCAGTTGATACCTTGAAGGACTTGAATGCGCTTGGTTGTCAGGCCGAGATGTTTCAATTGGACGCGACCGACAGCGACCAAGTAGCGACAGTAGTATCGAATGTCGCTGCATCGATGAATGGCAAGATTGACATACTGGTCAACAATGCGGGGCATCTCGTTAATCGTGTGACGACCGACGGTATGTCAGACGAACACTGGCACCGCGTCATAGATGTGAACCTCTCGAGCGCCTTTTACTGTACGCGGGAAGCCTTGAAGCGCATGCCGGACGGCGGCCGGATCGTGAATATGTCGTCTATGGCTGCGCGGAATGGCGGCGGAAACGGTACTGTCCCATATGCTGCGTCGAAAGCTGGAGTCATCGGCCTGACGCGAGGGCTTGCCAAAGAGCTGGCGCCACGGAAGATCACAGTTAATGCGCTCGCGCCTGGTTTCATCGCCGAAACGCCCTTCCACGAAACCTTCACCGGGCTGGACAATTACGCGGGAATCATCAGTGGGATTCCACTTGGTGAAGCGGGGCTGCCGCCCGATGTAGCCGGCGCCGTCTTGTATTACGTATCGGATCTTGGCAAGTGGGTTACGGGCCAGGTTGCGGAAATAAACGGCGGCGCCTGGTTCGTCTAGGCGCTGGAGAGTCTGGCTTCATGCGAGAGTATCTCTTTCTTAAGCACCACACGCTTGAAAATTGGCGGTCTCTGGCGGAGACGACGCACTCGTCTCAGTTTGAGCGTTTGCTTCGGCAAGCCAATTCTCATCATGACGATTTGCCTCCGTCCGACCATCCCAGCGATTCCATCACTTATATCGGCACGGTGGTGCTGAATTTGGCGCTGGCGCATTTGCTGGCGGGAGACTCGGCACACCTAGATGCCGCACGCCGCTGGATCAAGTCGGCTATCGCCTACCCCCACTGGGGCAAGGAGCGGATGCCCGATCATGATCTGGATGCCGCCTGGCTGCTTTTCGGGCTCGGGCTTGGTTACGATTGGTTGAAGGACGCGTTGCCATCTAGCGAGCGCGATGACTTGCGGGACAAGCTGATTCTGCAGGGTAAGAAACTCTATGATTTTGCCCTAGCGACCGAAGGGAAATGGTGGAGCTCCGCATATTGGCAGAACCACAACTGGATCTGCTACGGTGGATTGGCAACCGCCGCTTATGCCCTTTGCGATGAATACAGCGAGGCGGGCGCCTGGGCGGCGCTAGCGCGAGACAACTTTGTGCAAGCCTTGTCATACATGCCCGAGGACGGCTCGAACTACGAAGGACCCGTTTACTGGCGCTATGGTGTCATCTGGTTCTTGATCTACGCCGACCTGCTTCAACAGGAGACGGGGGAAGACCTGCATGATTCGGAGTTTTTGAGGAATACCTTTTTCTATCGGCTCCATCTGAGCGGGCCCAACCTGGTCGACACGGCCAATTTCGGCGATTGTCACGATCGACGCAGCGCCCACACGGCGGCGGTCTATGCGCGCTTGGCCGGCCTTTACAACATTGGCGAAGCACAACGGCTCTATCGACACTTTTACAGAACGGGTGAATGGCAGCGCGAGGGAGCCCAAGGTCTGGTCAAACCTGGCTTATGGGCGGAATCCGGCTTGGAATTCCTTTGGTATGAGCCGGAAGTCGAGGAATCACCTGTCGTAGCATTGCCGCGCATTCGCGCATTTGCTGACCTGGGGCTTGTGGCAATGCGAAGCTCCTGGAATGCAGACGCCGTCGCCATGGCCTTCAAATGCGGCACGCCCAACGGTATGAAAGCCTGGCACAGCGGTCACGCATTGAACCACAGTCGCGGCTGGCAGACGCTTAGCGCCGGGCACGATCATCCCGATGCCAACGGCTTCATCATTATTAAGGGAGACGACTATCTTGCCGTGGATGACGGCTACGCCAAAGAAAAGCGTACGCGCCACCACAGTACCCTTCTCATTGATGGCTGCGGTCAATACGCTGAAGGGACGAAAAACGCGTTTCGAGGTTTGGACGAGACCTGGGGCGCGCGCCTGGAAGCAAGTCATGAATTCGACGATGTCGTCTACGCCCGCGGCGAGGCAGCTCGCGCATACAGGCGCGATTTGGAGCTGAGGCAATTCACCAGGGAAGCGCTGTTTCTTGAAGGCGAAGCCGTGGTCTTTCGTGATGTCATCTCAGCCGATGTTCCACATTGCTATGACTGGCTGCTGCAAACAGACGAACCGCCTGAGGCGGACGGCCATGGGTGTTTCACCATTAAGAGCGGAGCGACCGCGTGCCGCCTGCACGCTCTGCAGCCAAAGGGAATCACGCATCAGGTGCATGAACAGGAGATAACAGCAAATCCCACATCGGCGAAACCCGACTGGGTCATCAGCAATACACAATATGCCCTGGCGCTACGCCCATCGGAGTCCCGCAAGGATTGTTCATTCTTCGTTATTTTGGACCTCGCCGGATTTACTATCAGCTCGGCGCAGGCTGACCGCGGCCTTGTTGCCTGTCTGATCGGCGATGAACGGCGGTGGCAGCTTGGTTTCGCAACGGGCAAGGACGGAATCCTCACTGAGGACTTAAACGTTGATGGGCGTTGGTTCGCCGGACGTCGCACAAATGGCCAGCTTGACCAGTTGCTCGCTGGCGAGGTCACAAACATGTGGATCGATGGCGCGCTCCATTTTGTCTCCGATCGTCCTGTCGATGTCGCTCTGAACTGGTCCACTGCAAACACACGCGTCAGCATTACCGCTCTCGACACGACGTGGGTCCGTTTTAAGAGTAGCAAACCCAGCTCGGACTCTTGCAACGGGCGAAACGGCGGAGTTCACTACGATGCGCCGACCGGTATGGCTTGGGTTCAGGTGCAGGCTGGGAAAACGGAAATCGCTGTAGGTTGAGGTACGCAGGCAGATGGCCGCCATATTTGACGATGCGTTGAAGCAGAGCATCGAGACAACGCGATACAACCTGGGAGCGATGGAGGAGTTTCCCGAGTCTTTTAAGCATGGCGCGTGGCAACCGATCGAGAAAGATCGCGCAGCCGGGCATTGGGTAGATGGCTTTTGGACCGGCTTGCTCTGGCTGGCTTACGCACATACCGGTGACTCTTCGTTGCGAACCGGCGCCGAAGACTGGACAAACAGACTGGCTCACATGAAGATAAGCACAGGAACGCACGACTTAGGTTTCATCTTTTACCTGTCGCATGTCCTTGCCGGACGTCTGACCGCAGAGCCTGCCTGGTACGACAACGCCATTGAAGCCGCTTACACCTTGACCAAAAGATTCAATCCGCGCGGGGAATACCTGCAGGCCTGGGACGATGATGGCATTCGCAAGTGGGCGGGCCGCACCAATATCGATCTGATGATGAACCTGGCGCTGCTGCATTGGGCGAGCGAGATCACCGGCGACGCAAGGCTGGCTGATATCGCGACGCTGCACGCACGCACATCGCGGCTGGCGCTCGTCCGGGGCGATGGCTCCACTGCCCATGTCGCCGACTTTGATCCCAATACCGGTCTGCTGATCCGGCGCGAACAATATCAGGGGTACAGTCATGATTCCTGTTGGTCGCGCGGACAAGCTTGGGCGCTCTACGGCTTCGCCACCTGCTATCGCTATACCGCCATCCCCGGCTTCCTGAGTACGGCGCAAGCCCTGGCCGATTATTCGCAGCGCCGCCTGCCCGCCGACCTCGTGCCCTTCTGGGATTACGACAGCCCGCATATTCCCGACACATATCGGGATTCATCGGCGGCTGCGGTCACGGTCTGTGGCTTGCTGGAGTTGGCCGCCGTCGATAAAGAGCGCGCGTCGCGCTGGGCTGGGCTGGCCAAGCGCATAATGATTTCGCTCTGTGAAAACTATCTAATACGGGACGCGACAGGCCCATCGTCGATCTTGCAAGACGGGGCGCGCTCGGTGCCGGCGAACTTGATGGAGCACGGACTCATCTACGGCGATTATTATTTCCTGGAGGCGCTGACGGCTTTCACGCGGCCGGATCTACATCAGCGCGCTTTCGCCGTCGAGAGCGCCTTGGACGGGATGAGCGAGTAGATTGATATGGCAACTGTTTCTTTACCACACCGGCAAGGATTATCGGCACGGGCGCGCGAAGCCCTGAACGGCTACCTGTTTATATCGCCCTGGGTGCTGGGCTTCTTGATCTTTGTCATTGGTCCCATGGTCGGCTTGATCTGGCTGAGTTTCCACCGCTGGGACTTGATCGGTGACCCCAGGCACGTCGGCTTGCGCAACTTCGAGCGACTGTTTCGGGACCGGCTATTTCTCAAGTCAATGGAAGTCACAATCATCTACGGCTTGGGGCGCGTGCCGCTGGGCATCATTGTGGCGCTGGGCACGGCGCTGCTGCTCAACAACCGCCGCATCAAGTTCATCGGCATCTGGCGCACCATCTATTACATGCCGGTGGTGCTGCCGCCGGTGGCGATTTCCCTGGTCTGGATGTGGATCTACAACCCGCGCTACGGCATTCTGAACACCATGATCCAGCAGTTTTTGGGCGTACCCGGTCCGCGCTGGCTGGATGACGCGGCGCTTGTCTTGCCGTCTCTAATGGTCATGGCGGTATGGGCGGCGGCGGGCCGAAACATGATCATCTATTTGTCCGGGCTGCAGGGCATATCCAACGAACTTTATGAAGCATCGGCCATTGACGGCGCCGGCTACTGGCGCCAATTCTTCCGCATCACGCTTCCCTTGCTCACACCCGTCATCTTCTTCAATTTGATCACCGGCATGATCGACACCTTCAAGCTCTTCACACAGGCTTACGTGATGACGGAAGGCGGACCGCGCAATCAGTCGCTTTTCTTCACCTATTACTTATTCCAAAAGGGATTCATGCAATATCAGATGGGCTACGCTTCGGCCATGGCGGTGGTTGTCTTCATCATCATCATGGTGTTGACCCTGCTGGTATTCCGCTGGTCAAAAGCTTGGGTCTTTTACGAAGGCGAACTGACGGGAGACAAATAAACCGATGGCAATCAATGTCGCAATAGCCGCGCCAAAGCGCAAGAATCAACTCATCGACAAGTTCCTGCCCCATCTCAGCGTCGCCGCGATCTACGCGATTCTGCTGCTGGGCGCCGTCATGGTCTTCTTTCCCTTCGCCTGGACGATTTCGACCTCGCTGAAAACCGAACAACAGACGCTCGAATATCCGCCGACCTGGATTCCCGATCCGGTGCAATGGGAGAATTACCCCGATGCCCTGACTGCCCGACCCTTTGGGCGCTACTATGTCAACACCACTATCATCACCGTATTGAGCGTCGTCGGGCAGGTCGTCAGTTCGGCGGTGGTGGCTTACGGTTTCGCGCGTTTTCGTTTTCCCGGGCGCGGCGTCT
>WTGB01000016.1 GCA_011523735.1 Chloroflexota bacterium
CGCGGGTTTCTACAATTTTTATACGCAAGGCATCAGCACCGGTCTGATGCTGGCTGCCTATTTGAATGGCGATCTCGACTTGGCGACAACGGCTATCGATAGCCGGAGCGGGCTCTCAATCGGCGTCAATCTGGATGTCGCGCATGCCTTGGGCATGGAAATTCCGCCCGAGTTGGAAGATATGGCGGAAATGGTGGTCCAAGACGGCGCGTCTGTTATGTCCCCGCTGGGTCTTCTGCGCCTGCTGGATTCGATGGGGGCGACTGACGAGGTCAAGCAAATGGCGGCGGCTTATTTGCAGGATGTGGATTTAAGCGCCATGGCATCACAGTCGGGCGAGCAGCAGCAGGCGGCGGCGATGATCAACAGGCTGCTGATTGAAGGAAGAAAGTCGCCGGAAAATATGGCGGCTGACAGGCAATTCCTGGAGAGCCTGCAGTGCACGGAGGAAATGATCGCCGAACAGCAGGCAGAATTGGACGCGGCAAGCGGATAATCAACAATCCCTCACCCCCCGGCCCCCTCTCCCACAAGGGGAGAGGGGGAGTTATACTTGGCGGGTTTCGTAGTAATTTGTTAAGTTTCGCAAGGATCGTCCTCTTCTCTGAAATCGCCCGTTTTGTTAGGTAAGGATTCCTGCGCTCTAGCCAAAACGTCCGGCGATATAATCGGCTGTTTCTTGCTGCGCGGGACGGTCGAAGACTTTCTGCGTGTTGTCATACTCGACCAATTCGCCCCAGCGAATCTCGCAACCGTTATCCTCCGCCTTGCGGATGTTGAAGAAGGCGGTGAAGTCCGAGGCGCGCTGAGCCTGCTGCATATTATGCGTGACGATCACAATCGTATATTCGTTGCGCAACTCCTGCATGAGTTCTTCGATGCGCTGGGTCGCGATGGGGTCAAGCGCGGAGCAGGGCTCGTCCATCAAGATCACATCCGGCTCGACTGCGATCGTGCGCGCGATGCAAAGCCGCTGCTGCTGCCCGCCGGATAGCGCCAAGCCCGACTTGTTCAGGTCGCCGCTGACTTCATCCCAGAGCGAAGCGCCGCGCAGGCTGCGCTCAACAACCTCGTCCAGGATGCCTTTCTTCTTGACGCCCAGCAAGCGGGGACCATAAGCCACATTGTCGTAAATGCTCTTGGGAAAGGGATTGGGTTTCTGGAAGACCATGCCGATCCGGCGGCGCACCTCGACCGGGTCAACCTGATTGTCATACAGGTTTTGGCCGCGGTAGATGATCTCGCCATCGACGCGCGCGCCGGGCACCAGATCCAGCATGCGGTTGATGCCGCGCAGCACCGTGCTTTTGCCGCAGCCGGAGGGGCCGATGAAAGCTGTGATCTTGTTCTGGTAGATGGGCAGGCTGACGTCCGCGACGGCGCGGAATCGCCCGTAATAGAAACTGCATTGGCGCAGTTCCATCACCAGATCGGCATCGGTGTGAACGTGCTCTTGCGCTGGCACAGCCATGACTTAGAACCTTATCGAATAGCGATTGCGCAGGACGATGGCCGCGGCGTTCAGCGTCAGCATCAATGCCAGCAGCACGATGATAGCGGCGGCGGCGATATCGGCGAATTGCCCTTGCGGGCGCGCCGTCCACTGATAAATCTGTATCGGCATCGCCGTGAATTGCGAAAACGGGCTGGTCGGGTCGGTGACCAGGAAGGTGGCCGCGCCGACGACGATCAGCGGCGCCGTCTCCCCAACTGCGCGGGAAACGGACAAGATCGTACCGGTCATGATGCCGGGCAGGGCGGCCGGCAGCACAGACCGCCAGATCGTCTGCCAGCGCGTCGCGCCCAAGCCATAGGAGGCTTCCCTGATGGTATAGGGCACGGCGCGGATCGCTTCCTGCGCGTTGATAATGATGATGGGCAATATGAGCAAGACCAAGGTCAAACCGGCGCTGACCAGTGTGCGGCCATTGGGCGCGAAGCTGTTGATGCGGGCAAGGCTCCTCATCAACTGGTCGAAGACAGCATCGCTGATGGCGGCGTCCTCGGCGACATCAAAGCGATAATAGTTGCCCCGCACTTTAATATCATAGTCTTCATCAGCGCGGACTAGCGCGGCGTCGACGCTGATCTTCAGCGCCTCCGCCAGCGCATCCGACATCTCAGGCAGGGCGCTATTGCCAGTCATGTTCAAGCTCGGACTGCCGTAAAACAAGAAGGTATCGACGATTCGCTGCGCCGTCGGGATGTCAAGAACATCGGAGTTGCTGCTGATTGCGCTTCCATCGTAGGTTATCGCGCCAGCAAAGGCGGGTGCGATCCGCTCAATCACTGTGGCGACTGTCGGCGCCTCAAAGTTGTAACCGAAGATCAAGCCGCTGGAAAATGGCGCCAGCGCTCTTACAAAGATGGCCAAACCGAGCATGCCATAGATGATGGATGGCACACCGGCCAGATTGCGGACATTGGTCTCGATGACGCGGTTGATGAAACCGTGATGGGCATATTCTTCGAGATAGATCGCCGCGCCGACCCCCAGGGGCAGCGCCACCAGGACGACCACCGCCAGCAAGCCGACCGACCCGATCAGCGCCGTGCGGACGCCCGCCAGCGCCGGCGTGCTCGACATTGGCCTGGTCAGGAATTCCCTGTCCAGCCAACTGTAAAAGCGGATGACCTCGACCTTGGCTTCGTCACGCTTTTCGCGCTTTTTGAAGTTTGCCAGGATCGGTCCCTCAATCTCCGCCTTGACCGCTTCGAAGTTGAAGATCGTTTCCACCAGCGGGAAGCTGGCGATGACCTGCTGTTCCACCACTTCTTCCAAGACCAGGTTGCGCAGCGCGCCATGATCAGCATATTTGGCCAGCAGGCTCGCCTGCTGCTCCGGGCTGATGCTCTTCAGCAGTTCGCCGGCGATCGCCGGGTCCACATCCGGGTCGCCGACGATCTCGGCAACACTGGAACTGGTGAAGTCAGTCACATCGACCTGGCTGATCGTATCGCGGATCAGGACGCGCAAACGGTCTTTGACATTTTCGGCGAGGATCAGCGCCAGTTCGTCATTGCTCAGAGCCTCCAGCGGAGGACCGCCAGTCAATGTCTCCGGCTCGATGGTGTTGACGACGCCGGTCGTGCCAAAAGCTTCATTGGCGATGTTGAAGAAGAGAGCCACCAGCGCCAGCGCCGCCACGGCGACGGAGAAATAGTTGAAGATCTTGCCGAAACGCCCGCGCCGATGCCGGGCTTCCAGGCGCTCGAAGAATTCCGCCTCGCCGGGCATGTAGTGTTTGCTTTTGCCCCGGTCCATTTAGTAAGCCTCCCGGAAGCGCGTGATGATAACCTGGCTGAGCACGTTGAGCATGAATGTCATCACAAACAGCGTCAGTCCGATTGCGAAGATGCTGTTATAGTCGATCGAATCGTAGCTAAGGTCGCCGCCGCTGATGCGCGCGATATGCCCGGTCATGGTCTCGGCTGAGTCGAAGGGGCTGAAGCTGAAATTGGGTCCGGCGCCGGCCGCGATCGCCACGATCATTGTCTCGCCTATGGCGCGGGAGACCGCCACGATAAAAGCGGCCAATATGCCGGAAAGGGCGGCTGGCACGACGACTTTGACCGTCGTCTCCAGCTTGGTCGCGCCCAAGCCATAAGATGCTTCCCTGAGCGCATTCGGCACCGCATGCAAAGCGTCTTCGCTCATCGAGCTGATCAAGGGGATGATCAAGATGCCGACCACAATGCCAGCCGAGCCGGTGTTGTAGATATTCACGATATCGACGCCGAAGACCGCGCGCAGGAGGGGGGTCATGAAGGTTAACGCGAAATAGCCGTAGACGACCGTCGGGATGCCAGCCAGGATTTCCAACAGCGGCTTCAAGGCGCCCCGGACCCGCGGCGATGCGTATTCGCTGAGGTAGATCGCCGCGCCGATGCCCAAGGGCAGCGCGACCAACATGGCGATGGTGCTTGTCATCAAGGTCGCGTTGATCAGCGGGATGACGCCAAATTCACCGATCGCCGGGATCCAATTTGTATTGGTGAAGAATTCGATGAGCGTGGGCTGATCGTTGTATTCCACTGACACGCCGGCCCGATGGGGCGCGATTGTATGCTCGCCGCGGAGGCCGCGAGCCACTGTCAGCTGCGGCAGGTAACCGTCCTCGACGAATTGCTCAGCGATACGTTTGGTCAGCGGATATACCGTGGAACTGCCCGCCGCGCGAAGCTCGCCAGCGACTTCCGCTGGGTTGACGACAGGCATTTCCCCCGCGCCGGCCGCCCGGATCCACTCGTTGCGCGCCTGCGCCAGCGTTTCGATGGACGCCGCAAAATAGCCGGCGTCGACAATGACCTCGTTGACGCGGGCGAGATAATAGCTGATGAAGTCTTTCACCTGCGGCTGCTCGCGCATGATGCCGGCATCGCTGTAAATGAAGAGCGGGCGCGCCAGGGCGTAACTGCCGTCTTCCACCGTCTCCGCTTCCGGCGTGACCGTGTCCAGCGTGATAATCCGCAGGTCATCACTGTTATTCAGATAATAGGCATAACCCAAAAAGCCGATGCTATAAGGATTGCGCTTGATGCTGCCGACCAGTTGGTTGTCATTCTCCGACATGATCGGGTCAGTCGCCAACATAGCGGCGGGATCGCCAGCAAGCAGCTCTTCGACGAAGAAATCGAATGTGCCGCTGTCCGTGCCCGGGATGATCAGCTTGATCGGCTTATCCGGGAAACCCTCGCGCAGATCGGACCAGGTTTCCGCGCCGCTGAAGATCTGCTGCAGTTCGGCAAAGCTCAGCTCGGTCAGGAAGTCGTTCTCCGCGCTGACCACGATCGCCAGCGCATCCGTGCCGACGCGAAAGGCGACTGGCGCAATGCCCACTTCGGCGCAGGCATCGATTTCAGCTTGTTTGATCGGCCGGCTGGCATTGACGATGAGGGGCCGCGCCTGCTCACTTTCCGCCAGTTCCGCCTCCGTCTCGCACCAGCGTTTGAAACCGCCGCCCGTCCCGAGCACATCGATTTCAAAACGATTGTTCTGAAACTCGACGACCTCCATCACCTCTTGTCCGACGCGAATCGTGTCGCCGACTTGGATCGCTTCGAGAGCTTTGCCCGGCTCCACGGTGAAGCGGGCCGCGCTCTCGTCCATGTCGCTCAAGATGGCGCGGTTGGTGTTCACCCATTGGTCGCGCGTGAAAAAGGCGATGGATTCATTGCCCAAGACCAGGATGATGCCGATGGTGGTGAAGATGGACAGCAAGCCACAAGCGAAGAGGCATAATTGAATGAGGACTTCGTGCAGCTTCAAGCGATGCTTCAAATTGAGCGAGCGCGATTTTCGCTGCACAAGATGCAGCGTCAAGTCCGGTTGCTGTGGATTATTCATCGGTCTTCTTCAAAACCTAACGCGGGCTGCCCCTCAGTAGTTCCAAGTTAATCGTGACACATTTTCGGGCGATTCGGCGGGTCGCGTAGGTCGCGTAGACACTGACCGCCGACACCGACCGTCAGTCGCCCCTACAAGACTTGATTGGTATTATCGAAAAATGCGTGATTTTCTACCCCTCATCCCTCAGCCCCCTTTCTCGCCATCTCTAGCGCGCGTAGACACTGCGCTACTGGCGAGCATCACAAGGGGCTGAGGAGCGGACATGTTTGCCGGACAGTTATTGTCGGCGTTAAAAATGGTGATTTGCGGGCGACTCACAATTCACCCCTCACCCCCCGGCCCCCTCTCCCACAAGGGGAGAGGGGGTGGTCTTGACCCGTTTTGGTGGACAATGGATTTGTCTAATGGTTCGTCTCTTCGAATTGCATGGGACTGGCGCACGAAGAATTGGCGATTTCTCGTCAAAATGGAACTGAAAGTTGGCTTACAGAACACA
>WTGB01000114.1 GCA_011523735.1 Chloroflexota bacterium
CCCAGCAAGGGCGCAAATGCCCGGATCGACGCGAAGGCGCCGCGCCAGTTGACACGAAAGATTCGGTCAATCAGTTCATCATCCAGCCCGTCCAGGTCAGCATGGGCGACTGCCTGGCTGATGCCCGCGTTGTTCACCAGGATATCCAGCCGACCGTATTTCTCGGCGATAGCCTCCGCCAGCGCGGCTTGGGCGCCGCTGTCGTCTACCGGACAGCTTATGACCAGGTGATTTCCGCTGGCCAGGCTGTTGGCGGTCGCCCGCGCCTTGCCTTGATCGCTGTTATAGGTGATGACAATCTGCGCGCCCGCGGCGGCCAGTCGCCAGCAGATAGCGCTGCCAATACCGCCACCGCCGCCCGTCACCACAGCTACCTGTCCGCTTAAATCAGACATTAGGCGCCTCCCTCCGCTCAGAGCCGTCGGCTGCTACCAGGATCGCATCGTTGGCGGCAAATGATCGACGCGATTCATGTATTGCAGTATCGGCCGCGCGCCGTCGTAGTCAACGCGAGTGATGGCAGTGTTGTTGTGATAATAGCTCATGCTCTGGGGACGGGACGGCAATTGGCCGGATATCGCTTTCAACAAAATGTCGAGAAAGCCGGCGTGAGAGATCAAGGCGATGACCGCGTCGGTCTTGCCCCACTCGCTCAAGTCTTTGGCGACTTTGATGGCGCGATAGAAACTGTGCGTTTCCGGCTCTAAGCCTAGTGACGCATCATACCAGCCGTTCTCCGAAACCGCTTCCGGCAGTCGATAGCTGGGAAACTCTTGCAAGATGGCGGAGCGGGACATGCCCGAGAAACCCTTGAAGGTTCCATTCTCTCGGCGAAACATACCGCCTTTCTCGTGCAGATCCACCCAGGTCATCGGCTGCCTGTCCAAAGCTTTGCT
This sequence comes from Chloroflexota bacterium, assembly GCA_011523735.1. Lineage (GTDB taxonomy): Bacteria > Chloroflexota > Anaerolineae > Aggregatilineales > Phototrophicaceae > UBA6055. The sequence goes on from WTGB01000114.1 coordinate 897, forward strand.
GACGGGCTGCGCCGTCAAGAGCGAGCGGTACATAGGGCTGGTGTAGAGGCGGCTGATGCCAAAGCCGTCATTGCCCAGGCCCGACTCATTCGCCAGGTATTCCGCCAATGCCTCACGCTGTCGGTAGCCCAACTCGGTCAGATCAGGGTCGACCTTGCGGCGCTGCATCGTCTCGGCTGTCAGGATGTTGTTTTCCGATTGCGCATGGCGGATGAGATAAACGTGCATAGACATTCCTTATTCCAAGCTGCGAGTGATCTCAGTGAGTGATTATAAGCAAATCTTGGCGGAAAGTAACCCGAGGCTCGCCGACAATCGTTAAGCTTTGACCAAGAACGCTTATTATTCCGGCGCCGCGAATAAAGGCTGGTTACCAGAATTGCCTCTCGTTAAACTTGCCACTGTTTGCGATTCACGAGGCTTATGACGCCCATGCAGAAAATTGTGACCCTCACGATGAACCCGGCGCTTGATGTGGCCACCCGCATCAACTCAGTGGCGCCCGAGATCAAGCTGCGCTGCGCCGCTCCGCGCTTCTATCCTGGCGGCGGAGGCATTAATGTTTCGCGGGCGATTTCTTTTCTCGGCGGCAAGTCTAGCGCTGTCTACGCCGCTGGCGGGCACACCGGCGCGATGCTGACGCAGCTTCTGGCGGCTGAAGGCATCGCCCATCATCCTGTGGAGATCGGCGGTATCACACGCGAAAGTTTTGTCGTCTATGAAGAAAGCAGCTCTTTGCAATATCGCTTCACCTTGCCCGGTCCCGCACTGTCGGTGGAGGAGTGGACCGCCTGCCTCGAGACAGTTTTCAATTTAGATCCCGACTACTTTGTCGCCAGCGGCAGCTTGCCCGATGGCGTTCCACTCGAATTTTATGGCGAAATCACGCGCTATGCCCGCCAACACGATATTCGCGTTATCCTAGATACGGCGGGCGACGCGCTGAATCACGCGCTGGGCAAGGGCTTATACCTAATCAAGCCGAACCTGCGCGAGCTGGAAATCTTCGCCGGTGAAAAGATACGCGACGAGGCGCATATCAAATCCGCTTGCCGCCGTTTGATCGCGGAAGGCTTGTCGGAAGTGATGGTTGTGTCAATGGGCGCGGCCGGCGCCGCCCTAGTCACGGCTGCGGACTACCTGCACTTTCACGCGCCCGTGGTGCCGATCGCGAGCAAGGTCGGCGCGGGCGATTGCATGGTCGGCGGCATCGTTGTGGCATTGGCGGAGGGGCGCAGTCTACCTGACGCAGCGCGTTTTGGCGTGGCCGCGGGCAGCGCCGCTGTCATGACGCCCGGAACCCTGCTCTGCCGCCGCGAGGATGCCTATCGACTCTTCGACAGCGTCACAGTGACAGCTTGACATATAGACGCATTTGTTGACTGGAGTAGTTCCGAGTAAGTGAAAACATGCGACAAAGTAAAGAGACGGACAATAATTAAAAGTATTTGTAAGGGCGACTGACGGGCTGTGTCTACGCGCCCCTGTGTGTCGCCCGCCTGCGCCACCAGTACATATCAATTTTCGCATGACTAACTTGCTTTTGCTGGGATAGGAGAGAATCACAAATGAGCACGATTCAAGCGCGAAATGTCAATCATCCAGAACACCGTGAGAACCTCAAAGAAGAAAAATACAATCATATTCGCGCGGCTATGCTGGCCAGCCTGCCCGTAGACAGTTGGATGCCATTTTCAGAACTGGAAGATAAGGTCCGCGCCTGGCTCAGCCAAAACGATGTGCCGCGGGCGCTTTTCCCCAAGCCCGGCTCCGTCCGCTGGTATTGCAAGGCGGTGCAATTGGATCTGGAAGCGCGCGGCGAAATCGAGCGGCAGCCGAAGAAATCCCCTCTCCATCTGCGCAAAACTGAGCGAGCCTGCCGCTAATCACATATCACTTCGTTTGGCGCCAACTCCTCGGCGCTATCCCAGATTCTCCGCCATTCGTCGAGATAGAGCGCGGCGATATCGGCGTTGCGGATGATCACGATGTTCTCGTCATTGCTTTCCGCGGCGCTGCGCGAGAAGTTGAAGGAGCCGGTAATCACGGTGTCATCGTCGATAATAATGACTTTGTGATGCAGAATGTAGCGATTGCCATCCTGCCGCACTGCCGCCCCGGCACAATGCAGCGCGGGCAATTGACTCCAGCTTGCTGTGCTGTTCCGCTTCTCGAATACGCCCTCAATTGCCACGTCTGCATTTGCTGCCTGCAGCAGCATCGCCTCCGCCAGCGCTTCCAGCGAAAACACGAAGGTCATGAAACGAATCGACCGCTGCGCCCGCGCGATCTCAGACCTGAGCGCGCTGATCTCATCCGCTTCCGGTGCAAACAGAATGCTGATTTCGCCGTTGTCATGCGCAAACGTGACGGTCCCGCCATCGCGTGAGCGTTTGCCGAACTCGCCGCGCTCGAACATCTCGTCAAACTCGGCTTGATACGCCGCTGCCGCCGCTACGCTTTCGAGCACCAGAGCGTTGTTATTGTTGCGATAGCTGCCGTTGACCGTGTAATTCCACGAACCGGTCCATACTGCCTGCCCATCGATGATCACGAACTTATTGTGCATCAGACCTGAACGATCATCGTCATGCAGTTGGATGTCTGCTTGAAGCAGGTCGCGCAGATGCGAATCGCGCTCGTCCTGCAAGCCGTGATCATCATCGGTGAGGATCCGCACGACTAGGCCCCGTTCATGCGCCGCCGCTATCGCATCGCGGAGGGCATCGCTGTTCAGTTCAAAAGCCGCAATATCGAGCGTGGCTGCTGCCCCGTCAATGGCGGCAGCAAGTACTTCGTCAAGCCCATTGGCGTATTCGGCGCGCTCGCTACCTTCGTCGGGCTCGTTGAAGTAAAGCTGCCAATTGGGCCCGATGTACCCGCGCCCGAATTCAAATCCCAACTCTTGATAGGCGACCGGCGTTGGCGCTGGGGCTACGCTCCCCATATCGACCGACCCGGATCGGCCCACATGAAATGCTCGCGACACAAAAGTCATCATGATGCTCAGCAAAATGAAGACCGCGATGAGCGACTGCCGCCAGCGCCGTCTCCGATGAGTCTTCCGCGCTCTTTGCGAATCCATGCCGCCTCAAGATGGAGAATTGTTTATGCTCATTGTATTGTAATGAGGAAAAGATAGTAGATAACTGGGCGCCAATTTTCATGTGGAGGGACGGGTGTTACGCGGGTATTCGCGGTCTGTTATAATGCGCGCGTTTCGCCATCTAGCCAGTTCAAGCGAGCCATGTCCCTTCTCACCGCAAGCGACTTGGGGAAATACTACGGTGCTGACGAGGTTTTCAGCGGCCTCAGTCTTGCCATCGCCAAAAGCGGGCGTATCGCCCTGGTCGGTCCCAATGGCGCTGGCAAGACCACTCTGCTTAATGTGTTGGCGGGCATCGACTTGCCCACGCAGGGCACGGTGAGCCTGGCGCGCAATCTGCGGCTCTCCTTCTTGCCGCAGCGGCCCGAACTCGCCGGCGATCATAGCCTCTGGCAAGAGCAACTCAAAGCTTTCGCAGACTTGCGCGGTATGGAAATGCAGCTCGCCCAGCTTGAGCGGCAAATGGCGCAGGCCGACAGCTACGAGAGGGCGCTGGAGCGCTACGGTCCGCTGCAAGCCGCGTTTGAGCGCCTCGGCGGCTACAGCTATGAAGCGCGCATCAAGATGGTCCTGTCCGGGCTGGGCTTCAGCGCGGACGACTATGAAACGCCGCTGCCTCAGCTTTCCGGCGGCCAGAAGACGCGGGCATTGCTCTGCCGCCTGCTCCTGGAAGAGCCGGACTTGCTGATACTCGATGAGCCGACCAATCATCTCGATATCGAGGCGGTCGAATGGCTGGAAAAATACCTGGCGACCTATGCCGGCGCCGTGCTGGCGGTCAGCCACGATCGCTACTTCATCGACAACTTCGCCAAGACAATCTGGGAGATCGAATACGGGCGCTTGCAAGTCTATCGCGGCAATTACAGCGCCTACGCCAAGCAGCGGGCTGCCGGGCGAGAAACGCTCCGACAAGCCTACTATTGGCAGCAGGAATTCATCCGCAAGGAGCAGGAGTTCATCCGCCGTCACATGGGCAGCCGCCGCACAGCCCAGGCGAAAGGGCGGCTCAAAAAGCTCGAGACGATGAAGAAGCGCGGCGCCATTATCGAAAGCGGTCCCAGGCAACGCCGCAAGATGTTCATCGAAATGGATGACGTCCAGCGCAGCGGCGATCAAGTGATCCTCACCCGCGATTTAGTCGTCGGCTACGACCCGGCGCAACCGCTTCTTGCCGTTCCCGATAGCTTGGTGCAGCGTGGTGAGACCGTGGCCGTCATCGGTCCAAACGGCGTTGGCAAATCGACCTTGCTCAAGACGCTGAGCGGCGATCTGCCCGCTTTGGCCGGCGCGGTGCGGCTGGGCGCGAAGGTGAAAGCCGGCTACTTCGCCCAAGCGCACGAGTCTCTCGTCGCGGAGAATACGCTGCTGGACGCTGTCACCGCCGTCAAGCCCATGCCGATTTCACAGGCTCGCGATTGGCTGGGCCGCTTCCTCTTTAGCGGCGATGATGTCTTCCGAACGATCGCCTCCCTCTCTGGTGGCGAACGCGGTCGGGTGGCTCTGGCGAAACTTGCCCTGCAGGGCGCCAATCTCCTCCTGCTGGATGAGCCGACCAATCATCTCGATATCGACAGCCAGGAGGTCTTGCAGGCGGTATTAGCGGGCTTCCAAGGGACAATACTGCTCGTCAGCCACGATCGCTACCTGATCGACGCCCTCGCCACGCAGATCTGGGAATTGACGCCGGGCGAGTTGCGGCTGACTGACGGCGGCTATCAGGAATATCTGCGCGCCCGCAACCGCCGTCTGGCGCAGGCTGCCGCCGACGACAGGAACAGATCAGCGCATTCCAAAGTCAAAGGTCAGGCTCGTTATACGGACAAAAAATATGGCTTGAATCCCTTCCAGTTGGCACAGCGCGCCTCCGAATTGGAAACCAGGATCGACGCCCTGGAAGCCCAACTCAGCGACATCAGTATCCAGCTTGATGACGCTAGCCTGGCTCATGATGCTGTCAAAGTGCGGGCGCTGGGAGAATCATACAAGCGCGCGGAAGAAGAACTCGAGGCGGCGCTGGAAGAGTGGGGCAGGCTGGCGGAATAGACGCTCCTTGGCTCGACTTTGCACTGCCAATTCGCCGCGGCGGATGTATCATTGGGGCATCCGCGCCTAGTTAGCGGGCAGCGCGAAACCGGCAGGCTTGTGAGGGAGACGCATCTTGGAGATCACCTGGTACGGCTACAGTTGCTTTCGCATCACCGAACGCGGACATACCACAGTCTTGACCGATCCTTATCTGCCGGCGCTGGACCTGGCTCAGCGCAGTTTGAAAGCGGATCTGGTGACAGTCAGTCATGCGGAAGCCGCGGGGCAGGTCGATGATATCCGCGGCGACAAATACGTCATCTCCGCGCCGGGCGAATATGAAATTGGCGAGCTCTTTGTCACTGGCCTTGCTCTGCACGTCCATGTGGCTGACAGCGATCAGGTGTTGCGAAACATCGCCTATCACTTTGAATATCCTAACGGCCTGAACTTCCTGCATCTTGGCGTCCTGCATCAACTGCCGGATCAATCCATCATCGAACAGTTTGGCGAAGTGCATGCTCTTCTGCTGCCAATTGGCGGCGCAGCGCTAAGCGGTGACCAACTGGCGGATTTAATCAGCATGATTGAGCCGAATTATGTCCTGCCGATGCACGCCCCGGACCTCAGCGAAGAAGCTTTTGACCCGGCGCTCGACGGTTTCCTCAAGGCTATGGGCGTCGCCAGCATCGAATGTCAGGATTCCCTGCGTGTGACCACAGCTGGCTTAAGCGAGCAAACGCAGGTGCTTCGTCTGCTCCCGGCGACGTAAATGGTCAAGAACCGATTCTCACTCGAATTGCGTTATACTATGTGTACACTGCCAATCTGCGATGAGGGCGTCGCTCCATGCGAAACGGAAACGTCAAAATCCTCATGACATGGGATATCAAGCCGGGCTTGGATCAAGAATACTTTGAGTTTGTCATGCGGGAATGGGTGCCCAATACGACCAAACTGGGCTTAACGCCTATCGAAGCTTGGTACAATGTTTATGCCAGTTCCGATGTGCCGCGGATCATGGCGGGCGCCATCGCGGAAGACGCCAGCGCCATGCGCGACATCATCACCAGTTCCGATTGGGCTGACCTGCAAGCCAAGCTCTTCGAATATGTCGAGAATTACAGCCACAAAATCGTTCTCGTCACCGGCGACTATCAACTCTAGATCGCCTCATCAACAGCGACTCAAATAGTAGATGTATAGGGGCGAGCTACTAACTCGCCCGTCGACGTCAGGCCGCACGCTTTCGGGCTGCCTGCCAGGTCACCCGCGCCCAACCCGCTTTCGCCCGCAATCCCAAAAGAAAAGGGCGAGACCCGCCGATCCCGCCCTTTAACTAGATATTCTCCGGGACTAGCCGCCCATCGCCACCCGCAGCGAATCACAAGCGGGGCAGGCGCCGCCGGGCCGCACAATGGCATATCCCGCTTGGGGATCAGAGCCCCAATGCGTGGCGTCGACATTCCATACGATATACAAGCGGACATAACCCGAGCCTCGCATACGATGCACCGCGCCCGCCAGCCAGGCCGCCTGCTCCGCCAAGGTATTGTCCGAAGCCCAGGCGAATCCGCCCGGCAGCGCGCCAATGCCTTCACCGGTCAGGTAGCCGAGCTCGGTGAAGCAGAGCGGTTTGCTCGGGAAGAAGCTCCGATACAAGGTCATCATCCGCGGCAGGTACCAGGAATAATGACCGGAACTGCCAACCGGCGCTCCGCTGGTTGCATCGGGCGGGACGATACCGGCGTTGTAGTGGACGCCGACGCAATCCATATAATTGGCTGCGCCAGCCGCCTGCATCTGCCGCAAGTAGCAGTCATCATCGCCGCCATTGGGAGTGCAACCCTGGAAGAAGCCCGTGGGCGCGGGCGCGCCGCTGATCACCAAAGTACCGGGGTTGGCGGATTTGATCGCGTTGTAGGCCGCGCTGAGCATCTGTACGTAATTCGCACCGCTGATCTGCCCCGCAGGCCACTCGCGGTCAATATTCATCTCATTCCAAACTTCGATGGCGTCCGCGCCGCCGCGCGCCAAATCAGCCAGGAAATTGGCGTAATTCTGATAGAATCCGCCCGGATTAGACCCGATCTGATTCTTTTCGCCGATCACGCTCAGCAATACCTTGAACCCGTTGTTGCGGGCGCTGTCGATTAAGTGCTGGAAGTTGCTGGCGGGTTCGTTGCCATGCCACTTGACCTGGCGCTTCACCCAGGTCATTCCTGCGTTCTTCATGTGGCCTGGATGCGCGAAGCTCAGCGCCTGCCCGCCCAATTCAAAGCCGCCAGTATTGGCTGTGCTCGGCAGTGGCGCTGCGGTCTCTGGCGTAGTGGCTGTTTCTTCGGCGGGTGGCGGTGGCGCGCCGGGCACTGTTAAGACTTGCCCAACATGCAGCACATCCGGATCCGCGATGCCATTCATCCGCGCCAATTCAATGTAAGTCGTGTTGAACTGCGCCGCGATAGTTGACAGGTTGTCGCCGCGCTGAACCGTGTAGGTGGTCGTGCCCGTCGGCTGCTGCTCCTCTGGCGCCGGGGCGGGGGCTTGCGTCACGCCGCCAACGGGCGGGATCGTGAGTTGGTTGCCCGCATGAATAATATAGGGCTCGCTCAAACCGTTCGCCTGTGCGATTTCTTCAACCGTGCGGTCATATCGTCGCGAGATGCTATATAGTGTTTCGCCCCGTTGCACGACGTGTACTTGCTGAGCCATAACTGCGGCTGATCCCAGCGACAGCATAACCAGCATGGTTAATATCAAAATGGTTAGACGGCGCATATCCGCTCCTTGCTTGACAAATGCACTCGAAGTCAAAGTATACGCAAGTCATTCTAGCATCGGTCGATAAATCGCGCTGAAGCTGCGTCAAGCATTATGTCGGCGTCCGCCGTTGGCAGGAAATATGAATGCTGGTAAAAAACCTTGGGGGCAGAATAGTTCTAATGACCGATTTCCATGCCCAAATCCACCAGCGGCAGTCGCGGATCTATGCCCGGCAACACATCCCGCACCCAACTGAAATCGGGATCATCGCTATAGGCGAAGTCGCGGGTCGAGCCGGCCAGGAAGTTTAAGGTGTAGGTCACTGTGCCCGGGGCGCTGACCATCGTATAGTAACCGGCGGGCATCAGAACAATATCGTGCTGGCGCGCCATCATCCGGGCGTCCCAGCGCTTGTCGACGGCATAGACGCGCTGATAGGCATATCCGGTCGGTCGGTCGAACTTGTAGAAGCTGAAGCGGTTCAGTTGCGCCTCCAGCACCTTGCCGCGCTCATCAGTCTTGTGTGTATCATGCTTGTGCGGCGGGTAGCTCGACCAATTGCCGCCGGGCGTGTACAGCTCATACACCAGCAAGCGATCCGCCGGGAAGGCGCCGCCGATGATTCGGCACATCTGCCTTGAGCAATTGCCGCCGCCCAGCAATTGCACTTCGATGTCCCGCGGCTTAATCAGTTGGGCTTGCGCCTCTCGCTCGGATGGCGCCCAGCAGGAAGCGAACTCGAAGTTCTCGCTCAGCGATTCGATGGCGAATTCTGTGTGCGGCGGCAGGTAGACCGCGTATGGCAAGCCGCTGAAGACACTGTCGCGCCGGCCCAGCTCCTCGAAGTCGCCCTTGTTGCTGCGGATATTGCAGCGTCCGCTTAATACCACCGCCACGTATTCAAAAGCATCGATGGCGACCTCGAAAGTCCGGCCTTCGCCCAGGCGCACGGCGGCGAAATTCATCGTATCCCAACCGGCGCGTTTGGCGTCCAGCGCAGCGAATGCGCCCGCTCGACCGCTGTCCTCAGCCGGAAAGTGCAGGCTGTCGGCAGTGTATGTCGCCATATTCGCTCTCCCTCGGTTTAAGTCACCAAACCACGGGTGACGCGCATGAACATGTGCTCCAGATCTTTCTCTTCTTCGTTGAAGCCCAGCAGCAGAACATCGCCTTCAAAGAGCTGCCGACTCAAAGCGCCCAATTCTTCATCGTTGCCAGCGAAATCGACCCGCACCCGCGCCCGGCCGTTCTTAGGTGTGATGATCTCGGCGGCGGCGACCTGCCCAACACCGCTCACCAGGCTCATCACAATCTCAGCGACATCATGATTCATCACCGTAACGATGATTTCCCGATGCGCCATCAACTCCAATTTCAAGTCATCAATGCTGCCCTGCATGATCAACTCGCCCGCTTCCACAATGCCGATATGCGAGCAGACATCTTCGACATCAGCCAGGATATGCGACGAAAAGAATATCGTCTTGCCCATATTCGCCAGTTCGCCCAGCAGCTCGCGGATTTCCACCCGCGCCCGCGGATCCAAGCCCGAGGCCGGCTCGTCCAGGATCAGCACCTGCGGATCGTGCGCCAGCGTGCGCGCCAGCGACAGGCGCTGCTTCATGCCCCGGCTGAGCTTGTCCACCATCTCCTCGCGCCGATGCTGCAAGTCAACCAGCTCAAGCAAGTCCGCCACCAACACCTTGCGCTGATTTTCCGGGATATCGTAACAAGCGGCGAAAAAATCCAGATATTCCCAGACGCGCAAGTCCTCATACACGCCGAACTCGTCGGGCATATAGCCGATGGCTCTTCGCACCGCCCGCCGATCTTCCAACACCGAATGACCGGCAACCCAAGCCTGCCCGCTCGAAGGCCGGGTCAAAGTCGTCAATATGCGCATCGTTGTCGTTTTGCCAGCGCCGTTGGGACCGACGAAACCGTAGATCGAACCAGCCGGCACTTCCAGCGAGATGCCGCGCAGCGCCTCGAAATTGCCGAAGGACTTGTGCAAGTCATAGGTCTTGATTATCCAGTCCATCGCCTCTTCCCACTCGAACGCTAGGAAAAACGCCCGGTCTGCTCGATTCTTATCTTACGAACGCGCAAGGTGCCCATGCCATCGCCATACTCCAGGCGGATTCTGACGGCATTGCCCGGTCCCAGGAAACGTTGCGGACTGCTTAAGTCCAGTTCGCTGCCATCGCGGTAAGTGAAGATTTCGTACTCTTCCCGCGTCCAGTCATAGAGTTCGATCGCCAGCGCCTGCGCATAACCGCCGCCGCGATCGACATCGACCAGCAGTCGCTCCACGACATCCAGCGCCAAACCGGGTAGCGGATGAAACAGGAACTCCACGCTCTGCCCTTCGAACAGGCTGAAGTTTTCCGTGCCATTGCCCGTGACGCCTTGCCTGTCCAGCGTCAACCAACTGAAATGCTCCGAGGTCAGCGTGGCGCGTTCCCGCGGCCGCTGGATTTCCACATCGAGCTCGATAATGTACAAGCTGGTATCAATGGAAGACCAGCCGGCGCCGCTAATCGTCAAGTCCCGCCGCCATTCATCACTCCAGCCGAGCAGGAACAAACGGCTGCCCCGCGCGGCCGACTGAAACTGGTCCAACATGAAACTGGCGAGGAATGCCTGCTCCCGCGCCGCTTGCCGGTCGGCTGTCGATTCCGCGTTCAAGAAAGTCCGGCTCCGCATGAAGCGCTGTCCTTGCAGATTCTTGATCGACATATTGTGGTTGCTGCCGGAAAACGGCGACAAACTCGTCCCCAGCGCCGAGACATGCAATTCAAGTGGATTGGGCTGCGCTGGTCTGTCAGCAATTTCCGCTTTCAACTCTTCGCGTCCCAGCATGACGATGTCGCCCGGCGCCAGGTCGCCTTCCAGCCGGTGAACCAAGCCCTCGCCGATCACGACCGCATCCCTCAGCGTGACATCGCTTTGGTTGCTGATCAAGCCCTGATAGGCGCTGACCATGCGGCCGCTATCCAATATCTCGTAATCCAGCGTGAAGCTCCCTTCGATTGCCGGCTTGGCGATCCGCCCGGATACGCTGAAATTGGCGAAGATGCCGCCGTCAACGGTGAAATCGCGCGCGCCGAAGCCCCCGCCTTGTGAAATCTCGGTGGCAGTTTGAATCGTATTGCTGGCGAATATGCTGCTCGGCGTCGTCGCCCCGGCCACCGCCAGGAAATGCCCCTCCGGCGCCGTCAGCGAATACGTGGCCCGCCGCGGCGACAGCAAGCCGACAAATTGATTCACCCGCGCCTCGTCGCTGTCCGTGTAGGATTCCAACAAAGTCAGCCGACTAAGCATAATCTCCGTGCCGCGCAAGTTGAAACCAACCGTCCAGGCAATCACGGCGAAGCAGCCGATAACCAGCGGAATGGTGAACCAGCCCCAGCCATTGCGCCTCAAACGCGACAAAATCAAATAATTGAGTGGACCAATGAGCGCGATATAAGCGGCGAGGAAAAGGCAGAGCGTTTGCATCGGCGGCAAGAGATCCAGTCCCGGCAAATTCGCCACCGCTTCCGCGCCCCACTCCGGCCGCGTGAAGCCTTCGCGCCAGGCGGGATGTGGTCCCCGCGTCGCCAGCAGCTTCAGCCACAATTCGCTCAACTCATCCCAACTCAACAGCGGCTCGAGCGTCGGGTCGGCAGCCAAATAATCGACCAGCCCCGCGCCAAGCCCGCGCCGTATCAGCAAGGGGACGCCATCCTGCTCGACCAGGACCCTGGCCTCTTCAAGGACCTCGCCCAGCGCGATGACCCCCCGCCCGCTTAAGCTGGCCTGTCTATCACCGGCAAATCGCGCCAGGCTGCTTAGATCATCGACGGTCCGGCTGCCCTCGGGCTGCAATGGGAGAAGCTCATTCAAACCGGCAGCGCTGATGACCGCTGAAGGACCGCCGCCGACGATCAAGTGCCCTCCGCCTTCCACCCAATGCCGGATCGCCCTGCGTTGCCCGCTCGACAAGCCTTCGCTGTCGATATTGATCAGCATCATCATATCCAGCGATTCCAGTGATTTGCCGTATTCCGGGATGTCATGGATCCCCCAAATCGCCTGCTGAGCCTCAAAACCGCCGATGTGCGCGCCCGTCAGATTGGGCGGCGCGGTATTGGGACCGATGACAACCGCGTACAGTTGATCCTGGAGAATGAGGTCGATCAAACCGGCATCTTGAACGGCGCGCACCGCCCCGGCATTGTCGATAAATTCAACGCGAATCTTATCGGGAAAAGACCGTGCCCGGATATTCAACAGCGCGGATTTCTCGGCGCCGCTGGGCAAATCAACCGGACTGCTGAAGGCGTTGCCGACCACCGTTCCTGATGTCTCCGGGCGGATGACTGCCCGCCCCGTCACCGACTCGCCGTTGTTCTTGAGTCTGATGAACACCGGCGTCCAATCGCCGGGCCGGAAATAAGAATTGAAGCCGACTTCGACCGACATTTCGATGACATCGCGGAAATTGTCCTGCGCCGCCGCGGGCGACCAGGCGAAGACAAGGATGATTATCCATATGCCGATGAGCGAAAGGCTCGTCACTCTATGCCGGAACATATCCAGTCCTGTGCAGAAACCTAAAATCCTGCTCATTGTATCACGCCGCCGCCCCTTGTCGTGAGTGCGATTGCCCAATAGCTGGCACGATGAAGCTCAATTCATCCTCGCTTGATTTCGCGCTGTTGCAAGTCAACTGTATTTATGAGTAGCCGCGCCCTTCGCGTTTCATTCTCAGTAAATGCAAGTAAGTCATGCGAAAAAGCGAGCCTTGTAGGGGCGACCCTTGGGCCGCCTGCTGCCGCTCAAGTTTGTGGTTTCGGGCGACATGGTATGTCGCCCCTACAGACCGTTGCTTTAGCGAAATTTGCACGACTTAGTTGCGCTTACTCCTGCGCCTCCTTTTTAATGAACTTACTAAATTCCATCTGCAATCATGTCGAAATTTGTAGGGGCGACTTATCAAGCCGCCCAATTACTTATCCTTTCGCTACGACGGGCGATCAGGTTGGTCGCCCTTACAATTCTCACAATTAAGAGTTCATTATTCTGTATGAGCCAAGTGCTGACTTACGAGCGGCTGTGGTAAATCCCCCCAGTGCAGAACTCGGTACGCGTCCCAAGTCTTTGTAATTCGCTACCATCCCCACCCGCTGCTCTTGGGAACTCCATGCCGATGCGCTATAGTAGGCGCGTCAATTTGTAGGGGCGACCTATCAGGTCGCCCGAAAATGTACACCATCCAGCTAGAGCGAACACGAGGAGAAACACATGGCCTACTTGGCGGCGGAAGACCGCTATGACACAATGAAATACCGGCGGAGCGGACGCAGTGGTCTGCTGCTGCCGGCAATATCACTCGGCATCTGGTGGAACTTCGGCGGCGTCGATACCATCGAAAATTCGCGGCAGATGCTGCGTACCGCCTTTGATCTCGGCGTCAACCATATTGATATCGCCAATAATTACGGTCCCCCGCCCGGTTCAGCCGAAGAAACCTTCGGACAGATATTGCGCCAGGACCTCGCGCCTTATCGCGACGAGCTAATTATTTCCAGCAAAGCCGGCTATCTCATGTGGCCCGGCCCCTATGGCGAATGGGGCTCCCGCAAGTACCTCATCGCCAGCTGTGACCAGAGCCTGCAACGCACCGGTCTCGATTACTTCGATATCTTCTACAGCCATCGTTTCGATCCCGATACTCCGCTGGAAGAGACCATGAGCGCCCTCGACCATATCGTCCGCAGCGGCCGCGCCCTCTACATCGGCATCTCCAGCTACCGGTCCCAGCAAACGCGCGAGGCGGCCCGCATCCTCAAGGAACTTGGCACGCCCTGTTTGATCCACCAGCCCCGCTACAATATGTTCGACCGCTGGATCGAAGATGGCTTACTCGATGTGCTGGGCGATGAGGGCATCGGCTGCATCGGCTTCTCACCGCTCGATCAGGGTATCTTGACGAATAAATACATCGGCGCGGTTCCGGGCGATTCCCGCGCCGCCAAGCACGATTGGGGCGACCGCCTGGCGCGGCAGAAAATCGACAAAGTCACCCAACTCAATGCCATCGCGACCGAACGCGGACAGAATATGGCGCAGCTCGCGCTCGCCTGGACCCTGCGCCACCCGGAGATGACCTCAGCGCTCATTGGCGCCAGCAAACCGGAGCAGATCATTGACGCGGTCGGCGCTCTAGACAATCTCGATTTCAGCGAAGACGAACTGGCGAGAATCGAAGCGATCCTGGCGGACTGAGACTTTACCTCGATAGCCGGCTCCCCTGCGCGCCATGTACGTTAAATTCTGTAGGGACGACTCGCTGAGTCGTCCATAAACAATCGAGTCTGCGATGTCTCTGCTCCTTATCGACCTGGGCAGCTCATCCGTCCGCGCTCTGCTCTTTGACGATTCGGCGCAGCTGATTGACGGCTCCATCCACAGCCGCCGCTGCGATTTCGATACCGATAGCGCGGGCCGAGCAACCGCCGATGCCATCGTCTTGAAAGCTTTGGTGGAAAGCTGCATCGACGAGGTCTTGGGGCATCCAGCCGCAGCGGCGATCCGCGCCGTGGGCTTGGCGACCTTCGCCGGCAACTGGCTGGGTTTGGACGCCGCCGGCGCCGCTTGCACACCCGTCGTGACCTATGCCGACACCATGGGCCGCTCCGAGATTCCAACCTTGCTAGAGAAGCTCGATGGCGATGCCGACGCCTATCATCAAGCCACCGGCTGCATGCTACATCCCGCCTACCTGCCGGCACAATACACCCATCGGCGCCGCAGCCGCCCCGCATCGGAAAAGAAAATCCACCGCCTCAGCGACATCGGCGGCTATCTGTATCGGCAATGGTTCGCTCGCGAGATGCCGATGAGCCTGTCCCTTGCGAGCTGGTCCGGCTTGCTGGATACGAAGCGGCGTGACTGGCATTGGGACTACGCCCGACTGTTGCTCGGCGACGGTTTCTTGGATAAGCTGCCGCCCCTCGCCGAGTACGATCAGGTTCAAACGGGCTTGGGAGGAGACTACGCCGCCCGCTGGTCCCAATTGCGTGATGTGCCTTTCTTCCTGGCGCTGGGCGATGGCGCGGCCGCCAATATCGGCTCCGGCGCCCTCGATTCCCGCCACATCGCGCTGACGGTCGGCACCACCTCAGCCCTGCGCGTCATCAAGACGATTGAGCCTGTCCCGCTGGGCCTATGGCGCTACCTGGTCTGTGCCGATATGCCGCTGGTCGGGGGCGCCACCAGCGAAGGCGGCAACATCTATCAATGGGTGGTGGAAGACCTGCTGCGCGAAACCGACCGGCTCAATGCGGAATTGGAAAAACGTCAAGCTGACTGTCACGGGCTGACCGTGCTTCCACTGCTGGCTGGCGAGCGCAGTCCGGGCTGGCAGCCGAATGCCGCCGGCACCATCCACGGAATTCGCCGCAACACTAGCCGCCTCGATATCTTGCAGGCTCACCTCGAAGCGGTGGCGCTGCGCCTGTCGCTGATTTTCGATCTGCTCAAGACCCAAGAGGCCACGGTCATGGCGGGTGGCGGCGCTCTGCAGTCATCGGCAGTCTGGGCGCAGATGATCGCGGACGCCTTCGATTCGCCGCTGCAACTGCTGGCTGAAGCGGAGATCACCGCCCGCGGCCTGGCGCTAATGCTGCGGCGCAGCCTGGACGGAGAAGCGCTCGCACAGCGACCACCGCAGGTCAGCCGCGTCATTCAACCCGACCCGGCCGGGGTCGCCTCCCTGCGAGCCGCACGCGAACGGCAAATCGACCTCTATCAGCGCCTCTACTCTTAAGTGCTTTGCCTCTCCAGCAGCTTAGCATAGCGCGCCACATCCTCAGCCGAATCGTTGCAGCCGCAGATCAATAGCACAAGCTCGTTTTCCGCTGACAGGCGGTCCTTGATCGCTTCGGCGGCGGCGAGCGTGCTGGCGGCGGCCAACTCCGGGCATATACCCTCGTCTTGTATGAAGCGCTGCTGCGCCGCGATCATATCCAGGTCGCTAACCAGAATGAGGTCTTCTAAATGCTCGCGACACAGGTCCAATGCTGCCCGTCCGACGAAAGGCGCGCCCAGTGTCTTCGATAGAGAGGCCGGCTTGATATTGACGATTTCGCCAGCCTCCAGCGCGCGCTGCATTGTCGGCGCGGTCTCCGGCTCGACGCCCCAAACGCGGACCGCCGGCTTCACCGCTTTGACAGCCGCGATAATGCCGGCGATGAGTCCGCCGCCGCCGATACTGACGATGATATCCGTCATCCCCGGGCAGTCCTCCAGTATCTCCAGCGCGACGACGCCGTTTCCCGCGATCTGCGCCGGGCTATCAAAGGGATGCAGATTTGTGCGTCCTCGCGCTAACCACTCATCGGCTCGGGCAAATGCCGCGACCGCGTCCGGCAGCAATTCCACCTTCGCGCCATAATCCCGCGTCGCGTCGATCGAGTTACCCGGCGCATTCTCCGGCATGCACACGATGGCATCGACGCCGAGCACGCCGCTGCAATAGCCAACCGCCCGCGCGAAATTGCCGCCGCTGACCGCCACCACGCCGCGACTTAAGGCGGCGTCTCCCAACTCAAGCATCTGATGGAAGGCGCCGCGCGTCTTGAACGAGCCGCTATGCTGCCCCATCTCCAGCTTGAGCTGCGTGTTTACGCCCAGCCGTGCGCTGAAGAATGGTGAATGACGCTGCGGTGTACGAAGGGTGTACCGCTCTACATTGGTCTTTGCGTTGTGGATATCTCTCAGTGTGACCATTTTCGCTTCGCGCTCTTCCCCAGAACGCGCTCGACTATAGCATGAATCGAGAGATATAGCAGTAATTGGCTCGGCCCTTTCCGACTAGTCGCAGCCGTGGAAAAAAAGCAAAACGGGCGCAACACCATCGGCTGCGCCCTGGGTTAATCAGGCGACGAGCTAGCAGCTGCCGCTTGTGCGCACGTAATCGCCGCTGATCCAGCCCAAAATTCCGTCAAAGCGCACGGCGTACCAGCCGGT
This sequence comes from Chloroflexota bacterium, assembly GCA_011523735.1. Lineage (GTDB taxonomy): Bacteria > Chloroflexota > Anaerolineae > Aggregatilineales > Phototrophicaceae > UBA6055. Next base: position 17,812 of record WTGB01000114.1, read on the forward strand.
CGATTTCGCGGTCGGCGACAGTCGGGTTCCAAGCGGGATTATGATATCCAGCAGGTCGCCGGCTGGCGCGGCGCGGAAGTTGACGCCGGCGGTGGTGGACACCTGACAATTGGCAAGCGGCACGATAGTCGATTTGACTTCTCCGTCTACCTGCGACGCCGGCAGAAGCGTAGCAAATAGAACCACCGTGCCCGGCTGGTCAATCCAGCCGCAGGTCATGCTGCCGACGCGGTAGGCCAGCAGCTCCATCATCCGCCGTACGGGGCCGCTCATATCCAGGAAAATTAGCGAGCCGTGCTCACGGAAACAGACTTGAACACCGGTCTCCAGTTCCCCGCTGATGTCGACGGCATCGAGGAAGCCGGTCAGCAATTGCAGGCCGCTGGTATCGAGCGCGCGACATTCAATGCTGCTATTGACGGATGTAACTAGAATCGAATCCGATACCGCCTCGCAAGCTTCGGGCGTGGGCGTGGTCGGCGGCGGAACGCTAACTGTTTGCGCGGCTGGCGGGATCGAAGCTTCGAGCCAGGGATCAACCTCAAGCGCCTGCGCACTCTCGCGCACACTGGCTGTGCCATCCATTAATGTAGCGTAATAGTCGAAAGCCATATCGCCGAAGGTATTGCAAATAGCGGCGCTCGCCTCGACCGCGGCCGGAAAATGCACACCGGCCCAGACGCGGGCTTGGCCACAGTTTGCGGCGAAATCTGTCCAGGTGTCGAAGGTCAAAGTGGTAGCGCGCGCCGGTGTGACACCGGGTTCAATCCGCGAGCCGCCGGCCGGGTAACTGATGCTCCAGTTGAGATTGTCGCTGCCGGTGAAGCGCCTCATCGCTTGCGCAGTGGCATAACAGCCACAGGTGGAGCCGGACGGGTATTCCGGGTGGTCGGCTTCTGGCAGGTAGGCTTGCCAGTCGCTAGCCGGGATTTCTCTCCGGCCGGCGCCGGGACCGCCCCAAGCTGTCACCAACTCGTCGCCATAGATGTGTCGAATGGCGCTGAAGGGACGGACGCCATCGTAGCGCGCTTTTTCCTGCCAGATGACGATTGACGCATCCAGCGCGGCCGCGACCTTGACGAGATAACCGCGGGCCGTATCGGCCGGCGACAGGTCGAGCTCTTGCACTAGGTGAGTATAGGATAGACCGAGCGAGACGATCTTGTTATCGAAAAGCTCCGCCATCAGTTTCTGCTCATCAGTCAGGTTGGCCGAGACTGCCAGCACGGCGTCCGCTTGCTCTTTATAGGCATCCCAGTTGTTGACATCGCTGGCGCTCGGCGGCGGCACGCGCAAGCTGCGCGGGTCAAAGGGCGCGAAGGGCTCGACATTAGCCAGCTGCGGCGTGACGAAGTGCTGCACGGTGTAAACGCCCGCGCCTTGCAGCCGCAGGCCCGGCTGCCAGCGGGATGGATCGCGCAGGAAGAAGGCGGAATTTACCGGCATGTAGCCGGTTGTGTCTTGGTAATTGCCTCTCTGGTTCATGCCATCGTCCAGCCGTCCTTCGAGCGCGCCGATGCCGGCGACATTTCCGATGCCCACGGCCGTATCAAGATCTTCGCTGTCATCATCGGGGTTCAAGCCATAATCAAACAGCATATCACGCCAGACCGGCGCGCGATCGGGCAGCAAGCCAATCAGCGTGTGATAGGCCGCATGCAGCATGGCCGTGTTGATGTTGCGATCAGTACGCTCGTCTCCCGGCCGACGTGGTATTCGCGTATACATGCCAACCGCCGTGGCGTGATAGGGCGCGGCCGCGTCGACCATGCCCAGCGCAATGATGAAGTTGAGGCGGTTTATCAAGGTGGCATCGCCCAGTGACGGCGATACATCCATGGCGATGATCGGATAGAGCCGCGGCAAAATCACATCAGCAAGCGGGTCAATTGTTTCGATCAGGGTCCGTGAGGCTTCGCTGCCAAGCAAGCCTTGACCCTGTACCAATGGCGCATACTGGACCATCACCATGAACAACGATGCAAATACACAAATGGAAAACACCTTCCGTCGCATCAGGATCCCCCTTTTTCGGAAGCGCATTAAGTTGCATTGCACTAGACAAGGTCGCGGAGTATAGACTTGTGGAAATTCGATGTCAACCGTATTTTGATATATATCTCATAAAAAAATCTCATAAATATAAAAAATACTACCATTCGGAGGCACGGTTAAGCTAGCGATAGATCTGCCGTCGATACCCGGCTTTGCAGGAATTGGCGTGAGCGTCACTCAAATCCGAGCGCGGGGATAGAGGCGATGCAACTGCTGTCCGGTTCGTGGAGGGGCGTTTCAATAAAGGCTAACGGCGACCACTCGCGCAGCCGCCTCAATATGTTGCAACGTAATCATATCGCTTGTCACCTTGTCGTCATTGGACGAGTTGCGGCTCCAACAGGCGGATTACTCTCTAACAGCCGCTACTCGCCTGGACGTAATCACCGCTGATCCAGCCGGTTCTTCCGGCGAATTGGACATTATACCAGTTGGGCGTTTTCTCGGTGACAGGAAGCCGCGCGCCCTTCCGGATGAGACCAATAATATACCCGCCTGGAGTTCGACGGAAGTTGAGAAACTCCGCCGTGGTAGTCACCAGGCATTCCTCCGCTGGCTGGGGCGGCGAGGCCATCAGCATTACCGTGCCGGGCTTGTTGATCCAGGCGCAGGTCGAGCCGGTTATTTGATAACTCAGCAATTCATGGAAACGAGGGACGATACCGTCGTTTTCCAGCATGACGATTGAGCCGGGCTGGTCGAAACAAACTTGAGCGCCAAAGTCCAACTCGCCGGAGATGACAACGGCGTCAAGAGAATTTGACAGCCCCGATAAGCCAGTCATGTCCACCCCTTCGCAAGTCACGCCGTTATTGACTGCTGCGACCGAGACAGAGTCGTCGACGAATTCGCATGATTGTGGCGTTGGGTAGGTGTTTTCTGGCACGACGACCGTTGGCGCGGGCATTTCCCTCGCGGCTTCGAGCCAGGGGTCTGCTGCCAGAGCCTGTGCCGGCTGCCGCAGCGCCGCGCTGCCATCCATCAAAGATTGATAGTACTCGTAAGCGCTATCGCCGAAAGTGCTGCAATAAGCCGCGCTGGCCTCAATGGCATCGACGAAGTGGACGCCAGCCCAATGCCGCGCCATCCCGCAGGCTTCGGTGAAATCAGACCAGGTTTCAAAGGTCAGGGTCATATCGCGGCTTGGCGTCAAGCCCGGCTCAATCCGCGAGGTGCCGACGGGATAACTGATGCTCCAATTCAGCTCATCAGTGCCGCTGAAACGCCGCAGGGCTTGCGCATGGGCATAACAGCCGCATGTGCTGCCCGAGGGATATTCCGGGTGGTCGGGCTCTGGCAAATACGCTCGCCATTGATTCGCTGGTATTTCCCGGGTCCCTTCGCCTGGACCGCCCCATGCCGTCACCAAATCGTCCCCGTAAACATAAGAAATCGCGCTGTTTGGACGGACGGCGTCATAGCGCAGCTTCTCCTGCCAAGTCACGATCGAGGCGTCCATCCAGGCTGATACCTTGAGGAAATAGCCGCGCGCGATATCGGCCGGCGACAAATCCATTTCCTCCGTGAGATGGATATAGGATAAGCCAAGAGAAGCGATCTTGTTGTCGAAGAGCTCGGCTTTCAGTTTCATCTCATCGCTGAGGTTCGCCGAGGTCACCAGCACGACATCCGCTTGCGCTTGGTAAGCCTCCCAATTCTCCGGCTGGCTGGCAACTGGCGGAGCGACGCGCAGCGCGCGCGGGTTGAAGAGCGCCATCGGCTCCATGTTGGACAGTTGCGGCGTTACAAAGTGCTGCACTGTATACACGCCCACCCCTTGCTGGCGCAAGCCCGGCTGCCAGCGGGACGGATCGCGCAGTTCGAAAGCCGTGTTGACCGGTACGTAGCCAGTTGTATCCAGGTAGTTCCCCGTTTGATTGATGCCATCATAAAGTCTGGCATCGTGCGCGGATTTGCCGGCGACATTGCCGATGCCGACCGCTGTCCTCAAGTCAGCGCTCGTGTTGTCCGGGTCCAAGCCGACATCGCGCATCATATCGCGCCAGACGCTTTGACGCTCCGGCAGCAAGCCCATAAGCGCATTGTAGGCGCCGTGAAGCATCGCCGTGTTGATATTGGAGTTTGTCCATTCTTCTTGGGGCCGCCGCGGTATGCGGGAATACATGCCCACAGCTGTCGGATGATAAGGCGCCGCCGCGTCAACCATGGCAAGCGACACGATAAACCGGAATCGATTAATCAGCGTCGCGTCCCCCAGCGTAGGCGATATATCCGCGCCGATGATGGCGTAAAGGCGCGGCAAGACTACTTGGTGAAGCGGGTCTGGCGATTCCGCCACATCAAGAGCGATCTCCGCGCTTGGCAAGCTCTGCCCCAAGGTCAGACCGCCTGACAGCAATCCGCAGAGAATCAGCAACCGGAGGAAACTCTTGGTGATTTCCGCGTACTTTTGCATAGTTCACCCTCCTGTACCTCTACTTGGAGGGTATGATAGCGTTGAATCGGCGAGAAACTGGACGGCTCGCCTACGCATTGCTTACTGGCAACCGCCGCTGCGGTGAATTATGAACCAGAGAGGGCAAGATTATCGCGAAAATCGCCCTGTCGTTTGCCACGCCGAACGGTTTGGCAGCCGCCGCTCAGTCAAATTCGATCGCGCGGATGGAGGCGAGGCAACTGCTATCGGGTTCTTCCAGCGGCTCGTCGATGAAGGCTAAAGCGATGCGCACCGCGCAGCGATGCGACCGCAGCACCCCGTGCCCGATATGCGGCAGGATGTAGCTGAACGCGGCGACCAAGGTTTCCTCAGCCTGCTCGGCATAGGACGGTGGCGTGATCGGATCATAATTGCCTGAAAGCAGGAGGGCGGGCACGCTGCTATGCACCGGGCTATTCGCCAGCGGCGGCCGCGCTTCCGCCCGGAAGATTTCACATAGTCGACCCAAGGTCTCTGTCCCCTCGACGGGATAACGCAGGAAGCCGCTCAGATGCGGGAAACGCGACAACATTCCGGCATAGTCGCGATTCGGCGCCGAACCGTATTCTTCCTGGCACTGCACCGTGTAATGCATGCCCAGGCTCAGCGCGGTCATGGAGGCTTCAACGGTCATGCCCGCCCGTGCCGCATCCTGTGATCTGCCCTGCGCCAGATCGTAAATCAGGCGCGGGATCAGTTGTATCGAATCGACCTCGTAGAGCCAGCTAAAGGTCCAGTCATAGAGTCGATAACCGCTTATTTCTATATTTAGCTGTTTGTAGCGCGGTGGCGTGATAGTCGCCAGTGCCGGCTCGTGATTCAAGCGCTCGTATAGTTTGTAGAAAACATCTTCGAGATCGGGGTAACGCCTGTTGCAACTCTCGGATGCCTCGCAGGCGGCGAAGAGCAGGCTCAGCGCTCGCTCGCCGTTGTAATAGGAATCGAGATAGATATCGGCTTGCGGCGGATAGACCGAATCGAGTATGACGCTGCGCAAATGCTGCGGATAATCGCGCATCAGCGCCAGCGCCAGCCGCGATCCATAGGAAACGCCGACCAGGTTCCACTTCTCATATCCCAGCGCCAGCAAGACGTTGACGATATCACGCGCGTTGTTCTCGCTGTGAAAGGCAGCGAACTGCACGCGTTTGTCCGATAGTCGACTGTGGCAATCAGTCAGGATCTCGAGCATCAATTCGGCATGATCGGCATGATGGCTCTGCAAAATCTCGTCCAGGCGAAACAGCGCTTCGCGGCAATATAGCGGCGGATTGGATAAACCGGTCCCGCGTTGGTCAATCACGATGATATTGCGGTCGCCAGCGAAAGCGCGCAGATACTTGCGAAACGATGTATCTAATAGCTGCGTCCCGCTGCTGCCCGGACCCCCAACCAGATAGACCAACGGATCGGGCTTTGGTTCCGAATTGCGGCTCTGTATCAGGGTATAAAAGATTTCCACATTGCCGGCGCGGGGCTTGTTATAATCTTGCGGCAGGGTCACATAGCCGCAGCGCGTGGCATAGCCGGTCGGGCTCACCATACATTCGGCGCCCTCGTGAATGCCTTGCGCGCCTGCGCCAGCAAGCGTCAGACAAAGTGCTATTGCTGCGAAGCCAAGTCTGAGGATCATGCCGCGTCCCGCGCTGGTTTCCTACAGTTAAACATATTCGGCCGCGCAAATCAAAGTTTCGCGCGAGTTTCTTTTAGTACAGCCGCTCGCAAGCCGCGACTTGCCTCACACAAAACAATGAACTCCTAATAGTGAGAATATGTAGGGGCGACCAAGAAGCAGCTGTGTCTGCGCGCTACCCTAGTCGCCCGTCGTGGCAAAGGATGCGTATTCGAGATCACTATACCCCTCACCCCCGGCCCCTCTCCCACACGAGGGAGAGGGGAGCTAAGTTTGGCGGGGCGATTGTTAGCTTTTCGTTTGTGTATTGTCCGACATTGTCCGTTTTCGGACAAAGAAAAATGTTTTTCGGACAATAGGCATAGTTTTCTGGCTGAAACGGACAATAAGCAGAGAGCCGTTGGTATGATTTTGGTTTGCATGCGAGCCGGCGTCATAGAGCCCTGAAAATATCTCAGCTGGCCCGATAAATCGGCAAGTGTATAGACACAGTATAGATACGGGGCGGCGAAGGCGGGAATTCGAGGACGGAATTCGCAGAGAGCCGAGATTGAGCGCATGAGACAGTGAAGGCCATAGGGACAGTGTATCATCATTTTGCGCAGGTGGGAAGAACAAATGTTCACGTATTTCATACGGTTTTTATCTCTCCCCAGCCCCGTCCTCCTCATCTCTAGCGCGCGTAGGTCGCGCAAACAGTTCTCACTGCCCTCCGCGCTTTTCCATTATCGCTAGCCTGAACTATAATGCGGCGCATGACCGAGGCAGTAGCAAATGTCCGCCATTCTCTCCGCTGGCGCGCCACTATCATCGCTATTCTTGCGCTTGCTTTCGCGCTGCTGCTGGCGCTCGACTTGCGGCATAAAGGGCTGGCTTGGCAATTCCTCTGGTCGCAGACCGGCGAAGAAGAGGCGCCCGGTCAAATTCGCGGCATCGTCGAAGCGGCCGGCAACCTCATCCGCGCGCCACTTTCAACCGAAGCGCTGTCTCCGATCAGGCACAAAGCCGAAGTGCCCTATGGCATCAACACCTTCCTGGAACAAGAAGTAGAAGGACCCAAGATCGAGGCGATGCTGCAAATGATCAGCGAAGCCGGCTTCCGCTGGCTGCGGCAGGAATTCCCCTGGGAAGATCTCGAATTCGATGGACGCGGCCAATACAGCGTTTCTCGCGATCTTAACGGCGATGGAGAGCCCGATGTACCCGATACCTGGCTGAAATACGATCGTATCGTCGACCTCGCCGAAGCTTATGGCTTGCGCCTGATGGTCCGCCTGAGCAACCCGCCGGCCTGGTCGCGCGCGGATCCGGAGGCCGGCGACCGCGCCCCGCCGGATGACCTGCAGGATTATGTCAATTACGCTATCGCCGTGGCGGAGCGTTATCGCGGGCGCATCAGCCACTATCAGATCTGGAACGAGCCGAATATCTACCCGGAGTGGGGCAACCGCCCAATCGACCCGGCTGGCTACAGCGAATTGCTCTGCCGGACATACGCTGCGCTGAAAGCGGTCGATCCGGACATTGTGATCATCAGCGGCGCTATTGCCCCCACAATCGCTCTCGACGGCGCGCGCGATTTGAGCGACCTGGTCTTCTTGCAAGCGCTTTACGACAGCGGCGGCGGCGAATGCTTTGATGTGCTATCGGCCCAAGGGTATGGCTTGCGCAGCGGACCGACCGATCAGCGTCTGCGCGCGACCAGCGTCAATGTCGCACGCCATTCCTATTACCGCGACATCATGGTGCGCAACGGCGATGCCCACAAAGCAATCTGGCTCAGCGAAGCCGCCTGGAACGCCACGCTTGATGCTGAGCTCCCGCCCGAGCAAATCTCGCTGTACGGCAATTATGGCAACGTGACGCAAGAACAAGCCGCCCGCTACATGCCCATGCTTTACGATCGGATCCAGCGAGAATGGCAATGGGTCGGCAATGTCTTTTATTGGTTCTTTACGCGCAAGGACCCTTTCGAGGCTGACCAAGCCTTCTATTATTTCCGCATGGCGGAGCCGGATTATCAGCCTGAGAAGCCGACTTTTACCCCGCTGCCCGTCTATCACAGCGTCAGCAACTATATCAATGGACAAAAGCTGGTATTGTATCGCGGGATGCACCAAGCCGAGACCTGGCAGGTTCAACCTGGCGGCAACCTCGTTTCAGATAATAGCGCCCGCTTTCAGCAAGCTGTCGCCTTTGGCTCTCCGCTCAAGTTCACAGCGCATGGAACCGCAGTGGACATCCGCTGGCGACCGTCTGACGAGGCGGATTCCGGCTGGCGTGTTTCTCACATTTCGCTCTCGGGGGACCTGGCGCGGACGCAGGAAATCGCCTTCGGCGAGGCGCCGCTCATCGTTGATGAGATTGCCGTCTATGACCGGGGCCGGAATCGTATGCTCTCATGGCTGGCGCTGGGCTTGGCTGGCGCAGCGCTCGTACTTGGAACCATTCTGCTGGCGCTGCGAGAGCGTTTGCGATGATCGACCCGGCATTGCCCGCGCCTTCGCCAATAGGCAATACATTACAAAAGCTGCCGCTGCCAGCCCTGCTGCTCGCCATACTCTTGCTGGCGACCGCCGTCCGCTTCCACCGTCTGGGTGAACAGTCGCTCTGGTATGACGAAGGCGTCGCCTATGCCCATTCTCTGCGCACCTTGCCGGAGTTGATCCCGCTGCTCCAACGCAATGTTCACCTGCCCGCTTATTTCACATTGCTCGGCTGGTGGCAAGATTGGACCGGCTCATCCGAGTTCGCCCTGCGCGCCCTGTCAGCGCTATTCAGCATCGTTAGCGTCGCCTGGACCTACGCGCTGGGCAAAGTCCTCTTCCATCCAGGCGCTGGTCTTGCCGCGGCCGCGCTGGTGGCTTTGAACAGCTTCAGCATCTATTACGCCCAAGAGGCGCGCATGTACGCCATGCTCACAGCCATCGCCGGCGGCAGCATGTGGCTGTACATCGGTCTCCTTCGCGGATTGCCTCCGCTACGGCCGCGCTGGCTAGCTGTCATGTCTCTGGGCTTGCTTAACGCTCTGGGCTTCTATACGCATATCGCCTACGCTCTCATAATCTTGACACAAGTCCTTCTGGCTGCGCTCTGGCTAGGCAGATCTTGTTACCGGGATCGGGGAGAAGAGCCCGCAATGAAGCGCAACTTGCGTCTGCTGATACAATTTGTCCTAGTCAACCTGCTGACACTGATGCTTGTTCTGCCCTGGCTGCCTGTTTCAATCCAGCAAGTCTTCGCTCAGCCCAACCTCTCGCAGCCGATCGCCACGGATCAGTTGCTTCGCCTGCTTTTTGGCACACTTGCTTTTGGCATTACATTTGAGCAAGCGGTGGGCAATCTGGGCTTCGTGATTGTATTCCTTATGCTTTTTGGTCTTCTTCCCGGCCCCCGCCGCCACAATAGCCGGCAACTGCTTTTTCCCGTCATGTGGCTGCTCGTTTCGGTAGCCATTTACGCTTATCTCGGCTTGACGACGCGTTACTTGCGTTTTCTGCTGCCGGCGCAATTGGCGGTTGCGCTTTGGCTGGGGCGGGGCGCCTGGATGCTCTGGCAGCCGCCGTTTCGTGAATCGCATATGGCATTGCGCGCTGTGTTCAAGCTGGTTGCGCTAATCGCCCTGGGCGCTTTGCTGATGACGCAATTCAGCGGGTTGGCCCTGCTTTATCATGGCCGCGAATTTCAGCGCGATGATGTCCGCGGATTGGTCGGGCGGATCGAATCGGAACTGCGGGAGGGCGATGCTGTGCTGGTCAGCGCGGCCGGGTTGCAGGAAGTCTTGAGTTACTACTACCGAGGCGACGCCCCGGTTTACGGCTTACCGACGAGCGCGGACGCCGGTGATACTGCGTCAGCGGTGTTGCAGATGACACTGATGCACAGACGGATTTTCACCATCTTTTATGGCAGCGAGGAGCAAGATCCCAAGCGCGCGGTCGAAATCAATCTAAATGCGCATAGCTATCAAGCCAGCCAGGAATGGGTCGGCGATATACGTTTCGCCCGTTTTATCGTGCCCGCCGACGAGAGCTTTAACGAAAGGCGCTCGCCGGACCTGCCCTTCGGCGATGTCATCCGCTTGGCTCACTACTGGACGAGCGCAAAGCCGGTTGCGCGCGGGGAATACCTGCTTGTGGGAATCTTCTGGCTGGCGAATGGCACACCTGAAACGCGCTACAAGGTCTTCGTGCAGCTGCTTGACATGGAGGGCAGGCTTGTCGCGCAACGGGATAGCGAACCCGCTGGCGGCACTTGGCCAACCTCCTCTTGGGAAGCAGGCTACAACTATTACGACTATCACGCTTTGCTAATACCAGAGGAGTTGCCCACCGGCGAATACACATTGATCGCGGGACTCTACGACATCAATGATCCGGCGGCGCGACTGCCGGTCGGCGATAGCTCGTATGTCGATTTGGGAACTATAGAAGTCACTGACCCCGGCTAGATTCTGTCGTCCCGCTCATACACCAGTTCGCCCGCCACATAGGTCGCTTGAATCGCCCGGTCATCGGCGCAAATCATCAGCGCAAAGAGCAGTTCATCCAGCGTCTCCGCCACATCCGCCCGCAGCGTCAACAGCGGCGTCGCCCGCGGATCCAGCACCGCGATATCAGCCGCATAGCTCGCCTGCAACTTGCCAACCCGGTCATGGATGCCCAGCGCTTCCGCGCTGCCCAAAGTCGCCAGATAGAAGCTCTGCGCCGCCGTCACCGAGATGCCGCGCAACTGCGCCATCTTGTAGGCTTCGCTCATCGTCCGCAGCATCGAGAAGCTCGTGCCGCCGCCGACATCCGTTCCCAAGCCCACCGTGACCGGACGCGCCGCGTCTTTGGTAGCCGCGATATTGAATAAGCCACTGCCGATAAAAAAGTTCGAGGTCGGGCAATGTGCGATTCTGGCCCCCGTCTCGTGGAAAGTCCGCAACTCGCCTTCCGACAAGTGTATGCCATGCCCATAGATCGCTCGCTCATTGAGCAATCCATAGTGATGGTATATGTCCGTGTAATTCTTCTGCGCCGGATACAGTTCCGCCGCCCGCGCCACCTCCGCCAGGTTCTCCGATATGTGCGACTGCAAGCGGACATCGCTGTGCTCGCGCATCAGGGCACCAGCCAACTCGAGTTGCTGCGGGCTGCTCGTCAGGGCGAAGCGCGGCGTCACGGTGTACAGGCGGCGTCCCCGCTTGTGCCAGCGCTCAATCAGCGCCTTCGAATCGTCATAACTCGCGCTTGCCGTATCGAGGATATCCGCCGGCGCATGGCTGTCCATCATCATCTTGCCAGCCAGGATCAGCATGTTCCGCGCCCCCGCCGCCTCGAATATCGCATCGACCGAACCAGGCGCCGATGTGCAGAAGACCGAAGCCGTGGTGCTGCCATTGCGCAGCAACTCGGCGATGAAAAAGTCGGCGATCTCTTGCGCGTGCTCCCGGTCATTGAACTTGGCTTCCGTGGGGAAGGTGTATTTATTCAGCCACTCCAGCAACTGTGTGCCATAGGAGCCGATGATCTCAACCTGCGGATAATGAATATGCGCATCCACGAAGCCCGGCAGAAAAATCGCATCCGGGTAAACCCTTGTCTCGATGTCGTTCGGCATTTGATCTTTGAGCTTGCCATAATCGCCGACCGCGTTTATCAGCCCATCGCGTATCAGAATCAGGCCGTCCGATTCATAGACAACGCAATCTTCCGCCGCGTTCAAAAAGGGGTCATTGACCAGGGTGTAAAGGGCGCCGCGCAACGCTAGATCGCTCATGAGCTTTTCCACTAAGTTGACCGGACATCGGAATGATTCTGCCACAAATCAGGACGTGCTGCCTCATTCCTGCCGCAAGCTCGTCACTTCTTCCCAGCCACCGCTTGCCCAGGAACGAATCATCGCCGCATGCACCTCAGCCACCGCTAGCGCGTCTCCAAAGTCGGGCGTGGGGGCTTTCCCCTCCGCCACCGCTTTGAGGAAGTGATATGCCTCGATGACTTTCATATCTTCATAGCCCAGGCCGCTGCCATCGCCCGGGTTGAAATTGCCGTGAAATGGGTACTTGTCGCCGCCGACCAGCCGCATGTAGCCATCATGCCGTCCATCTTCGCCGGGCAGATACAATGCCAGTTCATTCATTCGCTCGAAATCCCAGTTGAGCGCGCCCGCTGTCCCGTTCACTTCAAAAGCCATCTGATTCTTGGGACCGAATATCGAACGCGAGACCTCGAAACTGCCCCGCGCGCCATTGTCAAATTCGACCAGAGCGCCGACATAATCTTCATTGCTGACCGCGCCCTTGGGGTCTTCCGGCGCCCCGCGCGAATAATGGGTGCCCTTGCCCGGGATCGGCAGCGGACGCTCGCTGATGAAGGTATGCGAATTGCTGACCAGCCGTCTCACTCCCCCGCAGAGATAAAGCGCCATATCGGTCACATGCGCCATGATATCGCCCAAGACGCCGTAACCGGAAATCTCCCTGTCAAAGCGCCAGGAGAGCAAGCCCAGCGGATCGCTGCCGTACATGCTGAAGAAGCGCCCGCGGTACTGCGTCAGCTCGCCCAAAGCGCCCTTGTCTATTAGCCTCTTCGCATGGATGACCAGCGGCGCCCAGCGATAATTGAAACCGACAAAGGTCAAGACGCCGGCTTGCCGCGCCAGGCTTTCGATCCGCGCCGTCTCTTCCGGACCCCGCCCGACCGGTTTCTCGCAGAATATATGCTTGCCCGCCGCCGCGGCCGCCCGCACGATCTCGACATGCAGGTTGTTTGGCGTGGCGATGTTGACGATTCGCACAGCGGGATGTTCAATCACATCCTGCCAACGCGTGGTCGCCATCTCAAAGTCGAGCCGGTCCCGCGCGCTTTTCGCCCGCTCGGCCACATTGTCCGAGCAGATGACCAGCCGCGCCTCGAGGTCCGCATCCGGAAATCGCTGCCTTACCAGGCTATAGGAGCGCGCATGAACCTGCCCCATCCAGCCCATGCCGATTATGCCAATGCCAAGTTCATTCTCTGGCATGTTCTTTCCTTATGTCGATTCGATTTGTTACGTCTTTCAGGCAGTCTCCGCCCGCCGCCAGATCCATGCGAGCGCCGAACAGCGCCAGCCTGCGCTGCTCGCGGGTTTGTTGCGGCAAGCCTTATTCAGGCGCTTCAATGTGAATGCGGAAACTCGATTTGGGATTCTCCGTGTAAGCCCAAGCCCGCGTCTTACTCACCAGGGTCACGCTGACCCGCTGATAAGCATCGCCCTCGTAGTCGTCAAGCTTTTGCAGCTCCTCGCTGGTCACCTCAAAGAGTGTGCCATCGACGGTCGAGCCGGGGTGGGGCTGTAGAATCGAATAGACAAAATGGATGCCGCGCAACCTCGCCAGCCGATAGCCGCGCAGGGTATCGGGCTTGCCTCCGCCGAGCTCCCGCCCCAGGAGCTGCAACTGCGTCGCGGGATTCCGGAGCGTGCCGTATGTGAAAAGCTTTTCCATCCGCGTGGGTCTCTGCCTCACACCGCTGTTATGGCAATCGTAACCTGCGCTTCATAGGGCGTGGTCGAATCTGCCTTGTGCATCTAGGGCAGGTTTGCGCAAGCGCACACTACCATTTTACTTCCGCTGAACGGCTGTCAAGCCCGATCTTGGCGACTTCCCTCAGTCCCCGCTCTGCGCATGCGCCCCATCCAAGTATCCGGCGATCCATTTTAGCATGTCAATCGACCCTTGGGGATTCGCCTCGCCCTGCATCAACTGCCGGTCTATGCTGTCGTCGCTGCGCATGAGCGATGGCTTGCTGCGCTTCTCCGCCATCTGCGTAATTCGGTTGGCGAGATTGCGCAGGTTATTCGCCAGGATATGCCGCTGCTCCGATGAAAGCTCGCCGCTCAAGCCGTCCACTTCCCGGCGAATGGTATGCGGATCCGTGTCAGACAGGTCCCCGCCGTCAAAGGCGTCGGTGATGTGTTCGAGCATGATGTAAGCTGTGTTGATCGCTTCAGCCAGTTCGGCTGGTCCGCGGCTGTGCAACCAGCGCCGCATCGCCAGCACGGTCTTGATGATGTGCTTCTGCTCTTCCATGTGCCGCTGCGTATCGAGCTCGCGCAGTAGCCGCTGCAATTGCGGCATGGCGCAGCTATGCGTGTAGCCTCGCCACCAGTTGTTGACCCCGTCTTGCAGGTTCTTGCTGAAGGAAGACTGGCGGCAGATGCGAGCCAGCCCCGCGATGACCACAGCCAGATCCTCTTCGGTATCAAACTGCGCCGTCAACTGCGTCATGACGACGCGCGTCGCCGCTTCGGATTGCAATCCCTGGCAGGCCTCAAACAGTTTCCACAGATGGCGGTAGGATATGCGTACCTCGTGATGCTTCGCCAACAGCCGAGCCAGAGCCTCCATCAGGTGCTGCGTCTGCGGCTCCCATTGATAATAATCGAGCAGCGAAAAATAACAGGCGATGACATCCTGCGGTGGGACCTTGCTGATGGCGCTGACCGCATTCATCACGGCAAGCACCTTGTCCAGCGGCAAGCCATCTTGCTCCAAAGCCTTGCTCAAACGCGGAAAGAGCAGTTCATGATCCGCCAGATGTTGCATGGCATTCGCGATAAACTGACGGTCGTCGATATGCAGGCTGTACCGCAACAAGAGATCGACCGCGTCCTCCGTCATCTGATGGCTGGCTCGCGTCGCCAGCAGGCGTATCAAGGCCGGCGCGCGATAGGCCGCCGGTAAATTCGCTCGCTGTTCGGATTCAGCCAGGCTAATCAACCGGCGCGCCGCCGCTGCGGAAACGAGCAATTGGTCGGATGAACTAATCCCGTGATAGAGGGGGAGCAGGAAATGTTCCGGTTTGTCATCGATTAATGCATCGAGGGTTTCCAGGGAAGCATTTTTTAAGGCAGCTCGGACATTTGGCTCCAGCGCGGCAATGAGCGCCCTATCGCCCAAAAGGTCATCGACGATTTCTGGTACCCGCCGCGCCGCGATGAGAATCAGTTGAACCCCCAATTCGCCATCATCATAGGCGCGCTTCGCCGCGGAGAGGACACTGCGCTTCAATATCTCCTGCAGTTGATAGGCTTGCGGCTCATGCGCGATCAACTCCAGCCAGCCCGCCAGCGTACCCACATCCCCGTCCTGGATCGCCACATCGAGGGAATTCTGCGCCGCCACGTGCAATCGCGGGATCCAGCGTTCGTCCACACCGAGGTTGATCAGCCGATTGCGGATGAATACGTATACCGCGTCCGGCTGGTCAGCCAGCATCTCTTCAAACAATCCGGCCAGCGCCGCGTCCAACTCCTCGTCTCGCTCCAGCTCTTCGGCTACCCACCGCCCCGCGGCCGAGTCACGATTATTCAGCGCGTTCTGCAGCAACTTCTCAACATACAGCCGCCGCAGATTTTTGCTTGGCGATTCGGCGCCTTCCAGAATGCCTATCATCACATCTGTGGAAACTTCGTCCCCGGCTCGGACGTGATGGTCGATCTGGAAGCGCTCCGCCAATTGCCCCAGGTCATTGTCCAAGTCCCCCGGCTGGCCGCCCGGCAGGTCTGGCAAAGTCATTCTGTGAATATCTGCCGCCAGTTGCGAAGGCTCTCCGGACCACAGGACGCGCAAAACATCGATATATGGATGCTCAAGCAATTCGCTTACGATTCGCGGCTCGTGCCAGTCAAAGACCCAAGCGGCGCCCTCATCGCCGCCTTCGGCGAAAGCGATCTGCGGTTTGCGTTGGCACTTATATGGCGCGCTGCTGGCGAATGTGATACGAGAGGCCAGCTTGCCCGGCAACAGCGCTTGTATGCCAGCTATGAAAGCCAGGCGCAAGCTGAGATCCGCCGGACAGCCGCTTATTAGCAACTGCTTCTTGTCCATCAGCGCGCCCACCAAGCTGAGCAGATATTCGAAGTCGGCATCCGGCCAGCGATTGAGAATTTGAGCCAGGTTTGCCGCGCGCGTTTCAACATCGACTTCGGTGAATTCCGGCGCCCGCAGCAAGGGCAGGGTGACGTCAATATCGCGCGTCGCTTTTGGCAAAAATGACAGCCAGCTCTCGAATTGATCAGCCGCTTCGGTGAGCGATTCTGGCGGCATAAAGATATAATGATCGGTGAATGCGCCGGAGCCATCGACAGCCGGCTGATTGACAACCAGCAACATCTGCGGACTGTCATACTCGACAAGCGCCAAGCCAGTTTGCCCCGCGCCCGTCGCGTCAGTCAGAGACTCGATATTGATAATTCGCGTGTAGAAGGCGGGATCAAGCGATGGTAAGGCTCCATTGAAGAGCAGCAGCTTGCGTCTCGTCTCGCCTCGATCATCCTGGTCGTGACCAAGTATCACATAGTCCAGCGTCACACTGGCAACCCTTTTAGGACCACGCCATCGGCTTGCTTAATCATTGTGTCAAATTGTCTGCCGACATGCAAGCGTTTGCAATCTGCTGGCGCGTCGCCGCTGGTGATTTGCCGGGCGGCGCATCCTAATCTTTGGCGGAGAGGTATAAAGGTCCCGCTCGACCCGCCTGACCTGATCGCGCTGCCAGCTGTGTCGGCCGGTCAATATCATCCACGCGGAAGATGGCGCAACAGTCAGCCTATGCGCCAGTAGCAAAATAGCCGCGATCATGGTACTAAATTGGTTCTAAATGGATATGCACAGAGGCGATCATCCTGGTCGTGACCAAGTATCACATAGTCCAGCGTCACACTGGCAACCCTTTTAGGACCACGCCATCGGCTTGCTTAATCATTGTGTCAAATTGTCTGCCGACATGCAAGCGTTTGCAATCTGCTGGCGCGTCGCCGCTGGTGATTTGCCGGGCGGCGCATCCTAATCTTTGGCGGAGAGGTATAAAGGTCCCGCTCGACCCGCCTGACCTGATCGCGCTGCCAGCTGTGTCGGCCGGTCAATATCATCCACGCGGAAGATGGCGCAACAGTCAGCCTATGCGCCAGTAGCAAAATAGCCGCGATCATGGTACTAAATTGGTTCTAAATGGATATGCACAGAGGCTTGTTTTGCGCTACACTCGCGCCTTCGTTTTCCTACTGTGAAAGTTCGGGAGCCATGAGCCGCGACTATCTTGAGCAAGACGCGACGCAAATGCGCCGCGCTGACCGCGCCGTCGACGACGAGGCTTGGATAAAGACTTTTCTGCACAGGGCCGCCGTCGGCGCCTTCGCCACCCTGCACGGCGACCAGCCATTTGTCAACACGAACTTATTCGTCTATGACGAGGACTCAAACAGCATCATCGCGCATACCGCTCGCGTCGGGCGCACGCGCGCGAACATTGAAGTTCACGATAAAGTCTGCTTCTCGATTATGGAAATGGGACGCTTGCTCCCGGCTGACGAAGCGCTCGAATTCAGCGTCGAATACGCTGGAGTGACCGTCTTCGGCAGCGTGGAAATCATCAACGACGAAGCGGAAGCGACCGCCGCGCTGCAATTGCTCCTCGACAAATACGCGCCGCATCTCAAGCCCGGTTCAGACTACCGCCCGCCTGTGCCTGACGAATTGCGCCGTACCTCGGTCTTTCGCCTGAATATCGAGTCCTGGTCCGGCAAAAAGAAGGAGGTCGCCTCCGACTTCCCCGGCGCATTCCTCTTTGACTACAAACCGGTGCTGGAGACCAATAATGACTGAGGGAATCGCGTTTGAATCTGTCCCATGCAAGTGTATCGCCCAGTAACTGCCGCCTCACAGGATTACACTGCGCTTTCCGATGGACCTGTCTTGACCGCCTCGCAGTAGTCCAGACAGTTCTGTGCTATACTCTCAAGATAAAATAGTTGCTTTCTGTGCCAATGACGGGGGAACTCATGGAGTTATTAGAATTATCGGGCCGGTCGGTAAAGTCTTACGATTTTGAAAGGCTTATCGGGCAAGGCGGTTTTGGCGTCGTTTATCTGGCGCGTCAAAGCGCAGTCTTGCGCGACGTGGCAGTCAAAATCATTTTGCCCAAATACGCCAACTCCCCCGAATTTATCCGCCGCTTCGAAAGCGAGGCGCAGGTCGTCGCTCGCCTGGAGCATCCGCATATCGTCCCTCTTTACGACTACTGGCGCGAGCCGGACAGCGCCTACCTCGTCATGCGATATTTGCGCGGCGGCAGCCTCCGCGACCTGATGGATCGTGAAGGCATCCTGGGGACTGAGGTGACCAGCAAGGTGCTGGAACAGGTCGGTTCCGCGTTGACCTTCGCCCACCGCAACGGCGTCGTCCACCGCGACATCAAAGCCGATAATATCCTGCTGGATGAGGACGGCAATGCCTACCTAAGTGATTTTGGCATCGCCAAGGAGTTGGGCGGCGAAGCCTTAGACAGCGAAGGCTCCCTTGTCGGCACGCCCGCCTATCTGGCGCCGGAGCAGATCCGGGGTGACGAAGCCGGTCCTCCCAGTGATGTTTACGCTTTTGGCATCATGCTCTACGAGATGCTGTCCGGCAGTCGTCCCTTCGCCGATGAAACCTTGGCCACCCTGGTCTACAAACATCTCAACGAACCGCTGCCCATGATTGACCACGACGCCCTCAACCTGCCGCCCGCCTTTAACGCCATCATTCAACGCGCCACCGCCAAAGACCCGGACGAACGCTATCCGGATGCGCTGGCGCTGGTGAGAGAGTTCCAGCAGTCCCTTCGCCAAGGCGCCGCTACCGCGGAACTTGAACTCGAAGAGCTTGACTTCGCCGAGTTTGAACTGCTCGAAACCAAGAATCCTTACAAGGGTCTGCGCGCCTTCCAGCAAGCCGACGCCGCTGATTTCTTCGGGCGCAGCGCTATGATCGAACGTGTCCTGGCGCGCTTGCAGGAACCAGTCGTGGAAAACAACTTCCTCGCCGTGATTGGTCCCAGCGGCAGCGGCAAGTCCAGCCTCGTCAAAGCCGGTGTTCTGCCCGCCTTGCGCAGCGGCCGGGTCCCTGGCTCGGAGCGCTGGTATTACGCCGAGATGGTGCCGGGCGAGATCCCGATTGAAGAACTCGCTTCGGCGCTCTTGAGCGTCTCCTCGTCGCCCATGCCCGGCTTGGAAGATACTCTGCGGGAACATCCCGATGGCTTGGCTGTCGGCTGTTATGAGGCGCTGCCGACAAAAGAGAACAAACTGCTGCTGATGATCGACCAGTTTGAAGAGCTTTTCACCCAGGTCGAGCTGGAGAGTGACCGTCAGCAATTCCTCGATCTCATCCTCAACGCCGTCAACGCCGAAGACAGTCCTGTCATCATCCTCGCCACGTTGCGCGCTGATTTCTACGACCGTCCGCTGCTCTACCAGGGCTTCGGCGAGTTGATACGCGCCCGAACCGAACTCGTCCTGCCGCTCAACGACGAGGAACTGGCGGAGACCATCCGCGGTCCAGCCTACCGCGTCGGCGCCGTGCTGGAAGAAGAACTGGTCGAGACCATCATAGAGGACGTGCGCGAGCAGCCCGGCGCCTTGCCTTTGCTGCAATATGCTTTGACGGAATTGTTCGAGCGGCGTGAGGGGGCGCTATTGACCAACGCCGCCTACAAGGATATTGGCGGCACCCTGGGCGCCTTGGCCAAACGCGCCGAAGAAGTCTTCCGCCGCTTCAACCAAGCGGGACAGAATATGTCCCGGCAGATGTTCCTCCGCCTCGTCACCCTTGGCGAGGGCCAGGAAGATACTCGCCGCCGCATCCTGCAATCGGAACTGCTTACCCTGGGCGATCGCGATGTGGTGGAAGAGATCATCGATCGCTTTGGGCGCTACCGACTGCTGACCTTCGACCGCGATGAAGCGACGCGCAGTTCCACTGTTGAAGTCGCCCATGAAGCGCTGATTCGCCGGTGGGAACGGCTGCGCGAATGGCTGACCGAAAGCCGGCAAGATGTGCGCCTGGAACGCGAATTGCTTCATGCCGCCACCGATTGGGAAAACGCCAATCGCGATCCCAGCTATCTGATGCAGGGCAATCGCCTGCTCTCTTTTGAAGAATGGGCGGCGACCACCACACTCCGACTCAATGACCTGGAAAAGGAATACTTGGCGGCCAGCCTCGCCGCTCGCGACGAACGCGACGCTATCGAACGCGCCCGCCAGGAGCGCGAACGCCAACTCGAACGGCAGAAAGCCCGCAATATGCGCATCGCCGCCGGCATCTTCGCCGTCGCCGCGGTCCTGGCTGTCATCCTCAGCCTCTTCGCCTTCGACCAATCCAATAAAGCCAATGAACAGCGTGCCATCGCCGAAACCGAACGCGAGCGCGCCGACGAACAGCGTATGGTCGCCGAAACCGAACGCGAACGCGCCGAAGACGCCTTGCACATCGCCGAAATCAATGAACGCAAAAACCTCAGCCTCGCCTTGGCCGCCAACGCTCGCGCCGCCCTCAGTGAACACGATCCCGCCCTGGCGTTGCCCGTGGCGATCGAAGCGCGACAAGTCTTCGAACCGCCGGAAGCCGAAGTGCTGAGGATTCTCGGCTTGGCTGCCTTCTCGCCCGGTCCGCGTTTCCGCTTCGCTGATTCGCCCCAATCGATCCTTGCCGTCGAGCCTAATTCCGACGGTTCCATCGGCGCTTACGCCGGGACCGAAGGCGTCATCCGCCTGGTCAGCAGCAGCACCGGTGAGTTGCTGCGCGCCATCGAAACGGGCAGTCCTGTCACGGGCTTGGCCATTAGCGGCGACGACCAGTTGATCGCCGCCAGCCTGGCTGATCAAACAGTCGGTGTCTGGGATCTAAACAGCGGCGTCGAACGCCACCGCTTGGAGGGGCATGAGGCTCTCGTTACCGATGTCGAATTCAGCCCTGACGGCGACGTGCTTGCATCATCCAGCGCCGATACCACTGTCCGGCTTTGGGATGTCGCCACGGGCCAGCCGCTGAGCACGCTCCAAAAGCACATCGATTATGTTATCAAGCTCAGCTTCAGGGAGGATGGGGCGCTGCTCGTCAGCTCCTCAGCCGCCATCGGCGTCGGTGAAAGCGATCGGACGCCCGAACACAACACCATACAGGTTTGGGATGTCGCCAGTGGCGAAAATGTCTTGACCATTCCGCCGGATGGCATCGGCTACTTCCGCGATGTCGAATTCAGCCCGGATGGCTTGACACTCGCCGCCTCGACATATAGCTCCGGTCAGGGTGGCATGGCGGTTATCTACGATGCCGCCACCGGCGCGGAGTTGCACCGCCTCTATGCCCACCGCGATGTAATCACCAATGTCGAGTTCTCGCCGGATGGGGCGCTGCTGGCCACCGCCTCCTGGGATGCCACTATAAAGATCTGGGATATTGACAAGGGCGTACTGGTGACGAGCTACGTAGATTTTCCCGAGCGCGTGCATGATATTGAATATTTGCCCGATGGCGAGTTTATGCTGGTTGGGCTGGGCAACGCGGGCAACTATCCCGATGGCAGCGACAGCCCGGCCGATAGCTCCGCCTTCCTCTGGGATCTTCGCAGTCGTACGCAAGCGCAAGTCTACGAGGGCCATACCAACTGGACCTGGGCGACTGATATCAGCCCGGGCGGCTCCCTGGTGGCCTCCGGCGCCGGTCCCTTGCGCATGCCCGCCAATATGGACGATCTCGACGCAACCGTGCGCGTCTGGGATGCCGTCACCGGCCGGCAAGTGATTGCGCTGCATGGACATGAAAATACCGTCGATGCCGTTCGCTTCACTCTCGACGGGCGCTATCTGCTCTCAGCTAGCTGGGATGGCAGCATCCGCCGCTGGGATTTAGACGACGGTAGCGAAGTCGCGCGTTACAGAATCCCGGATGCCCAAGTCTATATGATCGACCTTCTGCCAAACGGCGCGCAATTCGTCTCAGCCTCGAGCGATGGCATCATCAGATTGTGGGATATCGAAACGGGCGCTATCCTGCGCGAATACCTGGGCCACGAAGCCCCGGTCAACGGCATACATGTCAGCGATGACGGCAAATTGATGGCCAGCGCCAGTGGCGGCTGGGACTTCGTGGACTTGACCGTGCGCCTCTGGGATGTCGAAACCGGCGAACTCTTGCGGACCTTCGAGGGGCACAGCCATATTGTCAATTACGCTCGCATCGCGCCCAATATGGAATTCATCATCAGCACCTCCTGGGATGACACCGTGCGCATGTGGGATATCGAAACAGGCGAGGAGATTCGGCAATTCGTGGGCCACGCCGGCAATACCTTCGGCATAGACATCTCCGCTGACAGCCAGGCGCTTCTGACCACATCTTCCGATACCACCGTGCGCCTGTGGGACATCGCCAGCGGCGAGGAGCTCAACCGCTATGACGAACACACCGACTGGATCCAGGAAGTCTTCTTCAGTCCCGATGAATCCTTCGCCGTCTCCGCCGCGCAAGATTATACGCTGAGGCGCTGGCGCATCGCGCGGACCGCCGCCGACATCATCGAGTGGGCGCAGGACAATCGCCAAATCCGCCAACTCAGTTGCGCCGAGCGACAATCTTACCGCCTTGCCTGCGAGCCCTGATTCCAATTTCCTCTATAATGGTGTTGCGCTGATTCTTGCTCCGCTTGAAGAAAGCCAGCACCATGCCAGAGGAAAACAGTAGCGATCAGCCGAATAATCACGAACCGGAGCCTTCCGCCTCCGCCATCTTCGTCGCCATGATGCGCCAGGCAGCGGAAAAGGCAGTGTCCTCCGCGCCTGCCGAGAACGCCGATCCGGCCAGTCCCGCATTTGAAGACGAAATCAGCCTGGAGCCGCCACCGGAAACTCATGACATCCGCCGCGTGCGCCCCCGGCTCATATTGCGCCGCCCGCATCCTTCCAGCATGGCAAGTGGATTTTTTGGGGCGATTTTCGTCGTCGTCATCAGCACAGCCTTGGTCGCCACCTTGTTGATGTTCTTTATCAATCCCGAATTTTTGAGCCCGGCAGTTGTGCAAGGCTTGCAGTTGGACAGCCAAGGGCGCATGATAAACGCGGAGGTTGCGAGGCCTACGCCCGTGCGCACGCCCCATTGGTTGCGCCGCATTGGCATCATCTCGGGCCACCGTGGCAAAGGCGCAACCGGAGGCCGCGACCCCGGCGCCATCTGCGAAGACCAATACGGCAACCCCTTCCTCACCGAAGCCGATATCAATTTCGCGGTGGCGCAGCGTGTCGTCGCCAGCCTCGAGTCGCTTAATTACGGCGTCGAACTGCTTGACGAATATGACCCCCGTCTGCACAATTATCGCGCCGACGCCCTCGTCTCGATTCACGCCAACACCTGCTACGATTTCGGCGAATACGTCTCCGGTTTTATTGTCGCCATCTCCGAAGCTCGGCCCGAATACGGTCCCGATGCCTTCCTGCGCGAGTGTATTGCCGATAACTTCGGCGCTAACGTACCTCTGCCGCGCAGCTACAATGTGACTGAAGATATGACCGAATATCATGTCTGGCAGAAAATCCATCCGCTGACGCCTGGCATGATCCTGGAAATGGGGTATATGCTCGCAGATCAGGCTGTGCTCACTGAAGATCCCGATCTGCTCGCCCGCGCTGTCATCGCCGGCATCCTCTGTTTCATTGAAAATGTGGGCAAGCCGCATACGCAACTCCAAACGGACCAGCGAGCCGCTCCTTATGTGATCCCGATCCTGGCAACGCCGACGCCCATATTCCGCAATTGACCCCGCTGCCGCCGCCGGGTTAATGCAAAATCCTGCCGCCGTTTCCAACTTGGAATCGACGCCCTCCACTGCTATAATTCAGATACAGGTATAAGCTATGGAGAAGTCGCATAGAGGCCTAGTGCGTCCGCTTGGAAAGCGGATACGGGAA
>WTGB01000134.1 GCA_011523735.1 Chloroflexota bacterium
GGGAGAGTATGCCGCTGCCAACACTTCTCTACCACGCCACTCCTTCTTTTTTTGTGCTACAATCTGGTGATTTCCACTGAACTAAGATCTGTTTCAAAAACCACCAATATCTTTCTCGGATTTCGTTTCTGTCTTGATGTGAGGCATATATGTTTCGCCGCAAATCACTAAGGCGGATTCTCCAGTTGGGACTGCCCCTGCTACTGACAGTTGGCTTGTACTGGCACTACCACGCAAGACCAATCACAAAAAACGCTGCCTACGGAAATACCACAATTCTCTTAACAGCCAGCAGCAGCAATGTTCTCTTTCCCGGCGACTGCATCCAAATCCGCTGGGATGTCGCTTATGCGCAGCGTGTTCTCGCAAATGAGGAACTTTCGCCTGCTGTCGGTGAGAAGATGCTATGCATTGATGCTCTATCGCAGCCGACGCTTCAAGTCATGCTGATGGATGGCAGCGAGGTTACAGTAACCCAGCCGATTACTATATTGGTGACGCAGCCGACCTTTGTGACCGTTGCTTTCATCGCGCTTGCGTTGCTTTGTCTGGGCTTTAGTGATTTTCTGTTGCGCGCGGGTCGTGAAGCCGCGCGTCTGTTGACTGTCCGTGCGATTGGTAAAGCGGGCTGCACAATCTTTCTTGCCGTCGGAATCACGCTGGTGATTATTGAGATCGCCCTATCGACCTATTTCAGCGCCGCGGGCAGCCGTGAGCAAAAGATCATGTATCTCTACTCGCTGGAGGAGATTCGCGCGCTGCAAAGCAACATCATTCCCGTACCCTACGTCAGCTATGTGCCAGATCCCGCCTATGAAGGGCACAACAGTCTGGGCTATCGTGGGCCAGAGTTCGAGATTCCCAAGCCGAAGGACACGTTCCGCATCGTCACAATGGGCGGCTCAACCACCTATAGCACGGGCACTACTGCCGACGAATCATACCCAGCATTTTTGCAATCGATCCTGCGCGATGAATATGGCTATACAAATGTTGAGGTTATCAATGCAGGTGTGACGGGTTACACCACCTGGGAAATCCTGGCTGCTTATGCCTTCCGCGTGGTTGAGCTTGAGCCGGATATGCTAATCTATTATGGAGCGGTTAACGATCTGGTCGTTCGCGAGCGGAACAGCGTCGATTGCTATCGCGGACTAAATCCACAACGCGGGCTGAATGGAAACCGCGGCTTATTCGTGGAGCGCAATGCGCCGCTGCCTGCCTCAGCGCTCTATCGTTTGGCCGCCATTCAACTGAATTGGATGGATAATCCCTTGGCGCTGGATTCTTCATTTGAGTCAACACGCGTGCAATGCGAATCCGATCCAGGCGGTTTCACGCTTGGCAAACGCCTGATCGCGAATGCTCCGATTTACTACGAGCGGAACATTCGCAACCTCATGACTCTGGCCAAGTCTCACGGTCTGCAACCGATACTTTCATCATGGGTTTATAATCCCGAGGCTAATCGTCCGCTTCTCTGGCAACAATCCATTGCCCAGCACAACGCGGTCACGCTTCAGCTTGCCAGCGACATGGAGATTCCATATATCGATTTGGCTGCAGATTTCCCGACGGATGCTGTCGATTGGGAACCTGATGGCGTCCATTTTTTGCCTTCTGGCAACCGTGAGCTAGCTAAACGCTTCGCGGTATTTCTTGATGCGAATGGACTGTTGTTGAAACCGTCGAATGATGCAGCCCCGACGAATTGAATTCCCGACCCGTGTCTTTCTACCATGCAAAGTGGGCCAACAGAACAAAGAAAGTCACCTGGCACTTCCTCTCAGCCATGCGTGACGGCGATTCCTTCGGTTTTCACAGATTTATCGGTCCTGCGATTGCGCTTGTTCTCGCCTGAACTGTATCATATCTGCCAAACGGGGCATGGCAGCAATTCCTTGCGGCTGTCAGGTCTACCTTCCCGACACGACGTCATCACGAACTGCGCAAGTAACGATCATGCATTAGACTAGTCTCTTAGTATTTGTTTAAAGTTGATCTCACGGAGCGGCAATGCAGAAACAGGTCAATTTGCCAATTCACCCGTCCCTTGCCCTTATCTGCGTCTTTTTCCTGTTCGCAGTCGGTGTCGCCAATCTCAAAAGCGACCCGATAGAAAACGACGAATTTAGAACGCTCAATCACATTGAGCCCGTTTGGTCGACGGAAATACGTACGATTCCGGAAACGATCCAAAGTGTCGCAACACTCAGCCCTCAGCATGGACCATTTTACTTTGTCGTCCTTAACGCCTGGCATAAATTGGCTGGCTTTGATCTTTTTTCTCTCCGCCTGCTATCTATATATTTTGGCGTCTTGTCGATTGCAATAGTTTATCGGCTTGCAATGATAACGGGCAAGCGAGACGACGGAGCCGCGGCGGTTTTAGCTTTGTCATTTCTCGCCTTCTACATGTTTCATGTTCACTACCTAAGAATGTACTCCTTGCTATCGCTCGCCTGTGGCTGGACCCTATGGTCGTACTGGATCGTCAGCCGCAGACAGTCGCCAGGCAGGTGGAGTTGGATATTGTTTTTCGCAGCGACCGCATCGATGCCTTATATTCATTACATGGGTAGTCTTACTCTGCTTGCTGTCGGCATCTATCATGTCGTACTCGCACGGCGAGACAAACGATGGTGGCAAGTTCTGGCGGTAATGGCTCTTGCGGGGCTTATGTTCTTGCCTTGGCTTCCCGTTGTCATCAGTGGACTTGCAGAACATAGACTTGATTCGACGGCGACAAGAATGACGTTCATCGGTGCGACTCGAGCATTACTGTCCGTAGGCTCGAACGGGATCTTGCTTCTACCGCCACTTGTCGCCGGATTGGTCATACTCAATCTGAGGCGACTCAATGACGCTGAAAAGTACTTGGGATTTGTCGCCTTATTAACCGCTGCGTTGCTCGTCATACTGAACGAATTCGCGCCGATCTTTATAGCGAATCGGATACGATACTCTATTGTATTGACGGTCCCTTATTGTTGTCTTGCCGTCATAGGCCTGCGAATGCTGCCCGCCTGGAGGCTCCTGCGCTTACCTGTCCTTTTGCTATGGTGCATGTCTTTCTTTTACTATTTGGGAACCGAAGACTATGCGGTCTTCACAAATATTCGTCAACATGAAACCGAGAAAATACCGCATTATCAAGACTTCGTTTACGAATCCGAAAAACTGCCCGGGCACAACGAACTGATTCTAAGTTTTCATCCTAATATGATCTTGTCGTCCAATAAGACGCTTCCCTACTACCGGAAAGTCCTGCCTAGGTGGGCCTATATTGTTCACATTACCTACAACGCGAATGACGACCTGATCATACAAAGCGGGCATTCGAAGTATGGCTCGCTTGACGCCATCGCAGCCAATAGCAAGTCAATCTGGGTTTTGCATAATCCTGATCAGACAGATCTGAACGCAATGCCAGTCTACCGAGACTGGTTTCTTCAGCATTTCACAATGTGCAAACGCTTCCACGAAAATGCCTTCAGCATCATCGACTATTATGTGGCTACTACAGTACCTTGTGATATTGTCACGAACGCGGCGCCTTTCACAATTAACTACGATAATGGAATGGTTTTGGCTAACGCGGTTAGTGTTCAAACCACAAGTGAGTTGAGAATCTACTTGCGATGGGGCGCGACAATTGGGAAAGAGTACTCGCTTTCGCTACAGATTTTCGATGCCTCGATGGCCAAGGTTCGCCAGTTGGACGCGGTGATCTCAAGCGAGCCACTCGATGAGTTCTCCTTTGATTTGTCTGAGCTCAGGCCGGGCGATTACAATGTTGACCTGATCGTGTATAACTTCGATACGAAGAAGAGTGAGCCTGGAATCGTCGTCAGTACTCAGCAGCGATTTCAGCGTTCCTTAATGCTCACCAGATTTTCGATTGGCAACCAATCGTGACGCAGTTTCGTGATGATCTGTCTGCATCCGACTGGATGATCGTAAATTGCGGGAATCTGCCGCCCTGACATCCGCTCTCTCTATATTTGATTGTGAAGGCTATTCTCCTGCCTGCTTCAGCATATGTTGAGAACCGAATGAATAGAGAACGTATCTTGGGTAGTACAGGCGCTGCAAAGCATGTCACCGCCGCAATTATTTGCCTTGCCTTTGTCTTCGCATGGGGTATACGGCACCTTAAGGCCGATCCCATTACTCCCGCTGAATACAATTCAATATTTAACATATATGAGAATCATCTCGTCAACATTTCGACGCTTGAAGGGGCTATATACAATGTCGCCACGAAAGATGAAACTCACCCGCCGGGCTACTTCTTGCTGCTAAATGTCTGGAGCCGTCTAGTCGGTGGCGACTTGTTTGCTCTACGCTTGCTTTCTGTTTACTTTGGCATGTTCGCGCTCGCGTTCACCTATCGCCTGGCTCGGCATGTCAGCACATCAGATCAAGCGCTTGATACCGCTATTCTGCTTGCCTTTACCGCTTATTTCGCATTTTACTTACATGAAGTCAGAATGTATTCACTACTGGCAATGGTATCTGCTTGGACCGTCTGGTCATACGCAAAAATAGTCCACTCGCCGACAAGATTGAGCAGTTTCAGTTTCATTACTCTCTGCTTGAGCGCCGCCGCTACTATCTATGTACATGCCTTCGGCTTCGTTCTGCTGGCAGCCATTGGAATCTATCATTTGGTTTTCATTCCAAAAAACAGGCAGTGGCTTCAAGTATGTGCGGCCATGCTTCTTGCCGGATGCCTATATTTGCCGTGGCTTCCATATGCGCTTCAAATGCTAAACATAAGAACATCTTATGCGACAGATAGTCTTGCCTGGCATGAGACGATTCTTGCCCTGGCGTCGATTTACAACAATGGACTCAGTCTCCTTGCGCCTGGCTGCGCTGTCATACTGCTGCTGTACCGCAGGCGTCTCAACAACTCTCAAAAGTATATTGTTATCCTTGTCGCGCTGGTCGTACTGGTCGCGCTGGCTGTCAATGAAATCGCTCCGATTATTGTTGCTAGGCGTATCCGCTACTCGATCATCCTCGCGCCACTTTGGTCTTGCGCGCTTGCGATTGCGCTGAGTTTCTTGCCGAGTTGGAAGCGGATTCGCTTTCCAGCTTTGGCCATCTGGATCTTTGCCTTCCTGCTCTACAATGATTCCTTGGACCTGTATCTTTATACGAATAGTTTGGATCAGAACAGGAAACAGATACCGCATTTTCAGAGTCTGCTCTATGAGCCCGGTATCCACATACGGAAAAGCGACTATGTCCTGAGCTTCCAACGAGATACTCAGTTGGGTAGGAAGACGCTGGACTTCTATGGCAGGCAATTGCGAAACTGGCGCGGACTAATACATATCTGGAATGATGCCGATGGCAATCCCTCTGTTCAGAGCACTGATACTCGCTATGTGGACGTGCCGAGCATGTCGATCTGGAACTTCCCAATATGGCTTATACACAACCCTCAAGAGACGAACTTGCAATCCATGGAAGTATTTGCCACTGATTTCTCCAATCATTTTCATTCTTGTGGTCGCTTCCTCGAA
Organism: Chloroflexota bacterium; assembly: GCA_011523735.1. GTDB lineage: Bacteria > Chloroflexota > Anaerolineae > Aggregatilineales > Phototrophicaceae > UBA6055. Next base: position 5,538 of record WTGB01000134.1, read on the forward strand.
ACCGGCAATTCGATCGTCGACCTGTATGTTAAACGCTCAATACCATGCAACCTGCTCGTCTCGCGGCAGCTGCTTGAGATTCATTATGAGAACGGGACTGAACTCGCGAACATCTTGCTTCGGCCGCTAAATGACAGCCTGGACGTGTACTTTTGGTGGACCAACACAATAGCGAATCAGTACGCGTTTTCCCTGCAATTGTTGGACGCGCAGGGCAACAAGGTCGCTCAACTGGATGATGTCATCGGCGGCGATGCCTTATATCAAAACTCGTTTGGCATCGGAGATCTGTCAGTTGGCGAGTACACTGCTATGCTCATCGTTTACGACTTCGAAACACTCAAGAGCCAGCCGGGCATCGTCCTTGAAGACGAAAGGCAATTTGACCGAGAGGTGGAAGTCGCGCGCCTACGAATCGGTGCTTGAGACGTGTGCCGATAAGGCGTTTTCAATTGCTTGGACGTCTTGTCACACACTCCTGGCTGGATTATCCTAATAATCAGAAATGGAAGCGCTTTGCGACAAGTTACGGGTGGCGCATCATGAGCCTGAGCAAGAAAGGCAAGTCAAGCGATGGTCCGCAATGGATCGCTGTATACATCACGCATAACTTGCAGGAAGCGCACATATTGATGGGTAAGTTGCGAGCGCACGATGTACCGGTGATGATCCACCAAGAAGCCGGCGCGACTGCGCTTGGCATTACACTGGGCAACCTCGGTGAGATCAAGCTCTTAGTTTCGCCAGCCGATTATGATCAGGCGGTTGCTCTGCTTTACCCAGAAGATGACGACCAAATCGAAGCCAACAACGATAAGATTCAGCTAATCTGGATGGATGACGGCGATGGCGCTGAGTATTACGTAGAAATGGACGATGACGACGAATGACACGCTGACCAGCGTACCCGGCATAGAAGTCGGGCACTACACCGATCTCGAGGGTGTTACAGGCTGCACCGTCACACTCTGCCCGCCCGGCACAGTTGGCGCGGTTGATGTTCGCGGTGGCGCGCCCGGTACGCGCGAGACTGACTTACTACAGGCGCATAACCTGGTGGAAGAGGTGACCGCGGTCGTCCTCTCTGGCGGCAGCGCTTTTGGTTTGGCAACGGCTGATGGCGTGATGCGTTGGCATGTGGAGCGCGGTCGGGGCTATCAATCGCGCAGTGGCCTAGTAGTTCCTATTGTACCGGCTGCGATTCTTTTCGATCTCACAATAGGAGAGCCGGGAACTGTGCCGGGAGCCGACGCCGGCTATCGCGCCTGCGAGGCCGCATCGAGTGAACCGGTCAAGATGGGCTGCCTCGGGGCGGGCACGGGCGCCAGAATCGCCGCGATCCGAGGGAACGAACGCGCAAGCAAAGGCGGTATCGGCTCGGCGGCCATGACCTTGCCAAATGGTCTAATTGTCGGAGCGCTTATGGCGGTGAATTCTGTAGGCAATGTCATCGGCGAAGACGGCAAGATTTTGGCCGGCTTGCGAAACACAGATGGCGATGGATTCCTGTCAGTGCTGGATGAAATGGCATTATTGACTGCCGAAGTTTCAGCGACAGAGAACACGGTAATCGGCCTTGTGGCCACCAACGGACGGCTGGACAAGGCACAGACGCAAAAGGTGGCGCAGATGGCGCACGACGGCATCGCGCGCGCAGTGAACCCAGCTCACACTATGTTTGATGGCGACGCCATATTTGCCTTGGCGACTGGTGATGTTCCGGCGGACCCCACTTTTGTCGGCGCCTATGCCGCTGAAATGGTGGCGAAAGCAATCCGCCGCGCAGTCCGTCATGCGACCACGTTGGCGGGCATTCTTGCGATAGCCGACGATTGAAGATTGCCTATACTGCGGCAATAGCCGTTTGTTGGCGGCGCATCCCATACGCAACAGCCAGCCTGACTAATTCTGCCGTAACGTTATGAATGGGCTCGTTTGATCGGACCTATTGTTTGCGATGTTTAAAATACTCGCCAAATGCCTTAACATAGATTTAGTGCATGTCTAGTAAGCTGACAACGGTTTGGCAGACGAGCTACAGGTTGAAGCCCTTGGCGCAGAACAAGAAGATCCTGCTCGTTGAAGACGAAGAAAAACTTGTTAGCAACCTGGCTGATAAGTTGCGTGCTGAAGGTTATGACGTCTTCACCGCGCTTGATGGCGAGACCGGTTTGAATATGGCGCGCAGTGCCAGTTACGATTTGATCGTGTTGGATATTATGTTGCCGGGTCTCGACGGGCTTAGCTTATGTCGCATGATTCGCAATGATCGCAAGACCTCAAATGTGCCCATAATCATGCTGACGGCGAGAGGCACCGAAGTTGACAAGATCGTGGGCTTGGAAAGCGGCGCCAATGATTATATCGTGAAGCCTTTCGGTTTGGGGGAATTCCTCGCGCGTGTGCGTGTTCAGATGCGCCAACCGTCGCCGGAGCCAGGATTGAAGCAGGATGAGCTTTCCTCCGGCAATCTCCGCCTGGACCTTACTGGAAGACGCGTATTCAAGGGCGAAAATGAAGTCAAGCTAACCAATAAGGAATACACGCTCCTGGCCGTATTCATGCGCAACAAACGCGCCGTGCTCTCCCGCGACTTTCTTATCGCTAACGTATGGGGCGAAGATTATTTGATTGGCGAAAGCGATAAGCGCACCGTCGATGTGCATATCCGCTGGCTGCGCGAGAAAATCGAAGACAACCCGTCAAAGCCCGAACGCATAAGCACTGTGCGCGGTGTCGGCTACAGATTCGAGGGCTGACGTGGAAACTCTGCCGATACTCTTGATTGTGTCGCTGCTCGGCATGGCTCTCGCCGGCTACTATCTGAATCGGCGCCTGCAATCGGCCAACTCGAAGATTCGCGACCAAAACGAAGAAATCGGCAAACTTCGCGCTCAACTGAGCGAGAGTGAACGCGAACAGATACAGCGAGAGGGACTTGTCGCCACTGCCGAGCGCATCTCCTTTGACTTGATATTCCTGCTCGATGCCGAGCAAAATGTCATCGCCGTTAATCAGTCGGCGGCCCGCCTAATAGCAGATGAGACTGCAATAGGTAAACCAATATCAGCGGTTGTTGATTCGCTAGAACTCGTCAGTCTGGTCGCGCTCGCACAACACGAAGATGAGTGTCTCGAAGAGCAATTTGTCATTGGCTCCTCCAACTATCGTGTGCGTGCGCAGTCTATGGACTATCTTGGACAAGCAGGTCTCATTAGTATTGTCATGCGAGACATTACTGACCTGGTGCAGTTGAACCGCGCCCGGCGCGATCTTGTGGCAAATATCTCGCATGAGTTGCGAACGCCGATTACCCGCATCCGCCTGATTATTGAAGGTTTGTTCCTGGACGCTGACAAACCAAAGCGTAAGGCGAGCATCCAATCGCTCAAAGAAATCGCTATGGAGACCGACTCGCTGCTCTGGCTGGCGCAAGAACTGCTCGACCTGTCGATGATCGAGTCCGGCGAGGCGATTCTACGCCTGGTCAAAACACCGTTGAAACAAGTTATTGATGATGCGATCGAGCGGCTCGAATCGCAAGCCGAGACGAAGAATCTCACGATCGTCAGCCACGTGCCACAGAAGTTTGATGTGCTGTGCGATGCCGACCAATTGAAACGGGTCCTGGGCAATCTGTTGCACAACGCCATAAAGTGGTCGCCCCTGAACGATGCTATCACCATCACCGCCGCCGAAAACGCCGAGCATATCGTCGTTACAGTGTTTGACAACGGACCCGGCGTGCCGGATGCTGTGCGAGAACGTATCTTCGAGCGATTCTACCAAGCGGACCTGTCCCGCTCCGGCGACGATGGTACGGGTTTGGGCCTGGCTATATGCAAGCACATCGTCGAAGCGCATGGCGGGCGCATCTGGGCAGAAGGCAATAGCCAGGGCATCGGCGGGCAGTTTGTCTTCACTGTACTCAAAGCCGATGCAGATTTTAAGCAGCCAACATCGGAACACTTTGAAGACGAGCGAGCTCCGAAATTGCCACAGTCAGTGACGCCGCTTTAGACTTCAGATTGAATTCCCCCTTAGTTCTGATATACTGACGGAAGTGCAAATCTAAACCAACCTTCGGGGCAGGGTGAAAGTCCCTACCGGCGGTAATGCATGCGCTGACATGCCAAGCCCGTGACCCTGGTCATCGCTAGTTTACTGGCGATGCGTCTCAGCGATTCTCTGAGCAGGTGGATACCGGTGAGATTCCGGAGCCGACGGTGAGAGTCCGGATGGGAGAAGGGTAGCAAGCCGCCGCCGGCAGCTTGCTTGGTTAGGTACACGTCTTGTGCGCCAGCCCATCGCATGGTCCTGCGATGCGGCGCTTCGTGTATCGCCCTTCCTCATACACGTGAACTTGGAAGCGCGATATGCAAACCACTACCGTGAGCAGAGATTTCCAAGCCCGTCAAAAGCGCCAGATTTTGCTGCGCCGCCTGTGCCCGCTTTTGACCATTTTGCTGCTGCTGCTGTTTTGGCAGTGGATCACCGACCGGGAAATCATCTCGCCGATTCTCGTCCCATCGCCAGCTGATGTATTTGCGGCTTTTGCCTCCGCGCTGGCCGATGGCAGCTTGGCTAGGCACACAATGACGACGCTTGGTGAAATGATGTACGGGCTGCTCCTGGGCGTCGGCGTCGGGCTTGCCCTCGGATACGCTATAGCGAAAGCGCCCCTGCTTGAATACGTTCTTTCTCCGATTATTGTCGCCTTTCAATCCACCCCGATCGTGGCTTACGCGCCCTTGCTCATCATCTGGTTTGGCACGGGACCGAGCAGCAAAGTTGTGACTACAGCGGTCATCGTCTTCTTTCCGGCACTGGTCAATACGATCGTCGGGATCCGAAGTGTTTCGCCGCGCTTGCGCGACTTGATGCGCTCTTTGAATGCCGGACCCGGGCGCACGTTTCGGCTGTTGGAATTCCCGTCCGCGTTGCCAGTCATTCTCGCCGGTTTGAAGACGAGCACGACTCTGGCTGTCATTGGCGCAGTAGTAGGTGAGTTTGTCGGCTCGGGCAGCGGTTTGGGTGTCCTGGTCATCATGGCTCGCAGCCAATACAATACGCCCCTTGTCGTTGTTACCGTTCTTACCATGACGGTGATCGCACTGAGTTTGTACAGCCTTGTAGCGCTGCTAGAATGGCGCTTCCTTGTTTGGCAGCGGCGCGCTTCAGCATAATTCGAGATTGTGTGAGGAGACAACAAATCTAATGCTCTACCTAAAGAGGTTCGCCACGATACTTGCTCTGTTGGTCACATCGATGATTGGGGCGCAAGCTGACTTGGATCAGGAACGTATCTTGCTGACCTTCATTCCGAATGTGCAATTCGCCCCGTTCTACGTTGGTCTCCAGCACGGTACTTTTTCCGAAGTCGGCTTTGATGTGGAATTGGAACACCTCCAGGAGCCAGAAGTATTGGATCTCGTCGCGGTCGGTCAAGCCAATTATGGTATCGTCAGCGGCGAACAAGTGATTCTGGCGCGATCACGCGGACGAGATGTGGTCTATGTGTTTGAGTGGTTTCAGCAGTACCCGGTCGCTTTGGTCCACTCTAGTGAGTTGGATCTGAGCAACTTGGAGCAATTGCGCGGGCTAAAGATTGGCATCCCCGGGCGCTTCGGCGCCAGTTACAGCGGGCTGACCACCCTGCTCAATAGTGCTGGCTTGACCGAATCCGAGATCGAACTAAACGAGATTGGCTTCAACGCCCCAGAAGTCTTTTGCCTCGGCGCCGTGGATGCAGCTATTGTCTATGCCAATAACGAGCCGCTGCAGATACGCAATCTCACCGACGCGGGAGAATGCGGTGATCTCGAGGATGTCGAAGTGCTCACCGTTGCATCGCAAGTTGATCTGGTATCCAATGGCCTTATCGTCAATCGCAGCCAGTTGGAAGAGATGCCTTACCAAATCGCCCGAATGGTCGGCGCGTTTCGAGAGGCCTTGCGTATCACAATTGATAATCCAGCCGGAGCTTACCTCGCCAGTCTCTCGTATGTGGACACGCTCCCGAGCGATGATGCGCTCATCACAGCCTTGACCGAGGCGGCCGCGCGGCAACAAGCATTCCTAGCGGACGGCCCCTCGCGCGCAGAAGTTGCGGGGAGCCGCCGAACAATGTTGGAGGGGCTTTCGCGGCAATTCGATGGCGCGCTGCTGGCTCAGTTCCACGTGCTGCTTGATTCTATTGAATTGTGGGACGCCGATACCCTCGGTTACAGCGACTTGGTATCCTGGGAAGCAATGCGCGATATACTTGCGCTGATGAACCTGCTGGGCGATGACCTCGGCGACTTGGGTGCCGCATTCTCCAATGAGTTTGTATCGGTCAGCGACGAGTGAAACTACGGGCTGAGAATCTCGCCGTCAGTTTCCACGGTCCCAATGGCGACTTGCTACCGGCTCTGGGTCCGATTTCCTTCACGGTTGCGGACGATCAGTTCGTCTGCTTGCTTGGTCCGAGCGGCTGCGGTAAGAGTACCTTGATCCGAGTACTGGCAGGACTGCTGCAGCCGTCGACTGGCGCTGCCTTCTGCGACGAAGAAGTCATAAAGCGTCCCTTGACCGGCTCTGCGATCGTGTTCCAGGATACAAATCTTATGCCCTGGCGCACGGTGCTGGACAATATCGCTTTACCCCTGGAAATCGCTGGTATGTCAAGGTCTGAGCGATACAGCACTGTGCGTAAGCTGCTGCCGCAACTCAACCTCGAGGATTTTGAACGTGCCTATCCCGCGGAGTTATCCGGTGGGATGGCGCAGCGAGTCGCCTTGGGCCGTGTCATTGTGCAGGCGCCACAGGTCTGGCTACTGGATGAGCCCTTCGCCGCGCTCGACGCCCTGACGCGTGAAACCCTCAGCCTGGAATTGCTTCGCCTCCGCAGGCGCGCCCGGCAGACCATCATCCTTGTCACGCACGATATTAATGAAGCTGTACTGCTCGCCGATCGCGTCATTGTAATGTCGCGTCGCCCCGGTAGGTTGGTCGCCGATGTCGAGATAGACTTGCCGCGCCCACGATCAGCCGAGATGATTTACCAGCGCGACTTCCTGCAGTTAACGAAGAAAATTCGTGACCTTATAGAAGAGCAGCGCGCTTGAAACATGCTCGCCGCTTGAATTATATTTCTAACTCCTTTTGACCCTTTCGAATATATCCAGTGAGGTCGCCCCAATGAGCTTTCACGCAGATGAAATACGTCCGCTTTTTCCCTCCATAAATGTTCCGGCCGAGGACGGTACGCTGCCCATTTTTCTTGACAATCCAGCCGGAACACAAGTACCGCGCAGCGTGATGGAAGCGGTCACCGAATATTACCTTTCGATGAACGCCAACTCCGGCGGACATTACGCGACCAGCCGCCGCAACGACGAAATGGTTGCGGCAACGCGGGAAAGCATGGCGGACTTCCTGAATGCTGTGAGCCCCAATGAAATCGTCATTGGCCCCAACATGACCACGCTGAACTTCGCCCTGAGTCGCGCGTTGGCTCGTACGCTGGCGCCCGGCGACGAAATCGTCGTGACGCGCATGGATCATGATGCCAACGTCAGCCCCTGGACGCTGATTGCGCGCGATTGCGATCTTGAGTTGAAGTGGGTCGATATCCACGCTGCTGACTGCACGCTTGATATGGGTTCGCTGGAAGAAGCCCTGACCGAACGGACCAAAGTAGTCGCGACCGCGCATGCCTCCAACGCGGTTGGGACGATCAATCCCGTAAAGCAGATTGCCGGTATGGCGCATGCCGTCGGCGCCTGGCATGTGGTGGACGCCGTGCAGAGCGCGCCGCACGTGCCGATCGATGTGGCTGAAATCGGCTGTGACTTCCTGCTCTGTTCATCATACAAGTTTTACGGTCCCCACCTCGGCATAATGTGGGGGCGCGAAGACTTGCTCAACACGCTGCCAGCTTACAAGGTGCGTCCGGCCAAGGATGTCGCCCCGAACCGCTGGGAAAACGGCACGCCCAGCTACGAGACCTGGAACGGGCTGCGAGCTTGTCTTGAGTTCTGGCAGTTCATTGGCGAGCGTTTCGGCGATGCTCACTTGCCGCAGTATCAGGGCGTGCGCCTGCAATTGAAACGCGCGCTGCACGCCGTAAGCGCTTATGAGCGCGCCTTAGCCGTCCAGCTGATTGAAGGACTCCGTGCGATAAACGGCGTCAAGGTCGCGGGCATCGTCGACGGCGAACGCTACGCCTGGCGCGTCCCGACAGTGGCGATGGTCAAAGACGGCAAGACGCCTGATGAAATTGCCGCTGCCCTGGCAGAGCAACATGTCTATGTTTGGAGCGGGAACTACTACGCGCCCGAAATTATGCAGCGCTTGAATCGCCCCGAGGGCATGGTCCGTATCGGTATTGGTCAATATAATACACGCGCCGAAATCGAGCGCGTGTTGAATCTGATTGAAGCGATATAGCTGAGGGACGAGCCGCAAGCCCGCTTGGACTATCGTGGTTTGGCGGAAGCCTAGGTTTCCAATGCTGCCAACTGCTTCATCAAACGGCTCTTCCGCCGCGCTGCATTCCGCTTGTGCACGATCCCACGGCTCGCGAGTTTGTCCAGATCCCGGACCGCAATCCTTGTTGCTTCACGTGCCTCATTCACATCGCCACTTTCGATGGCGGCGCGCGCCTTTTTCACTAGAGTACGCGCTCGATTGCGATACGTGCGATTATGTAAGCGCCTTTTTTCGTTTTGTCGGATTCGTTTCAATGCGGATTTGTGAGTTGCCATAATCTCAGTTTTGAGGAAGCACTGCTTCCCATCGCTCCTTTCCGAGCCCGTGTCGAGGTCATTGCACCTCAGTTTTCCAGAAATCAATCTCGCATCTTATCAGAGCTTAAACTTGTTGTCTAGTGTTCGTCGCCGGTTCACAGCGTTGGGACGGGCTCTTAGTCCGCTATCTTGGGATCAAAAGCATCTCGCAAACCATCGCCGATGAGGTAAAAGCAGAATACGGTCACGCTGATTAGCAGCCCCGGCAATATGAGAAGATGTGGCGCCCGGCGCATATAATCTAGCCCGCCATTAAGCATATTACCCCAGGTTGGGATCGGCGCGCGAATCCCGAAACCAATGAAGCTCAAGGCCGACTCTGTCAGGATCAAGCCACCCATTCCTTGTGACAGACCTACAATCAGCAGCGAGAATACGTTGGGCACGATATGCACGAACATGATTCGCCAGTCAGAAGCCCCTGTCGCGCGAGCTGCAATGACGTAATCTCGCTCCTTGATCGAGAATGTCTCGGCGCGCACTAGCCGCGTTACTCCGGTCCAGCCCAAGACAGCAAAAATCAGCACCAAGGTCAAGGGCGCCAGCGACAGCACCGATGTGATCAAGATTAGCAGAAACAAGTACGGTATCGAATTGAGCGTGGTAATGAACCAGATGATCGCGTCATCAATGATCCCGCCGTAGTAGCCGGCGTAGACACCTACCGCCACGCCAATGCCCAAGGTCAAGATTGCGGCGGAAATAGCGATGCCCAGTGAAATCCGGCCCCCATACAGCAATCGACTAAGATGATCCCGTCCCAATTCGTCCGTACCCAGTAGGTGACCTTCACTCAGTAGCGGCGCATAGTTGTTCCGCAGATCTTGTGTATTGGGATCGACATTCAGCGCGTCACTGATGGTCGGCGCCAGCAGTGAGAGGCTTGCCAAAAGCGCCACGGTAAACATCGCCGCCAAGGTTGTGCGGTCGTGCCGCAGCCGCCACATGCCGCGCTGCCACAGGGTCAGTGACGGCCTGTAATCAGACTTTGCCTCTCGCTCAGCAACGTGCGCTAGCGCGCTAAATCGCTTCGTCTTCATGGGTTGCCTAAAAACGCACCCGTGGGTCAAATATCGCGTACAGAATGTCGGAGACCAAATATCCGACAACTGTCAGGACTGAGCCGATCACAACGGACGCCATGATGACGGGATGATCGCGGCTGAGCAGCGCGTCAAACAGCAGAAGACCAACGCCGGGCCAGGTGAAGATCCGCTCAATGATCACCGAACCGCCGATCAGTCCCAAGAATGTCGGTCCCAGGAAGACGGTGAACGGCAGTATCGCATTACGAAGTCCGTGCCGAAACCAGATGTCGCGCTTGGCCAAACCTTTGGCGCGCGCTGTGCGAATATAGTCGCTGTTTATCGTCTCCAGCATCGACGCGCGCATGAACCGTGACCAGACTGCCACAACCCCAAAAGCGCTGACCAATGTCGGCAGTATCAGATACTGCAAGCGCATGTACACTGGCGGACAGCCGCCGCGAACCGGTGGGCAGCGACCGCCCATCGGCAGGAGCGGTCGACCGTCGCCAATTGCATAGCCTTCAAGAACGCGCGGCAACATGAGACCAAAAAAGACGATCGCCATCAGACCCAGCCAGAACGACGGCACTGAGTCGCCAATGACTGCGAAAATCCTGGTGAACCGGTCGAAGGCTTTGCCACGCATGACCGCCGCCAAGACTCCGATCACTATTCCGCTGGTCAAACCCACGAGGAGCACAGCGATATTGAGTTCTATCGTCGCGCCGAGGCGTTCACTTATCAGCGTCAGCGGATTCGAGCCGCGGAACTTGAAGGACCTGCCGAAGTCGCCGCGGAGGATGCCGTAATTGTCGCCCCAGGCATCGAGTTCGCCGTCAAAGTTGCTATCCACCATCATCCAGTCATCGCCAATCAACCAACGCAGGTACTGGACGAAGAATGGATCATTGACGCCCAGTTGCATAGCCAAGCGTTCACGTTCGTCTTGCCGAATGGTCGGGTCAAAAGCGAGCAGTGAAACCGGATCGCCCGGCGCGAGCAGCATGATGAAATAGACAATCAGCGTGATGCCAAGCAGTGTTGGAATCGACTGCAGGATGCGCCGGACGATATACTGCTGCATGCAGAAAAACTCTCTAACCAAGGCCAGAATAGAACTGCCAGAGGGAAGAGATCCCTCTGATAGCTATCTAGCCCCAGCTGTTATGGCATCGTTACAGCCGGCGACACCCAGGCATCAATAGAATAGGTCCGCGAATAAGGCGTCGGATTCCAATTCTTGGTGCCGGGCAATACCGCCGTCATCGCTTCCGAAACGTACATGAAGAAGTAGGGCATGTCGTGGAACAGTATCTCCTGCACTCGGCCATACAGCTTCGTCCGCGCTTCCGTATCGCAGCCCGGGACAACCCGCGCCTGATCGTTTAGCTCGATCAACTCGGCATTGTAATAGGATACAAAATTGAAGCCTGAGCCCGGCACGTCCACTTCCGGATAGTAGAATGCGGAGATGTCGGGGTCGACCGGCAAGCCCAGGCTCCAGCCAAGCATGTTCATATCGAAGGTCTGCCCGGTTAATTCAGGCAAGAATGCGCTGCCCCAATCAATCGCCTCGAATACTGCGTTGAAGCCGACCTTGTTCATCTCGGCCTGGAAGAACAGCCCCATCTGCTCGCCAATCTCCGAGCCAGCCGGCACGTGCAGGTCCAGTGCCAATTCGCTGCCATTGTAGTCTGCGTCAACTTCGCGCGCGAAAAGACAATCCTGGCAGATCCGCGCGGTATCGGGGTTGTCATCATGATCAACCCAGCCGGCCTGCGTCAGCTTCTCCAGCGCCAACTCGGGACTGTATTCGTACTGAAGTTCAGGATTGTAAACCCAGGAAGTCGGTATGGTGTGAGTCGCAACCTTGACGCCATTGCCATCGCGAATGCCTTCGATCAGCGCCTCCATGTCAACCGCGTGCGAAATTGCCTGTCGCACCAACACATCACCAAGGACGGGGTGAGGCTCCTGCGGTAACAGATTGCCGTCTTCATCAAAGCCTGGCTGCGGATTATCTGGATTGGCGTGATTCATGCCAAAGAAGGTGAAGCCGTTGCCGGTGAACTCATAACGGGGAAACTCCAGCAGTTTCTCGTCCGTTCGGAATTCTTCCTGCCGGGTGGCTGGCACGCCCAAGATGCTGAACTCACCGCCGATAAAACGCTCCGTCGCGACATTCTCATCCGCTACTTGCAGCGTAACCGACTCGGAAGGGCTAACGAAACCGAGAATCGTATCCGGATAAGACTGATCGGCGAGCAAGCTGATGCGCTCTCCGGCAGCAAATTCGACATCCTTGAAAGCGCCGAAAGAGACCGTTGGGATGCGCCTCGGCTCATCCATCATCGCAGCGTAGTTGTCGCCGAACAGCTCTGAGAATACATGTGCTGGCACGGGCGTGACATCGTTCACATCGCTGAACGAGATGCAATCGGCTTCGCGGAAGGTTACCACCACCGTGAAATCATCCGGCGCTTCGATGCTGACGATATTGCCGCCCGCTGGCGTGCCATCAGCCATCGTCTCGAAGATGCCCGCGCGTGGACTATCGATTTCACCGCTCCGTGTCGCTTCGACCGCCCACAAATAGTCGGCTGAGGTAATCGGCGTCCCGTCATTCCAACTGATATCTTCGCGCAGATGAACCGTCAGCACAGTGCCGCTTTCATCATATTCCCAGCCCGACGCCATCGCGCCCGCCAAATTTGGCTCTTCCAATCCGGTAAACGGGCTGACGCCGATGATTGACGGATACAGCCAGCTGTAGACCGCGCTCGAAGCTGTATCACCGCCGATCAAGGGGTTGAAGGTGGCCGGATCGCCGGCGGTGCTTGCATCAATCACAATGCCGCCCAATCCCGGCCCAAGGGCTTCTTCCGCTTCCTGCGCGGTCAGTGGCGCTACAACCGTGAGGCAGAAAACTAAAGTCAACGCAAGAAACTTCTTCATCTTGACGACCCTTTCCGTCCATTTCGACTCAAGATTTTAGAATATGACACATATCTTATTTTAGTGTATCACAATAATCAGCGAGACAACGCGAAGCGGCTTACGTCCCTTCGCCAGGCGCGGAATGCACTATCAGCGCGCCGCTGTCCGTTTTGGCTGACAAATGAGAACTCCGAATCGCTCCCCTGCTTCCCCTACACTATACGCGCGCGATTTGCGATAATGTCCCGCGGATTACACTGACTCTAACGATCAAGATACCTGACAGGATGGTAAGCATGATCAATCGGCTTTCACGGTTGTCGAGCGTTAACGAGTTCTCACGGTGCATTTGCTTTGCGCTAGCGATGCTCCTCGCGGGCTGTGGCGCCTTTCAGACGCCGGTCATGCAAAAAGCAACCGCGCTGCCCGAAATTGAAGCGGCGGATGAACAGGCGACCGAAGCGCAGCCAACCCCACTGCCGACTGCCACGCTACCGCCTCCGACCCCGACAGCCGAGCCAACTGAGACGCCGACGCCTCTGCCCACCGCGACCCCGGAACCTACCGCCGCGCCCATCCTTTCGCCCATAGACCGCTTGGTTGCTGTCCGCGATGCCGACAACGGGGCGGCTCTGTTTGTGACCTTTCAAGAAACCGCCGGTACCGGCTACTCCTGCTCCAACTGTCACCTGGTTGATAGCGAAAAAGCCAATCTCGGTCCCGGTTTGCTGAATATCAAAGACCGCGCGCTCACACGCGTCGAAGGAAAAAGCGCCGCTGAATACATCTATGAATCCATCATTGATCCAATGGCCTACCTGGTCGAAGACTTTGATGCCGAACTCATGCCCAAAAACTGGTCGGAGATTTATACCGATCTTGAAATCTTCGATATCGTTGCCTATCTGCTCACCTTAGAAGGCGAGTCGGATATCGATGATCCGGATCCGGTAGATGCGAACGAGGAAGAAACTGCCGAACAAGATTAGGCGCGCCGCCCGCGCTCGGCTATCCGCGGAAAATCTTGTCACGAAGTCAAAGCGCTGACTTCGTCTCGCAGTGACTGCTCCGCTATAGACAAGGCAGCGCCAATGTCTTTCAGCCAGGCGCGATCTTGACCGATGGCGTCACTCTGCGAATCGAGAACGGTCCCCGTTGCGGCAGGCGCCGCGCCACCGGGCAAGACACGCCCTTCAACCAAAGCGCGCGGATCAAGCGCCCGCTCAAATTGCGCTTCCGGCAATTCCACGTCCAAGTCCAGCGCTTCCGCCGCGACATCGCGAAGCATTGCCGCGCTCAAGTCAGCGGGCTCGATAGCATTCTCCTGCACATAACTTACCAATGCTGAGACGACGCTATGCGCCTGCCGGAAAGGCAGATTACAGTATCGCACAAGCGTGTCAGCCAGTTCGGTCACTGTGGTGAAGCCAGCCCCGGCGCGTTCCCTCAGATGATCAACATGCACTTCCAACGTATCAATGACGGCACGATAGAGTTGTAATATCTCTTGCGCCGTCTCCAGCGAACCGAACAGCAGTGGGAATATCTCGTCTTCAATGTCTTGCGTATCGCCAAACGGGATATTGTGACACTGCAAAATGATGCCTTGCGCCTGCGCCATCATCCGGCTGATCCGCGCGCGCAGATGCTCAAGCACCACCGGATTGCGCTTCTGCGGCATGATGGAACTGATCTGAATGAAGCTGTCGTCGATGCGGATCGCGCCGCTCTCCTGCGTCGCCCAAAAGAGCAGATCCTTTGTGAAACGAGACAGGTTCACGCCCAAAGTCGCCAAAGCGCCGGCGACATCGGTCAGGTTGTCCGACGCGCCGATGCTGTCGTATGTGCTGAGTTGGATTTCGTCAAAGCCTAGCAGGTCCGCGCTAAGTTGCCGATCTACCGGGAATCCGGTGCCGGTCAACGCAGCCGCGCCGAGCGGACTCTGATTGTTGGTGACATAGGCGAAGCGCAAGCGCGCCGAATCTCGCTCCAGGAAAGCTAGCGCGCCGGCGCAGTAGTGTGCCAGCGTGGTGGGCTGAGCCGGTTGCGTGTGGGTATAACCGGGCATCAGCGTTTCCAAATGCGCGCGAGAAAATCCCAGCAGGCTTTCGCGTAAATTTAGCAGGTCGGAGCTTGCGCTCAATATCAGCGGACGCAGCGCCAGCCGCGTCAAGGCGTATCCGAGATCATTACGGCTGCGCGCCAACTGCAGATTGCCGCCAAATGCCGCGCCCGCCAGTTCGATGAGTTTGCCTTCCATGGCGAAAAAGAGGTCTTCGACGCCGGTCCTGTATGTCAGCTGCTCGACGCCCATCGCCTCCACTTGCGCCAAGGCATCGAGCAGCGCCGCCGCATTCTCGCGCGTGATAATGTCGGAGCGCTGCAGCATGACAACATGCGCCCGGTTGGCTGCCAGCATCGGACCCCAATAGTACTTCTTGGCGTCCTCGAAGAAAGGCTTCAGTACATATTTGTCGTAAAGCGGATGAGGGAAGGAGGCGGAGGCGCGCGACACAACTTAGCCCTTCAAGCCCGTCAGCGCGATCCCTTCAATAATGTATCGCTGGAAAATAATGACCACGAGCAAGAGCGGCACCACCGAAAGCGAGGCGCCAGTCATGATCAGATTCCAAGGCGTATCGGCTTCTGATGAAAACTGCTGAATACCCACAGGCAAAGTAAACATTTCCGATCTTGTCGTCGCTATAAGCGGCCAGATAAAAGCATTCCAGTTGCCGAGGAAGTTGAAAATGCAAAGCGCGCCGATGGCAGGCAGGCTCAACGGCACCGCCACCCGCCAAAATAAGCCGAACTCGCTGACGCCATCAATACGCCCGGCATCAAGCAGTTCATCCGGTACGCCTTGCATGAACTGCCGCATGAGGAAGATGCCAGCAGCGGTGATTACGCCGGGGAAAGCGATGCCCCAATAAGTATCGACCCAAGTCCCGCCGATCGGCGGATTCGATGACATGATGAACCAGGGGATGAGAAGCATCTCTGTCGGCACCATCAATGATGTCAAGAAAATAATGAAAATCGGGCGCTTGCCGGGAAAGTCATACTTGGCGAAAACGAAACCCGCCAGCGCATCAAAGAAAGCCACGCTTACTGTGCTGATCACGGCGACGATGAATGAGTTCTTGTACCAGAGCGGCAGATCCGTCTCGTTGATGACCTCCGCATAATTGTCCATCGTCGGCTCAACCGGGAACACGTTCCGCCGCAGGATCTCTTTTTCCGGTTTTAATGACGTGGACAACATCCACATAAAAGGCACAATCATCGTAAAGGCGATCAGCGTCAGCACGAGATAAGAAAAAAACTTGTGCGCCCAACTGTCGCCGGCTTTGCCGACAGACCTGATCCTGCCTTGATCCTTGAATATATTCGACGGAGTGACCGATTCCACCGCGCTCACCTCAGTTGATTCGCCGCGTTGTGACAGAGAGCTGAATGATAGTGACACCCAGTATCATGGCGAAGAGCACCACGGTCAGAGACGACGCGTAGCCCATATTGAAGCTCTGGAATGCCTCGCGATAGACGCGCAGCACGACGGTTGTCGTCGAGTCAAGCGGTCCTCCCCGTCCCTGTTCCGTCATCGCAACGACAGGCGCGAACATGCGCAGGAACGAAATCGTCTGCAAAACCAGCAAATATACGATGCTCGGATTCAACAGGGGAAACGTGATATAACGAAAAGTATGCCAGCGGCTGGCGCCATCAACTTCCGCCGCCTCGTAATAAGTCCGCGGAATCTGCTTGAGACCCGCCAGGAATATGATTATGGCGAAGCCCATGCCTTGCCAGATGACCAGCGCCAGAACCGATGGCAGCGCCTGTTGCGTGCTGCGCAGGAAAGGCTGCTGTGGCAGCGAGAGCAACTGCAAGACGACATTGAACAAGCCAAAGCGCGGCTGATACAGCATGCGAAATACCCAGGCGATAGCAATGGTTGAGGTCACAAAGGGCAGAAAAAACAGGATACGATACAACGTGCTCATAAAGCGGATTTCATTGAGCATCAAGGCGATCGCCAGCGCCAGGCAGAGTTGAATCGGCACACCGAACGCGACGTAACTGATAGTATTCCGAAAAGCCGATTTGGTAACCGACTTCGTCTTTCCCAACTCCTCAATGACCTTCTCATAATTGTCAAAGCCAACGAAAGGCTGCTCCGCCGCTAGCGGATTGTAATCGTGCAAGCTCATCTGAAAGGCGAATAGGGTGGGGTAGATGCGAATGTAGGCGAAGAAGACTATTGGGATGGCGAGGAAAACGTAAGCCCAGAAAATCTTTTTCTTTGCCAGTGTCATTCTAAATGCGGTTGATTCTGTCTGATACACTTCAAGGTTCTTTCACAATTCTGGCAACTTGCTTGACCTCGGAAGCTAAATGTTGCTGGCACCGTTCTTAGCCTGCACGTAAACGATATAAAGCCAAAGTGGAAATATCACGATGGCTCCGACGCCGCCGGTAGCCACGATCAAGCCTCCAAGCAGTGCTGCCAAGACTGGTCCTACGATGAGCATCCACAAGCAGCCTGTCCCCACTTTATTGTTGAGAATGTATGACAATCCCCATATCCCAAAGAATCCGGCGATGATGCCAATCACAAATGCCGCCTGATTGCGCGAACCGTGTGCAGCTTGGAGGCCGGCGTGATATCCTGCTCCATAGATGCTCCTGTTCTTCTCTTGCACAGTTCCTCCTACAAGTTTTCACCCTACAGTAAAGTGATGCCAAAAAACCCGCATCGCCAGGTTTCTGCTCCTAGCGATGCGGGCAGTATGTGGACTAAACGCGATTACTCGCGGTCTGCCCAGAATGCGTCGATCAACTCTTGTTCGGCCGCGGCCGCTTCATCCAGCGCGTCGCAGGGATCCATCCCGCCCAGACGGATGTTGTCGAAGGCGTCAATCAAAACCTGACGCTGTGCGCTCTCGTCTACGAAGAAGGTCGCGTGCGAGTAAGCCAGTCCAGCCGAGAACGCGCCCAGAATCGGATCGGCTTGCAGCCCCTCGTCGGCGGCTGCTGTGGCTTGCGCCGGCAATTCACCCACGTTGTTCACCCAGAGCGTTCCCGCTTCCGGCGTAGTGATGAACTGCAAGAACTTGACCGCTGCTTCCAAACGCGCCGGATCATCGTTGGCGCGCCGGGTGATGCCATGCGTCCAATAGGAACCGAAGGTGTGCTGCTCGCCGTTAGGTCCAACAGGCAACTCCGCCACGCCGTAATTCAGATCCGGATTGTTCCTGGCGATTGTGCCAACGCGGAATGAGCCATCCACATGCAGCGCTGTCTCGCCATTGACAAAGGCGTTGGTCGAGCCATCGAGAATGTCGTTGCTGCCAGTGACAAGTTCGGTCTCGAAAGCGGCCAGCCAACTGAAAGCGGCGCAGCCTTCTTCGCTGTTGTAGGTCACTGTGCGGCCATCGTCACTGTAGGGCGCGCCGCCATATTGACGGATCAAGACCTCGCGGAACCAGTGATGATCTTGCGAGGCAAGCGCCGGGGCGTGGCCCTGCTGCACTATGCTGTATATGTCGCTTTCATCGCCGTCATACACGGTCGTGGCTATTGCGGCCTCCACGAATTCGTCAAGCGTTGCCGGTGGAGTTTCAGGATCCAGCCCAGCTGCTTCAAAAATATCCTTGTTCCAGAATAACGCCAGCGAACGCACAGCCGTCGGTATCGCCCAATAGCTGCCCTCAAATTTGGAGTTGGCGACCATCGGCGAGAAGGTCTCCAGGATAAACTCTTCGCTGAACGAGTCGTCTGGCAAGGGCACCAGATAGCCCGCATCTACAAAGGCCGGGATCCAGCCATAGAACAGCGTCACCACATCCGGTCCCACGCCAGCCGGCGCTGAGGCCGCCAATTCATCGCGGAAGTTGGCGTATGGGATGTCACTGTTATGTACCACCTTGATGCCCGGGTTCTCCGCTTCAAATTGCTCGATGAGCATGTTCATCGCATCAACGCGAGCGCCAAAGTTGTACTGCCAATACTCAATTTCCACCATGTCGTCCTGTGCCACAGCGAAAGCGCCGAGTGACATCACAACGACCAGAACTGCAAGAATGGCAAGTAGATTACGCATTTCCGACTCCTTATTGTCCATTAGTTAGTTTGACCATTATCACTTTAACCCATCTGCAGGTGTTTTCCAAATCTGCCGCCCAAACTCACAACGTGATTTTGAACAGGCGCGCCGCATTGCCGCCGAAAATCAGTTGAATGTCTTCTTCGCGGTAATTCAATTCCCGCACATCACGAATCTGCTGTTTTGTATACGGCTCGGCGAACCCGCGCGGAAAATAGCTCGAATCCGTACCGAAGATGATCCGCTCGGGACCGATCGTCTCCATATATTTCCGGAAGAGCTTCTTCGTATCCCATTCGCCATCGACCCATTTGACCCACTGGTTCGAGCCCGATGTATCAATGGAGACATTGCCGCAAGCCCAGCAAAGCTGCAGCGTTTCGCGTATCCAGGCGCAGCCGAAATGCGGCACAACGAAAGTGACATCGGGGAAATCTTTGGCGACATTGTGCAGCTTTAGCGGGTTGATATTCTCATGCCAGGCCACCCCGCCGCCGCTGCCCAGAATGCCGAAGTGAATCAGCACCGGAATGTCTAACTCGGCGCACATCTCCCAAACCGGATAGCCGGCTTCATCCTCGACCGGGCGATCCAGCGCCGGCGCCAGCAGCTTGTAACCTTTCATTCCATCTTCTTCAACAGCCCGCTTCAATTCCTCCGCCGCCCCATCGCTGAAGAGATAATTATGCGCAAAGCCGACGAATTTGTCCGGGTGCCTCTGTATCACTTTCGCCAGATTTCCATTGCCTCCGCCTGTGACGAATCCCACTGCCCGCAATCCATATCTCTCGACCTCGGCCGCCCAGCGATCTGCTAGCTCTTCGTCCGTGAAACTATTGCGCTCCGGCGGATCAAAACCCCAGGTGGCTCGCCACTGACGGTTGTAACTCATGGCGAATTCCCGGGCGATCTTGGCTCTCTTTTCGCCCACGCGTTCAACGTACTGCTGTCTAGGATTGGGTCCCCCTTCGATGAACGACCCGCTCTGCGTCGGGAAATGCACATGAAAGTCTATGACCTTTAGCCCGTTGTACATAAGCGCTCTCCTCTTCATATTGGCAATTTGCATCCGCCTCAAGTCAACCATAATAACGCAGAGACCAATTTGCGCCCACATCTTAATGCGTTGAACATATGTTCACCTATAGCGGACGATTCTGTGCTATCATGTCTCCATGCTCTCTCACGCGAACCCAAATCTCTTGAAACGCTCCGGATTCCAGATGGCCGGATTGCCAAAAAAGTTTTTCCGTCGAACAAACGAAGGACATGTAAGGCTTGTCTGCTGCCCTCGACGTTATCAATGCCAAATCGCCAACTCTGTATTTTATCCGAAAACATGCCCTGCCTAACCCGAATTCCAACGATTATCGCCAATATTCCGGATGTCAGCCCGAAAATCGCCTCTGTATCAATACTGTATCGATATAGATTGGTGATTTTTCCGCAAGTTACCGATGTTTTCCGTCCTCAACATAGTTTCTGTTCATACCCGGTTCATCTTATTTCCAACTTTTTTCAGCCTTTTCTTATCTACGGGAACGACCCCAAAAGGACACGGAAAATGAAACGACAGTTTCGACTTGCCTTCCCGCCGTCTCTACGCGCGACAGACCGAACCATGGCTCTCAGCGGTCTCTTTCTTATCAAACCGCTGTTTGCGGTAGCCGAGCGAGTTTGATATTTTGTGTGAGCCGGTAGCTCTTATCGCTGCCGCCGAGCGGCTGTTGACGGGGCATTCATCCGCCCTTGCCATTAAGTACCGTGCCCGGTAACGGCCTACTTCTGTCGGCGCTATTGGACGACGCCCAATTGCTCGCTATACTTGTGCCCGTTGAGCTAAACAGATGATTCACGTTTGAAAGGACACGACTTATGCCGAGAGCAGTAACGCTGTTTACCGGGCAGTGGGCTGACTTGCCCTTTGAGACCATCGCCGAGAAAGCTGCCAGCTTCGGCTACGACGGCTTGGAATTAGCCTGTTGGGGCGATCATTTCGAAGTGGACAAGGCGCTCGAAAGCGACGCCTATATCCAGTCGCGCAAAGACGTTCTCGCACAGCATGGCTTGCAATACTTCTCCATCAGCAACCACCTCGTCGGCCAATGCGTTGCCGATGCCTTGATCGACGAGCGGCATCGGGCCATCTTGCCCGATCGGCTCTGGGGCGACGGCGATCCAGACGGCGTGCGGGAACGTTGCGCCCAGGAAATGATCGACACTGCCAAAGCCGCCAAAGCCTTAGGAGTCGACGTGGTGAACGGCTTCACCGGCAGCACGGTTTGGCATCTCATCTATCGCTTCCCGCCCACATCTGACGAGATGATCGACGCCGGCTACGCCGATTTCGCCGCGCTCTGGACACCCGTGCTCGACGCCTACGCCGCTGAAGGGGTCAAGTTCGCCCTTGAGGCGCATCCCGGCGAGATCGCCTACGATATCTATACCGCCGAAAAAACGCTCGAAGCGCTTGATCAGCATCCGGCTTTCGGCTTCAACTTTGATCCCAGCCACTTTATCCATCAGCTTTTCGATCCGGTCAAATTTATCGACCGTTTCGCCGATCGCATCTTCCACGTTCACATCAAAGATTCCAAAGTGACGCTGGATAATGTCAGCAGCATTCTTGGTTCCCATCTGAACTTTGGCGATGCCCGCCGCGGCTGGGACTTCGTCTCGCCCGGTCATGGCGATCTGGATATCGATGCGATGATCCGCGCTTTGAACCGCGCTGGCTACCAAGGACCGCTTTCCGTTGAATGGGAGGACAGCGGCATGGACCGCGAGTTCGGCGCGACCGAAGCGGCTGAATGGGTGAAAGCCAGCGATTTCCCATCATCAGCCCTGGCTTTCGACGCCGCTTTCGCCGACGAATAGAGGCGATACTTGTATCGTCCGCAATGAATGTGAACGGTTGTAGGGGCGTGCCTTGGCTCGCCCGCCGATTAAGTGACCTGTCCGCGAGAAGCCGGCAACGCTCACAATCCCACAATTTGGCTTGGAAATGCGCGCTGTCTGGTACGCGATATCAGTTAAGAGAACAGGAGATGAAAAATGCCTGACGAGAAACAAGTGAGCAGCTCATTCACCAGTATGGCCGCGAGCGGCAGCGCTGCCGATGCGCCCGAGATCGGTATCGGCATGCTCGGTTATGCCTTCATGGGCAAGGCGCACACCAACGCCTTCAGAAAGATCCCCTACATGATGTACCCGCCCGTGGCGATTCCGCGTCTGGTGGGCATCGCCGGCCGTAATCCTGACGCGGTGAACGATGCCGCAAAACGTTATGGTTACGAAAACGCCTACACGGACTGGCGCGATATGCTCGCCAATGACGCGGTCGATGTGCTCGACAACGGCGGTCCCAACGACGCCCATGCCGAGCCCTGCATCGCCGCTGCCCAGGCGGGCAAGCATGTCTTCTGCGAGAAGCCGCTGGCGCGTACCGCCGCGGAAGCCAAGTCGATGCTGGACGCCGTCGAAAGCGCTGGCGTCAAACATATGGTCGCCTTCAACTATCGCTTCGTCCCCGCTGTCCAGCAGGCGAAGAAGCTGGTCGATAGCGGCAAGCTGGGGCAAATCTATCACTGGCGCGCGGTCTACCTGCAAGAGTGGGGTATGGATCGCACGGCGGAAACCAGTTGGCGCTTCCAAAAAGACATCGCTGGCAGCGGCGCGCTGGGCGATCTCGGCGCCCATATCATTGATTTGGCGCGTTTCCTCGTCGGCGAACCCAAAGCCGTATCCGGCTTGGCGCAGACCTGGATTACCGAGCGTCCCGATGGCGCTGGCGGCCTGGTGAAATCCGATGTCGATGACGGCTTCGTCGCCCTGCTCGACTTTGAGAACGGCGCCTTGGGCACGGTCGAAGCAACGCGATTCGCTCAGGGCCGCAAGAACTTCAACTCCTTCGAGATCAACGCCGAGAACGGGTCCATCCACTTCAACCTGGAACGCCTGAACGAGTTGAACGTCTTCTGGAAGGGCGAAGACCCTGACACAACACAGGGCTTCCACAATGTGCTCGTCACCGAAGCGCACCATCCCTACTGGGAAAACTGGTGGCCCCACGGTCACATTATCGGTTGGGAGCACAGCTTCGTGCACGAATTCCATCACTTCTTCGATGCCATCGTCAATGACAACGATGTCGCGCCCTATGGCGCCACTTTCGTCGACGGCTATCGCAACGCCATCATCTGCGATGCCATTCTCGAATCCGCCGCATCGCGCAAGCATGTCGACATCAGCTACTAAGGCATCGTCGCGAGCTAATTGGAAGGGGGCGCCGCTCCCTCTTTTCGCTTGCGGAGATCGAGGATAATTAGTTGACTAGCAAGGTCTTGCCGTCCGTCTGCAGATGGATCGTTCCCAATTCATCAGTGCGGAATACGTGCAGTCCCTTCAGTTTGGCGAGCGTATCTGGATCGGGATCCCCGCGTCGATTGGCAATATCCGTTTGTAGCACAGCGACCTGTGGCTGCGCCAGCCTGAGGAACTCGTCGTCAATTGCGCGTGCGGTACCGTGCTGTGGAATCTGCATCACAGCCGCCACGGGAGATAATCCCCGCGCCACCATGTCCTGCTGCCCGGCTCTGCTGAGGTCGGACGTGAGCAAGAACGACACATCGCCAAATGTCACGCGTAGAACCAGCACGCTGTCGCCAAGCTTGTCGCTGATCGACGGCGCTGCCGGCGGATGCAGCACTTCTATCACCGTGCCGTCATCAAGGTCCAGGGTGTAGCCGGCGCGCGCTTCGACTGCCTCCGCCCCCGACCGCTTGAGGCGATCCTGTATCTCCGCGAAGATTTCGCCACGGTTGGCCTGTCCATGATAGAGCCAAGCGCCAACATCATACCGCTCGAGCACAGTGTTCAAAGCGGCGATGTCCCATTCATCCGGATGCGTGATGACCAGGATTTCGATCTCGCGATCGTAGTAGGGCAGGCGGTCGCCAATTGCCGTCAGCAAGCGCGTCGGAAATCGCCCGCCGTCAATCAGCACATGCGCTCCGCCCGGCGTCTGCATAAGCACAGCGTTGCTATGCCCAACATCGAGAAACCACACATGCAGCTGGCCATCAGGGCGGCTCAGTCTCATCGCCCACATCAAGATAAGCGCTGCCACAGCAAACCCGCTGACGATAACGATCACTGTATTTCGGCGGACCAGTGTTTCCAGTCGCGTCCAAAACGGTGGACGAGCAGCGTGAATCATGGCGTATCCTATCAATAGCAAATAGTAAAGTTGAATCAGGCGTCCATCAAAATCAACGAGTACTTCAGCGAATTCAAACTGGGAGAAGCCTCGTACAACAGCAATCGTCCACGAGAGACACACGAGTTCCGCCCAAAAGATCAGCGTTCCAATGGCCGGCGCGAAGACGTACACGGCTACAGCCGCGAAGCCAAGCAGGAGTACCGCCGATTGCACCGGCACGATGAGCAGGTTGACAGGCAGCGACGTCAATGACAAGCGACCGAAATACAGAATGATGAGTGGAAGCGTCGCGATTTGCGCTGCCAGAGAAACGATGAGCGGTTCATTCAGAAAATTGTGTACCGGATTAGCAATATGAGGGGGCAAGTATGTTTCGATCAGTGCCTTGAACTTATCCGACAGTGGGTCGACAAAAAGACCCAGCCCCAGAACGGCAAAAAAGCTAAGTTGAAAACCGATGTCCAGAAGAACATTAGGATCGAAAACCGAAAGTAACAGGGTGGCGAAAGCCAGCGATGTCGGCAGGAAAGTCTTGCGTCTAAGCTGATTGCCGATTACGAGCAAGCTGCTCATCAAAGCGGCGCGCAAAATACCCGGGCTGGCGCCGACAAACAATGAGTAAGCCGCTATGACCGCGACCGCGAGTAGTGTAGCAACAGTGTTTCTATCGCCCAGCGCGCTGGAAAACACGCGCAGTACGATAGCGCTGACGATGACCATGTTGAAGCCGCTGATGGCGATGACATGTGAGGCGCCAACGCGCTCGAAGGCCTCTTCCAAGTCGGGCGAGATGCCGCGTTCATCGCCGAGCAGGATGCCCATCAGCAAGCCGGCTTGGGGTTCGGGCAAAGCAGTTTCGATGACGCCGCGAACGATCTGCTTCAATTCCAGCAGCGCAGCCACCAGGGGCAGGCTCCCGCCCTCGCCGACTACTTCCAAGCCAGCATTCCGCACAATCGTGAAAACGCCTTGGCGCCCAAGGTAATCGGCATAGGAGAAACTGTCTCCGGCGCCTGGAGGATCAAGCGCGCCAGTAGCGCGAACACGATCGCCATAGGCGATGTCGCCGCGGTAGGCTTCTACCAAAACAATGCCATTTACTTTCGCTGTCTGGTTGTTGATGAAGACCGTCTCCACCTCCAGGCGAATTTGGACACGGTCATCGCGCATAACCGGCTCAGCGACTACATTGCCGGTGATCGTTCCGGAGTAACCATTGAAAGCTGCGATCTCGCTATTGCGTGGGACCAGGGACTGTCGGGCGGCGCCAGCGGCGATGAAGAGCAGCACAATTGACAGATTGCGCGGCGTCTTCTGTCGTAGAGCCAGCGCTGAAACTGCCGCAATCGCAAGCGCGATGCACCAAGCTAGGGTCTCAATTGTGGGGAGGGCGCGCGCAAGACTGATGCCGAGAGCCCAGGCGACTGTGACGATAATCAAACGCATGAGACGACAAACGTTAGAATCCGTCCGGAAACCGGTTTAGGCTAAATCATGCAGAGACGGACAAAAACAGACATCGCCGAAGTGATGTCTGCGGTGCGCTATTTATGGGGTGGGTGATCTAGATGCGGCTGCCCATTGGCGCCTGAGCAGGACGGTCAAAGCTGATTGGATCGCCACTGCCTTCGCTCGCCGGACTGTGCACAGGCTGCATTTCCGGCTCGACCTCAACCGCTACCGGCTCCTGGTACTGCATCAACTGGATACCATTGCGAATTTCATCTAGCGTCTGGGCGAAGCGCTGCTCAAGCTGGCTGAGCTGGACCAGGACATATTCATCAGCTTCCTGCGTGATCTTTTGCGCTTCGATCTTCGCCTGCTCGACAACGAATTCAGCGCGAACTTTGGCCTGCTTGACCATTTCCTGTTCGTCGATCAGATCTTCGCTGTGCTGACGCGCCTGCTGCACGATACGCGCAGCTTCTTCATTGGCTTCCGCAAGGACGCGATCGCGCTGCTGAATCGTGCGCGCCGCTTTCTCGATCTCTTCTGGAATCGAAATCCGCATCTGGTCAATGATTTCCAAGGCGCGTTCTTCGTCCATCATCGTATACTTCGTACCGAAGAGATGCCGCCCCTCGTCAATCAAATCTTCCAATCGATCTACTAAATGTTGTATATCCATCTAAATCCCCTCCATGCGAGACCGTGTCAATCCTTACGAAGTTACTTAGCAAACTTTTTGTGCAATGCTTCCGAAATAACCGGCGGTACCATTGAACTTACATCGCCGCCTAACTCGGCAATCTCCCGTATCGTGCTCGAGCTTATATGCATGTATTGCTCATCGGCCAGAATCATGATGGTTTCCAATTCAGGCGCCAGCTTCTTATTGGCCATACCCATCCGAAACTCGAACTCAAAATCACCAAATACCCTCAAGCCGCGAATCAGAGCTTCCGCGCCGACTGAGTGAGCATATTGTACTGTAAGAACGTTATATTTCGCCACTGATATGGACGGGTAATTTTTGAAGATTTCTCGAGCGAGGTCCACACGTTCGTCAACTTCAAATAACACACGCTTCTTGTTAGGATTAGCATAAATAGCGACGACAAGTTCGTCAAACAAGCGAGACGCGCGCAGTGCAACATCAATGTGTCCATAGTGAATTGGGTCGAGCGATGCCGGATAAAGCGCAATTCCTCGTCCTGCCATTCCCTATCTCCTACGCTACCAGCGCATTTTAGTGCCAGTCAGAAATTTGCGCCAACCGATACGTGAGCAGATTTCCATTCATGTGCTCTCCGACGGGAGCGGCGGTTAAGTATAGGTTTTATGGTATTCTGCTGGTCGAAGATATGTGCATCAAGTTGGCGTAGCAAGCGTGCGGCACTGCGGAAACTGGGCTGCGGACAACATCAAACAACCCAGGCGAGACAGCCATTTGGTCTTGAGTCGAAACTTGCTCATCTTCAGCTAAAGTCGGTCGCTTCAGAGTAATGCTGCCTTACAAACTCCGCAAGCAACTGATGCTCTGGCTGCTTGAGATCGGGGTCTTCCTCGCAAAGCGTCAGCGCTTCCTGCCGCGCGACATGCACCAGATCGGCAAAACCTGGATCGAGCAGATCGACGTCGTAACGCCCGCTTTGCCGCCTGCCCATCAATTCGCCGGTTCCGCGCAATTGCCAGTCCCGATCCGCCAAGACGAAGCCATCGGTCGTCTCTTCCATAGCGGAAAGGCGCTGCTCCGCGATGGTCAATTCGCTCGCAGGGAGATCTCCGCCTTGAACGGCACGGATGCGGTCGATATTGATCTCTGTCGAACTATCCGGAATCAGGAAACAATACGATTGATGCTCACTGCGGCCGACACGTCCGCGAAACTGATGCAAAGATGCTAACCCGAAGCGATTTGCGCCGTCAATCACGATGACACTGGCATTCGGCACATCAACACCGACTTCCGCAACGGATGTTGTCACCATGACATCATACTTCTTCGCGGCGAAATCTGACATCAGTTCGTCTTTTTCCGCGGCGCTCATCCGCCCATGCAACAGGCAAACACGGAAGCGGAAGAAAACCTGATTGAGTTGCTCGTAGGCGTCAACAGCCGAAGCAGTCTCGACCGAGTCGGACTTTTCAACAAGCGGATGAATAACGAAAGCTTGTCGCCCCTGCTCGAGTTGCTCGACAATGAATCCGTTCAGCCGTTCCCGGGCGGCAGGATCGATAACCCAGGTCTTTACTTCTTTGCGGCCGCCCGGCTTCTCGTCAATGATTGTCAGATCCAGGTCAGCGAAGTATGTGAGCGCTAAGGTGCGCGGAAAAGGCGTCGCCGACATGACCAGCAGATGCGGATTCCCGCCTTTGCCACGCAGATGCGACCGTTGCTCGACGCCGAAACGCTGCTGCTCGTCAATGACGGCTACTGCCAGATCATGAAATTGTAGGCCCTCCTGAATCAGAGCATGCGTGCCAACCACGATATCGATGGAGCCATCCGCAATGTCACGATAAGTCGACTCTCGCTCGGCGGCGGTCAAGGCGCTCGTCAATAGCGCTATGTTTGGCTTGTCAGCGCCGCTCATCCGCGCGAAAGTCTCACAGACCGCGCGGTAATGCTGTTCCGCCAGCACACCAGTTGGCGCCATGAGAGCCGACTGCTTGCCATTGTTATAAGCGATGGCGAGCGCTATCAAGGCGACAGCGGTCTTGCCCGAGCCGACATCGCCTTGCAGCAACCGATTCATAGGCAGCGCGCCGGACAAATCTTGCTTTATGTCGTTTACGGCGCGCCTTTGGCTATCAGTAAAGTCAAAAAGGAAGGCCTCTTGTATGAACTGGCTTATGAATGCCTCGTCAACATTCAATTGCGGTCCTGGAACTGCCTGCCAAGCGCGACGCTTGCCAAGTAGCGCCAACTGTAACATCAGCAGATGGTCAAAAGCCAGACGGCGCTTTGCATGGCGCTTGTGGTCGTTGCCAGCGGGGAAGTGCGCCTGGCTGATCGCCCAACCTAAGTCCGCAAGGTCATTGCGCTCCAACACCGATAGAGGTATAGGATCAGGGATTTGTGTTCCCCACGCGCTGATGAGAGCCTTCATCGTGCGGCGAAAGAGGCGGAGGCGCAACCCTTTCGTCATCCGATACACTGGCACAATGCCGACATTGCGCAGATTCTCCAGGTCCAACTCCTCCCACTCGGGATTCGCCATCTGCGCCTTATCGCGGAAATAGCGCGCCTTTCCGCGCAAAAGGAGCTGCATGCCTTGTCGCAGTTTGGCGGACAGAAAAGGCTGGCTGAAAAATCGAACGGACATCGCAGCAGTCTCGTCTGAGACTTCCACGACTATATCCCTGCTGCCGCCGTTGCCGGCAACTGTGCTGACTCGTGTGACCGTGGCGATGACATTCGCCAGGCAGCCAGGCTTCAGATTCCGTATCGTCATCAGCTTGGTGTAATCGACATAGTCTCGCGGCAAGCTGTAGAGCAAATCCCGAATCGTACGCAAATTCAGTTGTTGGAGCAGTTCGGCATATTTCTTGCCGATGCCTTTGATTGCGGTAGTCGGCGAACCCAATTCGTCGAGAATCGCCAGTTGCGCATCAAGGCTTCCCGCCTCCCGGGTTTGCCGCGGCGGACGGTCCAATGAGGGCATCGGCGGAATATCCAGGCGGTTTTGACTGGGACCGCTGGTGAAATCTTCGTCATACGAAGCGCTGTCATAAGCCTGAAAGCGGTTTTGGGCGCCACCTCTCGTCTGTCGCGTCGGTCGCCGGTCGACATGATCTCGCCGGGGAGGACTAGAGCTGCGACGTGGCGGCCTATCGGGCTGCGATTGCATCTTGGCTTTCCATTCCGAGAGCCGCTTCTGATAATTGGGCGGCGCTTTCTGCCGATTAACTGCGCGTTCAAGCAAATAATTGATCTTCTCTATGCGCGCCTCCTCGGTCTCAATTCTCTCATATTCAGCGAGGATATCGACGATCTCGTCGATAAGAATATGATGATGCGGGCGGCGAGCCTGTTCACGCGCTAGCGGCTGCCAGGTAGAGGCATAGGCGCTCAGGCCGCCGACCACAGCTGTATTCCTCGCTCCTTGATCTCGTTCAAGTTTTAGTACCTTTACCAGCGTTTCCAAGGCTGATGGCATGAACTATTGCCTCCAATTGCTGCTCAGTGTCGCCACGCCGATTGAACCGGGACCGATATGTGTACCGATTGTCGGTGTTGTTTCAATGACCAGTGTATCAGATGGGGCGATATCTTGTATGGATGCTAAGAATCTTTCCGCGCCAGAGCGATTGGCGACGTGCAGAATAGCCAGGCGATCGAGCGGCGCTTGCTCGCGGGTCAATTCACGCAGCCGTCGCTCAGCGCGCGCCCATGTGCGCAGGCGTCCGATTGATGTCACTTCGCCATCTGCCACGTTTATTACGGGCTTGATTCTTAACATGCCACCTAGGCTTGCGGCCAGCGCGTTTACGCGCCCGCTTCGGCGCAAATACTCCATTGATTCTATGATTGCATATACACGCGTATGGCGGCGTACGCTCTCGATCGCAGCTAGAATCGAATCTCGGTCGGCGCCTCTCATGGCAAGTTCAGCTGCTGCCCAGACCTGCAAGCCCATGCCAAATGCCAGTTGAAGACTGTCAACCAGCGTGATCCGGTTCCTGTCGACCGCTTCTGCCCCGAGGCGCATCGCATTCAGTGTTGCGCTTAACTTTTCCGGTACATGGATCGAGATGATCTCGTCGGCGCCAGCGGCAAGTATTTCACGATAGAAGGCAGCGGCATCGCCTGGAGAAGGCGCAGCAGTAGTCGGTTGGGATTCCATGGTCGGCAATTCGCGATAGAAGCGGGCTCGATTCAACTGCCGGCCGTCATCGGCGATGCTTTCTCCGCCAATATTGACATAAGTCGGGATTATGTGCACGCCGAGCAAGTCAACCAGCTCCGCCGGTAAATCGCAGACGCTGTCCGCGGCGATCCGAATGGATTTAGAAATCATCGTTCAAAATGGCGCCCTCTTTTTCGAGGACGGCAACGCCAGTGGCCTCGGTTCCCAGATACGATGCCATCGTTGCGCTGTACATGGTAAAGGGAAAATGTTGGCCCGGGAATTCCAGCGCCAGACGGTCCTGCATGATCCGCGTCTCTTCGCTGATGTGCTTCTTGTCCTGTAACACGACCGCGTCCTCCAGTTCGATGAATTCCACCAGAAATTCGACCAGCCGCTCAATGACCTCGGCGCGCGTGCGTACTTTCTCGATGACGATGATCTCGCCGTCTTCAAGGCTGACAACAGGTTTGATATCCAAGTACTGGCTCAAGATCGCATGTGACGGTTTGATAAAGCCATTCGCGCGCAGGAAGTTCACATTCTCGATGCAATACACAGAATATATTCTGTTGACAGCTTGCCGAACAGTCTGAATGACATCTTCAGCGGTCTTGTGCTCCTGTGCTGCACGAGCTGCGACCCGGATGAGCATGCCCTGACCGGCGCAGAGGCTTTGTGAATCAATCACGGCGATCTCACAGTTGCCGTTAACTTGCTGTGCGGCGAGGCGACCATTCCGCCAACTGTCCGATAGCTCGCGCGAGGGATGGATAGAGATCACGGCATCGCAGAAGTGCGACAAGCGCGCGAAGAGTTCCGCGTAATCATTTTCGGATGGAGGGATCACCTTGGGCGGCGCCTCAAGCTGTGAAATCAGTCGGAAAGCTTCTTCGGTGCTGATGTCGATATCTTCTTGGTAGCGCTTCCCCCCGATCTCGATTATGTTGGGAATGATGGTCACAGGAAAATGCCGCACTAGACGTGGATTGGAAAAGCGCGCGCCACTGTCGGTTACGATCTGAATTCTCGGCATTATTCGATGCTTACCAAGAGTGGATACAGGGCTTGGCCACCGTAAACTACTTCAAATTCTATTCCCTTAATTGTCATTAATAAACTCTCAATAAGCTCGCTTGCGGAAGTAATATCGAAATCCGCGCCGCAATACAGTGTCACAAGTTCTTTATCGTTGATTCCTGTAAGCAAGAGCGAGTCTCTCAGCGCGCTGTCGATGTCGGTCCCGACAACGCGGATTTCGCCATCGATAAGGGCAATGAAGTCATTTCTACGAATGTCCAAGCCGTTGAGCCGCGCCGAGCGAGTGGCGCGGGTGATTTGGATCGTAGTGACACTCGCGCAGGCTGCTTCCATGACCGCGACCATCGCATCGAATCCGAGGTTCTTGTCGCTGGCATCGCCGAAGGCGACCATTGCGCTGATGCCTTGCAGCATGGTCCTAGTCGGCACGACGCGAACACGCTTGTCAGTCTGCAACTTCGCGGCTTGCTCAGCCGCCTGCACGACATCTTTGTGGTTGGGCAAAATAATGATGCTCTGAGCCTGAGCACGCTCTATAGCGCCGACGAAATCTTCCGTCGATGGATTTTCGCCCGCGCCGCCAGCAATGATCGAAGCGCAGTTCAAATCGCGAAAGATTCCCTGCATGCCTTCGCCTTCAACCACGGCAATAACCGATATTGCAGGTACGCCAATATCATAGGCCAGCTGCTCTTGGCGCATGGCAAAGTCAACCGCCTGGAGCTGCATATTTTCAATCACCACATCTGTCAGAGCGGCGCCTGCTTTCACGGCGTAGTCTAGCGGCAAGGCGGGATTATCGACATGCACATGAACTTTGATAGCCGATGAATCACCAACTACAATTACGGACCAGCCGAGACGCTCCATTTCTTCCCGAACGGAATCGACATCCATCAACTCGCCCATCATCAAAAACTGAACATCGTACCCGTATACTTCCGCAGCCGGAGACGGCAGTAGTGGTCGCTTGATTTCGCTTACGGCTGACAGGTGAATGTCGGGGCTGTCAGTACAGTGTTGCCGCTCGATTCCCTGAAGGAAACAAAGCAAGCCCATGCCGCCCGCATCGACTACGCCAGCATCTTTCAAGAGCCTTAGCAGATTCGGCGTGTTGTTCAACGATGTTCGAGCTGCGTCAACCAGAGATGCGAGCATCCCATCTAGCGACATTTCAGCCGACAAGCTGTCGCGGGCCTCCCGTGCGACCGTCAGAATCGTGCCTTCGACTGGCTCGGAAACGGCGGCGTAAGCGCGCGCCACGGCGGACTGACAGGCGTCTATGAGCAGCGGCGCAGTCAGAACTGGTGCTTCCGCCAGACCATCGGCGAAGCCCGTCAGCAACTGCGACATAATCGTACCGCTGTTGCCGCGCGCTCCCATCAAGGCGCCATAGGCGAAACGCTCAGCCACAACGCAAACTGCATCTTCGTCGATGGTCGCGATCTCCTGCCAGGCACGTCGCAAGGTGTGATAGAGATTGATTCCCGTATCACCGTCCGGGACAGGAAAGACATTGAGTTCGTTGATCAGCGCCACATTATCCGACAGGCCTTTGACGCCAGCGCCAAACATCGCTTTGAGTGCTTTTCCATCAATGCGGGTTTTCGCCATCGGAAATAATCAACACGTTCCGCGGACAGCAGCGCGCAACTCGTTAATGCTGGCGGCGATGCCACCCTCATGCTCAAAGACGCAAGTCCCCGCGATTGCCACGTTCGCGCCCGCCTCGACCGCTCGTCCAATTGTCGCGCTGTTAATGCCGCCGTCGACCTCGATATCGATCTCAGCGGATAGCGCTTCCGACATCTCGCGCAGGCTTCTGATCTTCCCCAGTGTGCTACTGATGAAGCGTTGCCCGCCGAAACCGGGATTGACTGTCATGACATTGATGACACGCGCCATATCCAGAACCTCGGCGATAGACACCGCCGGGGTGTGTGGATTGAGTGCGACGCCCGCCTTGCAGCCGACTTCTGTGATCTGGCTCAATATGCGATGCAAATGCCGGCACGCTTCCACGTGTACCGTGATGATATTGGCTCCGCTATCAGCGAAACGCCGCAGGAATTTCTCCGGCTCCACAATCATCAAGTGAACATCCAAAGGGATCGTAGCTGCCTTTGCTACTGCCTCAACCACTAACGGACCCATGGTGATGTTGGGCACAAACTGACCGTCCATCACATCAATGTGGATCAAATCCGCGCCAGCGGCTTGGGCTTCTTGCACTTGATCGCCAAGACGGCGAAAATCAGCTGCCAGAATTGATGGCGCGATCTGTATCCTTGAACTATGCATCGTAGCGCTCAATGGTCTGCGTCGTCCGCGCCTATGATCTTACTGTTTAACCGACGCAATCGCAACATTCGCTCCTGAATCCGCGCCACCGGGGAATCCTGCCTCTTTCAAGAATATCGGGCGATCTGATCTCTATTCAGTATCGCTGTCTTAAGCTGACCGCAGCCGGCGTCTATATCGATCCCGCGACGGACGCGCACAGTCGCGCCGACGCCAAATTGCCGCAGGACTTCACTGAATCGGTGAAGATTTGACGCTGCCGCAGGTCCCCCAGAGTAACCGCCGGTGGGATTTAACGGGATGATATTGACGTGGCATAGCAAGCCGCTGAGCAGATTTCCCAGGCGCCGCGCTTCTTCCTCGGTATCATTTGCGCCAGCAATGGCCGCCCACTCGAATGTGATCCGCCGATTTGTTCGAGCGACATAATAATGGCAGGCTTCCATCAGCTCGGCGATATTCCATCGTCGATTGACCGGCATCAAAGCCGAACGCTCGGCGTCATCCGACTTATGCAGGCTAACGGCTAGTTTGACTTGTAAGCCCTCATCGGCAAAGCGGCGAATTTGCGGCGCCAATCCTACCGTGCTGATAGTGATGTGACGAGCGCCAATATGTAATCGATCCATCAAGTAATGGATCGCTTCCAGCGATGCGTTGTAATTGTGGAAGGGTTCGCCCATTCCCATAAAGACAACATTGCTAAGGCGTTCGCCGCGGGCCGCTAAATCACGAGCAAAAATCATCGCCTGCTCGAATATCTCGCCCGCGCTAAGATTGCGCCCGAAGCCCATTTGCCCGCTCGCGCAGAACACACATCCCATCGCGCAGCCAGCCTGGGACGAGATGCAGGCAGTTTGCCGATTGTTGTCGTAGGGCATCAAGACTGACTCGATCAACTGACCATCGGTCAGGCGGTAAAGTCGCTTCTCCGTGCCATCGCGGCTGATCTGGCTCGTGATTAATTCTAGGATACCCAGCGTCGTGGTCTCGTTGAGCCTTTTGATCGTTGCGCGTGGCAGATTGCCCATCGCATCAAAACTGTCCACGCGTCGGCCGTACATCCAGTCCCAGATTTGCCGCGCCCGGAATCGCTTTTCACCCAGCTCGACGATGAATTCGGCCAATGCGTTGAAACTCAATTCGTAAAGGTTGATCATCAGCCCAAGCTCTCCGCGATGATGTATTTACCCTGCCAGACGATGAATCAGAAAGGGCAGCAGATTGTAAGCAGCGTGGCAAATGATGGCGGCGCTGGTGCACCGACGGTATCTGAGCCAGCCGAATCCCAGCGAAATAGCGAATAGAATCAGCGCGGCCGGCGTCAAAAAGTATTGCGTATGCAGCAGCACGAAAAAGAGCGACGAAATCACGATGCCGAAGACCGGCTGTAGCGCGCCACGAAACAGTATCTCCTCGCCCACAGCGGACGTGAGCGCGAGGAATAGACCGGCTGCCAAAGATACATTGAATGACTCGAATATCTGGCGAGCAGCGAATGTCTGCATCTCAAAGACAGCAGGCGGTGCCGACCTTGCCCAAAGCGCCACTCCCGCTTGTGCCAGCAGAAAGAGCCCGCTCGCCAGGACCAGCCCTTCCAACCAGTCCCGCCGATTGGGGGACCTCAGGTCCAGCCGCTGAATGACGGCGGCGAAACTCCGACGCGTAAGCCAGCCTGCACCTAATAACGCTAGTCCTAGATAAGCTACGATAGTTGTCGCGAGTTGCAGAATCCTGCCCAATTCATCAGCGGCGAGAATGCTGATCCCGCTTGTATCTTCTCCCTGCGACAGCCTTGCGAAGACAAGCGCGGCATACATGACTATCAGCACTGTGGCGAGACGGTGCACCAGGTTGCCCGGCTCAAATCGCGCGCGCTGATGGTCGTCTAGCCGATGGCAAAGCGCGCCGACGAAATGCCAGAACCGGTCAATCTTTGAGCGCGGAACAAGGGATAGGGCAGGTAAAGCCAGCGAGTCTCGCTGTCGCTGTTCGAGATTCGCTACAATTATTGAAAGGCAGATTCCTGCCAAGCCAGCCAGTTCCAGCGTCATCATTTGTACTTTCCCGCCCTAGTGAATGCAGTATAGTGGACAAGCCCTTGGGACTCAACATCCGTGGCTTCCGCGCAATGCTGCGTTGACATGACAGCGCCTGTGTGCTAGCATGGGACTCGCCACGTCACGGCTAATCGTTGGAGAGGTGGCCGAGTGGTTTAAGGCGATGGTCTTGAAAACCATTGTACGG
>WTGB01000006.1 GCA_011523735.1 Chloroflexota bacterium
TCGGCAACCTGCTCGATGGTCATGGAGAATCCTTTTTTGCGGGTCGAGTTTGATCAGGCGGGAGACATCGTGCGGCTGTTTGACAAGCGAGCCAATCGTGAAGTTCTGGTCGCCGGCCAGAGAGCCAATCAGTGGCAGGTATTTGAAGATCGCCCGTTGGACTGGGAGGCTTGGGATATTGACATCTTCTATGATGAAAAGATGTGGCTGGCCGATCCGGCATACAGCATCGAAGTCATAGAGAAAGGTCCCTTGCGCGCCTGCCTTGAAATCAAACGTCGTGCCTTCAATAGCGACATTGCGCAGCGCGTATATATGGTTGCGGATAGCCCCAGGATTGATTTCGACACGGAGATAAATTGGGCTGAGCGCCGCCTGCTGCTTAAGGTCGCTTTCCCTGCCGACATCCTTAGCCCCAGAGCGACCTACGAGATTCAGTGGGGCAACGTTGAGCGCCCAACGCACAGCAACACATCATGGGATTGGGCGCGATTTGAAAGCTGCGCCCACAAGTGGGTCGATCTGAGCGAGGGGGATTATGGCGTCAGCCTGCTAAATGACTGCAAATACGGCTACGACATCGCCGGAAATGTCATGCGGCTGACCGCCTTGAAGGGCGCCATGTTCCCCGATCCGGAGGCGGATTTGGGTGAACACAGTTTCACCTACAGCTTGTTGCCGCACAGGGGCGATTGGCGCAACGGCACCGTACCCGCTGCCTATGGCCTCAATAATCCGCTCATCGTCCATCATGTACGGGGCACAGCTCAGGGCGCCTCTGAAGCTGATCGTAAATCTCTTGTTCATGTGGATGTCCCCCAGATAATCATTGAGACTGTCAAGGGTGCCGAGGACGGAGACGGCCTAATCCTGCGCCTCTACGAGCACGAACGCACACAGCAAGCCTTTGACTTGGCTGCGGGTTTCCCGCTGGCAGAGGCATACCGCTGCAATTTGCTCGAAGAAAACGAGACGCGCTTGGATGTGACTGGGGGTAAAGCTGCCATGCGAGCACAGCCGTATCAGATCATGACCATTCGCTTGAAGCTCGCGACTGATGAGCCTTCGGCAAGTCAAGAGGTCTCAAGGCGATGAAATCTCTCATCTCTATGGGTCCGCATCACGTTGAGTTCGGGGATTGGCAAGAACCCAGAATCTTGCCCGGGCAGGTCTTGATTGAAGTCGCGGCCTGTGGCATTTGCGGCACCGATCTACACGTATACAAGGGCATGCCGGCAACATGGCCTGTTCCAGGCATACGGGGGCATGAGTTCGCTGGCAACGTGATCGCCTGGGCTGATGATGTAGAAGGATTCCAGGATGGTGATCGCGTGGTCGTGCAGCCACTGGTGTACTGCGGAGGATGCCGCTTCTGCCGTTCGGGGCAAAGCAATCTCTGCGCTAACATGGTTCTGATCGGCGGCGAGCAGCCGGGTGGATTTGCTGAGCGAGTAGCTGTGCCAGGGAGTTCTCTCTTCAAACTGCCGCAAAACCTGAGTCTCAAGCAGGCTGCTCTAATTGAAACACTGGCGACCTCGGTGCATGCCTTTGAGCAGAATCTTTCCGGCATCCTGCGCAGCGCCGCAGTGCTTGGAGCCGGTGCACAGGGTATTTTCGCGGTCCAACTTGCCCGGCTGGCTGGCGCGAAGCTGATTGCGGTATCAGAGACGTTGCCTCATCGGCTTGCGATGGCACAGAAGCTGGGCGCGACCCACGTCGTCAACGCCGGGTGTGAAGACGCTGTTGAAGCCATACTCGCTTTGACAGATGGCGAGGGAGTCGACTTGGTGATTGAAGCAGCCGGGAAGGCGGTTACCCGCCAGGGTGCTACCCAGTTGCTTCGCCCTGGCGGGACAGCGATCTTTCTTGCGCTGGGCGCCGAACCAAGTCCAATTGATTTCATGTCCCTTGTTCCCAGAGAACTTCATTTGCGGGGAACGCAGTGCTATACAGATGCTAATTTTGCCCTGGCAATTGAGCTGCTGGCTAATAGGGAAATTATTGTCGATCCGCTTATCACCGAGATGCCTCTTGAAGCAGGGGCGGCCGCATTTGAGATTTTAGCCACTAATCCCGGGGAAATGATAAAGGTGATATTGGAGCCATAGGCTGAATTGTGTCCAATCTCGTAAGTAGCTTGCCAACGCCCGATGCGATCATGCAAGTCAAGCATTCGTTGCTGAGCAACGCGAAGCGAGCATACGAGATCAGGCTGCAAACGGGAAACGGGGGCAATCTAAGCGGGCGGGTACCTGGTACTGATCTAATCATCATCAAGGCAAGCGGTTGCTCATTTGATCAATGCACGACTGAAAACCTCATCACGGTAACACTTGATGGCGAACAAGTCGATGGCGACGGCAGGCCGTCTCAAGAACTGGCTACTCATTTAGCGATCTATAAATTGAGGCCTGACGTACAAGGCGTTTTTCATAGTCACTCGCCCTGGGCTATCGCATGCGCCAGCTTCAACGATACGATCCCCACAGTGACCCTTCACGCCAAGTCGAAGCTGGGACGCATCCCGGTTCTGAGGCTCCCCGGCGAAACGACACAAGCTAAACTGGCCGTCGTCGAGGAAATGCTGACGGCCGATCGCAACCTGCGCGTACTCGTCGAGGACCAGCACGGCATTTTCAGCTTTGCCAGCACCATTGAATTGGCGCGTTATAATGCCGAACTTGTGGAGGAGACCGCTCAAATCGCCTGGTCTATGGCAGTAAGCGGACATCTGGCATCGAATCGCGAGCCTGACGCTTAATCCAGAAGACGGGTTCTACTAAAGTTTTACCGGTCTAGACACATAAGGATAAGCACTATGCCGAAACAAATCATCGTCATTGGCACACTGGATACAAAGGGACAAGAAATAGCGTTTGTGAGAGATCTCATAGCCAATAGGGGCCACCAGCCAGTCGTCATTGACAGCGGGATCCAGGGAGAACCCGCCATCGAAGCCGCGATTTCGCGACACGAGGTGGCCGCTGCGGCTGAGACAAGCATAGAAGAACTCCTTGCTGCAGGCGATAAGAACAACGCTATCAGCACAATGGCGAGAGGCCTGGCTTCAATTTCTGCCAGACTGCATGCCGAGGGCAAGTTAGATGGTGTCATTGCGCTGGGCGGTGTTCAGGGCACGGTCATAGGGACAGCTGCCATGCGGGCTTTGCCTGTTGGCGTGCCAAAGGTTATGGTTTCCACCGTAGCCAATGGGCAGGCTACCTTTGGGCCCTTTGTGGGCACAAAAGATATTACTATTATGCATTCGGTAGCCGATATTCTTGGCTTAAACATTATCACTCGGCAGATATTGGCCGAAGCTGCCGGCGCCGTGGTCGGGATGACTGAACTGGCGCTTGGTCCGCAAACAACTGACCGTCCAACTGTGGCAATGACCATGGCCGGCGTGACCACCTCATGCGTCATGCGCGCCCGCGAACTCTTCGAAGCGTGGGGATACGAAGTGATCGCCTTCCATTGCAATGGCATT
This sequence comes from Chloroflexota bacterium, assembly GCA_011523735.1. GTDB lineage: Bacteria > Chloroflexota > Anaerolineae > Aggregatilineales > Phototrophicaceae > UBA6055. The sequence goes on from WTGB01000006.1 coordinate 3,491, forward strand.
GGGGCAAAAGCCATGGAAGAGCTCGCCGATGCCGGACAATTGCAGGGTATTCTGGATCTGAGCCCACACGATATCGGTGGATATCTGCGGGGAGGTTTGATGCAGGCTAGCCCAGACAGACTGGAAGCTGTTAGCCGCCAGGGCCTGCCTATTGTCTTCGTGCCGGGTGGAATCGACTTTATCCTGTATGGTCCGCTCCAATCTATCGCGCCCGAGATGTTAGAGCGCCGGTATGTTGTCCATAATCCAATCCACACCCATGTGAGAGCCAATCAAGCCGAGATGAGGGACGCCGGCCGCTTCGTTGCCGAGCGCCTAAGCCAGACCGCAGGACCGGCAACTATCATGATTCCCGGACGCGGCTTTAGCCAGCTCAATATCAAGGGCGGCCCACTGTATGATCCTGAAGCTGATCAAGGATTCATTGAGGGATTGACGGCAGCCAGCGCCAGGCGACTGGCAATTGCCGAGCTGGATATGCACATCAATGAACCAGCCTTTGCGGAAGCAGTCTCCACAGAATTGCGTTCCCTGATGGAAGCATAGGTATTTTAGAGAGAATGGATGGCGCCCTACCTGCAAATGGTCGCTCATCGCCACGTTCATTGATCATGTTCCGGAGAAGATAGGTACGTGGCATGATGCTGGCTCGATGACAAGAGGCGCTGTATACGCTGAGCTGCGTGAAGTCCTAGCTGGCCGGAAGGTCGGACGCGCTCATGAAGAAGAGATCATCATTTTTGATGCGACTGGCAGCGCCATTCAGGACACGGCAGCGGCCGCCGCAGTTTACGAGCGGGCTGTAGCGCAGGGTCTCGGCTCTTCCATAAGCGTCTATCATTGAAAACTTGCGGCGTCCTGATCATACAGGAAGCCGATGAGGAGGATAATGAGCGGCGAAATCCCAGGCATCAGTCACGAATACACCTCGGTAAATGGTATTAGGCTGCACTTTGTCCATGGCGGCAAGAACAAAGCGCGACCGATCATGCTCGTTCACGGCCTGTTCGAGACCTGGCGCATGTGGCGCTATGTTTTGCCGGCCCTGATGGAGAAGCACTATGTCGCCGTACCGGACATGCGCGGTTATGGCGAAAGCGACAAGCCGCCGCTCGAGGTGATGGACAAGGGCAATCAGGCGCGGGACTTCTATGAGCTGGCGCAGCAGTTTGAGCTAGGTCCGTTCCTGCTCTATGGTCACGATCGGGGCGGGCGGGCAGCTCGGCGCTACGGCTTGGATTATCCGGAGACCTTAGCCGGGCTGGCGCTGCTGGACATTTTGCCGACCGAGTATATTTACCAGGAGATGACCTCGAGCACAGTGGGTCCACACCATTGGGATCAGCTCTTTAAGCTGGCGTCACCGATTTCCGAGCAGCTCATGGCCTCTAAGGACAATATCGAACTCTACGTCCGCCATTTCTATAACCGTTCTGAGGGTTTTCTTGATTTGCTCCAATCTGACAGAACCTGGGCGCACTATTATCGTGCCATCACCCAGCCCGGCGCCATGCTAAGCGTCCTGCATGATTATCGCGCCGCATTCAATGTCGATGTGCCGCGCCTGCGCGACGAACTCAACAGCGGCGTCAAGATCCATGTGCCGACGCTAATCCTGTGGGGAAAGCAGGGCAACCTGTCGCGCTCGCCGGCGATGGATATCTGGAAGGTCCGCTGCTCCAACCCTGAAGGGGCGGAGGTTCCTTGCGGCCATTACCTTCCGGAAGAAGCGCCGGAGATCGTGTTGGATCACATGCTGCGCTTTGCCGACAAGTGCTTTTCTGATTAAAGCCATGCAGAATGCGCTGGCGGACATTCCGTCTTGGAATCCGCGCATGAGCTAGTACGCGGAGCAGCCATTGGGCACGCGCATCATGTCGACAGCAATCGCGTCCTGATCGCTGACAGAGCGCAGACTCAGAGTCATTGGACACTGGAGGCGCTGGCGGGGGGCAGCAGAATAGACGGCGCTTACGACAAACTGTGGCTGCGCCTGGGCGGCTTCGAGCAGATGCCCCGGCGCTTGCTCTCGCCTTATCATGGCTTCAGCGAGGCGCAGTTTCAAACCTGCCAGCAACTGCTAGAAAGCAAATACGCCGACTGGCTGCCCTAATGAGCGCTCGGCGGCTCTATTGCGCCAGCATTTTATCCAACTCGGCGCTGGCCTCCCGCAGGATGTTGATCAAAGCGAAATCGCCGCCATAAGGGATCATCAGCGAGCCCTGTTGGCGGTAGCGGTCGACTTCATCGATCGAGGCGGCGGTTCTTCCCCAGACTTTGCCGTGCTTGTCGCAGGCGGCCGCCACCCCCGCCACCGCTTCGTCGATGCTCAAGCCGGTGTCAGAATAGGTATCGAGGCGCAAGCCCAGGTCGCCCGGTCCCACAAATAGGGCGTCGATGCCGGGCACGGCGGCGATTTCTTCGGCTTTGGCCACCGCTTCAGGCGTTTCGATCTGCGCGACGATGAAGGTCTCGCGGTTGGCGTCCGCGATATAGCTGCTGTCCGGCGCCCAACTGTCACCGCCGAAGTTGCAATCCAAGCCCGCGCCATCCAGACCGCGATTGCCGATGGGCGGGAACTTGGTCGCCGCTACGATCTGCCGCGCCATCTCGGCATCGGAGACGAAGGGAATCATCAAGCCGGCGGCGCCATCTTCCAGGTAGCGGTAGAGCCGGGTGCGTTGCACAGTCGGCGGACGGATCATGCAGTCGATATCGTAGAGATGGCAGAGCGCTTGCAGGTGCTGAACTTCGCGAGCGTCGAAGTTGCGATGCTCCAGGTCGAGCCAGATGCCGTCATATTTGTAGTGCGCGGCGTAACGGACGAAGAAGGGCAGTACATGCCCCATCCCGCAGAAACGCGCGAACTGCTGGTCCCGCCACTTCGCCAGAACTTTGCTTTTCCTCATGAATTGTTTCTCCTTAACTGCGCAATCCGGACCCAATTTCCCGCAGACGCATCTCGCAAATCCCGTCACTCGCTAATCGCAACCCGCTGTCCGGATGCGCCGCTCTGTTTCACCGCGTCAAGGCAGCGCAGAATCTGAACGCCGTCCCGCAGCGGATGATACCACTCCTGTCGCGAATCCAAAGCCTCGAGAAAGTCGCCGCCGATGCTCTGCTTGGCCAAGTCCCCGCCCCGGGCAAAACACTCGTCAGCTTCCTCGGCGCCGAGCTAAGAGCCTAGCCCGGCGCAAGCTGTTGACGCGACCCTTGGCTCGTCCTCACTGTGCCGCCGGTCAGTGTCCACGCGACCCTCGGTGGTAAACCCCTTTGTGCGCTTCGTGTCTTTGTGGTAAAAATCGCCTAATCCTACCCACACAAAAAGGACCCCCCATGCCCACACGCAGCCCCATGCACCAGCAAATCGACACCCTGCCCGCCCTCATCCGCAACATCGCCCAGCCCTTTGATGCCGCTGCCCGCCGCGCTTTCGACTTCGAAACCTGTACATCCGTCAAGCGCATCATCCTCATCGGCTGCGGCGACAGCCACCACGCCCCCGTCGGCGCCGAACTCGCTTTCAATCAACTGACCGGCGTACCGACCCAAGCGCTCAGTTCCCTGCCCTTCAGCCGCTATACGGCCGGCTATCTGCCCGACACCGGTCCCAAGACCAATCTCGTCATCGGCGTCTCCGTCTCCGGAAAGGTCAGCCGCACCATCGAGGCATTGGCAATGGCCAATCAAGCTGGCGCGACCACCATCGCCCTCACCGGCAACCCCTCCGGACCCTTCGGTCAAACCGCCGATACCGTCTTCGAAACAGCTGTCCCGCCCTTGCCCGATGAACTGGCGGGCATGATCGTGCCCGGCATCCGTTCCTACCTCGCCTCCCAGATCGCCCTCATCCTCGCCGCCCTGCGCATCGCCGAAGTCCGCGGCGCATTGACCACACCGGCCGCCGATGCCGAACGCGCCACACTGGCTGAATTGGCCGATGTTATCGAAGAGACCATCCAAATCTGCGAGCCGGCCGCCGATGAACTGGCGGAGCGCTGGCGGGAAGCGACCATGTTCGAATTCGTCGGCGCCGGTCCCCTCTATGGCGTCGCCATGTTCAGCGCCGCCAAAGTCCTCGAAGCCAGCGGCGACCCCGCCCTCGCTCAAGACACCGAAGAATGGTCCCACCTGCAATACTTCATCGCCGACAACAAGATTCCAGCAGTGCTGCTCTCTGCCAACGGCTTCGATGCTGACCGCATGGCTGAGGTCGCCCGCGCTGCCCAAAGCATCGGCCGGCCCCTCGCCCTCGTCTCCACCGAAGACGCCAGCGAAATCCGGGCATATGTCGATAGCCTCCTGCCCATCCCGCGTCATGTGCCTGAGCGCTACGCCAGCATCGTCTACAGCATCCCGGGCGAACTGCTCGCTGCCGCCCGCGCCGTCTCGGTCGGCTCAGCCTACTTCTGCAATTTCGAAGGCGGCCGCACCGTCGACTGGGCAAACGGCGCCAGCGCCATCTACGACAGCCGCATGATCACCGAACTCAAGCGCTAAATGGTCGTGCGGTCCGATACGGGCGATACACAGTATCGTCCCTACATACATTCTTTGCGCCCTCTGTGGTGAAGTAAACGCATGACCACACCTGACTACCTCGCTATCGGCAGCATCATCATCGACGACATCGTCTACCCCGATGGCCGCACCAGCATGGGCGTGCTCGGCGGCGGCGGCTGTCACGCGGCTTACGGCATAGCGCTGGCAGGCGAACAACCTGGCTTGGTCGGTTTGGTCGGCGAAGACCTGCCTGCCGATATTCGAGCGCGCCTGGAAGCTGACTTCGATACGACGGGCTTATCCTGGACACATCACCCGCAAGTGCGCGGCTGGCAAATCTTCGAATGGAACGGTATACGCAATGAGATCTTCCGCGTCGAGGTCATCGAACCCTTCATGTACCATCCCCTCGCCGATAGCGCCGATATCCCCTACCGCGCCGTCCGCGGCTTGACGCTCCTGCGCGAAGCCCGCTTCGTCGAAAGCTGGCGCCGCCGCTTTCCCGCTGCCACCCTCCTCTGGGAACCGACCCGCGCCTTCATGCTCAAGGCCGATCACGACGCCTTTCTCACCGGCATACCCCAAGCCGATATCGTCTCGCCCAACCTGCACGAAGCCCAAACCATGTACGGCATCGAGGATGAAGCCGAACTCATCCGCCGGCTGCTGCGGGACGGCGTCAAGGCGGCCGCTCTGCGCATGGGCGAACGCGGCTCCCTCGTGGCGAAACAGGGCGATGGCGAGGCTTGGCGTATCCCGGCGGTTCAAGTCTCCGAAGTCATCGACCAGACCGGCGCGGGCAATACCTACTGCGGCGGCTTCCTCATCGGTTATTGCCAGGGCGGCGATGTCGCTGCCGCCGGCTGCTATGGCGCCGCGGCCGCCTCATTCGCGCTGGAATATGTCGGCTGCGCTCGCATCCCGCCAGATCTCGACACCAAGTGGCAGCAGCGTCTCGCCGAAGCCCAGCGCGGTGTACGGTCTGTTCCGCTTTGACGCTCCGCCCACCGTCTCCCGCAAAGTCCGTACGGACGACTAACAGACCGTACAACCGCCTTGCTCTGTGCCGGCGGCCTAGTGGGTGTCTGCGCGACCCTCCACGCCCTGCCAGGTCGCTCGCATTCACAAAATATGTATGCCCCCAAACGGCTTTTTGACAATACAAACCCAAAATCTTATACTCGCCCCAATGTATACTTTTCTATAAATATAGTTCAGGAGAATTCTCATGAAGAAAGTAATGACCTTTGCGCTTTTTGCGCTGCTCTTGATTCTCAGCCTTAGCATCGCAACCGCGCAGGACATGGCCAGCTTCGGCGAAGCGCCCATGCTGGCGGCTCTGGTCGAAGCGGGAGAACTGCCGTCTGTCGCCGAGCGCTTGCCAAGCAATCCCTTGGTGATCACGCCCTACGAACGCATCGGCGATTACGGCGGTCAATGGCGGTCGGCCATGGTCGGCGGCTTGGATCATATCTGGATGATCCGCCTCATGGCTTACGAAAACCTGATCCGCTTCACACCCGATTGGTCGGGCCTAATGCCCAATGTCGCCGCCTCCTTCTCAGCCAATGCCGAAGCCACCGAATTCACATTTGAACTGCGCGAGGGAATCCGCTGGTCCGATGGCGCCCCCTTCACCGCCGACGACATTACCTTCTGGTACGAAGATGTCTTGACCAATGAAGACCTGACGCCGACTATCGCGACCTGGCTCATTTCCGGCGGCGAACCGCTGACCGTCGAGAAAATTGACGACCTTACCGTCAAGTTCTCCTTCAGTACGCCCAATGGCCTCTTCCTGCAGAACCTGGCCTCCATCCTGGGCTGCGGTCCGACCAGCTATCCCCGCCACTACCTCGAGCCCTTCCATATCAACTACGCCGAAAACATTGATGAGTTGATCGCCGAAGCCGGCGCCAGCGACTGGGTCGAGCTCTTCCAGTCCAAAGGCGGCGTCGAGCCCTGCTTCTGGACCAACACCAGCTTCTGGCAAACCACCGAAATCCCGACCATGCACGCCTGGCGCTTGACCGCTACCTATGGCGGCGGCACCGGTCGCGTTGTCGCCGAGCGCAATCCCTATTATTTCAAAACTGACCCCGAGGGCAATCAGTTGCCCTACATTGATACCATGATCTTCGACCAGCTTGAGGATAGCGAAACTCTACTCTTGCAAGTCCTCAACGGCGATATCGATATGATGGCGCGCCACTTCAACTCAGCCGCCAACCGACCCATCGTCTACGACAACCGCGAAGCTGGCGGCTACTATACCTATGGGATCGTCGGCGAAGGCGCCAACATGACCGCGCTCGCAATTAACCTCACCCACCTGGATCCCGTCAAGCGCGAGATCTTCCAGAACAAAGACTTCCGCATCGGCCTGTCGCATGCCATCAACCGCCAGGAAATCGTCGATATCGTCTACCTCGGTCAAGGCGAACCCAGGCAAATCGCGCCCAATCCCGATTCGCCCTTCTACGATGAGGAATTCGCCTATCAATACACGGAATACAATGTCGACCTGGCTAACGAGCACCTCGATAAAGCCGGCTATTCGGAACGCGACGATGAGGGCTACCGTCTAGGTCCGGACGGCAACCGCATCAGCATCATCGTCGAAGCCGGCGACCTCTTCGGCCGCGGTTGGCCCGATGTCCTGGAGTTGATCCAGGGCTACTGGGGAGCGGTAGGCATCCACATGGAACCCCGCATCATCGACCGCTCGCTGCTGGTCTCCCGCAAGGTCAACAGCGAACATGACGCCACCATTTGGGGCGCTTCCGGCGGACTGGACGTCTATCTCACGCCCATCTGGTATTTCCCCTCTGATCCGGTCGAGAGCGCCTACGCCCCACTGTGGACAAAATGGTATTTCGACCCCGAAACTGGTGAAGAGCCGCCCGAAGCGGCGCAGCAGCAGATGGCGCTCTTTGATCAAATCAAAGGCACTGGCGACCTCGAACGCCAGGCTGAATTGATGACGGAGTTGCTCGCCATCGCCAAGGATGAGTTCTACGTGATGGGCCTCAACTCGATCACGCCGGGCTACGGCATCGCCAAGAACTACTTCCGCAACGTGCCGGCCTCGTCAACCGGATCCTGGAAGTTCCCCTGGCCCGCCCCGATCGATACGACGCTCTTCTTTATCGAAGCTGGCGCTCAGCAGTAAAACGATCGCTGGACGGGACCGCCGCTTGCAAGGCGTAAATGTAGGGGCGACCAACTTGGTCGCCCGCGCGCGCCAATCCCGCTATATCCGTAGGGGCGATCTACTAGGTCGCACGCAATCGCAAGGAATGACAAATCGCCGTATGTCATTGGAAAGACCATTCTCGCCCAAATCGCAACGACATTGAATGCTGTAGGGACGACCCGCCAGATCCCCGCCGGAGCGCTTAATGACCCGCCAACGCCCCAACATCCTATTCCTGATGAGCGACCAGCACCGCGCCGATATCGCCGGCTTCCAGAATGACCCCGTCGTGCGAACGCCAGTGCTGGACGAACTCGCCCAAACCGGCGTCATCTTCAATAATGCCTATACCCCTGCCCCGATTTGCATACCCGCCAGGCAGAGCATGGCTGCCGGCCAGCTGCCGCGCACCTGTGGCTGCGAGGTGTTCGGGGAAGACCTCGCCCCGGGCCACATGACTTTCGCTCGCCGCTTGTCCCAATACGGTTACGCCACCGTCGCCTGCGGCAAACTCCACCACAACGGCAGCGACCAAATGCAGGGCTGGACGCGCCGCATTGGCGACGGTATGAGCGTGCGCCATGACTTCATTGAGGGGCGGAATCTCGAAGCGTTTCGGGACTTGCCCGTCGCCACTGAGCATAAATGGTCGCAAGCCAAGGAAGTCAAACGGGCCGGCATCGGGCAGGGTCCCATCAACGGCCACGATGCTTATACGCTGGACGGCGCCCTCCGCTTTATTGAAAACTTCTTCGCCGGTCCCTACTACGACCGCGCCACGCCAACGCGCCCGTTGATGCTGATGGTGAGCTTTGTCCGGCCCCACGTCCCCTTCCTCACGACTCACGACAAGTTCACCTACTACCTGAATCGCGTCGCGCCCTATGTGGACGAATCCGCCTTTGATCATCCCTTTCTCGGCAGCCGCGCGGTCACACCGGGCGTCGATGTCAGCGAGCGCGAAATTCGGCGCGCCACCGCCGCCTATTACGGCATGGTCGAAGGCATAGACCAAGATTACGGCAAAGTCCTCGAAGCGCTTGAGCATGTCGGCCAAGACCTGAATGACTGGATCATCATCTACACCAGCGATCACGGCGAGATGCTCGGCGAGCACGCGCTCTGGGAAAAGACTAAATTCTTCGAAGGCAGCGTCAAAGTTCCCCTGATTATTCGTCTGCCCGGTCCCGCCAACGCCGGACGGATCGTGGAGGAGAACGTCAACTTGTGCGACCTCTTCGCAACGATCTGCGACCTGACTGATGTCCCCGCCGTCGATGGCTTGGACAGTCGCAGCTTGCTGCCCTTGCTCAACGGCGAGTCCTCGGGCTGGGACAACGAGACCGTCTCAGCTTACGGCGGCACGCACTTGGGCCATGAAGCGCGCTTCGATCGCTACGAGAATCTGATGATCAAACGCGATCATCTCAAATATCAATATTACGGACCGGAGATGCCCGAGGTCCTGTTTGACCTGTCACGTAACCCGGAAGAAACGAGCAACTTTCTTGATAATCCTGATTACGCCGACGCTCTTGCGGCATTTCGCATTCGTCGGGATGAACTGGGTTACGGACCAAACGCCAGCGCCGACTACAAGAACGCCGGCTACTAGAAGCGCATATCCGTCGAGAACCGTCTGACTTATGATCTGGTACATCGCACGCCGAATTATCTATCTGATTCCAACTCTGCTCGTCGTCTCCATCATAGCTTTCGCCGTGATCCAACTCCCGCCCGGCGACTTCCTCGCCTCCCTCATCAGCAAGGCCGAAGAGACCATCGATCAAGCCCAGGTCGATGCTCTTCGGGAACGCTACGGCCTGGATGAACCCATTTACATGCAATACTGGAAATGGATCAGCGGCATTATCACCAAAGGCGACTTCGGCGACTCCTTCGAATGGAATCGACCTGTCAGCGAACTGATCTGGGAGCGCCTCGGTCTCACCATGGTCATTTCCTTGTTCACGCTGGCTTTTGTCTGGATCGTCGCTATACCCATCGGCATCTATTCCGCCGTCAAAAAATACACCATCGGCGATTATCTGGTCACCATAATCGGCTTTATCGGTCTGGCGATTCCCAATTTTCTGCTGGCGCTGGTGCTGATGTATATCGCCTTCCGCTATTTCGGCCAAAGCGTCGGCGGCCTCTTCTCGCCCGATTACATCCAGGCTCCCTGGTCCCTCGAACGCGTCCTCGACCTGCTCAGTCACCTTTGGCTGCCTGTCATCATTCTGGGCACCGCCGGCACCGCCGCCCTCATCCGCGTCATGCGCGCCAACCTCCTCGATGAATTGTCCAAGCTCTACGTCGATGCCGCTCGCGCTCGCGGACTCTCGGAATTGAAGCTGCTTTTCAAATACCCGGTACGGGTCGCCCTGAATCCATTGGTCAGCGCTGTCGCCTGGATCTTCCCCGCTCTCGTTTCCGGCTCCGCAATTACTTCCATTGTCTTGAATCTGCAGACTACCGGTCCCCTGCTCTATCGCTCATTGCAAGCCCAGGACATGTACCTCGCCGGCAGTCTCATCCTGCTGGTCAGCATTCTAACCATTATCGGCACTCTGGTGTCCGATATTCTGCTGGCATGGATTGACCCCAGGATACAACTCCAATGACCAGCGCCTCAACTCCTTCTCGCAAAGACGACCCTGCCAATCTGACATCCGAGATCCAGTCGGAAACCCGCATCGTCGTCGCGAACCAATGGCAGTTGATCTGGTGGAAGTTCCGCAAACACCGGCTGGCCATGTTTGCCGGCTTGGTCACCTTGCTATTGTACGCCGTCGCTCTATTCGCCGAGTTTATCGCCCCATACGCGCCCGGGACATACAGCGCCGCTCACACATTTCTGCCTCCGCAAACCATCCATCTTTTTCAAAACACCGCTGACGGTTGGCGCTTCTACCCCCATGTCTACGGCCATAAGGTGCAAGTGGATCCCGAATCTTTTAAGCGCACTTATGTCGTCGACGAGGCGACCGCATATCCGATTGGCCTCTTTGTCCGCGGCGAAGAATACCAGCTATGGGGACTCTTCACGCTTGACCTGCATCTGGTCGGCGCAGTCCAGCACGGCGACCCCGTCCACCTAATTGGCGCCGATCGCCTGGGCCGCGATGTGCTGAGCCGAACCATCTACGGCACCAGAGTGTCCATGTCGGTCGGTCTGGTCGGCGTCGGTCTAAGCCTCTTGCTTGGCGTCATTCTGGGCGGCATCTCCGGCTATTATGGCGGTCCCATCGATAACTTGATCCAGCGAACCATCGAGATTCTCCGCTCCCTGCCCACCATTCCGCTTTGGATGGGCTTGTCCGCCGCCATCCCGCTGACCTGGCCTCCCGTGCGCGTTTACTTTGCTATCACCGTGCTCCTGTCCTTAATCGGCTGGACAACCCTCGCCCGCGAGGTGCGCGGTCGTTTTCTGTCGCTCAAGACTGAGGACTTCGTTATCGCCGCCCGCTTGGATGGACTGCGTGAACTGCCAATCATCCTCCGTCACATGGTGCCTTCAATGACAAGCCATATCATCGCTTCCGTCACTCTGGCCATACCCGGAATGATCCTGGCTGAGACCGCTCTCAGTTTCTTGGGCATAGGACTGCGGCCACCGGTGGTCAGTTGGGGCGTGCTGCTCCAAGAGGCGCAGAATGTGCGCTCCATCGCCACCGCCCCTTGGCTGCTCTTCCCCGGCTTGGCGGTTGTCGCTTCTGTATTGGCGCTGAATTTTCTAGGAGACGGTTTGAGAGATGCAGCCGACCCATACCAGACTTGATCACTTTGATGGCGCCAGGACAACCGACAACGCGCCCTTGCTGGAAGTCAAGGATGTGAAGACCCACTTCTTCACCGATGAAGGCATCGTCAAAGCCGTTGACGGCGTAAATCTCTCCCTCAAGCGAGGCCAAACTCTTTGTGTTGTCGGCGAGTCCGGCTGCGGCAAATCCGTCACCGCCCGCTCCATACTTCGCATCGTGCCGCCGCCGGGCAAGATTGTTTCCGGAGAGATCATCTTCCGACAGCGAAACGGCGAATCCATCGACTTGGTCGGGATGAACCCCAAAGGCCGCGAGATCCGCAATATCCGCGGCGGCGAGATTAGCATGATCTTTCAAGAGCCCATGTCCTCCCTCAGCCCGGTACACACCATCGGCAGCCAAATCATGGAAGCCATCCTGCTTCATCTCCCCGTCAGCAAACAGGAAGCCCGCAAACGCGCGATATCCATGCTTGACCTGGTCGGCATCCCCCGGCCAAGCGAACAACTTGAGGCCTATTCCTTTGAGCTTTCGGGCGGCATGCGGCAGCGCGCCATGATTGCCATCGCTCTGGCCTGCGAGCCTCAATTGCTCATCGCCGACGAACCCACAACCGCTTTGGACGTGACGACCCAGGCCAACATACTCGACCTCATACGGGAACTGCAACAGGACAGCGGCATGTCCGTACTCTTCATCACGCATGACCTGGGCGTGGTCGCCGAAATCGCTGACGAAGTCGTCGTCATGTATCTCGGGCGCGATGTCGAAAGCGGAGAGGTCGATGCCATCTTCCACGATCCCAAGCATCCATACACCCGCGCCCTCCTGCAATCCATACCGCGCTATGACAGTCGGGAGAACAAGCGCTTGTATTCCATAAAAGGTACGGTGCCCCATCCCTTTGATCGCCCCACCGGCTGTCCCTTCCATCCGCGCTGCGACGATTTCATCGCCGGACAATGCAACAATATCGACCCCCATCGCCATAGCGTCAGCCAAAGCCATAGCGTCCGCTGCCTACTGTATGCCCCCGCCGAAACACATAATCCGTAGGGGCGATTCTGTGAACAGCCCACAATCGCAAGGAATAACCAACCGCCAAATGTCATTGGGACGACCGCCGAAACACAAAATCTGCAGGGGCGATCTACCAGGTCGCCCACAATTAGTGCGTCCAATCGTAGGGGGGGACCTACCAGTTCGCCCGCAATCGCCGCCATCTGATGAGTTCCATGAAAATAGCAGTTATCCCCATTGCAATGGGGGGACCGAGGAGGGTAGCTAACTTGCTGCTGCTAAAATCAGAAAAGGATATGCTCAGTTGACCATCCATACCGAAATCGGGCAGAGCGCCGATGGCAAGCCCCCGCTGCTGGAAGTCCGCAATCTTCACATGCAATTCCCAATCCGGCGGGGAATCTTTCGCCGCACAGTTGGCTTCGTGAATGCGGTCAATGATGTCAGCTTCACTATTCGCCCCGGCGAAACCTTGAGCCTGGTCGGAGAATCCGGCTGCGGCAAAACCACAACCGGCCGTTGCATTGTACGCGTTTACAAACCCACTGCGGGCCAAATCCTCTATGCCGTCGAGGAACAGGAAAGCATTGATCTGGCGAAATTGGACAACCAGGCGCTTAGACCCTTCCGCCGCGAAATCCGTATGATCTTCCAGGACCCCTTCTCTTCCTTGAATCCGCGGCTGCCTATCCTGCAGATCGTCGGCGAATCTCTCAAAGTCAATCGCATCGCCAGCGGCTCAGAACTGGAAGACCGCGTCGCTTCTCTGCTGAAACGCGTTGGATTGCGCCCCGAATACATACGGCGCTATCCCCATGCCTTCAGCGGCGGCGAACGCCAGCGAATTGGCATCGCCCGCGCCCTCGCCCTGAATCCCCGGCTCATTGTCGCCGACGAAGCCGTCTCCGCCCTCGATGTATCCGTGCAGGCGCAAATACTGAACCTCTTGCAAGATCTGCAGGAAGAGCTAAACCTCACATATCTCTTCATCGCCCACGACCTCAGCGTTGTCGAGCACATCAGCCACCGCGTCGCCGTGATGTACGTCGGCAAAATCGTCGAACTGGCTAATACCGAGCAGCTCTTTGCCAATCCGCTGCACCCCTACACCGAGGCTCTGCTTTCAGCCGTCCCCAAGCCCGACCCGCGCCTGCGGAACAAAGGCAGTCGAATCCGCCTGGAAGGCGAAGTCGCCGACCCCAGCAATCCCCCGAGCGGATGCTATTTTCATCCCCGCTGCCCTTACGCCCAAGACCGCTGCCAACACGAAGAACCCGCCGTCCGCGACATGGGAAATGATCACTGGGTAGCCTGCCATTTTGCCGAGGAGCTTGACCTGCGCGGCTTCGAATCCATCGGCGCGGCAACCGACGTATGAATCAGCCTCTGCGCGCCCTACCGACCCGCCCGCCGAAACGCGCATTGCAGGGGCGGCACTTGGGTCGCCCAATACTCCCGCCATATACATGAAAGGTCTCCAAAACATGCTGGAACCCGCCGATATTTTCCCCCGCGAACGCCATAATGCCACTCCGCTCGTCTACGATCCCGATGTTCACCTCGTCGCCACAACCATTGACAACGGCGTCTTCCACAGCGCCTGGATGTCAACCGAGTACGCCGTCGCCCTGGTCCAGAGCGGCTCGCCAGCCGAGATTCAGCGCGCCGAAGCGGTCATCGCCGCCGTCCTGGATTGCCAGGATATGGAGCCGAGTTCCCCACATTACGGCAACTTCAAGTGGGAACATGAAGACTCCGCGGTGGAGGATCTAAATGCTGTGCAATTCGTGCTCGTCCGCTTGATACCCCTGCTGTTGAACCATTCCGATCGCCTCTCAGAAGAACTCGTCGCGCGCACGAAGACCCGTATTCAACTTGGGCTGGACGAAATCCGCCGCATCGATGTCTCCCCAATCTATTCCAACATCGTCGCCCAGGATATCTCCAATTCCATTCTGGGCGGCCAGCTCTTGAGCCTGCCAGAATACACCCAGCGCGGGCTAGTCAAACTGCGGAAGTGGCTGGCAGTCATCGACCAAAGCGGCATCCCGCATGAGTACAACAGCCCGACTTACTCATTTGTGTCCGTAGACGCCCTGCACAAAATCACCGCCTATTCGCAGCAACCTGAAGCCCGCGCGCTCGCGCAACTGATAATCTCCCGTATTGGATTGAGCATCGCCCTGCACCTCCATCCCATAACCGGACGCCTCGCCCCGCCACATTGCCGCGCCTATTATCCGGCGCTTATATGTGCGTCTGATCCGGAAGCAGCCACCTTTGCCAAACTGATTGAGCAAGGCAAGGCGCCTGGCTGGCTCACGACCGTGCTGGATCATCAGCCGACGCCTAGGATGGTGACCGAAACGTCCGATGCTAAAGCAGGCACGGTCATCAGCAGCTATCTCGATGCTGAATTCAGCCTGGGCGTCGCCTCGGCTGAGCTGGCGACCCAGTCCAACCGCTTCATCAGCAACCAGTCGAACGTCTTCGCCGTCCATTACACAAAAGCCGACCGCGCCGCGCCAGGCGTAGTTTTCTCCCGCTATTTGATCAATGACAAGTGGCTTGGCGACTACCGCAGCACACAATCACGCACCAATGATCACATCTTTCGCGATGAAGGCAGTTTCCGCGGCCTGCTCGCCGGACCACGGGCCATCGGCTTGTATACCTCCCGCGAACTGGATGCCTGGTCCCGCTGCCATAGCGCGAAATCCGCCTTGATCTGGAGCAAGGCCGAAGACATCGACGAGATCTGGCTGAATGGCTCGGCCATCGCCGATCTGCCCACCGATATCCCCGAACGCGCGCTCATCGTGGTCGGCTGTGGCGATGTCTACATTGCTGTCCGCCCCCTGGAACGCACAAAGCTGGGCTCGCAAGCGCCTGTCCGCCTCATCGAACAGCGCGGCTGCTTGGTTCTGGAGATGTACAACTATCTGGGTCCCGACAAGACATTTTGGGAACTTGCCAATCCCGGCGCCTTTTTCCAAGGCTACGTCCGCAATGGCTTCTGCGTTGAGGTCCTCCCGAGAAGCGATTACGCCAGCGGAAAAGAAGTCTCCGAAGCTCTCGCCCGCGGGCAGGTACAAGAAAACCTGGAAGCAGCTCGCACGTTTGATGGCGCCAGTCCCCGACTCTGGAGCGTAGCCTACCGCGACGGCGACGGCGAACTGGGAATAGAAGTCGATCTCATGCGCTGGCAAACTCAGCGTCGCTGGGCGGATGGGCAAGAATTGGGCTTTCCGATGCTGTCATCGCCCATCGCCCTCGGGAATCGCTCCGGACACATTGAAGTCGGGGGCGCTCGCCTGCAATGCGGCAAAGCCGCCGCCTGGCTGCTGGGCTTGCCAGAAGCGGACCTCTGGGTCGGCGCATATCACGGCCCCGAGGAATCAGCCCTTATGCTCGCGCTCCCGAAGGGTCAAGTTCACATTGAGCGCCTGCGCGCGGGAATGATCGTCTGGGATAAAGGGCAGGTAACCATCGACGCGGCCGGGCTTCAAGCTGAACCCAGCGTAATCGGCGCCAAAGCTGTGACTGTCATAGACGTCGGCGACAGCGCTTAAACGTGAAATCCGTAGGGGCGGTTCGGTCGCCCGCAACGCCAAATCTAATCCCATCAACCAATATCCCCAATGCGCGACCATTTAGTCGCCCCTCGCTCCTGTCCAACTCCTATAGGGAGGGACGAGCGCGGCGGCGATGCTATAATCTGCGAGGAATCCAGGATTGGAGGCGGCAGCTTGAGCAAAGCCTATCCGGACAAGAAAATCATCGGTTTGACGGGCAATATTGCCGTCGGCAAGAGCCTGGTCATGGCGCTGCTGGCTGAGTTGGGCGCGGCCACGATCGACGCGGACGAGGTGGCGCATCAGGTATTGCGCAAAGGCGGTGCGGCTTACGCGCCTGCTGTCGAGGCTTTTGGGACGGGCATTCTGGATGCGGATGGCGAGATCGAGCGGGCGGCTCTGGGCGCGATCGTCTTCGCCGATGCGGCCGCTTTGCGACGTCTGGAGGCCATCAGTCACCCGGCCATCCGGCGGGAGATAGGGCGCCTGGTTCGGGACGCTCAAGCCGATGTGGTAGTGATCGAGGCGATCAAGCTGCTGGAGGGCGAGTTGAAGGACAAGGTAGACGCGGTCTGGGTGGTGAACGCGGGCGAGGCGCGGCAATTGCAGCGCTTGATGCGGACGCGGGGGATGACGCGGGAAGAGGCGGCGCGGCGGATTGCGCTGCAGAACAGCCAGGCCGAGAAGGTCAGGCAAGCCGATGCCGTCATCGAAAACGAGGGGCACATCGAGGCGCTGCGAGCCCAAGTGGCGCGGGCATGGAAAGATTTCACCACAGAGGGCACGTAACATTGACCGCCGACACAGCCTGCCAGTCGCCCCTACGGATTGCGTTTTAGGTGGAGTTGGCGGGGGGCGCCGGACGGTTTCCGTCTGTGGCTTGCTCTATCCAACCGGGCATGTCTTTGCTACGCCGTTCTGCCACCACGTCAAAGTCCGGGTCAGGATTTTCGAGCAAAGGCGCCAAGGGTATCAATTCTACCCATTCAACTTGTCGACTGTTATCATTCTGCGGCTTATCATTCACCATATTAATTCTATTTGAGGTTATATGGATACAGGCAAGAATATGGTAACACACATTTATCAACTTACCGGTCCAATAACTTCCTTGCACTACGCTATTCGGATTTAATGCCCATCTGAGAGATTGAGGGGTAAACCAATGGCGAATGCGAGCTAGCGATTATGGGACGAGCCCTACACATTACAACCGGACCAACGGACAAGTTTAGGTGGCATGAATGACGGGATTGACGGGACTGACGATTGGGCGGGCGCTGGCGCTAATGCGAGCGGGCGAGATCAGCGCCTTGGAATTGACCGAAGCCCACCTGGCGCGGATCGAGGCGCTGGACGGGACGATCGGCGCTTATCTGACGGTGACGGCCGATACCGCGCAAGAGCAAGCGCGGGCGGCTGATCGGGCTTGGGCGGCCGGCGAGGAGAAGCCGCTGCTGGGGATCCCGATCGCCCTGAAAGATGTGCTGTCGACCAAGGGCATCGAGACCACTTGCGGCTCGCGGATACTCAAAGGCTACAAGCCGATATTTGACGCGACGGCGGTGGCGCGCTTGTACGCGGCGGGGGCGGTGCTGCTGGGCAAGCTGAATATGGACGAATTCGCCATGGGCTCGTCCACCGAGAACAGTGGCTATGTCCTGACGCGGAATCCCTGGAATCCGGAGCATGTGCCGGGCGGCAGCAGCGGGGGCAGCGCGGCGGCGGTGGCGGCGGAGATGGCGCTGGCCAGCCTGGGCAGCGATACAGGCGGCAGCATTCGGCAGCCGGCTTCCTTCTGCGGACTCAGCGCGCTCAAACCGAGTTACGGGCGGGTCTCGCGTTATGGCTTGATCGCTTATGGCTCGTCCTTCGACCAGACGGGACCCTTCGCGCGGAATGTCGAGGATGTGGCGCGTACCCTGGGCGTCATCGCCGGGCATGATCCGCTGGATTCGACCACTATGCCGCTGGCGGCGCCCGATTATCTGGCAGAACTGGAAGGCGACATCCGCGGACTGAAGATTGGCTTGCCGCGGGAATACTTCGCCGAGGGTTTGCAGCCGGAGGTGGAAGCGGCACTGCGGGCGGCGGCGGCGCAGTTTGAAGCGCTGGGCGCGGAGGTCCGCGAAGTCAGTTTGCGTCATGCCGAGTATTGCCTGCCGGCTTATTACATCATCGCCATGGCGGAAGCCAGCGCCAACCTGGCGCGCTATGACGGACTACGCTTTGGGGCGCGGGTCGAAGGCGCAGACTTGATGGACAGCTACAAGAAGACGCGGGGCGCGGGCTTCGGCGCCGAGGTCAAGCGGCGCATCATGCTGGGCACCTATACGCTGTCGGCGGGGTATTACGATGCTTATTACGGCAAGGCGCAGGCGGTGCGCACGCTGATCCGGCAGGAGTTTGACGAGCTCTTCAGGCGGGTGGATGCGCTGCTGGCGCCGGTCGCGCCGACTACCGCTTTCAAGTTTGGCGAGGTGACGGAAGATCCGCTGCGGATGATTTTGGCCGATGTGCTGACCATATCGGCGAACCTGGCGGGGCTCTGCGGCTTGAGCCTGCCCTGTGGTTTTGATGGGGCGGATCTGCCGATCGGCATGCAGATTTTGGGCGCGCCCTTCACCGAGGAGCGGGTCTTGCGGCTGGGGCATGCCTATCAGGCGGCGACGGATTGGCATTTGCGGGGACCAGATTTGTTTTGATTGTTACCACAAAGACACAAAGGACACAAAGAAATCACTTGTAGGGGCTTGCCCGATTCTTAGCGCCGAGTACACCGAGGATCCTCCCACAGGACAGGTCCTCTACATTCCTGCGTTGTATACAGTGCTAGAATAAAGCGCTCGGCGGAGTAGGTGGCCTGGGATGTGCGGCATTTGCGGCGCGATACATTTTGACGGCGAGCCCGTCACTCGGCAGCGCTTGCGGGGGATGAACGAGCGTTTGCGGCATCGCGGACCGGATGGCGATGGCTATTTCATCGACGGCAATTTCGGCATGGCGATGCGGCGGCTCAAGATCATCGACATCGCTGGGAGCGATCAGCCGCTTTATAACGAAGATGGTTCGGTCGCGCTGGTTTTCAACGGGGAAATCTACAATTATCGCGAGCTGCGCCGGCGGCTGGCAGCGCGCGGACACCGCTTCAAGACTGACGGCGATGGCGAGACGATTGCGCATCTCTACGAGGAGTATGGCGGAGACGCCGTCCAGCATCTGCGCGGGATGTTCGCCTTGGCGCTTTGGGATGCGCGGCGGGGATCGCTGCTGCTGGCGCGGGATCGCTTCGGGCAGAAGCCACTCTACTATTATCGGGACGGGCGCGTCTTCGTCTTCGCCAGCGAGATCAAAGCAATCTTGGCGCACAGTAATGTGCCGGTGGTTTCGCGCTTCACGGCGGATCCGAGCGCGCTGGCGGATTATCTGAGCTTTGGCTATGTGCCGGGGCCGGAGACGGCTTTCCGCGGCATTCGCATGTTGACGCCAGCCTCCCTGCTTGAGATAGACCGGGAGAATAAAGTCAGTGAGCGGCGTTACTGGGATTTGGGGGATTTGACGCCGCCGAACCTGTCAGCGAAGGCGGAGACCTATATCGGCGAATTGCGCGAGAAGCTGGACGAGGCGGTCAAACTGCGGCTGGTCAGCGATGTGCCGCTGGGCGCGTTTTTGAGCGGGGGCATCGACAGCAGCATGATCGTCGCTTTGATGCGGCGTCACAGCAATGGCGTGATCAAGACTTTCAGCATCGGCTTTGAAGGCGATGACAGCTTCGATGAGAGTCCCTATGCCGAGCGCGCCGCGCGGGACTTGGGCACTCAACATCAGTGTTTTCGCGTCCAGCCGGAAGCGCTGAGTCTGCTGTCTGAACTGGTTTGGCAGCATGATCAGCCCTTCGCCGACAGCAGCGCGATACCGACTTATCTGGTGAGCAAGCTGACGCGCGAGCAGGTGACGGTGGCATTGACAGGCGATGGCGGGGATGAACTGTTTGCCGGATATGAGCGTTTTTACGCCGCTGATTTGATGCGCAAGCTGAGCTTCTTGCCGCCGCCGATATTGCGCGGGGCGGCCAAATGGCTGGGATTTTTGCCGGAAGGGACGGGCTATTATGACCCGGTCAAGCGGGCGCGGCGTTTCCTCCGGGCGGGGAGCCAGCGGCTTGAGGAGGCTTATTTTGACCTGGTGCGCGTCTTCAGCGCGGAGTTGCTGGCGGAGGTCTGCCCGGGCGCGGATTCGCATTCGGCGAGCTTGACTGCTTACCTGAGCGCAAGTCAGGCGCATCCGATAGCGAACTTGGTCGCAGCCAATATGCAGTCTTATCTGCCGGATGATCTGCTGATCAAAGCGGACCGCTGCAGCATGTTGGCATCGCTGGAAGCGCGGGCGCCTTTCCTGGATCATGAGTTGGCGGAATATGTGGCGGGCATCCCGTTTAATCTCAAGCTGAAAGGTTCGCGGACAAAGCATGTCCTGAAGGAAGCGGCGCGGGGTCTGCTGCCAGAGGCGATCATTGAGCGGAAGAAGCACGGCTTCGGCATTCCGCTGGGCGCCTGGCTGCGGCGGGATATGGGACGGGCGCGGGAGCTTCTGCTGAGCCAGCGGGCGCGGCAGCGTGGCATCCTGGAGATGGAGGCGGTGGAGCGGCTGATCGATGAGCATGAGAGAGGCTGGCGGGATCACAGCCGGCAGCTATGGGCGCTGCTGACGCTGGAGGAGTGGCATCGTCAGTTTGTGGATGGGTGAATTTACTACAGCCGCTCGCAAGTCAGAACTTGGCTCACACAAAATAATGAACTCTTAACAATGAAAATGTGTAGGGGCGGACTATCAGGTCGCCGGCCGGATGTATTACGTGTTTCGGGCGATCTACCAAGTCGCGCGTATACATATTGCGGGAGTGCTTATTCGCCCGAATAATTTGGGGGACGCCGGTCCTTGAACGAGGCCAGACCTTCTTTGGCGTCCTTTGTATGGGCGGAGAGGGCGCCGGCCAGCGCTTCCAGCGTGAAACCGGCGGATCCATGACTGTATCCGTCAATGGCTTGCTTGGCGAATTGCACGGCTAAAGGCGCGTTTGCCGCGATTTGCTCCGCCAGTTCATCGGCGCGGCTGTCCAGTTGATCGGGCGGCAGGACTTCGTTGACGAGGCCCCAATGTTCGGCTTTCGCGGCCGAAATGCGTTCCCCGGAAAGGATCATCTGTTTGGCGCGGCCCTTGCCAATCAGAGCCGGCAGGCCTTGAGTCCCGCCCCAGCCCGGCAACGTCGCAATCGATACTTCGGGAAAGCCGAGTTCAATCCCCTCGGCCGCCAGGCGGATATCGGCAGCCAAAGCCAGTTCCAAGCCGCCGCCCAAGGCGAAGCCATTCAGAACGGCGATTACGGGCTGTCGCAACCCGGCGATGCGAGCGAATACCCGATGTCCGTCCCGTATCCAGCGCCGCCACATGTCTATGGGCGCAAGCGCTGTCCAGTCGTTGATATCGGCGCCGACGCAAAATGCGCGATCGCCGCGGGCGCGGATGATGAGGACGCGCGCTTCAATGCTCCGGTCAACATGCTCGACAGTTTCAGCCAGTTGATCGAGCATACCGCGATTGATCGCATTCAGCTTTTCGGGGCGATTCAGCCAAATCTGAGCGATATATCCATTGATAGCAAAGTCGATTTTGCTCATTTGAAGGCCTTTGTAGTAGTTTCCAGTTTCGGCGGGCGACCTGATAGACAGTGGTGAAAAACTTGATTGACCTATAATGACATTGTATCTCAATCATAGCCGAGCATGAGATGTCATTGAAACAGGCTTTGCCGAAGGAGATTCCGGCGGCAACCCGTGCGGTAGTCGAAACGATGTTGCCCGGCGATAGCGTTTGCCGCTTGCTGGACGACAAAGCCGAAGAAATTATTGCTGAGAGCGCCTTGGTAGCGATGTATCATCAAACCGGTCGCGGGGCTACAAGGCGCAAGGGAGGAGGCGGGGGTGAATCTGAAGCGCTTGGCGCGGTATCTAGTCCAAGCGGGGATTCTTCTGTTGACCCGTTCCTGGCGATACACTCCAGTTGAGACTGTTTTTCCAACAGACTCTCTCAGGGTCCCCGCTTACTGCCCCTGACTTGTCCAGAAGTCCGAGCCAATAGCCTCTGTGCCCTCCGTGGCCTCTGTGGTAAAAGAGGGGAAAAGCGAAATTGGCAGGGCAATGTACAATCCAAAAGAGCATCTCAAACGACTTGTCGAAACCCACGCCCCCAGCGGTTACGAAGCGCCCGTCGCCGAACTCCTGCGCGAGGAATGGGCGGAGCTCGTCGATGACTTCGAGGGCGACCGCCTCGGCAGCCTCATCGGCGTCAAGCGCGGGACGCAATCCGCTGAGCCAGCGCGCAAGATCATGCTCGCCGCGCACATGGACGAGATCGCCCTGATGGTCCGGGGGATCGAAGACGGCTTCATCTACACCCATCGCGTCAGCGGCATCGACTCCCGCGTCATGCTCGCCCAAACCATCCTCGTCCATGGGCGGCGCGTTCTGCCGGGTGTTGTCGCCACTAAGCCGCCGCACCTGCAAACCTCCGCCGATCGCAAGCGTTATCCGCCGGTCGGCGACCTCGTTGTTGATGTCGGGCTGCCCGCCGCCGAAGTCGAAGAGCTCGTAAGCATTGGCGACCTCATCACCGTTGAGGGTCCGATGATGGACCTCATGGGGCGGAAAGTCGCCGCCAAAGCGATGGACGACCGCGCTTGCATCGCTGTCATCACGACCTGCCTGCACGTGCTCCGCGGAATGCGCCACAGCTGGGATGTCTACGCCGCCGCCACCGTGCAAGAAGAAGTTGGCTTGCGTGGCGCTACCACCGCCGCCAATCACATCGAGCCCGATTGCGCCATCGCCCTCGATGTCGGTTTCGCCGAACAGCCCGGCGTCAGCACTGGCGCGGGCAAACTGGGCGAAGGTCCCCAACTCGGCATCGGCGCCAACTTCCATCCCCGTATGGTGCAGCGCCTGCAAGACATCGCCGCCTACTACGAAATCAAATGGCAGAGCGATATCATGCCGGCTCGCAGCGGCACCGACGCCTGGGCGATCCAGGTTTCGCGGGCAGGCATTCCCACCGCCTTGCTCAGCATCCCCCTGCGCAATATGCACTCGCCCGTCGAAACCCTCGATCTCAAGGACATCGAGCGCTGTGGGCGCCTGCTCGCTCACTTCATTTCCGCGCTGGATGAAGACTTTGTCGATTATCTGTCGTTGATGCCTGAGGTGAACCAGGCAGAAGCCTGATGTCACTTGGCAGGCGCCGGGAGGTGATGATGGACCCATTCATGCGCGCTGCCATCGCCGAGGCGAAGCAGGGGCTGGCCGAAGGGGGCATCCCTATCGGTTCAGTTCTTGTCATCAATAACGAGATCGTCGGGCGCGGACACAACCGACGCGTACAGAGCGGCAGCCCGGTTCTGCATGCTGAGATGGATTGCCTGGAAAACGCCGGACGGCTCAGCGCGGGCGATTATCAGCGGGCGACGCTCTACACCACATTATCCCCCTGCGATATGTGCAGCGGCGCCATCCTGCTTTACAAGATTCCGAAGGTCGTCATCGGCGAAAACGCGACATTCAGGGGTCCGGAGACTTACCTCGAAGACCGCGGCGTCGAACTGATCCAGCTGCACGATGCCGAGTGCCTGCAGTTGATGCGCGATTTCATCCGCGACAATCCTGAACTTTGGAACGAAGACATCGGCGAATAGCAGCGTCGGCGTTTCAAATCAACCTGAATACAGCCCTTTGGCTTCGTCAAACAGGCGCTTGAGTTCGTCAAGCACCTGCCGCCCATCCCCGCCGCTCATCAGATACTCGCGAATCGGCGCACCGCCGTGATCCTGAAAATGCAGATAACCCGGGAATCGCGGCCGCAGATAAGCTCGGTCCAGCGCCGGCAGAGTATCCCGGAAATAGTTCTTCGATCGCCGATTCACTTCCGCATCCAGCCAGGCGCTTCGGTGACCAGGTTGGCCCCCATTTTCAAAGAAGAGACTACGCTGAATCTCCGGGCTGGCCGTGAACATCGCATAATCCCGCGCGATGTCTAGCGCCCCGCAGCTGGTAGAAATCGCCAGCCCCGTGCCGCCGAGCGTTGTCTGGCAGCGCCCCTGCCCATCAATATCCACCATATCGTCAAATTTCAGCAGCTTGTCCGAATAGCCGACCCGCGAATAATTCGAGTAGCCATAAGCGAAGGGACAAGTGACGAAATCATCGCGCCGGGACAGCGCTTCATAAACCGCGATGGGGTTCCAATCGAAGATCTCGCGCGGGCACAGACTCGCCAACTCGCGCAGCTGCTCCAGCGCCTGCAGGCTCATGTCGTCCGATACCGCCCATTCATCCTCGACGAAGGGCGCTTCGCCTTGAGTCGCGCAAAGCATATACCAGTTCATCAAGGTGTCGATGGGTATGCCGGGCATGATCACCCGCCCGCGCCGCGCCAACTTCAATAAATCGCGCCAGGTCCCCGGCTTTTCCAGCTCATAACGCTCCAGCAAATCGGGACGATACGACGCCACCGGCGTCGCCGCGTCAATCGCCAGCGCACATTGACTGCCGTTGAAAATATAACTGGGATGCGACTGCCCGACCGAGTTCTCCGCTTGATCGCGCATGTAGTCTTCCGGCACGATCTCTTGCAGCGGCACGAGCACTTTGCTATAGGCGGCGTACCCCGCCCAGGGATGATCAATCACCAGCAGGTCGTAGCGCCCCGCCAGATCCCGTATCGGCGCATCGGCAAATTCCTGCAACGAGCGCTTCTCCCAGATGATCTCGACATCAGGCCGCATCTCGCTGAAGCGCTGCGCCGTCGCCACCACCGAGACGAAGCCGCGCGAATGATTCCAGGTGATGCCTCGCAATACTGTCGTCGCCGTCATGTCTCGTCTCCTCTATCGTGGCGCGCCAGCCCATCGCATCGCCACCAGCGCGCCGCATTTTGCTTGCAAAATACAATTTTATCTGCAAAATATAGTGAGTGACGCGGTCCTTGTCAACTCAGCCTGAAAACGATGTAGGGGCGACTGAACCGCAGTGTCTACGCGCGGCTGTGAATCGCCCGCATTAACGCAACGAAACCCCAACAGGATAAACCAATGATTAAAACCACCTATTTTGAAGAGTACGAAATCGGCTCCAGCCGCGAGACCTTCGGCCGCACCATCACCGAAGCCGATATCGTCTTGCATGCCGGGCAAACCGGCGATTTCTTCCCCCACCACATGGACGCCGAGTGGGTCAAGACCCAGGAATTCAAAGAGCGCATCGCCCATGGCACCTTGATCCTGAGCGTCGGCATCGGCATGACTGCCAACGAGATCAACCCCGTCGCCTTCTCCTACGGCTATGACCGCGTCCGTTTCATCCGCCCGGTTTTCATCGGCGATACCATCACGGTCAAAGCTACCATCAGCGAAAAGCGCGATTATCCCAAGCGCCCCGATCATGGCTATGTGATTGAACAAGTCGAAATCTTCAACCAGCACGGGGGAATCGTTCTCGCCTGCCAGCATCTCTATCTCGTGCAGCGCAAGGAACTCGCGTCGGCCGAATAAACCGCCCGCGCCCTGAACCGCCGCCGCTGAAAGCGAACCAGCATGGTCGAAATGAAATCCGCGCCCAATTACAGCGTGCCAGCTTTGGAAAAAGGTCTGGCGGTACTCGAGTTGCTGGCGCAAGCCTCCGAGCCGCTCTCGCTTTCCCAGGTCTCCGAATTGACCGAGAACAGCGCCAGCCAGCTTTTCCGCACGATGAACTGCCTGGTAGAAAGCGGTTATGTCATCAAAGACGAAGCCTCCGGCAAATATGTCCTGACGCTCAAGCTCTTTGAACTCGCCAACCGCCACTCGCCACTCAAACATCTCTTGCGCGTCGCCCACCTGCCCATGCAAGAACTCGCCTGGAACATACGAGAATCCTGCCACATCAGCATCATCCAACATCGGCAGTTGCTCGTGGTCGGGCAAGCGGAAAGCCCGGAAAAGGTGCAGATCACCGTGTCTGTCGGCGCGTCTTTCCCGCTCGTATCGACGGTATCCGGGCGGCTCTTGCTGGCGGCGCTGGACGAGGGCAGCCTCAGCGCCATCCTGGATGAAGACGGCGACTATCGGCGCATGTCAAGCTCCGAGCACGCTGTGTTCAGGGACCGGATAGACGAGATTCGGCGCACCGGCATATCAACCGCCGTCGATGAATCTTTCATTGGCTTGCATGATACGGCCGTGCTCATCGGCAATCCCGCCATCGGCGTCACCGCGGCGCTCGCCATCACCCAACTCACCGCCAGCCGAAAAAGCGGCGAGACGCAGCAAGTGATAGACGCCTTGCTGCGCTGCGCCCAGCAGATCAACCAGCGCGCCGGTTTGACGAATTTTGCCGAGCAGCCGGTCCCCGCCTACTAGAATTGCCAATCAATACAGGATGGTGTCAGATGCCAGACTTCCAATTCCGTCAAAGCGCGATACTGCCGGCTGACCCGCTGCCCATCGTCAGCATCGGTCTGGGCGGGATCGTCCATGACGCCCATTACCCCGCTTATAATATCGCTGGTTTCAATGTGGTCGGCGGCTATGATATTGATGCCGAGCGCGCCGCTATGATGCAAGAGAAATTCGGCATTCCGCTGCTCTATGACTCGCTGGCGGCTGCGATCGAAGGGGCGCCAGCCAAGTCCGTCTTCGATATCGCCGTGCCAGGCAGCGCCATCGCCGACATCCTGCGCGAGATACCCCCAGGCCGCGCCGTGCTCATCCAGAAACCCATGGGGGACGATCTGACCGAAGCCCGGCAAATCCTGGCGATCTGCCGCGAACGCCAACTCATCGCCGCCATCAACTTCCAACTGCGGTTCGCCCCTTTCATCATCGCCGCCCGCGACATGATCGGGCAGGGCTTGATCGGCGAGCTTTACGATGTGGAGTTCCGCGTCCAGTGCAACACGCCCTGGCATCTCTGGAGCTTCCTCTTCCCCTTGCCACGCGTCGAGATCCTCTACCACAGCATCCATTATGTCGACCTCGTCCGCTCCTTTTGCGGTACGCCACAGGGCGTCTACGCCAGGACCATGAGCCACCCGACAGCATCCGACCTGCGCGGCGGCACCCGTTCGCTGATTATCATGGACTACGGCGAGAATCCGCGCGTCAATGTCATGACTAACCACAATCACGCTTACGGACCCGAAAAGCAGCAATCCTATGTCAAGTTTGAAGGCAGCCAAGGCGCCATTCAAATCCGCGCCGGCCTCAACATGAATTATCCCGACGGCCTGCCCGACCGCTTCGAGTATATCCGGCTATCGGACGGAGACGCCCCCCAGTGGCAGTCTCTGGAGATCAATGGCTCCTGGTTCCCCGAAGCCTTCATCGGCACGATGGCCAGCCTGATGCGCTATGCCAACGGCGAAAGCGATACTTTACCCACGTCCGTCGAAGACGCTATCCAGACGATGGCGACGGTGGAAGCCGCTTATGAATCCAGCGAGGCGGGCGGGACGCCGCTGCCGGCGGTATGATTACCCGATACAGTAGCCGGAATTGCGTCGCTCACAATTGCGCGCCCAATAACAGAATTGAGGAATGACTTATGACCCTACGATTTCCTTCGACAGCGTCATCATCGTGTTTGCACTAACAATCTTCCTCGTCGTCAGCCACTTGGAAGGCAAAATCAGCGACGCGGTTCACGAATTACGCAGGGAGTATCGCGTTAAAATCGCCGAATTGCGTTCGGAAAACAGAGAGTTGCGCCACGAAGTAAGAATGCTTAAACGATAATACGACGGCGCAAAGCACACCAGTAGCTGGCGCTGAATGTAGCGTTTCTGTCGCTATCCAGTCGATTACAACCCCAGCCCATAAAACGCGTTCCCTGTCCCACCCAAGATCGCGTCTTGCTCGTCGGCGCTTAGATCCGCCAAGCACTTCTTCGTCTCCGCCCAGACCTTGGCGTAATCCCCGGCCAGCACCGCCACCGGCCAATCGCTGCCGAACATCAGGCGGTCGGCGCCAAACTGCTCTATCGCATAATCGACCAGCGGCTTGATGTCCTCATAAGTCCAATTTTCAAAGTCCGGCGTCACCGTGTTCAAACCGGAGACCTTGGCATAAACATTCGGACTTTCCGCGGCCGCCGCCAGTTGCTCCCGCCAAATCGCCCGATCATCATCGCCCAAGGGCGGCTTGGCCAGGTGGTCGACCACCATCTTCAGATTCGGCACCTTCTCCGCCAAGGTCGGCACATGCTTCAAGTGATTCGGGAACACCGCCACCACATCAAAGGTCAAACCGCGGTCAGCCAGAATTTGCAAGCCTTCGATAACCTGCTTCTGCACCACCCAGTCCGGATTGCTCTCCTCATGTATCAGGTGCCGCATGCCCTTGAAATACGGATTCCGCCCGTACTCGTCCAGCTTCTTGTCAGTTTCCTCCGGGTCATGGATCGGCAGCCAGCCGACCACGCCCGCCACCCAGTCGTAGGCTTCCGCGATCGCCAGCATGGAATCGGTATCGGCGTAGGAATCCATCGCCTGCACGATCACCGTCTTGTCCACACCGGCGGCTTCCAGTTGCGGCGCCAGCTCATCAGCATCAAAGTTCCGATAAATCGGACCATAAGCCGGCACCAGCCAGGGATAAGCCACTTCATCCAAATTCCAAAAATGTTGATGCGTATCAACGTTTAACATGAATGCCTCCAGTTTCATCTCAGTAGCTTCATATCCCGCCGTAGGGAGATGTTCTTGTTAAATAGAATCTGCGCGACTATGTGTAAGTCTCCCCATGATGCTTCGGGAAGAGATTTAGAGGGGCTAGCCGCGACCATTTGACAGAATTGACTTTGCTGACTATATTTTACGGATAAAAAGTGTTTTTGCAAGCAAAACAGATCTGAGCTATTTTCCGCGTTCCGAACGCGCTGCGGTCCCCAGAAGTCTAGGCAGCCACCAAGGAGACTTGAGACACGATGAGACCACTGGAAGGTTTACTGGTACTGGACTTCAGCATCTTCTTATCGGGTCCCTCCGCTGCCTTGCGCCTGGCGGATCTGGGCGCGCGCGTCATCAAGGTCGAGCGCCCGGACGGCGGCGATCTCTGCCGGCAGCTCTACATCTCCGAGCTCGAGCTCGATGGCGAAAGCACCCTCTTCCACTCCATCAACCGCAATAAAGAGAGCTTCGCCGCCAACCTGAAAGACCCGATTGACCTCGAACGCGCCAAGGAACTCATCAAGCAAGCCGATGTCATCGTGCAGAACTTCCGCCCCGGCGTCATGACGCGGCTGGGCTTGGACTACGAAGCCGTCCGCCAAATCAATCCTCGCATCGTCTACGGCGAAATCACCGGCTACGGCAACGACGGTCCCTGGGTCTACAAGCCCGGGCAAGATCTGCTGCTGCAATCGATCTCGGGGCTCGTCTGGCTCAATGGCGATGCCGACCGCCCCCCGACGCCCTTCGGCTTGGCTGTCGTCGATCTCTTCACCGGCGCCCATCTCGTGCAAGGCATTCTCGCTTGCCTCGTCCGCCGCGGGGTCACCGGCCAAGGCGGCTTGGTGCAAGTCAGCCTGCTCGAATCGATACTCGACTTCCAATTCGAAGTGCTGACGACTCATCTCAACGATGGCGGGAAACAGCCGCAGCGCAGCACGATCAATAACGCCCACGCCTACCTCGCCGCGCCCTATGGCATTTACCAGACCGCCGATGGCTTCCTGGCGCTGGCCATGGGCTCGATACCGGTTCTCGGCGAACTGCTGGATTGCCCGCCCCTGCTGGGATACACCGACTCGGCCACCTGGTTCACCCAGCGGGATGACATCAAAGCCATCCTGGTTGATCATCTCAAGACGCATCCGACCAAACACTGGCTCGACATCCTCGAGCCCCAGGACATCTGGTGCGCCGATGTGCTGACCTGGGAACGCCTGTTGCAGCACGAAGGCTTCAAGGTGATCGATATGATCCAAGAAGTCGCCCGCGATGAAAATGTCAAGCTGGATACCCTGCGCTGCCCCATACGCATCGATGGCGAGATATTGAAGAGCGAGAAGGGCGCGCCTCGCATCGGCGAAGATACCGGGCGCATCATGTCTGAATTTGCGATTTCCAGTTAATCTGACAGAAGGCAGCGCAGATAGAAACGAAGTACACAGTGCAGGAAGCAGACCAATCATTAATCGTTGCCGTCGAACGGCTGAGGGAATCTCATGTCCAAACCCGAAAACACACCCGTTGAAATGCACGCGGACCTGCCGCTTTTCAACACCGAGACCTGGATGTACGAAGACTTCGAACTGGGCGCCAAGATCAAATCGATCCGCCGCACCCTCTCCGAAGGCGAGTGCATGATTTTCAATGCCATCGTGCTCGACATGCACCCCTACGTCGCCGATGAGATTTTCGCCCGCGACGAAGGCATCTTCGACAAACGCCTGGTCGCCGGCTCCATGGTCTTCAGCATCGGCTTGGGCTTGATGGCGCACAACAACATCCATACCTTCAGCTACGGCTATGACAGACTCCGCTTCATCAAACCCGTTTTCATCGGCGATACCATCTACACCGTGCGCACCCACTTGAGCAAAGAACCGAAGTATCCTGAGATGGGTCTGGTCAAGGTCAGCTACGAGGTCTACAAGAATGAAGGCGTGCTGGCGCTATACTGCGAGCACTTGCAAACCGTGAAATACCGCCGACCGGAGAATTTCAAGAACAATACTGACTAGGAGATTCAAGATGCAACGCTTTGGACAAGTCATCGGCTTACGACCGGAAGACGCCGCCGAATACATCCGCCTGCACGCGGACGTCTGGCCCGGCGTCCTGAAAAAGATCGAAGAATGCAACATCCGCAATTACTCGATCTTTCGCTATGGCGATCTCCTCTTCGCCTATATGGAATACCACGGGAACGACTTCGACGCCGATATGGCGGCAATGGCGGCCGACGAAACCACCCAGAAATGGTGGGACCTCTGCATGCCTATGCAAAAGCCAGTCGAAGACCGCGCCGAGGGCGAATGGTGGAAAACCATCGAAGAGGTCTTCCATATCGACTAAGCTCTTACCGCCAGCGCGCCTGATACTTACGGTAAAGCGCCCCATCCTATGAGGGACGACAACTCTTACCCCCAGCGCGCCTGATACTTACAGGTATCTTTAGGTTGGGGAAATGTAGGGGCGCCCCACTGGGTCGCCCGAAAACATGCGCAA
The DNA here is from genome assembly GCA_011523735.1 of Chloroflexota bacterium. GTDB lineage: Bacteria > Chloroflexota > Anaerolineae > Aggregatilineales > Phototrophicaceae > UBA6055. The sequence goes on from WTGB01000006.1 coordinate 34,804, forward strand.
AACAGGCCGGTTTGACGACGACATCTTGTCCGATGCAAAACTGTCCCCTCCTAAGTCAGTTGCCCGCCGAGCAGCCTCTACCCGCATCCCCCCGCCGTATCCAGCCACCACAAACCGCCATCCACGCCATTCATCCCCAGCGCCAGCTTCCCGCCATCCGGCGACAGCCAAGCCCAGGCTCGCGACCCCCGCGTCAAGCGCAGGGGCAAAGCGCTAATCATCGTCAGCGTACGCGTCCGCCGGCTGAAGCACTGCAATGTCGGTGCGCCATCGAGCGGTCTCACGAGGTAAATCTCGTTTCTCGTCACCACCGGCGCCGGATAATTGTTGCCCGGCAATTCCGCTTCAAAGAGCAATTCCGCGTTGCCGTATGTCCCCTGCCAATAATAACCGCTGACCTGCCCCTCCCGCCGGCCCACCACCGCCGCATAACCATCGGGCGCCGGTCCCGGCACGATCAGCGATGACGGCAGGTTCTCCAGCCAGGCCGACCGCATATTGCCATCGACATCCGCCGTGAAATAATAGACCGGCTCGCCATAAGAGCCGAAATAATAGGCGAGAAAAACACCCGAATTCCGCGCCCAAAGAAATCCGCGCAAGCTGTGACGGTGCAAGTTGCGGTGGATCACCCGCCGATAAGACCCATCCGGCTCGGCCGAATATATCGACTGCAAATCATTCTGATAGGCGACCCGCCGCGCGCTCGGGGAATATGTCATCTGGGAACTGAAATAGAGCTCAGGATTTCGCTCGCCCGACTGTGACACCAGGGTCGCATCGGTCAACTCAATCATCTCCGCTGTCACGCGCGCCGCATCCGGATGCTCGATCTCGCTAACGCTGTCATCGCTCAAGCTATAGCGCCGCCAATCCAATTCGGTGAAAACATCGCCCGCGCAGCCGACGCCATAAATCAACGTCCCCTCATCCAGCCATTCCAGCATCACGACTTCGCCCTGGGCAATCCGCTGGACAGCCGGCGCGACAACATCAGGCGAGCGTTCCACCGGCGCGGCGCGCGCGTCAACGCTCAACTTGACATTCGCCACTTCGCCCTCGGCAAAAAGCTCGAAAGGCGCCGAATAAGCCTGAATCCGCCCCGGCGGCAAAGCATAACCCAGCAGCGCCGTCCCGCAAGCATCCACCAGATAACCGAAACCCTCGCCGATTACCTCACCATCGGCATCGAGCGCCTCCACAAAGATGCTGACCCCGCTGTAAGCAGCGCCGCCATGATTGAAGACCTCGCCCTCGACCACCGGCATTTCCCCGCCGAAGCCATCCGGTCCCAGTCCAATCTCCGTATTCAGCAGCAGCAACTGCGGCAGCTCCTGCGCCCGGACCCCAATTCCGCTCAGCAGCATCAGCAGCGCCAGGATTCGCAACCACACACTCATAGACAAAATCATCTCGCCAGCCAAATGTAGGGGCGACCTACCAGGTCGCCCGCTAATATAGCTATTCTCTGCCAACAAGCATGTAGGGGCGACACTTGTGTCGCCCGCCATTACACATACTTTCTACTAGATAGACGCAGGCCTATTCGCTCGCGCCAGTCATGCCCTCCAGCAATTGCGGCAGGAACCAAATATCCAGCAGAGTCACCGGCTCCATGTCGCCCGCCAACTGCGTCCCGTCCTGCAAATTCAGCGGACCCGACCACAAGAACATCTCGTCCGCGTGCATCGGATCAGTCTGGAAATCATGGATCTCCTGCGCGAAGGCCGCCAGCGTCTCGCGGTGTTCCATGCCCAAGCCATCGCCGAAGACGTAGCCGCCAACGCTGTAATCAACATCGGTATAGAAACCATCATCGCCGATCTCATCCCACTTCGGCTCCCACCACAGCCATTCCTGCGACCAACTGCCATCCAACACGCGCTCTACCACGCTGAGATAAGCCGGACCCCAGTTGTAGTAAGCCGCGCCCAGGCAAGCCTCCGGCGCTTCCGAGCAGCCGTTGACGTTGCCATAAGGCACGCCATAGCTCGTATCGCCCTCCGCCATGTATTGACCCGCCACCGTGATCGCCTCTGTCGTGTCAATGCCGGAAATGATCACATCAGCGCCCCCATCGAGGAAGCCCGTCGCTACCTCGGTCGGATCCAGCGTCACGCCCGGGATATTGAACCAGAAGCCAATCCAGACCACCTCAAAGGTGATGTCGTCAGCCATCATGTCATCGCGATAATTCTCAGCGCAGTAACGCGCGCCCAGATAACTCGATGCCGCCAGCCGGCGCGTCTCCGGATTGATCAAAGCGCCAAGATAGCCGATATGCCCCGATTCGCTCGCCAGCGCCGCAGCGCAACCGGCAATCATGCGCGGCAATTCCATGTAGGTATTGAAGTTGCCCACATTCGCCGGCGGCAGCTCGGGCAAATCATGCATCATAGCGTGGTCGCCCTCGACAACATCGCTCGCCATAATGGCGTTGCTGCCAGTTATATTGATGAAGGTCACATCGGGGAAAGCCGCCGCCACCACATTCGTATCCTCTTCAAAGCTGTCGGATGTGGTGAAAATGACGGAAGCGCCCTCATCGACCATTAACTCGACCACATCCATCAACGTGGTCTCCGGTGAATCAGCCGGGTTCAGGCTCTCAAATTCGAGTATCGTCGCGCCTGTTTTGGCGGCGACATACTCGCCAGCTTCATGATGCGATGTGCTCCAGCCGCGATCATCATTCGGACCGACCAGCACAACACCCACCACTAAATCATCTTGCGTCAGCGCGGGAACCACCACGAACGCAACCAGCGCGAGTACAAAGACAAGTAACGGTAGTCTACGGAACATAGATTCCTCCAAAGTATGCTTGCTTTTCACCGTTTGAAAATGCGAGTCAAATCGCAACTCAGAGTGTAACAAATTCTTGAACGGCGGCAAACTTTCGATTTCAACCAGCCGGCCGCCGATTCTTCAGCGTTCTTCCCTATTGATCTTTTCCGCTAAGGTTTACGCTTTCGCGCAATCAACATAACCCCCACTATTCGAGCGAGCTAGTCTGACTCGTCGGCGCTCATTCCGATGCTTCCAGCGCCGCTTGCTGCTCGGCAATCATCTCCGGACTGCAGTGCAGGCTATCCAGAATCGCCGCCACATCCTCCGTCCGCCTTTGCGAGGCGATGGCAGCCGAAAGCGCCGCCAGGACTTCTTGCGGCAAGTCTACATTGATTTCACCGCCACCGGTCTGGGCTTCCGCGATTGCCTTGAGGACGAGCTTCATTGTTTCTTCATCCATGCCCAGCGACTCCAGGAACACAACCAATGCCCGCCCGGACATGCCGCCATCTTGCAGCAACAGATGAGCCCGCTCCATCAGCGAGTCGGTGAATTCAACGCCCTGTTGGGCTGCCACATCCAGATTGAGTCCCACGCTCAGCAGGTCGATCATGCCGATGCCGGTGCTGGCAATATCCAGCTCGCCACGCAAATGTCCTGCCAGCATGGCGCCAATCAAACTGCCTTGAAGCGAGTTGTGGCCCGCGCCTGCGCTTACTGTCGCGCCCAGATTTATCGTGTTCGACGTCGAATGATAAACGGGCAATCCATTCTCAATCGCGATCTGCGTGATCACCGGCAAGGCGCTCATGGTGAGTAGATCTGAGGGCAAAAGAAAGGCTTCTACGCCTTTGTCCACCAATGCCTGTGCGGCGACCGCCATATCGGTCAGGTTCGAGATGGCGGCGACTTCGACCGTCAAGCCCTGCGCTTCCGCCGCCGCAACGATGGCCTCCGCGCCGAGGCGTCCGCTCGTTTCCGACGAACTGTATATCGTGCCGATCAGCTTGAGGTCTGGATCCTGCAAGAGCAGCAGCGGCACGATGTCTTCATATAGTGTCACGGATTCTATGCCCGTGACATGGCTCGGCTTAACGCAGGACGCTTGCGCGATGCCCGCTTCATAGGGATTGAATACCGCTGTGAAGAGCACGATCGGCGGGTCCTCCATGTCCATCGTTATGTTGACGGCGGCTTGCGCGGTCGGTGTCGACAGTACAACTAAGGCATCCGCGCCTCGGTCCAGCGCATCTTCGACGATGGTATTGACGGCGGCAAAATCAAAGTTGGCATCGTTCCAATAGACGTTGATGTTCTCACCCTGGAGGTTCTCTCGCGCGTGGAGCGTGGCGTGCTCCGCTTCAGTAACGAGCCCAGCGGCGAGTAAGGTATCCAAGACGGCGTTTTCGACGTAAGTGAATGAAAAGAAGGAACCGAAGCGCAGCATGGCGATGGTGGGCTTGTCCTCAGCCTGCCCCGAGACTGACTGCGCCAGCAACAGCGAACATAGCAAAATCAGCAATATTCTGAACATTATCCCTGCTCCAATGTACTTGTAATCTCCCTAACATTATATTACTTCATCAGAGTCAGTATTCAAAACAGTGGTCTTACACCGGGCAAACGCATAAAAATTTTCTTGACCGCCGAGTACACCGCGGGCGCCGAAGTTTACCCGCGTGCTGGCAAAACGATGCGTGTAGGGGCGACTTATTAAACCTGCTGTAAATTCTGTCTCTATTCATCGGGCGACATGGTAGAGCGCGCAGGTCGCGTGGACACCGACCGCTTGTCGCCCCTACAAATGATTAAATTGAGCGCATTCGAACCGTTTGCGCGGATTTTTAATTTGATGCGATTGCCTTGAGATCTTACAATCGCCGCAGACGCCAGATGATCATCTCCCGCCGTATCCGAATGAGATAATCCTCCCTAACCCCAGCCGTCAGCGCCGCGATCCGCCGCGGCAAGCCCTCCGGCATCACGCTCCGCCGCAACCCGGCCGCAAATTCCCGCAAGTCCTCTTGCGTATCCAAATCGGTGATATATTCAAATCGCGCGCGGTGCTCAGCGGTGAACAGCCCTTCGTCCAGCGCTGCCTGCAAGGCCTCGTCAGCCTGCAGCTTCTCGGTGGCGGAATTCGACGCATCAATCTCGCCGATGCGCAGACGCGCCTCCGCCAACTCCAACTCAACCTGCCGATTTCTCGCCGTCGGCCGCAGATCAATCAGCAAGCCCCCCGGCCGCAAAACGCGCCTGACTTCTGACAGGGCATGCACCATGCCCTCTGATTCAATTCATCAGAAAGAGAGGGAGAATATCGCCTGATCAAAACTGCCATCGCAGAAGGGCAGGGCGACCCCGCTCGCCGCCGCCACGTCCATCATGCCCTCCGCCTGATCATCCCGCGGCAAGGCGCCCGGCAAGTCGATGCCCACAACTTTAGCGGCTCTGTCCGCATATTTCCGCGTCAGCCGACCATCGCCGCAGCCAATCTCCAACACGCGACCAATATCTCGCGGAAGCATGTCAAACAAATAACGACTTTCCAGCCCTTTGCTATCGCCTCGTATCGCCATCGTCCCTCGGCGCCTGCTTAGCCGCAGCCATGGCGGAAAACATAATCAATATTGACCCAACCTATTTCCTCATTGTATTCGACCTTGAACCAATCCCTCGTCCTTTCCGTGGCGGTGAGCCTCGTCGCGTTGGGAATCTCCGCAATGATGTCATATTCGAGCCCCGGTCCCTGACGCTGATTGATAATGTCGCCGGCTCTCAGACTGCAATAGCTTAGCGGCCGGGCTCCCGGCATTGTCGTTTCTGTCTGCGCCGATTCCTCTATCTCTTCCGGCGCTTCCGCTTCAACTGGAGCGGGCTCGGTCGCAAGCGGCAAGAACACCCTGGTCGACCCGCCGATGGCATCGCAGCCTGGGCTCGCCGCCAAATAAGTCCCGCTGGCCCAGCCCCTTTGCCCTTCGTATTCGACCAGGAACCAGTCGCCGGCTCTTGCCATGCCGATCAGTCTGGTGCCATGAGGCATTGCGTCTATACGCGCGTAATAAACGCTGGGACCGCCGCGCAGGCTTAGGTGACCAGTCGTAGTCAATTGGCAGATTGTTGACGAACTGGGACCTGTTTCCACGGAGACTGGCGGAGTATCGTCCGCCTCGCCGGCTGTCTCGCCGGCTTGCAGGAGCACCACCATCCCGGTCCGGTCAATCGTGCCGCAGGTCATGCCATCGATAGTTTCAACTGCCAAATCCGATATCGTTCTCGGCGATGCAGCGGTGTCCACAAACTTTAGCCTTCCGTGTTGCAGGAAGCAGAACCGCACTTTGGAAGCGCGCCCCCAAATGTCGATCGCATCAAGCACGCCAGCGGCGATCAATGAAGGATCGCCAATCCCGCCGGGAATGACTGACTGGCAGTTCGTACCTTTTCCGATGCCGCTGATGACCACGCGGCCTGCCATCTGGGCGCAATGATACTGCAGCGGCAGAGTATGTGACGGGCAGTAAGCCTCGCCCAGGCTGGCAGTGGTCGTCCCATAAGTTCCCTGGTCAGTATCCACAAAAATATCGTATGTCTCCGGTTTCAGTTTACCGAGAGAAAGTTCTGTTTCTCCGGTTGATCCCCCTGGGCGTTCGCCGCCATCGCCCGAGCCACGGTAGGAAACTCTGTAGCCGGAGACGCCCGCCACTGCCGACCAGTCTACGGTAACGGTGCCGTCGCAGCTTCTCACAGCCCGCACATGTTCGGGAGCATTCTGCGCCAGCGCGCTTG